>JACERV010000001.1 GCA_013911065.1 Ruminococcus sp. | reverse complement strand
ATACATCCCCCCTTCAAACCAGCCATTTGATGAAACGTCAAAAGGATTATTAAATTTACCCTTTTTTATTTCTATAGAAACATCAAATATTTTTCAATTCTCTATTGACATTTCTTAGCTGGACTAATTCAAGTACGCCTTATGTTATATAGAATAACACAATCGGCTTTCTGTTGCAAAATTTCTCTGATGAATTCTTGTAACTGTTCAGTACAGATACGAATTCTTTATGAAATATATGTTCCAAAGGGCAGTCTTCTGATTAGATAGACGCACATAAAAGATATACCAAGGATTCCGATTGTAAGTCCCGGCACTGCAATCCATGCTGAAACCTGGTCCGGCTCCACATATTTTTTATAGTGATCCAGAAAAAGAATATGAATCAGATAAATCCCAAAGGAGCATCCGCACCATATATCTATCCATTTTTTTGTCTGCTCTTTCAAACGCACTTCCCCATTCCCTGCCTGCATCATCAGACAAAAAAAGGATATCCCGCTTATCATGACCAGCGGAGACCCATATTCCATGAACCGCTCGTAATGGTCCCCAATCCTGTATGTCACCCACACTGTTATCACTATATTCAATGCTGTACTCCCCAGAAAAATTCCCAAAAGCGAATGAGCGTGCCCCTTCAATTTCTCTTTGTATTTGCTGAGAATATATCCAAGGAAAAAATAGACGGCGTACACCCTGTCCCCGATAATCGGTATGTCAAAATAAGGCTCTGCATGCAGAAAAGATGAAAAATACGTAAACATAGATGCCGCTGCCCCCACAACGAGGAAAGCCTTATCCATATCTGAATTCATTCCCCTGCACATAACCTGAAAAAATGGCAGCACCAGATAAATAGGAACCACTGCATAGAGATACCAAAGATGGGATTCCACAGGAACATAAAACAAATCCCGCAAATCATAAGACGTACCCATATAATAAATATTAAAGAAGTAATATACTATGCTCCAGAATACCAGTACAATCAAAAACCGCAGCAGCCGCTTTGCATTTTTAGAAAGGGACTCGCTTCTTCCCAGCAGCAGAGCGCCGCTGAGCATGAAAAAGCAGGGGACGCTGACTCTGGACACGATGTCCAGAATAACAGAAAACAAATATTCGCCTCTGCTAATGTCAACATATGCCCTGCAAAAGTAATTAGTCACATGTATGATTACAACCATTACAAAGGAAACAGTTCTGATAAGTTCCATATTATAATTTTTATTCATTCTCTTTACCCGCCTCTCCCCTCTCTGTGCCATTCTTTTTTGGTTCCATCTTTTTTGAACTGCTCTTCCCTGTTTTCATCAGACTTGCTTTCACTACTGAGTCTCTTCCATATTTTCCTCGTATTTCATTCATTGCTTCGTGCAGTCTCCTATGCTTTTCGTCAGCCGGTCCGGGTAATTCTATATCAAAAATAGAAAGTTGTACAGGCTCCGAAGAATCCACCAGTTTTGCCGTGCGGATTCCGAGCAGCCTGACCGGCTCCCCATCCCACGTCTCATCAAACAGCTGACAGGCTGCCTCATAAAGTACGCAATCGTCATCTGTTGGCTTTGTGAGCTGTTTTTGATGTGAAATGTTCTGGAAATCATGATATCTGATTTCCATACTCACCATATATGCCTTCTGCCCGGCTTTTCTGAGTCTTCTTCCCACACTTTTAGAGAGAATCCGAAACACCTGTTTTGCTTCCTCTGCCGTCACAGCATCTTCGGACAATGTAGTAGAGTTTCCAATCCCTTTTGCCTCCACCTGCCCGGACTGGACCATAGAGTTGTCAAACCCATTCGCAAACTCCCAAAGCTTTTTCCCGTGGCTCTTCATATGCAGGAAAATCAAATCGGGGTCTGCCTGCGCCAGATCCTCTATGGTATGAATTTCCAGTTTTTTCAAAACCTCCACACTGGAATGTCCTGCCATATATAACTCTCTCAAAGGAAGTGGCCACATTTTTACCTGAATTTCTTCCGGGAATAGTGTGTGTACCCGGTCCGGCTTTTCGAAGTCCGAGGCCATCTTCGCCAGCAGCTTATTTGATGAAATTCCAATATTGACTGTAAACCCAAACTGCTCTTTAATCCCATCCTTTATAACCAGGGCTGCTTCTATCGGAGATGGGTACTTCCATGCAATTTCTGTAAAATCCATATAACACTCATCCACACTAACCTGCTCAATCTCATGAGTAAAGCCTTTTAGATATTCCATCAGAAATGCACTTTTTTTCCGGTACATTTCATGGTCGGGCGGCTCCACAATCAAATCCGGACACTTGCGAAAGGCATTCGCAACAGGTTCCCCCGTACGAATGCCATATTTCTTAGCAGGCATAGATTTGGCAAGTACCACACCCCGGCGCTGTTTCTGGTCACCGCCGATGATGGATGGTACTTCTCTTATATCCTGCCTGGCACCTTTTTTCAATTGCTCTACCGCTGTCCAGCTCAAATATGCAGAGTTGACATCAATATGGAAAATAATCGGCATCATGAAATCAGTTGTCCTTTCACCTTCACTTTTGCTTCCAATTGCCCGTCAACAACATCAATTAAAATAATGTCTTCTCTTCCAACGTTTCCTGCAAGGATCAGTTTTGCTGCAAGGGTTTCCACATTCTTCTGCAAATACCTTTTCAAAGGTCTTGCACCGTACATCGGGTCGTATCCGCCTTCTACAATAAATTCTCTGGCAGGTACTGTCAGCTCAATGGAAAGCTCTTTGTCAGCAAGCCGTTTGTTGACGTCTGCTGTTAATAAATCAATAATTGCATAAATATTATTTTTCGTCAACGGTTTAAACATAATGATTTCGTCCAGACGATTCAAAAATTCTGGTCTGAACCGGGCACGCAGTTCATTCATTACCATATCCTGACTTGCTTCCTCAAGCGTGCCATCCTCTCTGATTCCCTCCAGAAGATAACCGGCTCCAAGATTGGATGTCATGATAAGAATGGTGTTTTTAAAGTCTACGGTACGTCCCTGAGAGTCCGTAATCCGCCCGTCATCCAGCACCTGTAACAGTACATTGAATACATCCGGATGGGCTTTTTCAATCTCGTCAAACAATACTACAGAATATGGCTTTCTTCTGACTGCCTCTGTTAACTGGCCGCCCTCATCATAGCCCACATATCCCGGAGGTGCTCCGATAAGTCTGGATACAGAGAATTTTTCCATATACTCACTCATATCAATACGGACCATGTTGTTCTCATCATCAAACAGGCTTTCAGCCAATGCTTTTGCCAGCTCTGTCTTTCCTACCCCTGTAGGTCCTAAAAACAGGAAGGAGCCGATGGGTTTGGATGGGTCTTTGATACCGGCCTTAGAACGGATAATCGCTTCTGTTACAAGGTCTACACCTTCTTCCTGGCCAATTACACGTTTATGAAGCTCCGCGCCCAGGTGAAGGGTCTTACTCCGCTCACTTTCATTGAGTTTTACCACGGGTATTCCCGTCCATCTGGAAATGATTCTGGCGATTTCTTCCTCTGTAACAGCCTCATGTACCAGAGACATTTCCTTTTCCTTTAATTTATTTTCTTCCTCCTCCAACTGTTTCTGAAGCTGTGGAAGACGTCCATACTGTAACTCTGCTGCCCGGTTCAGGTCATATTCCCTTTGGGCCTTCTGAATGTCATTATTTACCTGCTCAATTTCTTCCCGGACCTTCTGCACTCTTTCCACAGAAGTTTTTTCATTGTCCCACTGTGCTTTTTTGCCGGAATATTCCTCACGAAGCTCCGCCAGCTCTTCCTGTAAATGTTCCAGACGTTCCCTGCTCAGCCGGTCTTCTTCCTTTTTCAATGCCTCTTCTTCGATTTCCAGCTGCATAATACGGCGGCGCAGCTCATCCAGCTCTGTGGGCATAGAGTCCAATTCTGTCTTAATCAGGGCACACGCTTCATCCACAAGGTCAATTGCCTTGTCAGGGAGAAATCTGTCAGAAATATAGCGGTTGGAAAGTATTGCAGCCGCAACCAAAGCGCTGTCTGTAATCTTAACGCCGTGAAATACTTCATACCGCTCTTTCAGACCGCGCAGAATGGAAATTGCATCTTCTACCGTAGGTTCCTCCACCATAACCGGCTGGAACCGCCGCTCCAGGGCTGCATCCTTCTCAATATACTTGCGGTATTCATCCAGTGTGGTCGCACCGATACAGTGCAGCTCTCCCCGGGCCAGCATTGGCTTCAGCATATTGCCTGCATCCATAGCGCCGTCCGTCTTACCTGCTCCTACAATTGTGTGCAATTCATCAATAAACAGGATAATACTACCGTCACTGTTCTTCACTTCTTCCAGAACTGCTTTCAGACGTTCCTCGAACTCTCCTCTGTATTTGGCACCTGCAACCAGAGCACCCATGTCCAGAGAAAAGATGGTCTTATCCTTCAGACCTTCCGGGACATCCCCTCTCACAATACGCTGGGCGAGTCCTTCTACCACTGCCGTCTTACCTACACCCGGCTCACCGATGAGTACGGGATTATTTTTCGTCTTCCGGGAAAGGATTCTGACTACATTACGGATTTCTTCATCTCTTCCGATTACCGGATCCAGCTTCTGATCCCTTGCGCGGTCTACCAAATCCTGTCCATACTTATTTAACGTATCATAAGTAGCTTCCGGATTATCACTGGTTACTCTTTGATTTCCACGGACTGTGGACAATGCCTGCAGGAAGTTGTTCCGGTTAATGCCAAACTCTTTGTACAGCCCTTTTAGTTCCCGGCTTGCATATTTTAAAAGTACCAGGAAAAGATGCTCCACGGAGACATATTCATCTCCCATCTGTTTTGCCTCATCCTCGGCGTGAATCAGTACATTGTTCAAATCCTGTCCCACAAACACCTGCCCGCCCTGTACCTTAGGCCTCCTGGAAAGTGCTTCCTCCACACGGTTCACGAACAAGGTTCCCTGAATATTCATTTTCTCAAGTAATTTCAAAATCAAACTGTCATCCTGGGTCACAAGCGCATACAGCAGATGCTCCTGTGCAATCTCCTGATTGCCGTAATCATAAGCAATCTTCTCACAGCCCTGCACTGCCTGAACTGAGTTCTGCGTAAATTTATTTATGTTCATAAAAAGACCCCCTTTGTTATTTCATGCTATTTGTTCTATTAACAATATAACATTATCACTCCTTGTTAGCAGAGTCAAGAGTCGAGTGCTAATTAAATTATTAAAAATCTGTAAAGTTATTGCATATAGAATGACCCATTTTTTCGGCAACACCTATAAGATGTTACAGCCGCTCCTCCTCCAATAATTTCAGTTTTCTTTTTAATTCTTCATTTTCTCTTTCTTTTTCCTGTAATTTTATATTTTCCTCTTGTAACTTTCTATCCTTTTCCTGAGATTTTCTTTTCCATTGCTCGGCCTGCTCTCTTTGTTCCTCCAACTGCTTTTGCTGTTCTTCCAATTTCTTCTGTTTTTCCGCCACCTCTTTCTGTTTTTCCGCCACCTCTTTCTGTTTTTCCGCCACCTCTTTCTGCTTTTCCGCCACCTCTTCCTGCTTTTCCGCCAGCTTCTTTTCCTGCTCTTCAATCATATACTGCACCGTATTCCGGTCCAGTTCCCGCAATTCCTTTGAAAACATACTCATCACCCTTTCCATGTTCAAACACATCTGATACACTTCTTCATACATTGCTTTGAATTCCGGATAATTTTCTATCAGCTCTATCATCTTTTCCGGTTCATCAAAGCTAATAAATGTGAGCCATGCATCCAATTCATTTTTTATGACTTTATTGTGCGTGTTTTCCTTAAAGATGTCAAGTGGGATGAGGATATACTCCTGCAAAGTATTTACCCCAAGACCTGTATCAAATTTCTGTTTCCCTCTATGTATATACTGGTTCTTCACAGCATGAAATTCCTCTGTGCTTTTCTCAAACAGTACAATAGTATACACTGTTTTTATGTCCTTGTATGTAAACTTATCCTTTCTTCTCGCACGCACCCTTTTATACTGTCTCAGCAGTAAATCTGACGAGTAACACGCCATCCGTTCGCCAGGAAATGCATACCCGATTTTTTGTATTTCAATATTCCCCAGACTTCCGTCCTCCAGCTCCACGACAATATCGGTAACCAGCAGGGTACACTCATCTGCTATCCGGACGGAATCATTCGGCAGTATCTGTGCAATCCTCACTTTTTTATCCAATAAGAGAGAAAGAAATCTCTCAATGCGCTCCGGGTGGTATTCTGGACTGAATAGTTCTTTGAAAAAGCTGTCATAAAGGACCTTCACACCTCTTGCTCCTGTACAGAAATTTAAAAATTCTTCCTGCCGTTCCTCACTCCACTCCTCAAATATAGCCAGCAGTTCTTCGCGCCCTTCAATCTCGTCCAGCACCTCCTGACCTGTCCGAATCATTGGAAAATAATCCTGTAATCTTTTTGCCATAGGCATACTCCTTTCTTGATGTAATTGTAAAATTTTTCATGTGGTAATAAAAATATTCATTCACGGATAGTGCTTCGACATGGAAGCGCCGAAATGAGTTTTCACGGCTTGAATGTGGCATGAACGCCTGCCGATTGATATAAATATTACAATAGCACAATTACTTTCTTTTAACAAGTGAAGAGCGCCCAAAAAATCGCCATCTGTTTCAATGGCGACTTTTCATCTTTTTATTTTATTACTATTTGTCTTGTACAAGCACATTGTTAACCGCTTTAGCAATTCCTTCACAAGTTTTTGTTGCTCCGTTTACTATATTAATTTCTGTGGACTGTATTTCAATAATCTGCGTATCCGCCGCCTTCATCAATGATTGATTCATAATACACTTCACCCGGCAGGTAATCCAGACTCTTACTCTTCTGTATCTTAATTGTAATAATCAATAGCACTCTTCAAATATCTCCAAAATTTCCTCATGGGTCATAATTTTATAACCGCCCGTCGCAATATTGCAGCTATACGCAATTTCCCTGAGCATTGATTTGTCTGTCACACCCAATTCTCTAATTGTTGTGGGCAAACCGATTTCCCCGATAAAATCCGCCAATGCTTCCACTCCTGAAAGGGCTAACTCTTCCTCAGATTTTCCTGCCTCTGAAATTCCCCACACATTTACAGCAAATCTTGCAAATTTACTGATTCCATCTTTATAAATGTGGCGGTAATATACCGGATGCAGTACTGCAAGTCCGCACCCGTGGCTGCAGTCGGTATAAGCACCAATCTGATGTTCCATCTGATGACATTCAAAATCCAGCTTTTTCCCCAGTTTAATAATTCGGATTTCCGCCATTGTGGCATCCCACATTAAATTACTGCGGGCTATATAATCTTCTGGATTCTGAATGGCCCTGCGCAGGTTCCGTATTACATTTTTCATCAATGCTTCGGAAATATCATCAGATACATTGTCCTCATCCGGCCCACTGAAATAAATCTCCATAATATGAGAGAGAATATCAAAACTGCCTGCCACCATATGTAATTTGGGCACGCTATAAGTATAGACCGGATCAAGCAATGCAAACTTTGGATTGCATTTTATATAATCCCTGCCAGTTTTAACTTTCAGTTCTTCATTGGTAATCACTGCATCCCCATTACACTCACTGCCTGTACCGGAAGCAGTAACAATCACCCCAAGAGGAAGAGGTTCAAAATTCACCTCACCAACATTTTCCCAATAATCCTTCCAGAGGTCTCCCTCATAAGCCACTGCCATGGAAACAGCTTTGCTGCAATCCATAACGGAACCGCCGCCTGCGGCAAGAATCAGGCTTACATTATTTTCTTTTGCAATCCGCTTCCCTTCCAAAACTTTTTCATAGGTTGGATTGGCCATTATATCCGCAAATTCCACAACATTTTTTCCTGCTTCCTTTAGAACTGCAAGAACCTCTTCATAAACTCCATTCTTCTTAATGGAGCCGCCGCCATAGGAAAGCATCACCGTATCTCCATATTCATTCAGTAAGGAACTCAGATGTTCCCTCACACATCCCTCTCCAAAGTAAATCTTTGTAGAATTTTCAAAAACAAATTGATTCATTATCTTTTGTCTCCTCCCTTTCAAGTGCGCCTTGGCGCTATTGTTCATTCTCTATACACACCACATGCCCATTCCAAAGTCCTATATTTTGATATAGATTTGACATCAGTCTATCAGTTTTTATTATTCCTGTCAAAAACTTCTAATACCTTCTTTCCTATTTCAGCGGTGTTTTGCATCTGAATGTAAGTTTAGCGGATAACTGTGTGATTTTTGTGTAAATATATATATAACTTTTTCTCCCTGTCTCAGACAGAAAGTGTTATAATAATCAGAACGAAACAGTAAAGGAGAGATGTCATTTGAGAGCTTATGAAAGACTTTTAAAGTACGCTGCCCTACGTACACCCAGTGATGAGAATAGTGAAACCATTCCATCTTCCTCATGCCAGTTTGACCTGGCACATTTATTGGTGGAGGAACTAAAAGACCTGGGGGTATCCGATGCACAGGTGAATGATCAATGTTATGTGTACGCACATATTCCTGCCACGCCCGGTTACGAAGACAGAACAAAATTAGGGTTCATCGCACACATGGATACTGTGGCTGATTTTTGTGACCACGATATCGTGCCTGTAGTAACCGAGAACTATGATGGAAAAGATTTTGTATTGGGGACAAGCGGACGCACCATCAGTGTCAGCACATTCAAGCATCTGCCGGACTTAAAAGGCCGCACATTAATTACCAGCGATGGAACTACTATTTTAGGTGCAGATGACAAAGCTGGAATTGCAGAAATTATGACGGTGATTCAGCGCCTGAATACGGAGAATATTCCACACGGACCGCTGTCTGTCGCTTTTACTCCTGATGAAGAAATTGGAACAGGAGCTTCCCATTTCAACGTGGAAGAGTTCGGAGCGGATTATGCCTATACATTGGATGGGGACACAGAAGGCGAAATCCAGTTTGAAAACTTCCATGCATGTAAAGCTGATTTTATAATCGAGGGTGTCAACGTACATCCTGGCTCCAGTAAAGACACAATGGTAAACGCCAGCCTGGTTGCCATGGAAATCAACGCAATGCTCCCGTCCGGCGACACACCCCGGGATACGGAAGATTATGAAGGTTTCTACCATCTGGTCAGCATGTCAGGGGAAGTAGGACACGCCGAACTTCATTATATCATTCGTGACCACGATGGCCCAACATTCCAGGTCCGCCAGCAGATACTGTGCCACATCGAAAAATTAATAAATGAAAAATGGGGTAAAGGCACCGTTACATTAACAATTACCCAGCAATACAGTAACATGTCCGAGATTATAAAAGGATGTATGCACCTCATTGAGAATGCTGAAAAAGCATGCAAAAATGTTGGTGTAACTCCTCTGATACAGCCAATCCGGGGAGGCACGGATGGTTCCTGGCTCAGTTTCAAAGGATTACCCTGTCCAAACCTGGGCACAGGCGGTCATGGTTACCATGGACCGTATGAGCATATCACTGCCGAAGGAATGGATGCTGCTGCTGAAGTAGCACTTGAATTAGTAAAGATATACGCAGGAAGAGTAGGGATATAACCCTACTCTTCCTTAAAGCCCTCACCTACAACTTCATTGGATTCCATAATCACAGTAAATGCAGACGGATCCACCTGCTTCACCATTTTCCGGATTGCATACATCTGCTTATTGTTGCAGGCACACATCACCACTTCTTTTTCTATCCCTGAATAACTCCCCCGGCCTTTCAGCAGTGTAGAGCCTCTGCCGGAATATTTATCTATTTTATCGGCTACCTCCTGCCCCTTCTCGGTTACAATTAAAGTCATCTTCCCAGAATCAATACCATACATAATTTTATCAATCACAACAGTCAGCAGGTAGGTAATAATAAAACCATAGATTGTTCCATCTATATCTCTGAAAATCAATCCACCAATTGCCACAATAACAGCATCTGTTATAAATACGATTTTTCCCAGCGTCATATGCGGGCGTTTCACCTTGATTGACACTGTAATAAAATCCATACCTCCGGTGGAGGAATTGTTCATAAAAATCAGAGCATATCCCAGTCCCGAAAATATACCTGTACAAAGAGCCGCCAGCATTCTGTCACCTGAATAGACAGGAAACAGCGGTACTACGTAGTCAATAATCAGGGATGTAATAATCACCGACCTGATAGAACGGATAAAAAACTCCTTTCCCAACGTCTTGTAGCATCCAATTGCTATAGGAACATTTAAAAGCATTGTTATCCATCCAATAGGCATATTAAATAAGTGGTAGAATATCAGTGCAATACCAGATATTCCTGCCAGCGGAAATGCTGCGTTTGCCGCAAAGTTATAAATACCGATACCAATCAAAATTCCCCCTACAACATCGATCATGATGTCATATGCCAGTTTTTTAAAGTTTAATTTTTTCATCTGCATCACCTCTCTCAATAGCTTTCCCCATTTACACAAAAAAAGAACACCACAAATTATGTCCAAAAAGATATAATCCGCGTGTGCTCTTCTCTATACTTTAGTCTAATTCAACGTTTTATTTTTGTCAACACTTATTCTACAGCCGTTCGCTGTTACTTGCCATGAACTTATACTCTGCCACTGACCGGTCAAAACTTTTAATGTGACCATACAGCCATTCAATCACATTTTTATTCACCTGCTCCACGAAAGCATTGGATGGACCTTCCTCTTCCTCCAGCATCTCATACAGCTCTTTTACCACTGTTCTCAGCTTTTCATGCTCTTTTTTGTGTTCCCCTATACCTGGATATTCAATGTCCGCCTGAAGCTTTTCTTCTTCAGAAAAGTGAAATTCTGTGTAATCCGCAAGATAATCCAATGTCTTAACTGCCATCAATTTATCGTTGCCTACTTCACAGCTATCCAACAGCTTATTGATTTTATCAAGCAGCTCCTTATGCTGGGAATCAATCATTTCGTTTCCGGTTACCAAACTTTCATCAAATACAGCTCTCATGTCGTTGTCCTCCTATATTTCGCCATTTTTAAATTTCATAATCATCTCATTCGTCAAGCTGTCTCTTGACGGTACAACAGGTATGTCTCCTCTGTCAAACCACTCTGCTAATGCCAATTCTTCTTCATCCAGTGTAATGGAATCTTCCCCGTCCAAATCGCAGTAAAAGCCCATCAGTAATGTATCGCTGAAAGACCAAGGCTGGCTTTTATAATATCTGACATTCTTAACCTTGAGTCCTACTTCTTCCATCACTTCTCTTTTTACTGTCTCTTCAACCATCTCACCTATCTCAACAAAGCCTGCAAGCAATGCATAGTTTTTATATATCCTTCCGGCATATTTTGACATCAATATCCGGTTGCCGTCCAGCACTCCGATTATCACAGCCGGGCTAAGCTTAGGAAACACTATGTTGCGGCATTCCCCACAATACAGCATCCGCTCCTTTTTATCCTTCTGCATTGAACATCCGCAGCGGCCGCAATATTTGTTATCTTTATACCAGTTATAAAGCTGGTATCCCGTTATTCCGGCAAATGCCCGGTACTGAGGATCTGCTGTGCGGAAAATTTCTGTATTTTCTAATGTAAAGGAGGACAGCCTGTCCTTATTGATTTCTTCTATCAGGTAGTAACGCTCTCCGTCTATGGAAAACAAATATGTATAGTCCTCGTAAATCTCTTCATTTAAATATCCCAGTTCCTCAAATCTGGGAAACTCAATTCCCTCTGCCGTCTTCTTCAATAGTAAGGCGTGATCTTCATAATATAAAGCAATGCTGTCCTTATCAGGCGGCATGGGGGTATATTCATTCCTATATTTATGTGGTTCGATTTCCTGAATCATGATTTATCCCCGCTCTTCTTTCCGTTTTCTCTATCATATCATATCATATTTTCCCTGATACTGCATCCTTGATATTAACTTCTCTTCTTAAATCATTTCTTCTTAGAAGGGAACAAAGAGGAGAGCATCATAAAAATGCTTCCCGCCATGATAAAAAAGTCACCAAAATTATAGGTGATTTCCGCTGCTTTTTTCCATTTCGTCTGAATTCCCACATAATCAATGACATATCCCCGAAACCATCTGTCGAAAGTATTGCTCCAGGCTCCTGCCGTCATCAGAGACAGACCTGCCTTTTTCAGGCAGTTCCCTCTCCTTAACAATGTAATTAGCTGATAAATAGTAATCAGAATAGTCACAAACGCCGATAATATCTTCACAAGTCCCGGTTTATCATCAAACAGATTCAGGAACATACCTTTATTGTATACTTTTCGCAGCTTTACCTTTCCCTTGCATATCGTACGCTCCTCACCCTTTGCCATAAAGCCCTCTACATATGACTTCAATGCGATATCCGCCAATGTCAGGCAAAGAGTAAGGCTCATTATAACTAAAATAACCACAGACTTCCTCCTAATCTTCTGTTCCTTTTACCTTTTCCTTGATGACGTCTGCTGCATCTGCTATTTTTCCCTTTACAATGTCAGCCGCATCTGAAACCCTTTCTCTCACTGTATCTGCAGAGGCTTCCGTTTTCTCTTTTATTACATCTGCTGCATCATCCATTCTTTCTTTTACAACGTCCGCTGTATCTTCAGTTCTATCTTTTACTATATCCGCGGCCGCAGCAGCTTTTTCCTTTACCTCATCTGCTGCAGTTTCTGCCTTTTCTTTCGCTTTTTCAGCCATATCTACAACATGGTCTTTCGCCACTTCAGCATAATCCGTCTCTGCCTCTTTATAATCTTCAGGAGACTTTGAGCCGCAGTGTGGGCAGAAAGCCATTTCTTTTGCTACTGACTTGCCGCAGCTATCACATTGCACATCGCCTTTGACTTTGGAAATCTGCTGCTCATATTTCTTGATACTCTCTTCCCGGTTCTGGATTGCTTCACAGACTCCGATTGCTTCTGAATCTACAACCTCGCCGTCTTTGTAATGCTCATATACCATTTTGCCTAAATCTACATAATCACTTTCATTGCCTCGTTCCAGTACTCTAATCTGATTTTTGAGTCTTTGCACCTCAACTGCTTCCCCTGCTTTATTAGTGACTGTCTCGGCTGTTTCACCTATCTTTTTCCCTAGATCTTCAAAAAATGTTTTCATATCTGTCTACCTCCTTATTTACATATTATACCCCAATAAATGACAACTTCAACCATCTTTCAAAAAATATATATTATAATCTGCAAGATATACCTTATTGAACATTAGTAGTTCAATAAGTATACCTTCTTGAACATTAGCAGTTCAAGAAGTATAAATTGCCCGCAGTATGGATTACCCGAGAGATGGACTGCCTGGGGTATAAATCCCATGTATTTTGTATATACATATTATAAAAATAATGTGGACGTTTTATATGGAGCAAAGTATATGCAAAGAACGTATCTTATCTGAAGACTACCATGATTTCATTATCTCCGAAACACGCCCTTTCCCAATCCCCAATGTTGTGTCCGAACAATTTTGTGCGCAATATGCCAACTACGGCTACCGCTGTGTTTATCTGTCCAGGATTTTAACAGAGCCTATTAATATGAGTAAATATGATTATACTTCCATCCCCAAATGCTACTCCCCTTTAAGTATGGAAGCACTAAATCAGTCCGGCATTCTTCAAATCCAGAATTATCCCACCTTGCAGCTAAGGGGACAAAACATCATGATAGGATTTATAGATACAGGCATTGATTATACAAATTCGGTTTTCCGGAATCTGGACGGCACCACCCGTATTGCTGCAATATGGGACCAGACCATCCAGACCGGGACACCTCCCCAGGACCTTATATATGGATCGGAATACACCCGTGAAATGATAAACGAAGCCTTGCTTTCAGATGATCCCCAAAGCATCGTTCCCACAGAAGATGAAATTGGACATGGAACTTTTGTAGCCAGTGTGGCCGCAGGTTCCGGAGAGCCTTCCGAAAATTTTCTTGGTGCGGCTCCCCAATCTACGATTGCCGTTGTCAAGCTAAAGCAGGCCAAACAATACCTGCGGGATTTCTTTTATATCCCTGATAGTGCCGTCTGTTTTCAGGAAACTGACCTTATGCTGGGCCTGAAATATTTAAGTGCACTTGCACAAAGCATGGACATACCGCTGGTCATGTGTCTGGCGATTGGTACAAATATGGGCGGGCATATCGATGTCGTTCCTCTTTCCAAAGTCCTGGAACATTATGGCTCGACCGTTAATCAAATTCCCGTCATCGGAGGGGGGAATGAAGCCGATAAAAGACATCATTATTCCCATACGATACGCAGCGATGACCCTCCCGATGTAGTAGAAATCCGTGTTGGTGAAAATGTGGCGGGATTCACCATGGAACTGTGGACAGATATCCCAAATGTGTTTTCTGTTGCCCTTGTTTCCCCTTCGGGAGAGTCTACAGCAACAATCCCTATACAGACAGACACTTCCACTGTATTTAATTTTGTCTTCGAAAGAACACAGGTATCGGTAGATTATAGTATTATTGTAGAGCGGACTATCTCCGAATTAATTTTCCTGCGCTTCAGCGCCCCTACCCCCGGCATTTGGAGCCTGATTGTGACACCTGTACGGGCCATCAGCGGATTATTTCACATCTGGCTGCCTATGACAGAATTTTTGAGTGGTGAGGTATACTTTCTAAATTCAGACCCTTACTATACTCTGACAAATCCAGGAAATGCAAGGGGTGTGATTGTTGTCTCCTTTTATGATGGTAATAATAACAGCATTGCTCTTAGTTCCGGAAGGGGATATACCCGGGATGAATTGATTAACCCGCATGTCGCAGCTCCAGGCATCAATATAACAGGAGCTCTTCCAGGCGGAGGCTTTGCGGTCCGGTCAGGCTCCAGCACCGCAACAGGCATTACTGCCGGGGCTGTTGCACTTCTCCTGGAATGGATGCTCAAAGATCTTGGCTATACAGGTGTCGATGCATATGAACTTAGAAGTCTACTCATTCTGGGAGCTATACGTCCGGCATCCATGCTTTTCCCTAACAGGGAGTGGGGGTACGGAAAACTCAATCTGTATAATACTCTTGAGGAAATGCGGAATATCTGATATAGGGGTTTAACAGTGAAGGCTTTAACAAAAAAGCATCGGTGGGTGAATATGGTATGATAAAGCAGACA
The DNA here is from genome assembly GCA_013911065.1 of Ruminococcus sp. Lineage (GTDB taxonomy): Bacteria > Bacillota > Clostridia > Lachnospirales > Lachnospiraceae > Muricomes. Next base: position 187,547 of record JACERV010000001.1, on the reverse strand, counting down.
CATAGTTAAGGGAATATACGGAGAAAGTGTAGAGCCTCACGCCCTACACTTTCTCATTTTCGTGTTACAGCACATCAAAGCCATACCATATTGTTCTCCACTGCCACGTCATCTTATCATTTTCAAAACCGCACCCTCAATTTCCTCAAAGAAAAATCTTCTAATTCCCCATACAAAGCTGTATTCATCCGGGGAGATACAATCAAGCTGGGCCGAGTAGTCAGCTTATGGGCATCTTCTCCATATTTACACCAGCCTCTCTCGCAAGGAAAGACTGTTTAAGCTACTGCCCCCGGCGTTGCAGTTCCCCCTATTCTGGTTCCTTTTTGTCCAGTTTCATGAGCCGCTCCATGCTGTAATCAATAATCTTTGCCTTTCGTTCTGAAATCATCACAGTATAAAACTCCTTTTGTACTGGAAGCAATGTCGGTGTTTCATCAATGAGCGTGCATATTTTTCCCATATCAATCCGTGCGGATACTCTTTTTAAAGCCGCCGTGCAGCCTGGACTTTTCAGGGAAGATATAAATTCAAAGTAGGATATCTTCTTTCCATCTTCCTCAATGGATGAGGCAGGGAAAACATAGACCCGCCTGTTAATCTCATCTTCACTATTCAGAACTGCCTCCATATCCTTGGCTGCAAGTTGCGGATAGAGGCAGGAACCGCAGTCGTAAACGGGGGCAATTTCAGCCGTCTTAGACTGTTCTTCTACAAGAATACCCCAGTTTCCATTGTGCCTGTCAAAATTACCAAGCAGTGCATCCACAATAAACATATCCCAAAAAAACTCCAGAAGCCGGTCTGGAGGCAGAAGCGTTTGCTCGTCTATTGCCTCCAGGATGGATGAAAGTTCTTTGCCATATCCATTCTGTTCGCTGCTGATGCAGGTATTCTTCAGATGAGCAAACTCAATGAGTCTTTTACCGCCTTCGGTAAAATCTCCACAGGCCACTACCACTTTTTTCTTCCCGCGTGGATCAGTATAGGTGCCGAGCAGGGTCTCCTGGGTTTTAAGTCCGAGGGATACAAAGATATGGCAGGCAAGGTATTCGCTGATGCATCCGTTAGTGTAACTCATAACTTTATTGCGGCTTGGGACAGGCGGGAATTTAAGCATATAGCTATTGCCCTCATAAAGAATATTGATTTTATTCCCATTTGCACCGCCGTAGGCTCTGAATTTATTTACTTCACACAATGTAAAATCAATCATTCATACCATCCTCCTTTCCCCCTGTATCAAGATATTTTTCACGCAGATAGCTTGCCTGTTCCTCAGTAATTAAGCCAGCCCAAAGATCGGCATTAATGGCTCCATATAACTCATTCCACAAGCAGTCAAGATATAACACCTGATCCTTTTGACCTTGCAAATAGTCTTTTATCGATTTTTGGACACTTGCCGACAGCCCGGTTTCCAAATAAGTTTTTATATTTGATTTCGCTGCGGCTGTGTTTTTTTCCAGCTCTGTTTCCAGCGTCAACAGTTCCTCAATAGATAGTCCAAGAGCTTTGGACAGTTTGGAAAGCGTTCCCGCACCACATCGGTTCAGATGGGTTTTCCCGGAACAAATGTCTGCGAGAGTCGCCCACGGAATCCCACTAATTTTTGATAAATGATAACGGGACATTTGCATATCCTGTAAAAGCTGTTGTATAGTCATTTTCATCACCTCAATTCATTATATCGGTGTTCCGATATAGTGTCAAGATATCCAATTAGACCTTACATCCTTAAAATATATGTGAACAGTAAAAGAAAATGTTCCGCTTATGCCGCAGAAATTTGTTTCACCTCATTTTTATCATCCAATTCTGTGTTTTTTGAATGAAGCACAGAGTACTTGATTTCAGGGGCAAAGCAGGCAATTTCTTTCTGCCAGTTTCCAATCAGGGAAGCCGGAATAATCAACAGCCCCTTAAAGCCCATGGCATTCATCGAGACCAGCCAGTTGAAACCAGATTGTTGGTAATGTCTTAAGGACCCCTTAAATCCTGAGCTTGTTTCTAAATCTTCAAGAAGTGAGGGGTCTATAAGTCTGTTTTTTAACTGTTTAAGCCATTCACCGTGGTTATCTCCAGGCTATCGCCCAAGTCATGAGCGATTCCCTGAGAAACTCCCAACTCCATACGCATGGCCTCAAACAATGTTACCTCCTATGGATACCGACATATCTGAATGCCTCTCCTCAAAACCAAAATAAAATAAAGTACGATAAGGCTTAGAAGTGAATTCGCCCAGCAGCGTATCATTCCAGTATGCCTTGCCGTTTACCTGCTGCACGTCAAATGTCAAGCCTCTTTAATTGAATATTACAATCATATCCTTATTTTTCATCAGACTACTGCACTCCGTCTCCTCCACGTGATTTACTCATTAGCTCCTCCGTTTTATCAGTATCTTTTCTATAATCATTTGTTTCACATAAGAAATTGTTTCTTCGTCTGTAAATTTACAATAGTATAATCTAAATTTTCGAATCAATAATCCTCTTTTGGAACATAACATAATCCAGCTTTCATATTTCTTTATCCTCATAGTATTTTATTTATGGTTGATAGCTATATTTATTTAAAATAGTATTAACGTATGCTCCGTATATTTATAGTTGTTTTGTTGCCTTCCCACGTTTTTAAAGTAATAAATCCCTTAACATCGGCTAACTGTAAAATTTCTTTATTTAAAACAATTTTTCCTAACCCCTGATCTGCATTAAGAATATATGTAGGGATAGCAAGTCCCGAAGTGTTTCCGCGCAACTGTTCATATATTTTAATACCTTCTTCAATAGAAATAGAAAAATGATGGGTGCCAATGACTTTTTTGGGATGAAAAATATAATAGGGACGAACTTTAATTTTCAATAAAAGCTGATTTAGCAACTGCAAATTATAGTAATTCGCATTTACATCTTTTAAAAACACCATTTGATTCCCCAAAACGACACCGCTATCGGCAAGATTTAAACATGCCCTTGCACTTTCCGTTGTAATCTCAACAGGATGATTAAATTGTGTATTAACATAAATAGGACTATGTTTCTTAAAAATATTAATTAATCTGTCCGTTATCCGTTGAGGCATAGTAACTGGTGTTCTAGTGCCTATTCTAATTATTTCTACCGTTTTAATACTACGGAGTTTAAAAAGTATATCATCTATAGCGCTATCTGATAAAGTAAGAGAATCACCTCCTGTAATCAAAACATCCCTTATTTCAGGATGTTTTTTTATATACTCATAGGATTCTTCTAAACAAGAAGCAGATTTATGATTATCAAATTCACCAATATTTCTTCTTCTTTGACAATGCCGGCAAAATGCAGCACAGGAATTCGTAACATTAACAATAACTCTGTCGGGATAACGACGCGTAATAGCGCCAGCTGGATTATTGTTAAGTTCGTTCATGGGATCTGCTTCTCCAATGTCATATAGTTCTTCGCTTTGCGGAATGCTTTGCAGATAAACCGGATCATTTGTATTAAAACTTTTTATGAGTGACAAATAATACGGTGTAATTGCAAATCGAAATTTATTTCCAACTTTTCTGATTTGTTCATACTCATATTGTGGTATATCAAATAATTCTTTTAGTTGTTCTGCATTTGTAATCCGATTTTTCAACTGCCATGTCCAACTTTCCCAGTCATTTTCAGTAGCGCCAAAATAGTTCAGTAATAGTTCTTTCGATGAATGTTTTAACTGAGAATAATATTCCGTTTTGTAATCAAAAAAAGATTTTGCTTTAATGGTAAGATTTGCTGAACGTTGCAATGAAGCCTTGTTGAACATAAGTATCCTCCTTTAATTTTTTGTAAATATCCTAATTATAAAAATATTTAAGATAGCTGCAAATTACCCTTTGTTTACCTCCCTCTACTATACTGTACCTTATTTCTTCACACAATCCTTTTGTTTCACCACGATAGCATCGAATTACTATACTGTGCGAATTATAAGCCATAGACAATGCCTGGAAAGTATCAATTATACATTAGACATAATCTTGCGTCTACAATATACTTCCTTGAGTTTCCACAGTTGTATCCACAAAGCCCTACTTCTATTTTGATGTAAAATTTAATCACCCAAAAAATCATACTAAACAAAAAGAAAGAGGATTCCCTATGGTTAATTTTACATTTAAAACTTATACTTTGAAACAGGAAATATTATCTTTTTCAAATAAACTTTCCAAGAAGCCCAGATGTTAGAAGAAGCAGGCAGCCCCTCTTTATATTGATGCAGATGAAGATCATGTGGCGTTACAGTATTCGGAGAAATAAGGTGATATTACCGGAAACAGAAATAACATCAATATGCCAAGTCAGCCTAGTTTATGAAGGTGTGGAACCACAGACGCCTAAAAGCGGACGTTTCAGGCTGATTAAGCCGAACTATTTTAGGGATTGTATGAGGGAAGATTCCTTTAACCCCCTTATAGAACTGTTTGGGATGTTTATGTGATCGGGTCTTCTGATACTCATATAGAACAAGAGGCTTGTCCTTGTAATATTCCCGGACCGGTATACCCACAATAGCTCTTTGCCTCTATGGCAATGCATGTCAATATATCTTTCCATCTGGTTAATCCTCTAATATTCCTAAATTATATATTTTATTTATAAAAACAGATATAAAACTAATCTAAAGTAATGTATATTTACAGTTTATCCCTATATATCAGGCTTGTCAACAAACCAGGATTAAATTGAAAACTTTATCCTGGTTTTTAGCATTTATTTTACAATTTTTTTAATTTTACATTAATTTGGGGCATTTATTTTGCAAGTCTAATTCAAAACCCGAGAGTTCATGGCGGCATTCCCGTGAGATGGCCTTATAAAGGAGACATTCTTTTGTTTTTTATGATTTGATTTTACCTTTAATTTCAAGTATAATTAAATAAATACAAATTAAATTCAGAAATTAGGGGAAAATATCAGGAAATGCCGAAACATGGCTGGCTTACTCGATTTTTTCCAGCCAATCGAAAAAAGGAAGGGAGATGAGCATATGTGGCAATGTCCAAAGTGCAAACGAGAATTTAAGAATATGAACCAGGATCACTTCTGTGGGGAAGCCCCAAAAACCATTGACGAGTACATCAAAGCACATCCAGAACAAGTGCGCCCGATTCTTGCAAAAGTACGTGAAACTATCCGCACAGCTGCGCCGGATGCTGTAGAAAAGATTTCCTGGAGTATGCCAACTTTCTGGCAAGAGGAAAACCTTATTCATTTTGCTGCCTTTAAGAAACATCTCGGTATTTATCCTGGTGATCTGTCGCTTAATCCCTTTGAAGAGCGCCTTGCCGGATATCACAGGACAAAAGGTGCAATACAGTTTCCGTATGATAAGCCTGTTGATTACGAACTTATTGCCGACATTACACGTTGGCGCGTATCACATGTTAAAGGAAGTGGAAAACAGATTGATAGTAAGAAGAAATCAAATGCTGATATTAACACGGAGAAAATGACGAGACAAATCTATGATATTCCAAACTTTGTTATTACCGCCCTTGATGCGAACGGATTATGGGAGCGCTACCGGCTCAGGCCGTCTTATCAGCGCAATGATTACATTGGATGGATAATCCATGCAAAACGTGAGGAAACCCGGCAAAGAAGGCTTGCCCAGATGTTAGAGGAATTGCAGAGCGGTGATACTTACATGGGCACACCTTACAACGCGAAATTACCAGGTTAATCAATGAAATGAGGAACACACAAAATGCTGTGCTGTGTTGATCAAAACCCTAATGCCCCATAGTCTTTTTGTGTAAAGCGGTGATACGTAATGTGTCCGCCCTCAAACTTAACACAGTAACGATAAGTATCGGGGACACCATCTTCGAAGTACAGCAGGTAATCAAACTCCCCGTTATCCAGCTTTTCACACTTCACATGTTCTGAATAATGAGAAAAAATCTTTAAAATATCTTCAATAGTACAATTATGGCACTGGATTCCTTCAATAAATTCTCTTAGGAATCCAGTGTCTTTTATTTTTTCATGTACATATTCCACACCCTCTGCAGGAATCAGGATACAAAAACGGGTGTTATCCCGGGAATAAGATACCTTCCCCAGCCTGGCTTCTGCAAATTCGCAAAATCCCTGCAGCGCTTTTTCCATATCCGCGGAGGACAACTCTGAATCTAAAAGGCGGTTCAGCGATTCCAAGGGATAATAAAACCCCATGGAACTTTTTGTATATCCAAGTTTAATATGAGACTCTGCAATTACATCTATCAAGTTCTTTTCCAAAGATTCAAAATCCAAATTCTGCTTCATGCTGTCCGCCCCTTTCCAAGCTTATCTTCCAGTGTGATTACCCCGTTACTTCCGTTTCAATGTACCAGGGCGCTTATCCCCTTTTAATGTAACAACGGAATCTCCTGACCTCTCAACTGTATAACCGGTCCTCCGGTTCCTTCAATATATTCTCTGGTGATGGTTACCTGTCCGATGCTGTCATCTTTTGGTATTTCGTACATAATATCCAGCATAAATTCTTCTATAATCGCCCGCAGTGCCCTGGCTCCGGTATCTTTCTTCATGGCCTTCTCTGCTATAGCTCCCAACGCTCCGTCATCAAACTCAAGATTTACTTCATCAAGGGCAAGAAGCTTTTTATATTGTTTTAAAATTGCATTCCTTGGCTCTTTCAATATCTGAATGAGCATCTCTTTATCCAGCCCTTTGAGTGTGAAGATAATAGGCAGACGGCCGATAAACTCCGGTATCATTCCAAACGTTCTCAAATCCTCTACTGTCACCTTGGACAAAATTTCTTTATCTTTCTGATATTTATCTTTCAGTTCTGCATTGAATCCCATAGTAGTTTTACGGGACAGCCTTTCCCTGATTACCTCTTCTAAATCCGGGAATGCACCTCCACAGATAAAGAGAATGTTCTTTGTATTCACCGTAGTCAGCGGAACCATGGCATTCTTGCTGTTTGCTCCCACCGGAACTTCCACTTCACTTCCTTCCAGCAGCTTCAACATTCCCTGCTGTACGGACTCTCCGCTTACATCTCTTTGAGTAGAATTCTTTTTCTTTGCAATCTTGTCAATCTCATCAATAAAAATAATTCCCTGCTGGGCACGCTCTACATCATTATCAGCAGCAGCCAGCAATTTGGATACAACACTCTCAATATCATCACCTATGTATCCTGCCTCTGTCAGGGAAGTGGCATCTGTAATTGCCAAAGGCACATCTAAAAGCTTCGCCAGGGTCTTCACCAGATAAGTCTTCCCGCTTCCGGTGGGTCCTATCATCAGCATATTGGATTTTTCAATCTCAATGTCATCCATTGTATCTGTGGCAACACGTTTATAATGGTTATATACCGCTACGGACATTGCTTTCTTTGCATATTCCTGACCTACTACATATTCATCCAATTGGGCTTTGATTTTATGGGGTGCAGGAATCTCTTTAATATCCAATGTACGGAACGACTTCGGCTTTTCTTTTTTCTTCTTTATCTTCTGGCTCTTAGGTACCGAACTTTCCAAGTCTGACAAATTCAAAAATTGTACACCGGGCATATTCATCAGCTTACTATAATCAACAGAGCCGTTGGTCATTGCATCAAAACTTTTCTGCATACAATCGGAACAAACTGTGATATGGTTAGGCAAATCAACCATCTTGCCGGCAGAGCTTTCCGGACGATGACAAATAAGGCAGTATTTTTCATAACCATCCTCCTCATCATCACTATGAGCAGTAACCTCTGCCTTCTTTTTGTTTGTATAATCATCTTCTTCTACAAGGTCTCCGATTATATCTTCTTTTTCTTCTTTATTTTCTGCTTCCTCTATTATTATAAAATCTTTATCTGACATAGTTCTCCCTTCTTTCCGTATGATATACAAATTACAGCTCCGTCATAAGCCTTCTTTCGTAAGGCAGAACTATAACTCATAGTAACTGTTCATGCTTCTGAATAGATACAACTCATATTATAATATAGTTGGGTTTTAGATACAAATGAACTTTTTCTAAAGCATTTCCCATTTTTCTCCCTTATTCCAACATTTTCAAGAAATCCTCTTCCGATATAATTGGAATGTTCAAGTCCCTCGCCTTTTTATTTTTCGAGGAAGCAGACTGCACATCATTATTAATTAAATAATTGGTTTTAGAGGTTACGGAGCCTGTCACTTTGCCTCCCCGTGCCTCGATAACCTCTTTCACTTCATTCCGGTTGGAAAAATGTTCCACACTTCCAGTTATAACAAAATTTATATCTTTAAATATTTGTTCTTCTTTTTGAGTTTCTTCTTGCGGGATATGAACCTCTTTTAAAAGCTGCTTAAACTGCTCTCTGTGTTCATTATCTGCAAAATAATCCACAAACTTCTGGGCAATCACACCGCCTACACCCGAAATCTCATTTAACTCTTCCACGGTGGCAGAAAGCAGCCTGTCAGGCTTATAATCCAATGCTTTACAAATGACCTTTGCATTGGCAAGTCCAATATTTGCAATTCCAAGGCTGTATACTAGTTTTGGAAGTGTGGTATCCCTGGCATGCTCCACACTTTTAATCAGGTTTTCATAGGACTTCTGGCCAAAGCCTTCCATAGTCCTGATTTCCTCTGCATATCTGTCTAAATGAAAAATATCCGAAAAATCTTTTATAAACCCTCTGATAATGAACTTTTCCAGTGTAGCTTCTGAAAGCCCTTCTATGTTCAGGGCATCTCTGCTGACGAAGAGAGCAAAGGATTTCATCTGTTTTGCCTGGCACCCTGGATTTGCACAATATAGGGTTTTCGTATTATTTTCCATAGAAATTCTCGTATCACCTCCGCATACCGGACAAGAGCAGGGAATATCCTGCACTCCGCTGCGGGTCAGGTTTTCCGCAATCTGAGGAATAATCATGTTTGCTTTGTAAACCCGGATTTCATCACCCACTCCCAACTCCAGGTCCTCCATAATACTAATATTATGAACACTGGCACGACTGACCGTTGTCCCTTCCAGCTCAACAGGCTCAAAAACCGCTATGGGATTAATCAGGCCGGTACGTGACGGGCTCCACTCGATTTTCAGGAGCTTTGTTTCTTTTATTTCATCCGCCCATTTGTAGGCAAAGGAATCCCTTGGAAATTTTGATGTGCTTCCCAGAGATTGTCCATAGGCAATATCATCATAAACCAGAACCAGCCCGTCTGACGGAAAATCATTTTCTGTAATTTTCCCGGCAAACCATGCGACTTCTTCTTCTATATTTTCTATGGTTGCAAGATGATGTTCCACCACTTCAAAACCCTGCTCTTCCAGCCATTCCAACTGCTCATATCTGGAATTGTGAAAGTCAATTCCAGGTCCGTTTACCAGCGTAAAGGCAAAAAAACGGACATTCCTTTTCGCTGTGACTTCATTGTTTAACTGACGCACAGAACCGCTGCACAGGTTTCGTGGATTCTTATACTTTGCATCCACATCTTCTATTTCTTCGTTAATCTTTTTAAAATCCTGATATCCAATAACGGCCTCGCCCCTCAGAACCAGCTCCCCCTTGTATGGTATATGAAACGGCAGATTTTTGAATACTCTGGCATTATTTGTGATGACCTCTCCTACTTCACCGCTTCCTCTGGTGACTGCCTTTTGCAGTTTTCCTTCCCTGTAAGTCAGTACAATTGTAAGTCCATCCAGCTTCCAGGAGATTACCGCCTTCTGCCTCCCAAGAAATTCTTTGAGCCGCTCCACATCTTTCGTTTTATCCAGGGAAAGCATAGGACGCTCATGACGCTCTTTAGGCAGCTCGCTTAGCACCTCATACCCCACATGAATGGTAGGACTGGAGGCAAGAGTTGTTCCCAATTCCTGTTCCAGTCCCAAAAGTTCATCATATAATTTATCATATTCGTAATTACTCATAATCTCCGTGTCTTCCTGCTCGTAAGCGCGGCGTGCACGGTTCAGGAGTTCCACCAGCTCCTGCATTCTTTTTTTCTTATCTGCCATATATACTCCCCTGCCTGTCCTTGATTTGTTCATAGAGGCCGTCCAGTTCCCTGTCTGTCAGTTTTCTGTATTCCCCTTCTTTTATTCTTCCCAATTCGATATTCATAATTCTAGTTCTAACCAAATCTTTTACCTGATATCCCAGTGCCTCACACATTCTGCGTATCTGCCGGTTCAGCCCCTGGGTTAATATAATAGAAAAAGTATATTTTCCAAGCTTCTTCACATCGCAAGGTCTTGTTACTGTGTCCAGTATCGGAACCCCTGAAGACATTTTCTCCAGAAAATCTGGTGTTATCGCTTTATCAACCGTCACTTTATACTCTTTTTCATGCTGGTTCCTTGCACGCATCATTTTATTGATGATATCCCCATTATTCGTCATAAGAAGCAGCCCCCTGGAATCTTTATCCAGGCGGCCTGCATAAGTAACTCTGATGGGATAGTTTAAAAAACGTACAATACTGTTACGTTCCCTTCGTTCCTCCGTACAGACAATTCCGGCAGGCTTATTTACTGCCAGCACCACCATTTCATCACCCCGGGACACGCGTTTGTTCCCTACTTTCACGACCTGTCCCGGAGATACTCTCATCCCTGTCATAGCCTGTCTGCCGTCAACTGTCACTTTTCCGCTTTCAATCAGGCGGTCAGCTTCCCGCCGGGAGCATATCCCTGATTCACTTAAAAACTTATTCAGCCTGACAGGCTCCTTTTTTTGCTCAAATTCCCGTTTTATACGATTACTCACTGCTCAATACTCCATTTATATTATTATCTTGAAAAAACGAGTTGCCACTATATAAAAACAAAACATCCGTAATCTGATATGTCTCCATGATGTCCTGAACCGTTCCTGAATAATACCTTGGATCAACCAGAACAATTTCCTGAAAATAAGGTGTCAGAAAAGGTACAAAACAATTGGCATAAGAATCTCTCACTATCAACAGTTTTTTCCGGCTCTCTGCCATTGTCTTAATATCAACCACAGAGGTATTTCCACTGAGAAAGACACCATACTTGTCCCGGGTGTGAAGCATTTCCAAGTCGTACAGGGAAGTAGTCTTTTTCTGCTCATCTACATAGTTGACAACAACATCATTGTCTGTGTCCTTTGGGACATAAATAGAAATTTCCTCTTTTACATTCATCTCACATCCGCTTCTTGAAGCCAATGCCCCATTAAAATCTGTTGTGATTGGATAGGATGCATAGCCACTGGAAAAATCCGTTGTAATCCCAAGGGTGCCGGCTGCTTCCTCAAAAACATAAAACGCTCCCAGTGATGTCCAGTGAGGATCTGTCTTATAGTATATCCTCTCATTTTTATGCTCATTCAGCACCTGAACCCCATCTATCCATTGCACAGAATCTCCCAGCTCTTTTTTAAGCTGCGTGATACTCAGATTCTGATCCGCCACTTCCGCCAATGAAGGAAGACTTCCGCGGATTACATTAGCCGCATCGGGCACTAAAAGAACACTGACAGGAATATCAGAATACTTTCCGGCAAATTCTTTCATTGCTGTCACGCTGCTTTCCAGCGCCTCACGGTCAGGAACTGCAATATCTTCCAGAAGCTGTCCCTTTTTCCCGATGAATACGCCGTTCTCCTCCCGGCTTCCTCCCAGACGGTTCAGGGTCACCTTCAGCTTCCTCCAGCCACTTCTTCCCAGAAACTGGTCGGACTGATACCTTTCGAATTGCTGCATATAACTTCCGGATATCAAGCTGCTGAATCTAAGTTTCGGCTTAAGAGCAAGCATTCGGTTTTCTTCTTCAGATTTTTTCTGATTCGGAGCCAAAAGGTTCCCTATAGTAAATACCAGCAGGAAGATGATAAAAACCTTACCAATAAAACTTTCTACCCACCGCTTTTTTCTAATCTTTCTCATATCTCCACCTAATATCTAAAGTATAAAAACGGATGAAAGGGTTCTGTTACCAGATAGGCAATGGAAATTAGAAATATCCCAGTATATACAACTGCCGCTGCAGCCTTTCTTGCCCGAATATTATCAAAACCACCGGCAATACGCCGGATTATCCTGTACCCTGCACAGGAAGACCCCAGTACGGCGGCCAGATACAAAAGCCAGTGTGTTGCAACATAAAAGATTGCCTGTTTATCAGCAAATGCACTGGCTCCCGGACCAAACATTGCTCCAAGATAATCCCGGGCATAGCTGAGATTCGGACTGAAAAAGAATACCCACCCAATCAAAACAAGTATCATTGTATAAATATGTCTCACTGCTGCCGGAATACGCTCCAGAGCCCTCCCCCATATGAATCTCTCCAATATAAGCAGAATTCCGTAATACAATCCCCAAACCAAAAAATTCCAGGAAGCACCGTACCAAAGCCCGATCAGCGCCCACATAATCAAAATATTCAGCATCTGCCTTGATTGTCCGCGGCGGCTTCCGCCCAGCGGAATATAAACATATTCTTTGAACCAGGTACTTAAAGAAATAAACCATCTTCTCCAAAATTCAGTGATACTGGTGGATATGTAGGGATAGTCAAAGTTTTTTCCAAGCTCAAATCCAAACATCTTCCCCAGACCAATTGCCATATCTGAATAGCCGCTGAAATCAAAATAAATACGAAAAGCATAGGAAATACAGCCAACCCATGCGGTGAGAACTGAAAAACTCCCCATCTGCAGTCCCGATATCCGGTCAAAAACCTGTCCTGCCAAACCTGCCAATATCACCTTTTTCCCCAGGCCAATTATAAAGTATTCAGCCCCCTGTCCAAACTTGCGCATAGACACCTTCCGGCCCTTCAATTGGCCTTCAATATCAATATACCGCACAATGGGACCAGCTATTAACTGAGGAAACATAGAAATGTATAATGCGAGATGCAGAAGATTCTCCTGGGGCTTTACCTGTTTTCTATAGACATCAATGATATAGGATATAGCCTGAAACATATAAAATGAGATTCCAATGGGCAGCGGAAGTTCCCTGTATGGAATATCCCCGGGAAGAACCGCATTCAGGCTGTCTAAAAGAAAACCATAATATTTAAAAAATCCCAGCAGGCATACATTTGCTGCCACAGCAAAAATAAGGCTTCTTCTCGCCTTGCGGGGATTCTCCCGCTTCGATCCGATATCAAGTCCGCAGATATAATTCAAAAGAATAAAAAGAAGCATTAATACAACATAAAGCGGCTCTCCCCACGCATAAAAAATCAAACTGGCTGCCAGCATAACAATATTGCGGAACCTTACCGGAACAATATAGTACAACGCCAATGTAACCGGCAGAAATATAAACAAAAATGTGACACTGCTAAATAACATCTTTTAGCTTCCTCTCACTGTAACATATTTTGTAACTGTTCATGGTTTTGAACAGATACCATATTTTATAGACTTCTCATAAAAGCATCTTTATAACTTTCTGCCTTGGGAGCTACAGCCACGAACAGATACTTCCCGCGGACAGAAACCTGTGCCTGACTAAGCAGCTGCGCCTGTTCAGGGGCATAACCTTCAAAATCGTTTTTCCTGCTCTCAATTCTCTCCTCGGCAGCTTCTTTTACCTGCTGCATCTGTCCGTCATCTTTTACCTTAATCAAAAGTATCTCTTCCGTAGATATGCTGCTTTCTGAAATGTACAGCATCACGCCGTCATAATCTGCACTGTTCAGTCCATAATATCGCTTCAGCCCCTGTACATCTGCTTTCTTCATATTCTTCATATCCACCGAAGCCTCCACCGCTTTCTCAATCTCCTCAAAGGGTTTTGTACTTCCGCTGGTAAATACCATAAGAAAAGAAATGTAAGCAATCATGGCTGCTAAAACAAAATACTTCAAAACCTCCGCAAGCCCCGGCTTTCTTGTCCTTCCGGCCGGCCTTCTGTAGTAACCGCCTCTGGGATCACTGCCTGCACCGGAATCATTTATACCAGAATTTCTATCCATCATAAAGACGCCACCTCCGCCATCCGATCCATCCAGTGTGGATAGAATGCTGCTTGAAAATGCACACCATCCTCTTCATAATAACGGTCTGACACCAATTCCGTATTATCAATAAAGGCAATCTGCTTTTTGTCGCACAAGGTGCGCAGCGCCTCATTATAATCCTCTAATTTTTCATAAACAGGTTCTTTTTCTATCTTCTGCTCCTGTACCGGGAAAATAGAATTCACAAAAATCTTTGTATCAGGGAGCTCTTTCTGAATTTCCTGGATTAAAGCATCATATTTCTTAGCAAACAAGTCCACATCTCCGTCTGTGGCAGCAATATCGCCTGTACCATAAGCCAGAAAAATCACTTGTGGATTGATTTGCTTCACACTTGCCACCTGTTCATCCAGACTGTCAAGCTCTGCTCCTATCTTTGCCACAACGCTGGACGCATTAAGAAGATCATATTTTATAAACGCCTCTGATATTGAATCTCCCATCACCACAGAATCTGCAAATATGGCTTTGTAATTCCTGCTTGTATCTGTCTTAGCATTCTTCTGCTCTTCCTGCGCCTTTTCCGCCAGCTTTTCCATCTTCTCTTCAATCTTCTTTATGTCCGCAGATTCAGCTTCTTTCAGAATCTTCACTCCCTCGGATGTATCCACTTTTTTGCTCGTCAGGGCACTCACAACTTCTGCCATTAAAATACCTGCAAGAAGTATAATAATTGCGGCACAACAATATATGATTAGTCTTCGTTTTCTTTTTTTCATCATCCGTTTTTGCAATCCTTTTTATTTATATCTCTGTATCCGAAACAAATTGCTGTATGTATAACTTCCTTAACTAGTAATCTACAATAAGGTATACTTCTTGAACTGCTAATGTTCAGGAAGGTATACCTTATAATACTTTTTTTATCCATAAAAGTCAATCTTCCAGGGGGATTCAGCTTGCTTCAATTTAACACTGAAAATGCCTGCCCTGTTGCCGCAGGACAGGCATCAATAGCCTATTGATTAATCGTACTGGTAATATACTGTACCGTTTTACTTACATTTTCTACTGCATCCAGGCTATGTTCTATCACACTTGCAATGCCATTGTTTTGAACATAGGCTTCTCCAAATGTGGCAACAAATGCCTTTCGTAAGTCAGAGCCATAATTCACCTTCAGCATACCATGCTGCTTTATTTCGCGGATAATCTCGAAGGGAATACCGGACCCTCCATGCATAACCAATGGTACCGGGCTAAGTGGTGCCAGTTTTTTTAGCAAAGGAACGTCAATTCTCGGTTCAATGTCAAGTCCATGTACATTACCAATAGAAACTGCAAGAAGATCACAGCCTGTCCGGGTCACAAAATCATGTACAAGCTCCGGATCCGTTTTACAATCTGCTTCATTCACGATGTCTTCTTCTTTTCCTTTTAAAGCGCCAAGTTCTGCTTCCACTGGTATGCCGTAAAAATGACAGTAATCCACTACTTTTTTTGTTGCTTCAATATTCTCTTCATAGGAAAGATGAGACGCATCAATCATAATAGATGTAAACCCTGCATCCACACATTTTTTTACATCTTCATAAGATTTACCATGGTCCAGATGCAGTGCAACCGGCACATCCGAGTTCTTGATTGCATCTTTCGTTATTGCAACAATCGTTTCCGGACTGGATAACCTCAGATTATTCGATGATATCTGTATGTAGCCGGGCAGCTTTACTTTATTAAGTCCTTTGGCAATGGCACAGGTCATTTCCAAATTCGTAGTATTAAATGCGGGCAGTAAATACTTATGCCTTTTCCCATATTCCATTAAATCATATCCATTTACAATTTTCATTTTTATATTTCCTCCAAAACCTGTTAATTTTCATTTTTAACCGCAAAGTTCCGAAGGATATCCTTTATCTCCCTAATGCTAGGCGATAATGATATTCGCACCCATTTTTTTCATTTTCTTCATGATATCTTCTGAAAGTCCCGGGTCTGATATCACCCCATCAAAATCACTTAATTTTGCATAATGGAGAAATTGTGAACATCCAAATTTACTTGAGTCTACTAACAAATAATTCTCCTTTGCGATATTCATTACAGTATTCTTTATTCCAAGTTCCGTTGAATTTCCAATATATACATATCCATCATCACCAACTCCATTTGCACCCAAAAATGCAATATCTACCCTGAATTTGTTCAGTTGTTCTTCCGCCAGAGGCCCGCAGCTGGAAATTGTATTTCTCCGTAAATCCCCGCCGATCATAATTACAGATACATTCTGGCGGTTCAGCAATTCCGGTGCAAGATTTACCCCTGTAGTTAAAATAGTGTTTCTCTTATCATTTCCAATATTCTGAGCCATGTAATAAGTTGTTGAACCAGAGTCAAAGAACAACGTCTGTCTATGTTTAATCAAGGATAATGCTTTCATTGCGATTCGTTTCTTCTCGTCCCCCTGGGACTCAATTCTCCGCTCATAAGGGAGTTCTATACTCTGCCGGATATCTGAAAGCATTGCCCCGCCATGGGTACGCACTATATCATAAGTAGCAGCCAAATTGTCCAAATCCCGCCTGATCGTCATTTCTGTTACATCAAACATCTTCCTCAGGACACTAATCTCTACCTGGCCATCACGCTTTAACAATTCCAGAATTTGTTGCCTTCTTTTATCCTTCAGCATTATACATACCCCACTTTATCATTTATTTTATGTATATCATATCATAAAACAAACCAGATTGCAGTCTTGTGTTCATGATTAAAATCCGGCCATCAAAAGATCTTTTGAATGGCATTATGTATCCTCAAATACTGTTCATATTTGCGCCGGTATCGTTCTGCGTTAAGCAGCCTTGGCTCAAAATGATTCCGGGTGCTGACCTCTGTTCCTGTTCCGGGGTTTATCTCATGGTCTTCTTTTAGAGCATTTTTAGCCAAAACAGCAGCTCCGTAAGAAACCCCTTCGTTCTCATCCAACTGAACGATCCGCACATTCAACACATCCGCCATAATCTGCATCCAAACCTTACTATTAGCTCCTCCTCCAGTCACCATCAGCTCTTCCAGAGTGTCTGAGGGCAGCCCCATTTCCTGAATTAATTGCTTTACAGCAAAACAAACCCCTTCCATAACCGCAACCGCCAAATCTTCCTTTAAATCATTCATCTCTAGTCCGATAAAGGCACCCCGCAGGGAGGAATCTGCATAAATGGTCTTGTCCCCAGTCAGATGAGGATAAAACAAGAGCTGCTTATTTCCCAGTTCCAAAACATCCACATCTGTCATCAGGCTGTTAAAGTCGTTTATACCGAGAATCTTCCTTACATACCATTCGTAGCTCCCTCCGGCAGATTGCACCACCCCCTGAGTCATACAAACCATATCTTTTCCATCTAAGGAAAACAGGATTTCCTTCCCCTTTGAATCCACTTTTGCCTTGCCTCTTGGAAGGATTAAAACTCCAGAAGTACCGATTGACAGTACCGGATAACCATGCTGCAAACTCCCTGTAGAAATAGCCGCGGCACAATTGTCCCCCGTTCCGGCAATCACTTTTACATCCGGCGGAAGCCCAAGTTCTTCTTGTATTTCCATTCGAAGATTTCCGACTACTTCCTGACTTCCTTTAATCGGCGGATACATTTCCTCTGAGAGTCCGATTAGCTTCATCATTGTTCGGGACCAGGAGCGGCTGTCTGTATCATATAAAGAAGATGTGGACGCCTGACAGTAATCCGTACTGTAACACCCCGTTAAGTAGTACACCAGATAGTCAGGACCGATCAAAAACTTCCCAAGCTTTTTAAATGTGTCTTCTTCATGTTCTTTCAACCAAAGAAGATTCGCCGCCGGACTTCCTGTAGAAATTATCTTAGAAATTGCTCTTGTATCTTCCTGCACCAAAGCTGTTTTAAGTTCCGGGAAATATTCCTTTGTCCGGACATCATTCCACATGATAGCCGGCCGTATGGGAATTCCTGAATGATCCAAAAATACTGTGGTATGCATTTGTCCTGATACTCCGATAGCTCTAACGTGGCTTCGCTCAATACCTGAGAGCAGTTCTGCTATACCTGCTTTTACAGCCTTTATCCATACCTCCGGCCATATTTCCTTCCAGCCGGGTTTTGGCTGAGAATATTGGTATTCCTGTTCACAGCAATTCACCATTATTCCCTCTTCATTAATGACTATTATCTTTGCTGTCGAAGTTCCAATATCTATACCCAAATAATATTCCATTGCACCTCTCCAAATATAACTGTTTTATTTTCATTTCTCCTATATAAAATCATGCATTTTATCATACAGCCTTTTATATCTTTCATATTTTGACTGGTAGTATTCCTTCCATTCCTCTCTGGGGCAGTAGGTCTGTAAAATCTTTACCACACGTTTTACTCCCTCTTCAAAACTGGAATAATGCCCCATTGCCGCTGCAGCGGCAATCATACATCCCAGCGTTCCAGCCTCTTTATTTTTCAATGAAACTGTTTTCACCCCAAATACATCCGCGCGGATTTGCATAGTAAGTTCGGAAACCGCCCCGCCGCCTGTTATTGCAATCTGCTCCACATCTACATTTAAGAAACCCGCATATTCATAAGCCATCTTCATTTGAAAGGCCAGAGATTCCTTCACCGCCAGATATATTTCTTCTGGCTTTGTGTGAATAGTCAACCCCCATACCATCCCTTTGATATCGTAATTAATATCCGGATGGCCTGACGAGCCGAACTGTGGTAATACCAAAAGCTCGGTTTTCAGCCCTGTAGTTTTCCCGTCCATATATGCAAAAAAATCCTCACCTTTCTCCCTGCATCTTCTATAAATGCCTTCAAAGATGCAATCCCGGCTCCAATTCATTAGTATTCCACATGTGGTAATTTCCAGATTTGTCATATAGGTCCCTGGTATCATTCCCGGTATACAGGCCAGATCTGTTTCCATCATAGAGCTAGTTCTTAAAGGCTCATTCAGCATTAGATTCAGTACCTCGCAAGTGCCATGTCCGTCCTCTCCGATTCCTGGTGTAACCACTCCTGCCCCCAGTGCCGCACATTCCTGGTCATGCCCTCCTGCAACAACCTGCATCCCGGCAGACAGCCCCAATTCCTCTGCAATCTCAGGAAGTACTCTTCCCACAACCGTCCCTGCACTGACCGGAAGAGACATCTGTTTTTCTGATATCCCTGCTATCTCCAATAATTTGGAGGACCATACTTTCTTTTCAATATCAAGAGCCATTGTACGGGATGCCGATGAGTAGCTGATTTTTCTGTTTCCGGTAAGATAGTACCCGATATAATCCTCGTAGGTAAAAATATATCTGGCTTTCCTAAGTGTATCAGTATGCTTGTTCATCCACAGAAGCTTAGGTAATGAATACATCTCACTTGCAGGGATTCCTGTTATTGCCATAATTTCTTCCCTGCTGACTTTTTGCAGGATCTCTTCTACTTCTGGAATCCCCCGCTTATCACCGGTCACCATGGATTTTCCAAGAACCTTTCCATTCCTGTCAACGCAGACAACCGACTCCCCCAGCGCACCTACAGCCAATGCCTCAATAGGCTCGTCCAGTTGTTTGGAAACATTCTTTATACACGCTTTCACCCCTGAAAGAACCGTTGCAGGGTCTATTTCTCTATAACCGTCAGCCCCTTCTTCTTTATAAGCATGGCTGCAAGCCGATTTCACATTTCCTTCTAAATCGTAAACTACAATTTTACATTCGCTGGTGCCAATATCCAATCCTGCAACTGACATAGTTGTCCTCTATCCTTTCAACATTTTTTTCTTTTTAATAATATCAATATAAACTGCGATTAACACAATAATTCCCTTCACAATATTAGATACAAAGGAATTTACATTCAGCAGATTCAAACCATTGCTGATGACTCCAATAATCAGTGCGCCAATCATGGTACCGCCTACTTTTCCCATTCCTCCGGTCATAGATACGCCTCCCAGTACGCAGGCTGCGATGGCATCCATTTCTGCTCCCTGCTGTACAGATGGCTGTCCTGAAAACATCCTTGCGGCCAGAACCACCCCTGCAAATCCTGACAGAAACCCGGATAGGGTATACACAATTATCTCAATTTTTACCGTTGGAATTCCGGAAAACTTTGCTGCCTCACGGTTCCCGCCCAAAGCATATACATATGTACCAAATTTTGCTCTTGATAAAAGCATCCATACAATAAGTATCAGAGCAGCCAGATATATAATGGGCAGTGGGACAGGTCCCAAATATCCGGTTCCCAGTACGGCAAAATCGTCCCGGGTACAGCGCAGGGGAAGACCGCCGCTGTACAAATATGCAATTCCCCGGCCAATATTCATAGTCGACATGGTTACGATAAATGGGGCCATCCCTGTTTTTGCAATAATCACTCCATTCAGAAATCCAACAAGCACGCCAATCCCCACACAGAGTATAACTGAAACAGGCACCGGCATTCCCTGGTTGATAAAACCAACGCACAGAGTACCTGTCAGGGCTACAACTGCACCAACTGAAAGGTCAATACCACCTGTAATAATCACCATTGCCATACCCAACGTTAAGACAGCATTTGTGGATATCTGCCTTCCTACACTTAACGCATTATCCACGCTTAAAAAAACAGGGGACATAATAGCTACAATAACAGAGATTACAATCAATGCAGCTATAATACCAAGATTTTCACTGAAAAATTTCAAAACCGGATTATTTGTTCTTTCAGCTATTTTAACACGATTTTCTTTAGACATTCCTTATTTTCCTCCTGTTGCATGATACATAATTTTCTCCTGATCGAACTCTTCCCGCTGCAGTTCACCGGTAACCTGCCCCTGAGACACTACATAAATCCGGTCACACATATTAATGATTTCCTGTAATTCCGAAGAAATTAAAATCACTGCCATTCCATCCTGCGCCAACTGGTCAATAATTGTATAAATCTCTGATTTTGCTCCGACATCAACGCCTCTTGTCGGCTCATCCAGAATTAGCACTTTTGGATTTGTGGCCAGCCATTTAGACAACACGATTTTCTGCTGATTCCCGCCTGACAGGTTATTTACCAGCTGCTCCGGTGACGGTGTCTTTATGGAAAAAGCTTTAATGTATCTGTCAATAATTCCATCCCGTTTTTTCCGGTTAATATGAACAAATTTCTTATACTGGTCCTGTACCGTCAAGGTGATATTGTATCCAACTGTATTTTTCAGAACAAGGCCCTGCTTCTTTCTATCTTCCGGTATCAAGGCTATTCCGTGCATAATGGCATCCTGGACATTTTTAAACTTTACCTTTTTCCCGTCAATAAATATCTCGCCGGAATCAATTGACGATACTCCGAATATAGCCTGCATAATTTCACTTCTTCCGGCTCCCACCAGTCCTGCAAATCCTACAATTTCTCCCCTCTTAATATGAAAGGATACATTGTCAAACACTCCTTTTTGTGCCAGTTCTTTTACCTCAAAAGCAACCCCGCCAATAGAATGTTCACCTCTGGAATAATATTCTGTAAGATTCCGGCCCACCATCATTTTAATCAGCTCATCTATTGTGGTAGATTTCGTTTCTTTCGTATCTACATATTTCCCATCTCTCAAAACGGTAATCCGGTCTGTAATCGTAAACAACTCATTTAGCTTGTGAGAAATATAAATGATACTTACTCCCTGTTGTTTTAATTTGTTGATGACCTCAAATAAATACTCCACTTCCCGTTCTGCAAGAGAGGATGTTGGTTCGTCCATTACAATAATTTTTGAGTTAAAAGATACCGCCTTAACAATTTCCACTAACTGCTGCTGTGCAATGGTAAGATGATAGACATCTCTTTTTACATCAATATCCAGGCCTAATTGTTTTACCAGTTCTCCGGCTTCCCTAAACATCTTCCGCTTATCCTTAAGTCCCGCTTTGGTCACAGGCTCTCTTCCGAGAAAAATGTTTTCCGCAACACTAATATGGGGAACAAGTACAATTTCCTGATGTACAATATTGATTCCATAAGCCTGTGCATCTTTGACAGACTGAATCGTAACCTCTTTTCCATCTATCATAATCTGCCCTGCATCTGCCTTATATATCCCGCCTAATACCTTAATTAATGTGGACTTACCTGCTCCATTTTCTCCGAGAAGCGCATGCACCTCTCCCTTTTCCAGCTGCAGATGAACCCCTTCCAGTGCATATACGTTTGCAAATTTTTTCTCTATACCTTTCATTTCTAAAACATAATTACGCACGTTTTTCCTCGCTTCCTTTTGAAAAAGAATGGAGGGGGCTGCCCTCCACTCAACATTTCACTTGTTATGTAGAATTAGAAATATATTAATTTACTGCCATCCATCCACTCCATATTCACTAACATTATCTTTATCAATTTTAAATGTCTCAACTTTAATATCCTTCTCAATGGTTCCTCCGTCCAAAACCTTGAGCATATTATCATATGAAGTCTGAGCAATACCGACCGGTGACTGTGCTGCAGTTACTTGTAATGTTCCATTTTCAATCGCTGATTTTCCGTCCGGTGAACCATCAACCCCATAAATTTTAATACCCTCTAATTTATCCGCCGCCTGTAAAGCTGCAATAATTCCAAGGGCAGTAGGATCATTAATTCCGTAAAACGCTTCAATGTCCGGATTTGCCTGAATCATATTATCAGCTATCGGCATTGCCTTTTCCAAAGATGCCTGAGCGTCCTGCTGGGCACATATCTCAAATTTGTCGGTCATGCCGGCTTCTTCAAGTGCTGCTTTAAAGCCGTCGAACCTGTCTACGCAAGCTACCATAGTAGGGGAATCAATGACTGCTATCTTTGCGCCATCCGGGAAATCTTTTATCATTGCCTCACCTACAATATGGCCTGCATTAAAATTATCAGATGCCACATTTGCTGCAACTAAATCTACATCTGTTACCGGATTATCAAGAGCAATTACCGGGATATCTTTGTCTTTCGCAGTCTGCAGTACATTCTTTACACCATCGGAATCCACAGGCAGCAGGAAAATTCCATCTACGCCCTGTGTAATAGCATCTTCAATTTGTGAAATCTGCTTCGCCTGGTCATATTGAGGATCATAAATTACCAGTTCATCACCATTTGCTTCACACGCTTCTTTCAATGCATCTCCAATCGTTGTCATAAATGGGTTATTCAGCGTTGATGTGCAGTACGCAAATTTCTTACCGCTTCCTTCTTTCTCAGTGCCGGCTGAATCTTCCTGCTTTGGTGCCGTCTCTTGTTTTTCCTCTTTTGCCCCGCAGCCGGCTAATGCAGCTGTAGAAAATACTAATGACATACTAATTGCAAGTGCGAACCATTTGTTTCTCTTTTTCATGTTATCTCTCCTTTTAAATTTTAGTTTTTGTTACTTTATATGTGTTATATTATAACATTATCTAACTTTTTGCAACATTACATAATTGCTGAAAATGGACATCTTCAATTGTGCATTTCTAACAATTACGGGAAGTGAGGTTCTCCTTATATGCATTTTTGTCTGGGTATTCTTAAAAACTCAAACAAAATTACTTTCCCAAATACAGTTGTTTATAAATATTTTATTTTTTTCATACTTTTATTAGCACTCGTGTTAAAAGAGTGCTAACTTTTAGGTTGACTTTTCATTAGCAGTATATTAGAATAATTTTTAGACGGTAAAATGTCCACCGTGACAGGTATTATTAATGAAAAGGAGTGTTATACATGGGAACAAAAAGAGGTAATTTATCCATTGACAGCGAGAATATATTTCCAATTATTAAGAAATGGGTATATTCTGACCACGATATCTTTTTCCGTGAGCTTGTATCCAATGGGTGTGATGCAATTACAAAGCTGAAAAAGCTGGATATGATGGGGGAATATGATTTACCGGATGGTTACAAAGCGAAAATCCAAGTGATTATAAATCCGGAAGAAAAGACTCTGAAGTTTATTGATAATGGTGTCGGAATGACGGCGGAGGAAGTAGAGGAATACATTACACAGATTGCATTTTCTGGTGCTACACAGTTCCTCGAGAAATATAAAGACAAAACAAGTGAAGATGATATGATTGGACATTTCGGGCTTGGCTTCTATTCTGCATTTATGGTTGCAGACGAGGTACACATAGATTCCTTGTCTTGTCAGGAAGGGGCTGTCCCTGTGCATTGGGTAAGCGAAGGCGGTACCGAATATGAAATGCAGGACGGGAACAGGACAGAAGTTGGTACCGAAATCACATTGTATCTGAATGAAAACAGCCTTGAGTTTGCGAATGAGTACAGAGCAAAAGAAGTGCTGGAGAAGTACTGCTCTTTCATGCCTGTTGAGATTTTCCTTTCCAAGGCAAATGCAGAGCCTGTTTATGAGACAATTGATGAAGAAGAGGTTCTGGATACGGATGAAGTAGTGGAACATATTACAGAAGAGCCAAAAGAAGGAGAAGACGGTGAGCCGGAAGAACCAAAGAAGAAAGTAAAGATTGTAAAACGTCCGGTTTCCATCAGTGATATTCATCCCCTTTGGGCAAAGAATCCAAGCGAATGTACCAAGGAAGAATATTTAGATTTCTACCGCAGGGTATTTATGGATTATAAGGAACCATTGTTCTGGATTCACCTGAATATGGACTATCCGTTCAACCTCAAGGGGATTTTGTACTTCCCTAAAATTAATACGGAATATGATTCCATCGATGGAACAATCAAACTGTATAACAATCAGGTTTTCATCGCAGATAATATCAAAGAGGTAATCCCTGAGTTTTTGATGGTATTAAAGGGAATCATTGACTGCCCCGACCTGCCGCTGAATGTGTCCAGAAGTGCACTGCAAAATGACGGTTTTGTAAATAAGGTTGCAGACTACATTTCTAAAAAGGTTGCAGATAAACTGAATGGGATGTTTAAGACAGATAAAGAAAACTATGAGAAGTATTGGGATGACATCAGTCCATTCATTAAGTTTGGCTGTCTGAAAGACGAAAAGTTTGGTGAGAAAGTCAAAGGCTCCATCCTTTTCAAAAACTTAGACCACAAATACCTGACATTGGAAGAATGTATTGAGAAAAACGGTGGTTCAGTAGTAACACCAAAAGAGGAAAAACCGGAGGATACTGCTGAAAACAATGCAGAAAATGAAGTAGAAGAAATTAAAACAAATATCTACTATGTAACCAATGAACAGCAGCAAAGCCAATACATCAATATGTTCAAAGAGCAGGGACAGGATGCAATCCTGCTGACCCACAATATTGATACCTCTTTTATTACTTATCTGGAGCAGCGTAATCCAAAGGTAAGGTTCCAAAGAATTGATGCAGAGGTTCATGATTCCCTGAAAGATGAAGTATCAGAGGAAGAAAAGGAAGATTTCAAAAAGACTGCGGACAGTCTCATTGATATTTTCCGCAAGGAATTAAATAATGATAAACTGGATGTGAAAGTTGAAAAATTAAAGGATGATAACGTTGCCTCCATGGCGGTTCTCCCAGAGCAGTCCAGACGTATGGAAGAAATGATGAAAATGTATGGAATGGGGGGAATGGATGCAAGTATGTTCGGAAGCCAGGCTACATTAATCCTGAATTCCAACCATCCACTGGTGCAGTTTATCGTAGAACATAAGCGAAGCAAAAGCGTACCGGTTATCTGCAGACAGTTGTTCGACCTGGCAATGCTGGCACATAAACCGTTAAGTCCGGCAGAGATGACAGCATTTGTACAGAGAAGCAATGAAATCATGATGCTTCTGACAAAATAAAAATTATAAAATAAAGAAGTCTGGCCCTCTCACAAAAGTATTTCTTGTGAGAGGGCCAGGTTATTCATTTAAGACATTTCCATTTCATAGGCAATTTCTTTCTGTGTAAAGAATTTCTGCACCATCTTATCCCACGCCTGTTCCAAAGATTTATCCATGGTGAAGGTTTTTAGTGAAGTTCCGGTCACACACTGGAGCTTACTGCCGTCGTACCGCATGTTCAAATACAATCCCTGTACCTGGTCTGCCTGAAAATCCAGATGATTCTGCTCGATAAGGCGTTCTATATTTGCAGGAGCCAGACTAAACACGAACTTGAAGCTTAAAGGTGTTTTTCTTCCTTTAATCAGTGACAGGCAATAGTCTCTAAGATTTTTCCAGGAAGAATATTCCGGAATGCTTTCCTCTTCCGAAAAAAATGCTTTCTGTATAAAACCGTCTATGGTAAAAGTGTTGAAAGTGACAATCTGACCTTCGATGAAGAGAAAGTTATCAAATGTTTCTGATAATAATAAATGTGCCATATAGTCTTTGACACTGGTGAGATGCAGTGAAATCATGTCCATAACCTCCGCGATGAGAATCAACCCAAGTATGTCAGATATTGTACCACATCCAGTTGAACATGCATAGTTCAATCTTGATGATTTTGCCGGACAGAGGTATAATACCTTTATCTGTAAAGAGTTCCGGCAGGAACTGAAAAATAATAACAAAGGAAGAGGCATATTATTATGACTGATATATTTCACACAGTTAGAGTAGAAACCGAGCAGCAAATAAATGAGGTTGCCCATTTGGCAGAAGCTATCTGGCACGAGCATTTTACCCCCATCATTGGAACCAGCCAGGTAAATTATATGATAGACAAATTTCAGTCCGTACCTGCATTGAAATTACAGTTAAAAGACGGTTATGAATACTATCAGATTTTTGACAGCGGAAATTTCTGCGGGTATTGCGGTGTTCACCCTGAAAACGAAAAACTCTTCCTGAGCAAACTTTACATAAAAAAAGAATTCCGGGGGCGTCATCTGGCATCAAAGGCCTTTGATTTCTTAACAAAGCTCTGTAAAGAGCGGGGTCTTGTTTCTATCTGGCTGACCTGCAATAAAGAGAACCATGGCAGTCTTGCCGTGTACTGTCATCTTGGTTTTAAAACTGTGGATACACAGGTTGCAGATATTGGGAACGGATATGTGATGGATGATTACATCATGGAATATGCCATACCGCCTGAACATAAATCGTTCAAGTAATATGGCATAAAGCAAAATTCTATGTGCGCTGCTTTATGATTATTCCAAAAAGCAAAGCAATTCCTTATTAAATTTTTTCTGTTGATCATAGAAGAGGAAATGTCCGCAGGATTCAAAAGGAATCAGTTTTGCATCTGGAATACTTTCTTTCTGCGCTGTTGCCAAAGGATAAAGGCACACCAGGTCATTCAGGCCATGAAGAATCAGGGTGGGAACACGAATTGTTTTTAAGTCCCTAAAGAGCTGCTCTTCCTCCAGCCAGGTACTAGCAATTGCTGCAGTGGCCCAGCTGGCAGCCTGAAGCCCCATGTCAAAAATCCAGTCTGAAAGAGCAGGCGTCACGTAATTGTGAAAAATCATATTGCCGAAACCTCTCAGCATATCAGGCCTGTCTGTGTAAGTGTTTTGTATGATATCCAGAACCTCCTGTCTGGGTAATCCATAAGGAAAATAAGAACGTTCAATTAAACTGGGTGCCGCGGCTGCAAATAAAGCAAGCTTGGAAACACCGAAAGCCTGATGTCTTGCCATATAGCGTACAGCGATCGCTCCTCCCGTGGAATGTCCCCCCAGAATGAAATTTTTCAGTTGCAGTGCTTCTACTACAGCCCGCACATCATCGGACAGGCGGTTATAGTCATATCCTCTCCAGGGTCTGGCAGAGAGACCAAATCCGCGCATATCCAGACCAACACACCGGTAGCCGTATCTGGGCAATTGATTATACTGATATTCAAATAAATTATGGTTTCCAGGCCACCCATGAAGAAAAAGTATTGTCTTTCTGCCGCACGGATTGATGTCTTCCACATAAATGTACACATTTGGCTCTACGTTGATATAATACCCCATATGTTACCTTACTTTATAAAATCCTCATTATAGAATATTCAAAGCAAACAAAAAAAATCACCGGACAATTGTCGTTGACATCCTTTTGCAGATATCTTAGAATTTGTTCAGTGAATGAGTTACGGAGGCTGATTATGGAAAACAGAATATATTTTGACAACGGAAGTACTTCCTGGCCGAAAGCTCCGGGAGTTGCAGAGGCCATGTCGGAACTTCTGATGGGCGGTGCCTTTAACATCAACAGAGGAAATTACGAAGGCGCTTATGCAGTGGAAGGTTTGGTGCTGGATACACGGGAGCAGTTGGGAAGGCTCTTTCACATGCCGGATTCTAAACATGTAATTTTTACTCCGGGGATTACCTATTCTCTGAATTATTTTATCAAGGGACTTTTGAAACCCGGGGATCATGTGATTGTAACCGGGATAGAACATAACGCAGTGATGCGCCCGCTGAACCAGATGGCACAGGAGGGAATCACTTACGATGCCGCGCCCACTGATGCAGAGGGGAACGTAAACCCCGAGGGATTAGAAGCATTGATCAGACCTCATACAAAGGCTGTGATTGTATCCCATGCCTCCAATGTATGCGGAACCATCACGCCCATTCAGGAGATTGGGGATATTTGTAAACGCAGACACCTGTTTTTTGCTGTGGATACGGCCCAGAGTGCAGGTACATTGGATATTAATATGGAAGCCTGGGGCATTGATTTCCTTGCATTTACTGGACATAAGGGACTTCTTGGCCCTCAGGGTATTGGAGGTTTTCTGATATCAGAAGTACTAAAAGAACAGTTAAATCCCTATATATCAGGAGGAACCGGAAGCCAGTCAGATTCTTTTGAAATGCCGGAGAATCTTCCAGACAAGTATGAAAGCGGGACCATGAACCTTCCCGGCATTATCGGACTTCATGCAGCACTCTCACATATAGAAAAGCTGGGCCTTCCCCATATCCATGC
Organism: Ruminococcus sp.; assembly: GCA_013911065.1. Lineage (GTDB taxonomy): Bacteria > Bacillota > Clostridia > Lachnospirales > Lachnospiraceae > Muricomes. The sequence goes on along the minus strand of JACERV010000001.1, from coordinate 158,743 downwards.
TAAAAAATTGGATTTAACCCGGCATTTTCTGGAGGGTATTAAAGAACTTCCCAACGTACGTATTGCGGGCCGCCAAGACCTTCAAAACCGCCTGGCGGTGGTGTCACTGGATTTTCTAACCTTGGATAATGCCATCGCAGCATTTGAACTGGAACAGCGGTATGGCATTATGACAAGGGTGGGACTTCACTGCTCTCCTCTTGCACATAAATCTCTCGGCACATTTCCTCAAGGGACTGTAAGATTTTCCTTCAGTGCAAGTAATACGGCTGAAGAAATTGACCTCTGCATATCGGGATTAAAAGATTTACTGCGCTGAAAGTTATTGATAGATTTTATCAATAAATAACCTCAATCATGCAAAAAAACGATAAGTCGTTCTGTCCTGTTTTATTGTTCTTAATGCCCCAAAATGATATGATGAATATTGTCGATTATTGCACGAAAAAAAGCACTAAGGAGGAAAAAAAGATGGCTGATAATCAGAAAATGTGGGATGAATTGGGGATGAATCTGGAGCTTCATGATCAATTGTGTGAGGTTCTCCCTCAGGCATTTGGGGATGTTTTTTTATCTCAGGAAAACCGTCCGGAGAGTATGGATTACTACAACATGGTGGTAGCAGATATCCACGGTATCCGTCCGGCGGAATTAATTGAGCACCAGAAAAAAGGCGGTAAAGTTTTTGGTACATTCTGTGTATTTGTTCCGGATGAAATCATATTTGCAGCAGATGCAATTGCAACAGGACTTTGCGGAGGCTCCCAGTTCTGGGTACCGGGAGGGGAGAAAGTACTTCCAACCAATACATGTCCACTCATCAAGGCATCTGTAGGGGCAAGACTTGACCGCACATGTCCATTTTTCAGAATCGCAGACATGTATATTGGGGAAACAACCTGCGACGGCAAAAAGAAGGCATGGGAAATATTAAGTGAAGATGTTCCGGTTCATGTGATGAATCTTCCGCAGATGAAACGTGCAAAAGATATCAAAGCATGGGCAGAGGAGATTGAGACCTTCAAGGATGTGATTGAGGAGTTTACCGGAAATAAAATAACTGGGGAAAAACTTGCAGAAAGCATTCAATTAATTAATAATAAGAGGAAAGCACTGGAAAGGTTATATAATTACCGTAAAAATGAGAACCTTCCAATCAGCGGTACGGATGCACTGGTCATTTCTCAAATTGCATTTTATGATGACCCTGCAAGATTCACACAAATGACGAATAAATTGTGTGATGAACTGGAACAGCGTGTGCAGGATGGTGTCAGTGTAGTCCCAGATGGCACAAAAAGAATTATGCTGACAGGAACTCCTCTTGCAATTCCGAACTGGAAATTACATAATATTATTGAAACCAGCGGTGCTGCCGTTGTCTGTGAAGAAATGTGTACAGGAACCCGCTATTTCGAAAATCAGGTGGACGAGGCGAAAGAGACTGTAGAAGAACAAATCGAATCACTGGCAGAGAGATATATGAAGATTAACTGTGCCTGTTTTACTCCAAATGAAGGAAGAATTGATGATATTCTCCGGCTTGCAAAGGAATATAAAGTTGATGGCATCATCGATGTAAACCTAAAATTCTGCAACCTTTATGATACCGAAGGATATTTTGTAGAACGGGCAATGAAGGACGCAGGTATTCCGGTCCTTGGAATAGAAACAGATTATACAGACAGCGATGCGCAGCAGCTTCGCACAAGAATCAGTGCGTTTGTGGAAATGTTAAATAACTAAGCGGCGTACTGCAAAAATGATGTAAAGAGGTAAGTATCATATGCAGATTATACAGCATTATGTATTATTTCCCAATCACGACAACGGCATGCGGCTTTACAAAGAATTAAAGGCTCTGGGGGTTCGGGCAACCATCGCCCCTACCCCCAGAGTTGCAAGTAAATGCTGTGGGATTTCTTTAATGGTTGAAGCCGAGGATATTGATACAATCAATCAGTGCAGCAAGGAACACGGTATTGAAATTCTGAAGATAGCTTCTGTTGAAAGGGATGTAAATCCTCACAGGGATAAATATTGTTAAATGAGGTAAATTATTTTGAATTATGTAGGAATTGATATTGGCTCCACTGCGTCCAAGGTGGTGGCAAGAGGAAAAGATATTTTTCAGTTTGTGCTCCCTACGGGCTGGAGCAGTAAGGAAGCAACAACAATCATAAAGGAAAAGCTTTTGGAAAATGGTATTGATGTGCTGTCAGACGAAACAAAGGTCGTAGCCACAGGATATGGACGGGCAGCAGTGGATTTTGCAGATTACACGATCACAGAAATCACCTGCCATGCACGAGGGGGACGGGAACTGGCCGGAGGAGACTGTTCTATTATTGATGTAGGAGGACAGGATACAAAGGTCATTCTACTGTCAAACGGTACGGTGCAGGATTTCCAGATGAATGACAAGTGTTCTGCGGGGACCGGTAAATTCCTTGAGATTATGGCAAACCGGCTTGGAGTTACCTTACAGGAATTATTTGAACTGGCAGAAAAAGGAACGGTACTTCCAATCAGTTCTCTTTGTACGGTATTTGCAGAATCTGAGGTTATCAACTATATCGGAGAAGGCAGAAGCCGGGAAGACATTGCAGCCGGAGTTGTAGATTCCGTGGCAGCAAAGGTTGCTCAGTTAGGCCAGAGAAAAAGACTTTCCGAAAATTTAATTCTGACAGGTGGTTTAAGCCATAATGAATATTTCACGGAAATACTGTCAAAAAAAGTAGGGCAAAAAGTGAATTCCGTAGAGAATGGCAGATATGCCGGGGCACTGGGCGCTGCACTGCTGGCAGAGGAGAAAACAGTTGGAGCCGCCAGGAAAAGGAACTCCTAGAAAAACTGCTGACTGAAGGGATAGTCAGCAGTTTTTTATACCTTTCACTTAATTATTTCAATGCCTCTTTCAGCATCTGATTCACCATTCCCGGGTCTGCTTTTCCTTTCATGGCTTTCATAGACTGCCCTACAAGGAACCCTATGGCCTTTTCCTTCCCGCCTTTGTAATCTTCCACGGACTTGGGATTTTCTGCTATTACTTTTTCAATCACTGCTTTCAGAGCACTTTCGTCGTTTACGGTCTTTAAACCATTTTCCTCTACATACTTTTCCGGGTCTATATCCTGAGAAAATATTTTTTCAAAGACTTCTTTTGCCACAGAACTGTTAATTGTTCCTGCTTCCGCCAGATCCACAAGCTTTGCAAGATTCTCAGGGGAAAACTGAATATCCTCCGGCTCCATACTGTTCTCTTTGAGAAGGCGGAGCGTCTCCACCATCAGCCAGTTGGATACTTTTTTAGGTTTTCCACAGATTGCAGTGGATGCCTCAAAGATATCCGCCATTTTTTTAGATTCTGTAAGAATCTCGGCATCATACTGTGGAATATCAAATTCCTTTTTATAACGTTCCAGCTTCTCAGACCTCAGCTCCGGCTGTCTGGATTTTATCTGGGTAATCCATTCATCACTAATGACAATGGGCACCAAATCCGGTTCTGGAAAATATCTGTAATCCTGTGCATCTTCTTTGGAGCGCATAGCATAGGAACTTTCTTTATTATCATCCCAGCGTCTTGTCTCCTGAATCACTGGTTTTCCTTCCTCCAACAATTCTATCTGGCGCTCCCGCTCTGCTTCGATTGCTCTTGCTATGGCTTTGAAAGAGTTCAGATTTTTCATCTCTGTTCTCGTTCCTAATGTTTCGCTCCCCGCTTCCCGCACAGACAGGTTCACGTCTGCCCTCATGGAACCTTCCTGAAGTTTGCAATCGGAGGCGCCCAGATACTGAATGATCATCCGGAGCTTTTCCAGATAGCTGATAACCTCTTCTGCAGAACCCATGTCCGGCTCTGACACAATTTCCACCAGGGGAACCCCGCTTCGGTTATAATCAACCAGAGTGGTATCGTCCCACTCATCATGAACCAGTTTTCCCGCATCTTCTTCCATGTGCATCTCGTGGATACGCACCTTTTTCTTTACTCCGCCGCTCTCTATCTCCACATACCCATCCCTTGCAATGGGCATGTAAAGCTGGGATATCTGATAATTCTGAGGATTATCCGGATAAAAATAATTCTTACGGTCAAACTTACACGTCTGCGTTATGTTGCAATTTGCAGCCAGTCCAATTGCCATAGCATATTCCACAACCTGTTTATTCAGCACCGGGAGGGAACCAGGCATTCCAGTACAAACCGGACAGGTGTGGGTATTGGGTGCTCCGCCAAATTCTGTACTGCACCCGCAGAAAATTTTTGTTTTTGTTGCTAACTCTACATGGACTTCCAGTCCAATAACCATCTCGTATTGTCTTGCCATTCCCTTATACCCCCTCTCCTATATTTGCCGGAACTACATACTGCTTGTTCGTGGCACATTCGTAGGTGTAAGCAGTGCGGATTAATGTTTTCTCCTGAAAACTGTTTCCAATGAGCTGCATTCCAATAGGCAGGCCTTTGCTGTCCTTGCCTGCCGGAACAGACATACCGGGCAGCCCTGCCAGATTTACCGCAACCGTATAAATATCTCCCAAATACATTTTCATGGGGTCAGTTAAACTTTTTCCAAGCTCAGGTGCCGTAGATGGTGCGGCGGGACCAAGAATGACATCATACTTTTCAAATGCCCTGTCAAATGCCTGCTTAATCAATGCCTTGGTCCGCAGTGCTTTCAGGTAATATGCATCATAATAACCGGAACTTAGTACAAAAGACCCCAGCATGATTCTCCGCTTCACCTCCGCTCCAAATCCTTCCGAACGGGTTTTTTTATACATATTGTGAAGCCCTTCGTAGTCTGGTGTACGGTAGCCATATTTTACACCGTCAAAACGCTCCAGGTTCGAACTGGCCTCTGCAGAAGCTATGACATAATATGCCGGAATTGCGTACTGTACAAGGCTGAGGTCGAACTCTTCCACCACAGCGCCCCTTTCTTCCAGCACTTCGGCAGCTTTCCTGATTGCCCTCCTGATGTCTTCATCTAATCCCTCTCCCAAATAATCTCTTGGGATACCGATTTTCAGTCCTTTCACATTGTCAGTAAGAGCGCTGGTAAAGTCATAGTCCTTTCTCTTTACCGAGGTACTGTCTTTCGTATCGTGGGAAGCAATAGCTTCCAGTATTGCCGCACAGTCCGATACATCTTTTGCCACAGGTCCTATCTGATCCAAAGAAGAGCCATAGGCTATCAGCCCATAGCGGGAAACAGTTCCATAGGTGGGCTTCAGTCCGACTACACCGCAGAAGGCGCTGGGCTGCCGGATAGAGCCGCCGGTATCTGACCCCAGCGAATAATAACATTCTTGTGCTGCTACAGCGGCGCAGGAGCCTCCCGAAGAACCGCCCGGCACATGAGCCGTATTGTGGGGATTTTTCGTGGGACCATAATAGGAAGTCTCTGTGGTACTGCCCATAGCAAACTCATCCATATTCGTTTTCCCAATGATGACGGCTCCCGCTTTTTTCAGGTTCAGTACTGCTTCTGCCGTATATATAGGCTTAAATCCGGACAGAATTTTGGAACTGCATGTGGTAAGCTGTCCCTCAATGCACAGGTTATCCTTCACCGCAACAGGCACACCCGCCAAAGGCCCGGTGAGTGTTCCGCTGTCTATCAGCCTTTGCACTTCCTCTGCCTGCTTTAACGCCCCTTCCTCATCCAGGGTTACGTAACTGTTTATCTCCTGTTCTACTGCTTTTGCACGCTCAATAACTGCTTTCACGGCATCTAATACAGAAGCCCTCTTTTCCTTTATCATTTTTCCCAGCTCAAGGGCTGTGAAGCTTAATATATCCATGTGAATTCCTCCTACGCTATCGTTTTTGGTACTTCAAATCTGTCTTCTTTCCTGAGGGGTGCATTTGCCAGAATTTCTTCTTTTTTATCACCATTTGTAACGATATCTTCCCGGAATACATTGTTTACCGGAAATACATGGGACATAGGTTCAATTCCTTCTGTATCAAGTTCATTCAGTGTATCAATATAATCGAGCATCTTTTCCATATCTATTTTGGCTTTTTCTTTTTCTTCAGCGGATAATTCCAGCTTGGCAAGAATGCCCACATAATCAATTGTTTCATCTGATATTTTATGTTTCATAGTAACCACCTTTCTTATCTTAGTGATATGCAAAAGGGGTGAACTTTTTTGCGCACTTCACCAAAAAAGCCACTCCCCATTGAGTCACACCCTTTAATTATTATTACTTTCCATTAATATCTGTAAATATCATAATAAGAATCATAATCTTCTGTTTCTATCATCTGGCTGGGAATCAGCATACTGTCTGCATCCTGGGCACATACGGCTGTTCCTGCCGGAAGGACAACGTAGCGGTATACAGAATCCAGATCATTAGAAGATATCCATCCGGTTTGGTTCAGAAAGTTTGATTCCTCATCCTCATAATCTGTATAAAGAGGAATCCGGTATGAAATACTGGTCCAATCGGATATGGCCTGAAAATCATACACCCCCTCCGGGAAGTCTTCACCTGCAATAACAGTTTCACCTTTTCTGAGTAAAACCTCTTCTGTCAGCGGATTTTCAATGGATGACATCATCCCACTTTGAGCATTTTCTGTATAGAGACGAAGACGCACATTTCCTGTTACTTCGAAGATGGAGCCCTGATAAAGCCTTACATCCCCCCATTCCAGAACTTCGTCATATTCTTCCTCATCACCGAAGGACTGCCACATATAGATGGAATTTTCGTAGTCATCTACGGATGCACTTCCCCTTCCCTCTTCCAAAAAAACTACATATCTGCCTTCCGGGATTTGAACACCGGTTTTATATTGTCCCGGTTCCAGTATGGCCTCAAAAATCTCTCCTTCATCCGATAATTCACGTGGCGTATATTCGTAAGGAACATAAGCCTCAGACTCTGTTGTTACCGTCTCATATTTCTCTTTTGTGTAACTGCCAATAGCACCTAAAAGTACCAGAATGATACTAATAATAAAACCCAGGGTGCCAAACCGTCTTTTGTTTCTCTTGGCAGGTACAGGAGTTTTCACTTGCGAAACCCTGACTTTTTCCTCATTTTTAGGCTTTTGAACCTTCTGCACTTCCTTTTTGTCCTGCAAACTTTCAACTCTTGCACGATTCTTTATTCTTTTTTCCGTAGCACTGTAGTTCAGACGGTAAGTTTTTTTATCAGTTTTTTTATCTCTTAATCCACAGTCTACGCACCGTCCGTCCGATACCTTACCTCCGCATAAATAACATCTCTTTTTAAACATTGGTCCCTCTCATTCTGCCCGGATGGCTCAATCACTATTTATACTTATTGAACATTCATCCTTCAATAAGTATGGCTTCTTATGGCTCCAGCCTGCTCAAATCTCTTGGGAATAATGTTGCCTCCCGCACGTTATCTTCCCCTATTAACTTCATGGTCAGCCTCTCCAGCCCGATTCCCAGACCTCCGTGAGGCGGCATGCCATGCTTGAATGCACTTAGATACTGCTCCATGCCCTCTTCTGTCATTCCTCTTGTTTCCATCTTCTCCATCAACTTATTATAATCGTGGATACGCTGGCCTCCGGTTGTAATTTCCATCCCTTGAAACAATAAGTCAAAGCTTAATGTATAAGTTGTATCTTCCGGATCATCCATTGCATAAAATGGACGCTTTTTTGATGGATAGTGGGTAACAAAAACAAAATCTGCATCCCATTCTTCTTTTGCATACTGGCTGATTAACAGTTCTTCCTCCGGCTCTAAATCAAATGGATTTTTAATTTTCCGTCCATATTTTTCAGATACCATTTTTTTAACCTCATCAAATCTGACAGCAGGTATCTCCTCCACCTTAGGAAGTTCGATTCCAAGAATTTTCAGCTCTCTTGCGTAATCTTTTTGAAGAATCTTCATTGTATACTGAAGGAGTCCGGCTTCCATAGCCATAATATCCTCAAAGCCGTCAATGTAACCCATTTCAAAGTCAAGACTTGTATATTCATTCAAATGACGTTTTGTATTATGCTTCTCCGCCCGGAAAACTGGTGCTGTCTCAAACACCCGGTCAAATACTCCCACCATCATCTGTTTATAAAATTGAGGACTCTGCTGCAGGATTGCGGGTTTATGAAAATAATCCAGTTTGAACACATTCGCTCCGCCCTCCGCACTCTTTGCACCTATTTTCGGGGTATGAATCTCTGTAAAACCCTGTTCATACAAGAAATCCCGAAAGCCCCGGACAATGCCTTCCTGGATTTTGAACTTTGCCCTCTCCCTAATATTACGCAGTGAGATGGGACGATAATTCAGCCTTGCTTCCAGAGAAGTATCCAATTTCCATTTTGCAACGGGAAGAGGCAGGGGCTTTACCGGCTCACTCAAAATTTGTATTTCTTCAATCCTGATTTCAACGCCTCCCGGTGCTTTTTCTGATGCTGCAAAAATTCCTGTTACTTCGACTGTATCAGCTTCCTTCAAATCTTTCAAGTCAAACTTTGAAACACCTTCCTCAAAAACGCACTGTACCAGACCCTCTCTTTTTCTTAGAATGATAAATGCCACCGTCCCCATATCACGGATAGTATGAATTGCACCATTCACTTTCACACGGTTTCCAGCCACACCCTCTTCAAATAACTGACTTAATTCTAATGTGTCTTTTTGTTTTACTCCTGTTACATACTCCATGTTTTTTCTCCTTTCTGCTCCTTATCCGTGCATCCCGGATCTTAAAAACCAGAGGCTGTACAAAAGTTTCTGTAAACAAGAAAGAATCTTGCTTGCAAGATTCTCCGCCTGGGTTGGGTTGTGATAGCAACACCTTCTTTGCCAACCCAGTGCGATCCTCCGGAGGATTTTTGTATGATAGAAAACTATGTTTCCTATCATACAAAAAGTCCCGGGATGCATTTGCATCCCGGGACGGATTCAACATTCATAATCCGCGGTACCACCCGCATTGAACAAGTCATTCAGCACACTTGCTCCACTCTATGTGTGTAACGTACACAGCACGTACCGGCCTACTAAAATTCGACCTGTCAGCTCCCAAGTGTTCCCTTAATCTTCTCCCCTGTCCGGCGCTCTCAGTCGGTGACGCCTACTTCCTGTCAGTTTCTGAAAATCAGAGTCTTGTTCACAGCCTTTATCTTTTTAACATTTTGTTTTGTTAAAACTGGTTACAATCATAGCACATGATTTTTCTCTTTGCAAGGTATTTTTGCAAGGTTTCCATGCCAAAATTTCACTTTTATACAATCCGGCTCTATTTATTGCACTTCTTCTCCTATAACTTCCAGCGCCTTTTCCAACTGATTATCCGCTTCTTCGTCATCAGAATTTGCCTCATATTCCACTTCTACATCCGGTGAAACTCCCTTTTTGTGTATACTTCTCCCGCTGGGCAGAAAATACTCTGCAATCGTTACTTTCAGGCAGGTTCCATCACCCAGGCTCACCAATTGCTGAACAATTCCCTTGCCATAAGTGGTCGTGCCCACAATATCACCCACCTTATAATCCTGGATGGCACCGGAAAATATTTCCGCCGCACTTGCACTGTACTGATTCACCAACACAGTCAAAGGTTTTGTAAATTCATGGTCTTCCTGATTTTTGTATTCTTCTCTCCCGCCGTTTTTGTCCTCTGTATATACCACCATCCCTTTGGGAAGCAGGAGTTCCAGCATATCCACAACTGTATCCAGATCCCCTCCGGGATTAGACCTTAAATCAATCACAAGGCCCTTCATCCCCTGGTTCTCAAGGTCAGCCAGCGCAGTCTTAAACTGAGTGTAGGTCACCCGGTCAAACTCTGTAATATGAATATAACCAATCTGGTTCTCTTTCATTTCATAATTCACAGTCTGCACTTCAATATTCCGCCGGGTTACTGTGCAGGTAATCTGCTTCATATCCTCGCCCCTGTACACGTGCAGTGTGACCTCGGTTCCCTCTTCACCTTTGATCCACGATACAATCTCGGTTAAATCCTCATCCCCGATAACATGCTCATCTACCTGATACAAAATATCTTCTGCCTTCAGGCCAGCTTCTTCAGCCGGGGAACCTTCATAGACATTTCCTATAACTACCGCATTTGTTTCTTTATCTTTCAACAATCCTGCACCGATGCCGGAATATTCCCCGGAGGTCGTCTCAAGCAGTTCTTTCGTCTGCTCTTCGTTATAATAGACGGTGTATGGATCCCCGAGACCACTGACATATCCGGCATAAATACCGTCCTGCAGCGCCTGTTTATCCATATCCTCCGTATAAAGATAATAATGGTCTATCAGGCTCCCCAGAGATTTTAATTTTTTATCTGTCTTCTGCTGTGTGGTGACCTGGGCAGCGGCAGCACCGTCTCCCAGAATATTCTTTGAAACAACTCCCCACAATCCCAGACCTGCAATGGTAAGCAGTAGCATAACGAGGGCGCCATACAGCGCCCCCCGGATAAAACTTTTTTTATCGTTCATATTTGTTCCAACCTTTGAGATTATTCTCATTAACGTTCAATAAGATATGACTTACCTTATTTTCCCGACAGTAACAGATTTATAAATATCCCTGTGGGTCCACGGCTGTACCATTGACCTCTACCTGGAAATGCAAATGTGCTCCAAAAGAATTTCCTGTATCTCCCACATATCCAATCTGCTGTCCTTTCGCTACCACCTGGCCTTCACTGACACATAGGGCCGAATGGTGCATGTATTTTGTGGTCAGGCCATTGCCGTGATTGATTACAACCCAGTTACCTGCACTGTCACTCCATCCTGCGGTAATGACTGTACCGCCAGCCGCCGCGTATGTAGGTGTACCTGCTGCTGCCGCCAAATCCAGACCTTTATGGAAGGATGCATCAAAATCCCTGTATCCAAAGGTACTGGATACGTATCCTCCCGGGCAGGGATTCGTAAACTGCCCGTTTCCGCTGACAACCGGAGTAGAATCCGGTTCGCTATAACTGCCTCCGCCACCGGAAGCCGCCCCATTATTCGCTGCTTGCTGCTGTGCTGCTTGCATTGCTGCCTGCTGCTGAAGCTGCTTCTGACGTTCTGCCTCTGCCTCTTTAACCAGCTTTTCCAGCGTGGCTGCATTATCTCCAATCTGATTTTCCAAATCTGCAATCTGAATCTTTTTACTGTCCAGCAACGACTGTACTTCATCTTGCTTTTTTATCAGTTCATCCTGCAGTCCTGAAAGCTCTGCATATTCCTTTTCCAGAGTGGCTTCTTTTTCTTCTACTTCTTTCACCACATTCTGGAACTCGGTGAGCATATTTCTATCATATGTAGAAATCTGGGAAAAATACTCTGCTTTATTCAAAAAGTCGCTGATGCTCTCACAATCTAGTAAAATTTCAAGGAATTGCGAGTTTCCGTTCTCATACATGAACCGGATACGCTTCTTCATACTTTCGTACTGGTTGTTCTCATCTACCTTAGCTTCAACCAGCTCATTTTCTGCCGTCTGGATCTCCGTCTGCTTTTTTTCTAATTTTTCTTTTATAGTATTCATATCCGAGACAATCGTACTTAACTGTGATGCCAGGGAATTCTTTTCCTCTTCAGCAGACTTTTTCTTAGACTCCAGCTCATCTGCCTTTCTCTGCGCTTCTTCAACCGTTGTGGCATTTACATTCAGATTCAGGGCTGTACACAAAACCATTATCAAAACTGCACTTATAATGCTTTTCTTTCGTCTATTCATAAGTGCCACCTATACTTTCAGATGCTTGCGCACAGTGAAGTAACTTCCGATAAAACCGATTCCCACACCAAGCAGCAGCCCTACAGGGAGCAGATACTGATACACCTCTGCCACAGGCAGAAAATTAATAATATTATTCAAAATCTTGAACTTGGTCAATACATAATCCACTGCTTTTCCATAAAGCCCATACAGCAAAAGTAACGGTATAACCGCACCCAGAAGCCCCATGATCAGCCCTTCTATGACAAAGGGCGAACGGACCACAAAGTCCTTGGCGCCGATATATTTCATAATTGCAATCTCTTCTTTACGGACGGTAATTCCCATCGTAACCGTATTGCTGATCAGGAAGATGGACACTGCAAACAAAATTGCAATAATTGCTACGGAAACATAACCAACCAGCACATTTATACTGGAAAGTGTATTTGCCACCACATCTGACTTATTCACTTTGCGGACTCCGTCCAGACTCTTCGCAAACTTAACCAAATCCTGCTGTGTAGCCGCCAGTGACTTACTTCTGGCAGTCAGGCTTGCCCCGTCATTGTCCAGCGTCTTCATATATACTTCGTAGTTGTCAGCTCCTGCCAGAGGATTGTCATTTTTAAATCCATCCGCCATCTCTGCATTTTCCCCGAAGTAATCATCTTTAAACTTGTCCCACGCCTCATCTGCCGAAACAAAAACCACATCTGAGACATCCTCTCTGCTCTTGAGTTCACTCCCAATATTACTAATCTGACTCTGGGTGGCATCCTCATCAAAAAAGACCGTAATTGCCACGCCTTCTTCTGCGGACTTCACTATGTACTGAAAATTCAGCAAGATAGAAAAGAACAGTCCGAACAGGAAAATACAAGCTGACATTGTTGCGATAGACGCAAGCGAAAACATCTTGTTTCTCCCGATATTCTTAATACCTTGTTTTCCTACGTATCCTAATGTACTAATTCTCATCGAAATACCTACCTTTTTGTTCATCACTGACGATAACGCCTTGTTTCATCGTTATAACGCGCTCGTTCATCTCATTTACGATTTCCTGGTTGTGAGTAACAACCAGCACTGTTGTCCCTCTCTCATTCGCTTCTTTCAACAGACTCATGATCTCCCATGAGTTCGTTGGATCCAGGTTACCAGTCGGCTCATCGGCCAGCAAAATGGCAGGCTCATTCACAATTGCCCTGGCAATTGCAACACGCTGCTGTTCTCCCCCTGACAGCTCCTTTGGAAATGACTTATATTTCTGTGCCAATCCCACAAGGGAAAGTGCCGCAGGCACTTTCTTTTTGAGAACACGAAGTGGTGTCTCAGTTACACGCAGTGCAAAAGCAATATTTTCATAAATATTTCTGTCTTTTAAAAGACGGAAGTCCTGAAAAACAACTCCCAAGCCCCTTCTGTACTTCGCAATATGACGATGTCTCATTCTGTTCAGATTCTGGCCGTTGACAATGATGGTTCCATCTGTCGGTTCCAGCTCCTTCATAATCAGACGAATCAAAGTGGATTTTCCTGAACCGCTGTCCCCTACGATGAACACGAATTCTCCCTGTTCAATCTTCACGGATACACCGTTGAGAGCAGCATTCCTCTTTGAATACTCCTTCGTTACATTCTTTAGTTCAATCATATGCTCCTCCTAATTATTCATACTCCTTAGTATTCTAATGATTCCATATACTTCATGTATTTCACTACCATCAGAGCAATCTTGAAAGTAATCGCATCTTCAAAGACACGCAGATCAAGTCCTGTGCTCTTCTGCAGCTTATCCAGCCGGTATACCAGAGTATTTCTGTGAATATATAACTGTCTGGACGTTTCTGATACATTCAGGCTATTCTCAAAGAATTTGTTAATAGTCGTCAATGTCTCCTCATCAAAATCGTCCGGAGATTTCCCCTCAAATATCTCCTTAATAAACATCTTGCAAAGTGGAATCGGCAGCTGGTAAATCAAACGTCCGATACCAAGCGTACTGTATGCCACAATATCTTTCTCGTCAAAGAAAATTTTACCTACATCCAATGCAAGCTTCGCCTCTTTGTAAGACTTGGAAACTTCTTTAATGTCATTTACCACAGTTCCATATGCAATATGGACATGTTCTTCGCCGCATTCTGACTTCAGTATATCCAGCATGTCCCTCGCCATTTTCTCGAGTTCTTTACTGCCGTCCCGGTCAGAAAGTTCTTTGACTACAATGATATTCTTCTCATCAACGGCCGTAATAAAGTCCTTGGACTTCCCTCCGAGAAGAGTCCTTACATTGTCCAGAGCCACGCTATCTTTTTCATGAGATGTTTCAATAATAAAGATAACACGTTTTAACTCTGTGTCAATATGTAATTTCTTGGCTCTGTTATAAATATCCACCAACAGAAGGTTATCCAGCAGAAGATTTTTGATAAAATTATCTTTATCAAACCTCTCTTTATACGCTACCAGAAGGCTCTGAACCTGGAATGCGGCAATCTTTCCAACCATGTAAACCTCTTCATTCTCGCCGCCGGCAAGCAGCACATACTCCAGCTGCTGCTCATCAAATATTTTAAAAAACTGGTATCCCTGAATTACCTGGCTGTCGGCGGGAGACTCTACAAAGGACAGTACAGCACTTTCATAACCTTTCATATCATCAAATGTAGTTGCAAGTGCTTTTCCCTCTGTGTCCAGGACACAGAAATCAATTCTTGAAATGCCTTTCAGACCCTCAATTGTGTTTTGCAGTATCTGATTTGAAATCATACTTTATCTCCTCCGCTTCTCAGCTCATTTCCATGTGCATTTTTCACAAACATCTTTTTCAAAAAAATTAAAAATACACATCCACAAATTCTATATTAATGCATAAAGCCAAAAAAATAAAGAGGAAATACTATTTTTTTATGCATTTCCTCATATATTTTACAAAAAATTCATATTTCCACATTTATACATAGTTCACAAAGACTATTCTACAGGGAAAAACCCTTCTCCCATGACCTCCCTGGCATCGCTGACAATGATGAACGCATTCTCATCAATCTTTCCAACCAATTCCTTTAAATGAACCAGCTCCTTCTTTGTGACAACACAGAAGAGCAGATAACGGTCGGTCCCGGTATACATGCCCTTTGCATAGATCCCGGTCAGTCCCCGGTCCACCTTATGCATAATGGCATCCGACACCTCTTCGTACTTGTCAGTAATAATATAGGCAGCTTTTGCGAATTTAATACCTTCAATGATAGCATCCGCTATCCGGTTAACTACCACAATGGTAATAATTGCATAGAGCGCGCGTTCTATGCCAAACACATATCCGCCGGCAATCACAATGACGGCATCTATCACCATCATAATCTTCGCAACTGAAAACTGACGCAGGTAATTTTGTATGATTGCTCCCACCATGTCCGTACCACCGGTAGTCGCTTTCGTTAAAAACACCAGACCCATACCTACCCCCTGCAGCGCTCCGCCGAAAATAGCCGCCAGCAGGATATTATTTTCTATGAAGGATACGGAGGGGATAACACCCAGCCAGAAAGAGACCATAATAGTGGAAAATAAGGTTTTTCCTATGAAGTTTTTCCCCTTTACCTTCAATGCTGCCAGAAAAACCGGCAAATTCAATGCAATGTTCGTAAACCACAGAGGAACTCCCCCGGGGATGATTCCTTCCGTAAGGCTTTTAATAATAATAGCCAGTCCTGAAAAACCACCCACAACCAAACTGTTTGGTTCATAAATACATTTAATCGCAAAAGAAACAATACCTGTTCCTACAACGATATATACGTACTTCATATATACCGGTCTTTCCCGATAACCACGCATGGCTTAATTCTCCTTCTTCTGTTTTTCTACCCGGTAACGGAATGCCTTTTTCATCAGAAACCTGCGCACACCGCCTCCATTCTCCTCATTATAGTTGGCCGCCAGAACATTCCCGCATCCCAGCCAGACTCTGGCATTGAGCAGGGCACTGTTCCTGACAATGAAATCTTCCTGCTGAGGCGACGGCAGTACAGAAAGTATACAGTCTGTTTCAACCCCGTTTACATTGTTGATGACATCCTCTTCTGACTTACCTTCAGGATTTAATATACCATGTCCTGCTATGAAGATTCCCCTGTTGTATTTTTCCATGGCCTGTTCCAGACTGAGCAGTTCTTTTTCGGATGGGGCAATCAGAAAGACCTTCTTCCGGTTTCTCCCTAAGTAACGCAGAAACATTCTGAGAAAAACCCTATTTGCCACATCCCGCAATAAGTTCCTGTCCTGTATTTCGGCAGCTTCTAATATCTCCCGCTCTCCCGGAAGTACCATATCAATTTCCTTCGTATTCTGTTTCCATACGGGATCATCTTTTCCCTGCATGAGCATATCCAGCGTGACAATCTCAATCGTATTGATTGATTCACTCTCCATGTACTGCACAACCGCCTGCATGGCCGCTTTTGCTGTGAGACCATCAATCTCCACATCAAAGATATTCATCTTTTCTTTCATCTTCACCACCTATGCTTCTTCTCCCCAGTCGTACAATTGTATCAAAAATCAGCGGATTTTTCAACTCTTTCGCTTTCTTTTTGTAATCAGACCTCCAATTCTTCCCGTTTCCTTAGATGAAAGGGAACGCCATCCCTCTGCCATCACTTTATCCAAAAGCCCCAGTTCCTCTGCAATCTCGTATTTTAGCTTTTCCTCAGGTTCCAGATTCTTTAAATCAATTGGTTTTAATTTTTTTTCTGCCATCTTGATATACCCTCCTTTTTTCTGAGAGTATTACCGAAAAATCAGGAGACATACAGAAAAGAAGACAAACATAAAGTGCCGGGGGACCTATGAGAACGGTTATCCCGCTTCTCTTCGAATCCCCCGGCACTTTTACAGTGAACCTCAACTTATGCCTCGTCAGGTATAATAATTGCAGCTATGAAGTATGCCAGTATACCTGTGCCTGTGCATGCTAAAAGAACTAACAGCAGGCGCACCAGCGTTGCATCTATGTTAAAATATTCTCCGATTCCTCCACATACTCCGCATATCATACGGTTACTTTTTGAACGGTATAACTTTTTCGGTGTCATAATGATTCCTCCTTTTCTTATTTATAAATCACCTTTTACATATCCTTTGTAAATGAAACTGCTACCCGGCCGATACCACAATTGATATCCATATCCTTTCCAGTACCATTGTCGATATTGCGGGTGCTGCCCAGACCTGCATAGCTGTCATCTCCCACTACCAGTTCACCAATTCCACATTTCAGGTCATAATCATAGTCCTTCTGGCTGGCGTTCAGCACCATCTCTACGTCTCCTACACCACAATCCACACTTGCATTTTCCAGTACTGTTCCTGTCAGTGCCGCCTCTCCGGCTCCGCATTTTATATCCAGCTCTCTGGCTTCAAACTGTCTCACAACCGCCTGGCCTGCTCCCACGTTTATATCCAGGTCTTCTGTTTTAATATCTTCTATTTCCAGTCTGCCTGCCCCCATCTGAAAAGAAGCTTCTTTCAGACTGCTTCCCTGGGGAATCTGAATGACCAGATAACCGGAATCATTTCTTCCCACTCGTTTCCACATGCTATTGTTCTTCGTTTTAATTGTCAGGCCATCTTCATCCGTCTCAAAAATCAAATTCTTTCTTAACTTGGAACTTATCTGACTCGTGTCTACTGTAATGGAATCTCCGTTGTACTGTCTGACTGCCACTTCCAGGTAAGACACTTCTACTTGAAGTTCGTCTATATCTGTAAAACTCGATATGTCTTCCCCGCCCCCCTGAACATAATTATCACTGTCATAATAGTGGAAATCATCCCAGGCATACGAGTTTAGTCTATAATACATTGAGTCTGTTCCATATAGCGTGCGGATTCCTGACATGGTGGCTCCCATTCCTGCTCCCACAATACAAAATACAATTCCAATGCCTATAAGGCATGCACATACACCCCAAAAAACTTTCCATCTTGTTCTCATACTTTACTGCACCGCCTTTCTGTGAAACGGCCAGCGGCAAATTGTTACAATTCCCCTGAACATTGCAGGATACATTACAATACAAAGCTTTACAGTTGCTACAGTGGCAATTAACCCCAATACAAAGATAATCAATCCGGAGCCACTGGTAAGAAGAGCAAGAGGAAGCGCTGCCAGCAGCTTTGTCAGTCCCGCAATGAAAATAACGAGACCCACTGCCATCAGGGCCACGGAACCAATTACCAGGCCTGCGAACACTCCAAATGCTGCGCATACAAGTCCTATAACCAGTGCCACACATCCAATCAGAAGTGGCCAGGCAAATGGAATTACGACCAGGGCAATTAAAATAACCAAAACAATCTTCAGCGCCCGGCTTGTTCTTGGAGGTATGCTGCCTCTGTAATTTTCATCATAGGATTCCTGTTGTTTTCCATCATAATAAGTATATCCATTATCCGCCTTTTTATATGCTCTTTCTCTGCGTGCCAGGCTTTCCTTTTTCTCAAATCTGGCATCACTGTAGCCATTTTCAGTAAACTCTCCTTCTTCCCGGCTTCCACTTTTCAACTCTTCCATAATTGTGGCAGCTACTTTTTCCGGGCTTCCCAGCTCACTGATGACCTGTGCTTCATTTTCCTCCCCTGCATCTTCAAAATAATTTTTATAATATTGCAGGGCTTCATCTCTTTCCTCTATTGAAATACGGGAAAGCAGCTTTTCAAGCCTTTCCATGAACTCTTTTTGATTCATACTGCTACACCTCCCTCAAATATCTCATGAATCTTTCTGGAATAATTCTTCCATTCTACTTTATATAGATTCAACTGTGCCATTCCTTTCTCTGTCACCTTATAATATCTCCTGTTCCTTCCATCAAACTGCCTGTCATATACTTCCAGACATTCATCCTTCTGCAGCCGCCTGAGTACAGGATACAGGGTTGATTCCGATACATCAATGACTCTGCGTACATCTTGGGTAATCTTGTAGCCATAAGTGCCTTCCTTATCCCGTGACACAACTGCCAGCACAATTGCATCCAGCAATGCTGCTCCGGTGTTGAATACCATATTATCACTCCTTTAATATTATTTTGTTTTCTATATTATATTACGTATAATATAATCTGTCAATCATTATTATATAAATTTTTACAAGAACAGCCATTTTCTTATACACACAGCGCGCCCCCGGATGGGATTTATTTAATGGAAATGCAGTTCTCCATTATACAAAAAAAGTGGGTTTCCCCACTTTTTTTTGTTGTTATATTATATTAAACGAGAATCACATACTTCCAGCAAAGCTGATATAAAATAAGATTTCTTAATAGGCTTGAACACAAAGGGAATTGAATCTCCCAGAGACTTTACCATTTCAATTGTCTCATCATAAGCCAGTGAACTGATTATAATAAGCCCCGCTTTCGGGTAGCGTTTCAATAACTGTCTGGAGGTTTCGATGCCATCTATTCCCGGCATGATGATATCCATGGTTATAATATCAGGCCTTTCTTTCCCATAAGCTTCCAGGGCCTCCTCTCCGCTCCGGTAATGGCTGATTACATTAAACTCTGTTCCTGCCAGCAGCTTTTCGATTTCATTACGTGCCACGATAGAATCATCAACAATCATAACCCTTTTTTTCATAAGACATCTCTCCTTTTCTCTTAAGTTACCGCTCGGAGCCTAATTACTTCCAATGACTATTTCACCTTCACTGCTTCTATAGATTGTGCCGCAAGAATGTTCCTCATTGACCAAAAGGCTGGCATTGCCTATCCGGATACGAACAACTGGGAGAAGCTGCCGGCATTGGATTAATCCCATCTGAATGTTATCATCCGTACTTAATTCCTCTAAACGTTGGTTAATTTCCTGTTCTCTATTTTCCAGGGACTCTATTGCCTGTTTCAACTGCTCAAACATCTGCTCCTTGTCTTCTCTGTGAGAAGTCTCAAGATAGAGACTATTTTTCTTTAACTCAGACACATTGTGATGAAGCTGCTTTAATTCCTTCGTTAAAAGTTCCATTTCGTCCACACTTTTGGGGGCATTGGCAATCGTCAGTTCTGTCATAAGCCTTCGTACCTTGGAGCCGATCAGATGTGCATTAATGTTGTTTGCAGCCAAAAGAGACCCTCCTATGATGGCACCTACACCGGAGGTCACCACAATATCCTGATCACTTTCTACTTTGGAATTAATAATACTTTCCGCATATACATTTCCTTTGGCCGTTACAATACAATGCTCCAAATACCGGCATTTTATATGAGAATCAGAAGTCAGTACCCCCCGCCCATTTCCTGACATACCGCGTGCAATGCTAATAGGGCCGCCAGCCGTAATCCGGGCTCCCTCTACAGAGCCGCGGATATCAACACTTCCGCTGGCTTTCACTGAAAAACCGTTTCTTACATCTCCGCTGATAAAAATGTCACCGTCATAGTTCAGATTTCCCGTGGTGTTGTCAACATCTCCATTAACTTTCAAGATTGCTTCTACCTGGAATTTGCCATTTGAAAATGTAACATGTCCTGTCTTTTGAGAAATCAACAATGTACCATCTTCATTTAACACAGTATTACGTCCGGCAGGTACAGCAGCTTCTGAACCCTTCTTCTCGCAGAGATATGGTTTCCCCATTACATTCGTACCATTGATTCCCGGCACGGCATGGGTAATCTCACAAATAACATCGTCCTTTTTTACAGATTGAATGTTGTTCTGATGCTTGTAATCAACTGAACCTCTTTCATCCTCTTCAAACTCAAGATGCAGAATCCGCTCAAAATTCTCCTTGATGGAGCCATCAATTCCATTCCGCGCTAATATCCCTTTGGCAACCAAAACGGGCCGGTCGTAAATATGCTCCCTGGCGATTGACTTGAGAGCATCTTCTAAAATTCCCGTTGTCACACGGTTTTGTGAAAGAAAGGATATTAAATCTTCTTCACTTATATCTTTGCCATCATGAAAAGGGGGGATGACATAAATCCAGGCAGCCATGCCATTCTTTGAAATATAAATCTGAGGCTTTGCAGCTATTGGCTCAGGCTCTTTCGCATCATCCTCCCGCGGGGCATCAGCCATACGTCTAAAAGCATCCGACAATGATTGGGCTTTTAATGCAAACTGATCACGTTCAATATTTAATATGTCTTCATTAATTCGGACAAGGCGCGGGTCGTCAGATGGCTCCCAAATAGGCGGAAGGGGGGGAACTGGTTCAACTGCCGGAGAAGATTCTTCCTGGGCTGCTGCATCAACAGCTTCATCTCCGGCAGTTTTTTGGGCGGCTTCTTCAAGTGAAACAGCAGAAGAATCCAAGGGTTCTCCCGGTGTATCGCGGGAGTTCCTTGAATTTTGAAAAAAGCCGAACAATCCTTTTCTGTTTTTTTCTTTCATAGTTTTCTCCTCTGAACATAATAAGATGTCTGCGTTTCTTTGCTTTATGAACATACTCTATATTTATTATATCGACAGGATTCAGAAGAAATATAGACATTATTAAAATTGATTTCTTGTAACTATTCAGAAGGGCAGATATATTTACAAATTAACTATACATCTTAATGTACTGTAAAACTCCAGCCCAACACTATAATCTGGAAAATCAATATGCAGGGTACCCCTATTTTAAACAGTGCTTTCTGCGTTTTATGATGAAACACATGCATCCCCAAAAGCGCTCCCGCACCTCCTCCAAGCAGTGCCAGGAAGAGCAAGGTTTTTTCAGGAACCCTCCACCCGCCCTTCCGTGCCCTCCTCTTGTCTTCTCCGTAAACAAAAAAGGTGATGAGATTCATAACCATTATGATAATAAATAAATACTGCATTGCTTTTCCTTTCCGTGCCAACTATACTCCGGACTTTGCCGGAATCTACCCCTATACCTGTATCTCCTCTCCCAAAGTAAAGGAGTAGATAATTTTTTCTTTTACCTTCTTCCCCAAAAGCTGTTCCAGTGCCTTTGCATAATAGTCCAACTGGGCATGATACTTTTCTTTCAGCTCCAGACCCGATCTCACTTTGTCTGTCTTATAATCCAGCACAACGAGTTCTCCGTTTTCCTCGAAATACGCATCGATGATTCCCTGCACCAATATTATCTCTGTGCTTTCTTCCCCAGGATAAATTTCAGCCGCATCTATCCCAAGCACAAAAGGCTGTTCTTTTCTCAGAAGATTCTTTTGTGCGGCCTGATGCATGCGCCTTCCGCCTGTGCAATGTAAGAACTTGAGTATGTCCAGAACAGATATACTCTCTGCCATATCTTTCGAGAGCTTTCCCTGAGTTTCCAGCCGGACAGTTTCCGCTTCCAGTGTCTCCTCATTGTATTCCCGGGCAAAATCCAGAAGCTCTAACAGTTTATGATACGCGTTTCCACGGGATGCCCCGGTCAACTTTGTTTCTTCCTTCAAAAATCTGGGCAAAAGCGGTATTACCTCTGGCTCCTCATACAATTCCTCTCCCGCTTCCTCTGACAAATAAGTGTGCTTTTTCAATTCGGATACAGTAAACTTCATCTTCAGCCTTCCCTCCTCTTCATAAGGATAGGAATACTCCAGCTGCTCCTTTAATTTGCTATGAAGCTGGGGATGATAAATGGCATCCGTATTCCAATGCTCCAGCACATCCCTGGCAAGACTCTCCGTCTGCGCTTCCACACAGTCCGGCACAGCCACATCCCAGTAATCCGCCACATACACCTGGAGAGGAACTTCCCCTGAGAGTTTTGGAATAACAGGCAAAATCCAGTCCAGATAGGAGCGCGCACCTGCCAGTACATAATAAGGTAAAGGAGACCCTTTTTCTCCATGATTTTGTGCCTGATGCTGTTCGAGCACCTCAGCGGCATCAGACAGTTCCCCCGTTATAATCAACTTTTCCTTTGCCCGCGTCAACGCCACATACAATACCCTCAACTCTTCCCCCAGACTTTCCCGCATAATTTCTTCCTGGATAACTTTTTTCAAAATAGTTGGGATTTTCGTTCTTTTTTCCAAATCAATGGCATCGATGCCTACGCCCCATTTTGGATGAATCACAATACTGCTTTTAACGTCCTGGGTGTTAAACTGTTTACCCATACCACATACAAATACAATAGGGAATTCCAGTCCCTTACTCTTATGAATTGTCATTATACGGACCGTATCCGACTGTTCATCTGCAATATTCGCTTCTCCATAATCCACATCGTACTTTTTTAACTGCCCGATATACCGTACAAAATTAAACAGTCCTTTATAACTTGTGCCCTCGAACGCAGCCGCCTTTTCCACCAGCATTTCCACATTCGCCGTGCGCTGTGCGCCTCCTGGCATTGCAGCAATAAACGTTCCATATCCGGTATCTTCAATGATGTGCCATAATAAATCATGAATAGCAGTATAAGGAACCATTTCCCGGAAATGGTCCAGAGTCTCCAAAAATTCTTTCAGAACATCCTGCAAATGCCCTTCATATGATTCTTCTGAAGCATACTCCCGGACTGCGTCATAAAAGGCCATATCCGGATAAGCATTCCGGATAGCTGCAAGCTGCTCTGCCTCCAGTCCCACGAATGGAGAGGTCAAAATAGCCGTCAATGGCAGTTCCTGCATAAAGTTATCCAATACCTTCAAATAATCCAGCAGAACACTTACCTCATAGGTTTCAAAATACCCCTCCCGGCTGCCTGCATATGCGGGAATTCCTTCTTCGCCTAATACTGCTGCGAATACATCCGCCCAGCCTTTTATACTTCTGGTTAAAATAACTATATCTCCATATTTGGGGGCACGGTATGTCCCGGATGCCTTGTCCAGCACCCTTCCACTTTGCAGAAGTTCCTTGATGCGGCGTGCCACAGCCCGTGCTTCCATCTCCCGGCGGCTTCCCCCTTTTTGCTTTCTCTCTTCCGGTTCTTCATCCACCGCTCCTTTGATTTCCGGCTCCGAAGTATCAACCAAAAGGAGCTCCGTCTGGTAAATGCTTTCCCCTGCCCCGTCCGTCTGCGGCTCATAGGATGCACCAGGGCAAAGCCCGGCTTCTTCATCGTAAAGAATCCCGCCTAACTCTTTTCGCATAATTTGTTCAAAAATAAAGTTTACACTAGTTAAAACCTCTTCCCTGCTGCGGAAATTTTTATGCAGGTCGATTCGCTGCCTGCTGCCCTCCTCCTGGCTGTATGTATCATATTTCTCCATAAACAGCTCGGGCCTGGAGAGACGGAAACGGTAGATACTCTGTTTTACGTCCCCAACCATAAAGATATTATTTTTCCCTTTACTGACCGTAGACACACTGGTTAAAATTGCTTCCTGAATCAGATTGCTGTCCTGGTATTCATCAATCATGACCTCTACAAACCGTTCTTGATATTCTTTTGCTGCCGGTGATGGAACCAGTCCGTTTTCCCCCTCTTCAGTCAGGATTTGCATTGCAAACTGCTCCATATCACTAAAGTCAATCATATTTTTACTCTGTTTCTTTTCCGAAAATGCGGCTGCGAACTCTTTCACAAGTCCGGTGATAACCCGCATGGTATCCGCAGATTCTTCCATATCAAGCAAAATTTCTTCTGGTTCTTCGTAAAAATACGTTTCTGTAATATCCTTTGCCATCTTCTTAACTTTTTCACGCAGCGCCTTTACCTGTTCTCTTTTAGACCTATCCACAGTTTCGTCTTTCTTTGTGGACAGCCGCTTCCAGCTGATTCCCTGAATCATCTGGTACATAGCTTTAAAATTTTCTGCCTTTAACAGATTAGAAAAAATTAGTTTATCAGATTCCAGCATATCGCCATACATATAAGGGCCGTCCGGCATGTCACATACCCGGAGTCCCTCATCCAAAATATACAGCATATCCTCCGACTTTTGTCTGACCAGTTCTTCCACGCGCTCTATGCAGGAAGAGTTTTCGGCCTCCGTTTCGTAGCTTTTTGCGCAGCTCTCCAGCCATATATCCGGCTGCGGATAACTTCTGGAATACTCATAAAGCTTTAAGATAACCTCTTCTATTTTCTTATCATTGCGCCCTGTACTGAATTTCTCCACAAACTCCAGAAAGGCTGTCCCGGCGTCTATATAGCGTTCTTCCAGTAATTCGTCCAGGACATCCTGTTTGAGCAGCTTTAATTCCCCTTCCTCTCCAATCCGGAAGCCCGGATCAATATCCAGTACATGAAAATGATCCCGTATTACAGAAAGACAGAAACTATGTATCGTTGTAATTTGTGCGCTGTGTATCAGAGTAGCCTGCCGCTGCAGGTGGACATTCTCCGGATATTCTTCCAATTTCTTTTCAACCGCCTCCCGGATACGCTCCTTCATTTCTGCCGCTGCTGCCTCTGTAAATGTCACAATCAAAAGCTTATCCACATTTACCGGATTACTCTCATCTGTCAGCATCTGAATAATCCGCTCTACAAGCACTGCAGTCTTCCCGGAACCGGCTGCTGCCGAAACCAAAATATTACGGTTTCTCAAATCAATGACCTTCTGCTGTTCACTGGTCCATTTCACGCCCATCGTCCTGCTCCTCTCCCGCCTGTTTCATTTTTTGCACAACCTCCTGCCTTCCAAGCTTCTCCATACTTTGATATTCATAGCCCGTAAGCCGGGGATCAAATCCACAGATATCTCTGTATGCACAGTAATCACACCCCGTCTCAGTCCCCAGCTCGTAGGGCTGGGCGGCGGTTTCCCCGCTTAGAATTCTATCCTTTAACTCCTGCTCTTTTCTCTTCGTGTAGTCCAGAAGTATTCCAAATTCCTCCGGAGAAAGTACCTTGGAATAACGGCTCAGGCTGCCGTCTTTATTCTTCCCCACGGGTATCAGGTTGGAATTTCCGCTCAGATCCCGCTCTAAATGTCTGATAACCGTATCATCCGCATTCACAAGTCCATCCAGCTTCAGTTCTTTCAGCAGCTTTTCTTCCAAAAGAGATTCATTTTTCTCTTTTTCCACAATCGGGTCCTTCATTCTGTAATAAAATACCCCTGCCGGAAGTATCTCTTGCTCCGGGTGCTTTTTCTGCTCCATATCCAAAGCCGCATTCAGATACACGGGAAGCTGCATCTGCAGGCCGTGGTAAAATGCAGTAATGTCAAAATTCTTGGAGCCGGTCTTGTAATCTGTAACCTTTACATAGATTTTATTTTCATCTTCGCAAGTGTCAATTCTGTCAATTTTACCGCTGCCGAACTTCATTTCATAACCACTGGGAATGAAATCCCCTTTTTTCAACTGCTCAGTCAGAGCCCACACAGAACGGTGAATCAGCTTTTTAATCCGTGTTATCATATATTCGTTGCGGGCAGTGCTGTAAAGAACTGTATTCCCATAATCTGCAATACTTTCTTCCACACTTTCCTCAATCAATTGACTGCGCAGGTCTTCCTCCATCCCGGTCCATGCTGTCTGACTTGCATCTGCCTTTTTGGAAAAACGTTCCATTGACTGGTGGGCAATATTCCCCAGGTCCATAGCCTCAAACTGATACTGCTCCCGGTCTGAAAGGCGCAGTCCATATGTGAGGAAATGGGCGTAAGCACAGGAAGCAAAACGCTCCAGCCGGGTCACACTAAACCGGGAAACATCCCCATAGAGCTGTTCTGCCAACCCTTTCTCCAGCCTGTCCGGCTCCTTTTTGAAAAATGCTGCATCCAGCATTCTATCTACAGAGTTCTTCTTTGCATACCAGGTATAAAGTTCCCTCCATTCTTCTGAAAGTCCCGCTCTTCTGTCACGAAGGCCCTGTACCAGGGCGGCCTCTGCAGTCTTCCATATCAGCTCTGTCTCAGACAGACCTTTCTTATCCTCATCTATGGTTTTCAGCGAGGGATAGAGCCTTAGAATATCCTGTATCAAATAGGCAGGGCGCAGGGTTTTTCCTTCCGCCGAAACCTTAGAAAAGGAAAGTGACAGGTATTCTGTAGGCTTCGTCAGATTCATATATAAATAAAACTTTTGTATGTAGGTCTTTTCCTTTGCTCCAGGAGAAAGACTGATTTTCTGTTCCGCAAAGTGCTCCCGGTCCCGCTCAGACAACAGTCCCCCCTGTCCCAGGTTTCCCGGAAGCAGGGTATCATTTGCCCCAATAAAAAACAGCGCTTTCACATCCTTTAGACGCGTCCGCTCCACATCTCCAATAACCACCTGGTCCAGACTGGGAGGAATCACGCCAACTTTGGCTTCCGTAAGTCCTGCATCCAGCAGCTCACAATATTCTTTTAAAGAAATCCTTTCTTCCCCTAAAAGCTCCACAAACTTGTCAAACAATTCAATGGTAATCCGGTATACCTGTGCATATTCTTTTGCTAATGCCAGCTCCCCCTGCTCCTGAAACTTATTTTCCATCTCTTTTAACCGGACCTGGATCTGCTGCCCGGCTAAAAACTCATACACTGCCGCCGTAACATCCCCTACAGTTTTATTCCGCTGTTTCAGCACGTACACCAGTGAATCTATCTGTTCCACAAAACGGACCCGCAGCCCATTTAAGGCCGCCAGTGCGTCTCCATCCATACCGGAAATACGTCTCACCCATGCCGCCTGCCATTTTTTATATCCCTTCAATCCTAATGCCAGTACATAGTTTTCCATTATATCCACCTCCCGGCGGCTGAATCCGCTCATACCGGTCCGCAGAAAGCGAAATACACTTTCATAGGAAAAATTCTGTTCTGCCATAGCAAGAAGGCTCCTCAAATATTCCACAAAGGCATTTAGAAGAATACTTTTTTTATGATCCATGAATACTGGGATTTCATAAATATCACAAGCCTTTTCCATATGTACGGCATACGTATTCAAATCCCCTGCTATGACCGCAATATCCCTGTAGCGGAAGTTCTCCTCCCTCACCAGACGCCGGATCTGGGATGCTACATATTCCGCTTCCTGCCGGGGATTTCTTGCTGCATGCACTGTGAGGGCATCCTGCTTCTTTTCGTATTGCTTCTTTGAGTACCGGAACAGCTCAGATTCCAGGAAGCCCAATGTCTCATTATTTCGAAAACGATACACCGGTTTGTGATACAGGCGGACTTCCTCCTCTATCTCAACCCGGTGTTCCCTTGCAATCTGCACCAATCCTGTCACCATTTGCTTACTCAGTGCAAATAGCTGGTATGGGTGCCGGTACATATACGGATCTTCACGCCCATCCATCAGTACCGTGACCATGACTTTCTCACAGGTTATCATCAGTTCCCCTAAAAGCTTATTCTGAACCGGCGTAAACCCGGTAAATCCATCCAACACTATCACACTTTTCTGCAAAAGCGCAGACTTAGGCACTGCCTCACTGAGTACATCCAGCAATTCTTCTTTTGTAATATATTTATCAGCAAGGTAATTTTCAAAACCTTCGTAGACCTTCCGGATATCCTCAAGCTTATAATATAGATGGCTGTCTTGTCCCAGGTCCTCTATAAACTCGTCCAGCTTTTCCGGCCCGATGCCATACTGGGTAAACTCCGAAATCACAGACTTCACCTCACTGATATATCCCTGCTTCTTCAGGTTTCCGCGCAAAACCCTCAGCTCATCCTCATAATCACCTGCAATTTTACGCAGAATTAAGTTTTTCCCCTCATCATCCAGAACTTGTTTCACATCCCCGCCAATCTCTTCAAAAACACGGTGGGCAAGCCTGCCGAAACTTAAAACATCGATATTCATAATCCCATGACGGGGATGCATCACACACAAATCTTTCTGGGTCTGCATCGTAAACTGCTCCGGCACCAGCACAAGATAATTCTTGTCCGGATTCTTCATAGATTCCTCAATAACTTTTTGATATAAATAATAGGATTTCCCTGCACCGGAATTTCCAAAAATAAACTGTAATGACATGCAGAACCTCCTCTAATAAAAATAATAAACAATTATTTTATTGTAACATATTTCTGCAAACCGGTGAGTATTATTGTTTTATTTTTAATTTCAATATATCCTGAGGCGCTATACAATAATCCGATGGGTTTTTCCGTCATCCTTCAGCAAAACTCTGTTTCCCTGAATCAACCTGTCATCCACAGTAATTGCTTCTGTTGTCAGCATTCCCTTGCTTCTGCTTTCAACGCTAATCTCGTAGAGAGACGTCCTGTACTTATATTCAATGGAAAAATCTCCGAAACTTGCAGGAGTTGCCGGATCAATGATCAGCTCATTCCCCTCTTTCCGAATACCCAGGAACCAGCTTAACAACCCCTGATACATCCAGCCTGCAGAACCAGTGTACCAGCTCCAGCCCCCTCTTCCGGTATAGGGCGGGCTGAGGGATATATCCGCTGTCATAACATATGGTTCCTTCTCGTATCTGAGCACATCTTTCCTGTCTTGTGTAACGTGAATAGGGTTCAGTATGGTGAACAGAGTTTGAGCCATCTGATAGTCCTGCTGCATGGATGCGGCAATGGCCAGCCAAGCCGCCGCATGAGTATACTGGCCTCCGTTTTCCCGTATGCCGGGGATATAATTTTTGATATAGCCTGGATTTTTGTTTGTCTTATTAAAGGGCGGCGCCAAAAGCAGGGAAAGGGCTTCTTCCTCTCTTACCAGATAACGCCATGCGGACTGCATTGCTGCTTTCGCCCTCTCCTCTTTTGCCCCCTTTGATATCACACTCCAGGACTGGCTGATGGAATCTATCCTGCACTCATCGTTTTCCTTAGAGCCAAGCTTTGTGCCGTCATCGTAAAAGGCCCGGAGATACCACTCTCCATCCCAAGCGTGTTCTTCAATGCTTTGAAGCAGCGCTTCCTGTTTCTGCTCCAGTTCCCGTCCGTAGGCCTCATCGCCTTCCTGATTGCACAAAGGAATGAAGTCACCCAATACGGTATACAAAAACCAGGCCAGCCAGACACTCTCTCCCTTTCCCATCATTCCTACCTCATTCATACCGTCATTCCAGTCGCCTCCACCCATAAGGGGAAGTCCATGTTCTCCGAAACGGGTCCGGTCGATGGCTTTTTTACAATGACTATAAACGTTATCGGAACACTGAGATATCTCAGGGGTAAACATAACCTCCTGCTGTTCTTCCGTAAGCACCGGACCCTTGATGTAAGGTACTGATTCCTTTAAAATCGCGGCATCTCCGGTGCTTCGGATATAGGCAGCGGTGCAATAGGGCAGCCACAGTAAGTCATCGGTTATTCTCGTTCTTACCCCGGTCCCCATTGGAGGATGCCACCAATGCTGGACATCTCCCTCTTCAAACTGCCTGCTGCAGGCAATTAAAATTTGCCTGCGCAGAATACTTGAATCCGCAAAGAGAAGAGAAAGGGCATCCTGAAGCTGGTCCCGGTACCCATAAGCTCCCCCACATTGATAAAAGCCTGCCCTCGCCTGAATACGGCAGGACACCGTCTGATAGAGCAGCCAGCCGTTAACCAGGATATCCACTGTTCTGTCCTTCGTCTTTACCTGCACTTTCCCTAACAATCCGTCCCAATAGGCTTTCACACGGTCAAGCTCTTTTTCAGCGGCGGCGGCCTCCCTGTACTTATCTTTCATTTTGTATATTTCCTCAAAACTGCTGCTCTGCCCCAGCCCAAACAACACCGTCTTGCTCTCCTGGGGCTGTATTGCTATGGATACCTGAATTGCTCCGCAAGGATCATAGCATACACCCGTATTGCAGGATAGCTTGACTTCCGCTCCCCGGGGTTCCCTGATGCTGCCCCTCCGACCCAAAAACTCCTGTCTGTCGCCGGTATAACCGGCAATTGTTTCACTGGAAAACAGGTAGGAATAGTTGTTTTGAAAATTCATAGTATAAATGTTCTTTGCATATAAGCATTCATGCTCATTGTCATAGGTGGTCAGAATATAGGGGCTGGTGTGCTCCCTTTGCGTGCCTATAACCCATTCCACGTAATAGGTCAGACTTAAATATTTCACTTTATCGGAACGATTCGTCAGCTTAAAACTCCATAGCTTCAATGACTCATCCAAAGGGGTAAAAACCGTCAGCTCCTGGTCAATAAGTGCTTCCTCATGAAGGAACCTGCTATATCCAAAACCATGTCTTACCCGGTAAATGCCCCTGTCAGACCTTCCGAGAGACATGGGAGTCGTTACCTCACCGGTTATTTCATCCATAATATAGATTGCCTCGGAAGCGCTGTCACTTACGGGGTCGTTGGACCAGGGCGTAAGCTTATTCTCTCTGCTGTTTGTACTCCAGGTAAAGCCCCCGCCTGACTCCGATATCTGGAATCCAAAACGCTTGTTTGAGACAACATTAATCCAAGGTGCGGGCGGTCTGTTATCGCCCTCCAGCAAAATTTCATATTCCCTGCCCTCACAGGCAAATGCCCCGAAGCCATTGAAAAACTCATACTCTTCTGTTTCCTTCTCCTGTGTTGTTGGTGCATATGCTGTGTCCAAAGCCACTTCCTCCTTAAAGCTTAATATTCCTCGGGTAACTCATGCAGATTTTCTTTTCTATTAGTAAAATAAATCCCAGTCTTCTCTGAAAATACAACCCGCGCCACCGTATACAGCAGGTCAATCTCTGCCGGTTTCATCTCATACGTGTGTAGTGTAAAAAAGCTGGGTTTCTCTCTGCCGGAATCATAAATCCGAAGAGAGCTTGTCATATCCCTGATTAATTCATCCACGGCCTGAAGATAACCATGTTTTGAATCAATCAGGATAACCAGATCCACCATAACACGGTTGATTCTCAGATATTCGTAAGCCTTTAATACATCCTTCACAATTCTTTCCTCTCTTATGGACCGTACCATTAAAAGTAATATGGGATTATCGCCGGATATGCCAAATTTCCATAAGAAACTCTGATTCATAAAGTTCCGTCTTATATTTTCATCCGGCCCACGGTAAATGCCCGCAGGATAAAAGACCGGGCTGATCAAATCCTGGAATGCATTCAGCTGGGTTCTGGTAATCTCCAGATACTTTAACACCAGGTTCGTTTGGAGCCTGAATTTCTCCAGAACATCATCAATACGGTAACTTACATCCAATTCCGCTGCGATTTTTATTGCTTCCTCTTTACTGCTGCACACTCCGGTAATGAAAGAAATACAGGCGGTTTCACCTGCTTCTATACACAGCTGCGCCCGCAGACTCATAATAGGATCATTACAAAAGCCTGAATTATTGAAAAAAGCAATACTGTTAACTACAGAATCCGGATTTTCCAGGGTGTTATTTCTTCCGATAAAGCGTTTTCGGTCATTTTCGTATTCTAATTTTTTGCACAGTTTCGCTCCTGTTCTTACCATGTGCATCACATAAGGATTATCAGTCTCTTTTTTCCGCCGTCTTTTTGAAAGGAAGATTTCCTGCTCTTCCAGATACTCACTTTCCAGAAATAGCTTATTGAACGCGGGGTGGCTTAACTCTGCCAGATGGGTATCATCCACCACCTCAAGATAGCTGGTAACTTCCAGCTGTTTTTCCTCATTCCCATGATTGGTAAATATAACCTTGCGTATCTCAAAGTTATGGTCCGCATCCAGGCTGACAATCATGTGTGATGAAATGTCCCCGTCCCTGCGTTTAAATTCCGCCTGGTGGGGGTAAAAAACCACATGGTAATCCTCCGGCGTCCTTCTTGCAGGATGATAAGTGGTACTCCAAAACTTCCCTTGCTTTATATCTTTGATATAGATATAATTGCCTGTATTCGCGTAAATATCCGATTTCCAGCGGTAAAGCATCCGGTCCTTATATTTACTGAAGCCATCTCCATCAGTCGTTATCATCAATGAATACTTGCCATTTGACAGATAATTTACAGCCGGCGGATTCACGCCTGCACGATTGACATATCGGTTACTGTAAATATTTTCTTTAAAAAGGGGCTTTCCGATTTTTATTGTATATCCCTGTTTGGCAATGGAAACCAAGTAGGAGTCGCGTTTCTCTTCCAGCAAGACTTCTGATGTCTTTATCATCATTTCCGCATGAAACCTCTCCCGAAGGATGCCCTCATTCAGATAATTATTAATGGCAGCCAGATTCATCCCCTGATGATGCGCCATATATGATTTTACAATGCAATAAGGTGTCAGTTCCACAGAATTTGGCACGTTAAAATCAACAGACTCATAAAAACCATAAAGTCCGAAAGCGCCTAATTCCTTCAGCCGCTTTAAATTTTTCATACATTCCTCTTCTGCGACATCCAGCGCCAGCATCGTTGCATAGGGGGCAACCACCAGGGAATCCTTACGGACCGGCTGGAGCCTGAGCTTTGGTACACCGAAGGCTTTATACTGGTAATTTGAGTTTAAATCAAAACGATAATACTGAGATTCCGATATCCCCCAAGGTATTTCTGCCTCCTTTGCATACTTCATATGCTGGAGTACCGCTGCCCTGGAAGTCTCCGCGTAGACGGAGCCTTCATATTCTTTGAATACAAGATTAGGCATCAGATATTCAAACATTGTACCGCTCCATGATACAAAGCACGGAATGCCCTTGACGACGGTCAAAGGTCTTCCCAGCTTATACCAGTGCTTTAACGGCACTTCACCCAGGGCTATGGCAAGAAGGCTTGTAAGTGCCGATTCCGATGCCATCAGGTCATAGCAGCCGTCATCCAGAGTGTGGGAGGATACATGATATCCGATATGGAACAGCATTCTGTTTTCGTTAAATAAAAAATGGAAATCAACATCTTCTAAAATACTGTCAATTTTATCACTGAGTGCTCTGATCCGGTCAATCATGCTGTTTGCAAATTCATTGTCTCCCTGCCCAATATGGCTGAGTGCAAGATAAGAAGAAAAGCTCTCTTCTTTCAGTTCCAGGGCCGCCGCCTCATGGACGATACTGTCAATGTGGTTCATTAACTGTCTGGTCCAGGGGTAATCTGCAGGCGGTTTAAGATCCATCTCGTTTAAGTCTTCCCAGATATCTGCAAGGTCTTCTATCAGTTCACCTATGCTTTGATATTCGTCCCTGAGCCCATCCCCAACAGGCTTGCCTGTTCTTATCTGTAGTTCCTCATTACTGTTCGCTGCCGCAATCCTGAGCTCAGATAGAAAATTGTCCGGATAAACCGCTTTGTCAATCTGCTCTAAAAGTCCGTTTTTCAAGGCAACTAAATGTCCCAGGAAATTACCGCTGTCTACGGTCGATATATAGGCAGGATCTAACACCTCCAGGGTCTGAATATGATACCAGTTATAAAGATGCCCTTTCCATTTCGGCATTTTCTGAACCGTTTCCATCAGGTTTTCCACGGCTTCAACTGTAGAACTGAGAGTTTCAAACCCAAAATCTCTTGCTGACAGAATTGCCAGAAACTGTAGTCCCACATTGGTCGGCGAGGTTTTATCGCTCACCTTTTCAACCACTGAAATCTGGTAATTATCCGGACAGAGCCAGTTATTTTCCTTTGTGGAAAGTTCCTTAAAAAACTGCCAGGTTCTGCGTGCAGTATCCATGAGCAGCTCTCTGTCCTGCTTTTTATCCCTCACATGAAGCTTCTCCTCCGGCCGGCTGATCCTGTATGCAATCTCAAAGGCAAGGCTCCAGACGGCAATTAGGATTGCTGTCAGAACCATTCCCGCCGGATTCAGATATCCCATACATAAAATGATGACAAGTACAGCCGCCGGAAGAAGAGAACTCCACATGGTAAGAAAATATCCTTTTCTTGTATTAACAATAGAGGCGTCCACCGCTTCTGCCGTATTCCAGTGAAGCAGATTTTTTTTGCTGATAAATATCCGGTATAAAGTTCTGATAATTGCATCGGATGCTATATACGCACGGTAGGGCGTGATAACAAACTCCAGGAATGCTCTTTCCAGCTTCGCAGCAAGCTCTTTTAAGAAGCCCTTATAAACAAAGGCCAGCTGCGGCCGGGCGAGTTTCTGGGTAATCACTGTAAACAACAGAATCACCAGAGTAAATATATCATTAAAGAAAACAAAGGGCAGCCAAAGATAATATGCTTTTGGCATCCATGCCAGATTCAGCAATACAAACAGAGTCTTACTCAGGGGCACCAGGCTTCTTCTCATATTGTCAAAGATTTTCCATTTTGGCAATGCACCTAAATTTCTTCCGTCCGAGGTCTTCAGAAACAGCCAGGGCAGCAGCTGCCAGTCCCCGCGCAGCCACCGGTGTTCCCTTTTGAGAAAGGATAAAACACTATTTGGGAAATTATCCATAATCTTGGCTGTGCTGGAAAAAGCCGTCCGTGCATAGCAGCTCTCAAAAAGGTCATGGCTGAGAATCCGGTTTTCAGGTATTTTATTATGAAGCACCTTGTGAAAAGCTTTAATATCATAGATGCCCTTCCCAATATAGATTCCTTCGTCGAAAATATCCTGGTAGCTATCTGATATTGCGGTTCCATAATGGGCAAGCCCCGATTCTCCTCCGAATATTTTCGTAAATCTGCTGCCGTCCTTATCCACAATATGATTTCTTACCGAAGGCTGAATGATGACATAACCTTCCATTACCTTCTGACATGCGGAATCCAGAATTGGCCTATTTAAAGGATGATCGATCAGTCCCACCAGTTTTGAGGCGTTGTCACGAAGCAGATTTGTATCCGCATCCAGTGTAATCACATACCGGAAGGTGGTAAGGAGTTTTTCGTCGCAATAAATAGAAGAAAAGGTTGTATTTTCCTTTCTTGTCCCATTTAAAAGACTATTAAACTCTTCTAGCTTTCCTCTTTTACGCTCCCAGCCCATATAACAGTTCTCGGCTTCATTCCATTTCCGGCAGCGGAAGAACAGGGAAAAACGCTGGTGCTCCGACGGGTGGAACTCATTGAGTTCCTTCATACGTGCAGCAAGGGTGTCTTCAATCACTTTGTCCTTCTCCATGAACTCATCCGGGGAATCTTCAAAATCAAGCAGCAGCGCAAAGTAAAGGTTTGGCTGCCGGTTAGCCAGATAATGCTTGTGCAGACGGTCTATATACTCCATGCCCTGTTCCTTCGAGGAAACGATAACAGGCATGACCACAAAGGTTCTTGCGTCCGGCCCTATTTCTTCCAGATAGTTCAGGGAAGGAATCTTCTTAACCATAATTCTTTTGGTAAATATAAAATTTATAATTTCTATAGAAATACCTATCAACAGCGGCATTGCTGCCAGAAGGGCAATGACCCGCCTGCTGGTATTCTGGACTCCTCCCAGGACTTGGAAAGCGTAGAACAGACAGGCACTCAGCCCTAAAATAATAAGGAAAAGAGAAATGAAATAAAGGAAACCCTTTACGTTCATTCTTTTTTTAATACTTTTAGGAATCGGTTTTCCTAATGCCTTTGCTTTCAGAATCGGATAACCTTTACCCAAAAGATAGGCTCCTACATGATGGGAACAATGCAGGTCCTCCCTTCCCTGAACTGCCAGCTCCAGGCAATCCTTGGCTATCTTTTCCTCCATCAGCCGATAGCGGTGCGATAATTTAACAATGACTCCACGGTACATACCCCTGGATTCCATATCCATCTTTGAATAGACACCATCCGGGTCCTGTGATAAAATTTGCTCCAGACAGGAATGTTCCTCAAAGAATTTTTCCTCATCCAATTCATTGATATCCCTCAGGCTGACAATTAAGGTCCGGATATTTGTCTCAAGAAATGATTCAATTTTCCCCTCCTCCTGGAATATGCCGGAGGTCTTTATCTGTCTTTTCATAGAACCAAAATGATATCCCAGATATCTTTCGATGGCAGCCTCATCAAAGGACATATTTTTCAGCAGATATATTACATGGGCATGGAACGAGTAGTTCTGCCTTAAGTTATCATCTATTTTGCAAAGCAGTGCTGATATATCGGCTGCTCCCTGCTCATCTGTCAGCTTATCCTGAAGAAATTTTTCTGCTTTCGACTTTACATCAATTATGTGAAGAATTTCATCTGCAATTACAATGATTTCTTCAAGAAGGCAAAAGCCCAGCACTTCCGGCAAAACCCAGATTTCCTTGTCCGTAAGCGGTATCTTTTGCTGATAAGCCTTCAGCATCAAATCAATATTTTCTTCACTCAGGTGTCCGCCGGAAAGAGCTGCCATCCTTTTTGCCACAACATAAATACGGGGAAAGTTACGGTATTCCTTTCCCTTCAGGACTGGTAATACAGCATAGCTGGTTCCTGAGGTACGTACTTTTTTAATTTCCCGGTACAGCATCTGGAAATTGTCAAAGAGCCAGCGCGCCGCCGGAATCAGGGAAATGATATCGTTGGATACGGCAGAGATGCTGTCTCCGATTTTATTCAGTTTCTTATAGGCTGCCTGATTATAATCATTAAGAACCAAACTATGTCCATTCAGTCTGATCTCACTGTGGCTTTCCGCTAAATCAAGCATCTCCTTTTCCCACTCACTCGGACCCGGTTTATCTCCTTCTTCCGGGAAGCAAGCAGGAAAATGCACTTTTTTCAAAAAGTGGTTAAACCGGTAATATAATATTAGTAGAACAAAACAGAACAATGCAATTAGTATCAAGAAAATAACCAGCAAAAGCGGTGAATTTATATAAAAGTTAATTCTTCCCAACAAGCTCTGCAATTGAAGCTCCTCCTTATTTAAGAAATCATTCAGACATGACAAAATTTTTTATAAATAGTTTGTCTGTTTTCCCATAAAATAGCGCAGTACTATATTATGGCAATTTTTATGTTTTTTATTAATTTCCTATCATATTTATAAAATTTATATGAACCTTGTACTACAAGGAAAAGAGAAGCAGCGGCCCTGCGTTTTTATAACTTCATTCAAAAGAACTCGCAAAAAAATTGCCACTATACTAATCACTCAGTATAATGGCAGTTTTTAATGTTAATCCAATATTGGTTTTACTACATCAAGAGGCATCTTTTCGCCAGTCCAGATTTCAAAGCTTCGCGCCCCCTGATACATCAGCATATTCTTACCGTTCATAATCTTACAGCCATGTGCTTCGGCCGTTTCCAGCAATTTAGACTTTTCCGGATTATAAATAACATCCATAACTGCCAGACCTGCACGAAAGACACTTTCATCTTTGACCGGGCTCATCCCAGTCATCTTGCCCATTCCAACCGGAGTTGCATTCGCCAGAATTGAGCTCTCAGAAATATGCTGCTTCAGGGCCTCTTCCTCCGAAAGTTCTGTTACTGTTACTTTACAGTTCGTCCCACTGTTGATGCGCTTTGCCAGTTCTAACCCGCTTTCAAAGGTAGGGTCTTTGATACCAAAGACAGCAATTTCTTTCATCCCGTCCAGAGCTGCCTGGGTACAGATCGAAGAGCTTGCTCCGCCGGTTCCGATCAGTGTCATCTTAGCCCCCTTAACCGTCACCTGATTTCCACGCAGAGTTTCCATGAAACCAAAGCCGTCAGTATTATACCCAATCAGTTTTCCTTCCTGATTCAGCACACAGTTAACCGCTCCGCACAGAGCAGCTTCCCGGCTTAATTCATCCAGAAATTCCGAAACAATCTGCTTATTTGGCATCGTTACACTAAATCCCAGGGCACCAAGTGCTCTCATGCCTTCAATTGCAGCTTTTAGTGTATCCTGAGCCACATCATATGCCAGATATACGCAATCCAGTCCCAGTGCTTTAAAGGCAGCATTATGTATTGCAGGTGAGTTGCTGTGGGAAATAGGACTTCCCAGCACAGCCAACATTTTTGTTTTTCCTGTTATTTTGCTCATAAATATTTCTTCCCTTCTTTATCGTTAATAATAGATTACATTTCTTTTGCAGTAAAATCAATAGAAGATCCTGAATCCTTTTATGACATTTCAGCTACGAATCAGTATCTTGGGATGAAAAGCAGGGATGCCGCTGATAGATTTCTTATCTATTCTGCAACATCCCTGTTCTTGTTAAAATTATTCAATTTTTAAAAGAGCATCAACGAAGCTGGCTTTCCTGCTACCAATTAATTGTAACAACTGGTTTAATTAAATCTTTCGGTTTATCTTTCATAAGCATTAATGCTTCTTCCACTTTATCCAAGCCTTCAAACCGATGAGTAATAAGTCTGCTTGGGTCAATACGGCCTGCCATTACCATAGCCGCCAATTTTTCCATACGCAGTCTTCCTCCTGGCATCAACCCGCCGGCAATTGTCTTGTGGCCCATACCAACGCCCCATTCGGCACGTGGAATCTTAACAAATTCGCCCTCACCAAGATAGTTGATATTACCAATCACACCACCTGGTTTCAACATTTTAATTGCCTCATCAAAGGTATCACAGTCGCCGCCGGCGATAATCACCCGGTCCACACCCTTGCCATTGGTCTTATCCATAACCTGCTCAAGAATGCTGCCATTCTTATAATTAATAATGTCAGTAGCACCGTACTCTTTCGCGATTTCAATGCAATTAGGCCGTGAACCTACAGCATAGATATCAGCCGCACCTCTCAGGACTGCCCCGCGTACTCCCATCAGACCTACGGGACCAATACCGATGACACAAACCTTATCACCGTATTGTACATTTGCCAGCTCTGAACCATGCAGGCCGGTAGGTACCATGTCACTTAACATAGCTGCTGTCTCCGGGGCCAGTCCCTCGGGCAGCAATGCAAGATTACCATCAGCATCATTTACATGAATAAATTCGCCAAATACACCATCTTTTACATTTGAAAACTTCCAGCCTCCCAGCATGCCGCCGGAATGCATCGAAAAACCAGCCTGTGCTTCAAGTGAGTTCCAGTCAGGGGTAATCGCTGGCATAATCACCTTATCACCCGGCTTAAAGTCTTTCACCAGATTACCAACCTCCACCACTTCACCAACACCTTCGTGTCCCAAGATCAAGTTGTAGCGGTCCCCGACAGCTCCTTCCCAGACAGTATGTACGTCAGATGTGCAAGGTGCCAGTGCTATAGGACGCAAAATAGCATCCATAGGTCCACAAGCAGGACGCTCCTTCTCAATCCAACCTGTACTTCCAATTCCTAACATTGCAAATGCTTTCATAGCTACCTCCTTTTGACTGAATAATAATGATAATATTGTTATTTTTTTAACAATATCTTGTTGATTTAAAGTCTACCATACACTTGCAAGATAGTCAACTCTCTAACACCATAAAACATTTCCTGGGGTTGACTTTTTCTTATGTGTCTGCTACGATGGCTATAGTTTACAAAGACAGGAGATGAAAAAATGAAGATGTTTTCTTGCTAATTTTATTCGTAAATGCATACCAAAACAAGCCGGCAAAGAAATTTGCTTCCTTTTGTTATGCATCAGCAGGAAAGTTCATTCATTTTCTTCTTTGACATACCATCCGTTTTTGAGAGCAGTGATTTTATCCTTGCAAGCAAGCAGAATCATAATGCTGACAGTGAAAAATTGTGTCTATTGAACAATTAGCGTTCAATAAGATGTTTTTTCATCTTTGCTTCGGCATAAGCTCTTTCGGAATCCTTTTATATCAGGATGTAAAATCAAGAAGCTGCAGGAATTGACTTTTCTGCAGCTTCTTTTATATTTTAAACAAAATTGGAGGTATGTCTTATGTCAAGAATTCAAGTATCAAATTTAACCTTTGCCTATGACAGTAGTTACGATAATATATTTGAAAATGTATCTTTTCAGATTGATACTGACTGGAAATTAGGTTTTATCGGAAGGAACGGACGCGGTAAGACCACATTTTTAAATCTTCTGCTTGGAAAATATGATTATAACGGAACCATCTCAGCCAGCGTTGACTTTGAATATTTTCCTTATACTGTTGAAAGCCCGGATGATATGACTTTATCCATCGTGGAATCTATAAATCCATCAGCAGAAAGCTGGCAGATATTCAGAGAATTAAACCTGTTGGATACAAACCCGGAAATTCTCTACCGTCCTTTTTCTACCCTCAGCAACGGAGAACGCACAAAGGTTTTGCTGGCGGCACTGTTTCTAAAAGAGAATGCATTTTTGCTCATTGATGAGCCCACCAACCATCTGGATAGCCAGGCCCGGGAAAAAGTTGCCCAGTATCTGAATTCGAAGAAAGGATTTATACTGGTTTCCCATGACCGTGCCTTTTTAGACCGCTGTATTAACCATGTACTTTCCATAAATAAAACTAATATCGAAGTACAAAAAGGAAACTTTTCATCCTGGTATGCAAATAAAGAGGCTCAGGATAAGCTGGAACTGGAACAGAATGCCCGGCTCATGCAGGATATTCGCCGTCTGGAAGACTCAGCCAGACAAAGCAGCAAGTGGTCAGAGAAAATTGAAAAAACGAAAACAGGAACCAGAGTCGGCGGACTGCGTCCTGACAGAGGATACATCGGCCATCAGGCAGCCAAGATGATGAAACGCTCTAAGTCCATACAAAACCGGCAGCAAAATGCTATTTCAGAGAAAGAAAAATTACTGAAAAATATAGAGGCGGCCGATGATTTGAAGCTGAATCCCCTTGTTTACCATACAGATGTACTGCTGTCTATGGAGAATGTCAGTATTTCCTATGGGGATACGGGTGTATGTCATAATATCAGTTTTACAATACGCCGGGGAAGCCGTACCTGCCTGAAAGGGAAAAACGGCTGCGGAAAGACAAGCCTGATTAAACTAATCCTGGGAGAACCCATTTCCTATACCGGCAGTTTCCAACTGGGCTCCGGGATAAAAATATCCTATATTTCCCAGGACACCTCCTGGCTCAAAGGAAATCTTACCGAGTTTGCCCGGTCAAATCAGTTGGATGAAAGTATTTTCAAGGCGCTATTAAGAAAACTAGGTTTTGATAGAATTCAGTTTGAGAAAAATATGGAACATTTCAGTGAAGGGCAGAAGAAAAAGGTCCTCCTTGCAAAAAGCTTGTGCGAACCAGCACACTTATTTATCTGGGATGAACCACTGAATTTTATTGATGTCCTCTCACGCATGCAGATAGAAGACTTGCTTATGGAATATGAACCGACAATGCTGTTTGTTGAGCATGATGAAGCATTTCAGAGAAAAGTATCTACACAGATCATAGATTTTGGGGAAGGATTCGGGGACTAAACTCCCCTGAATCTCTCCCGTCTATAGTTCTTCAAGTGCAAGTTCCTTAAGAATAGACTGGATTCCTCCAAAGTCTAATTTTAATTCTCCATTATATATCCTGACAGGAACCAGCCTGTCCATTCCATATATAACAGGAAACTCATCCTCTTCAAAAAAGTAAGTGACAATACGCTTCTTCTCCGGATCTATCATCCAGTACTCTCTGACCCCGGCATACCTGTATTTTGCCAACTTTAGAAAAGCATCTTTTTTTCCTGTGGAAGGGGATAAAATTTCTATAATAAAATCTGGTGCTCCCATGATACAGCGTCTGTGCAGCTTTTCATTTTTACACAAAATAATGATATCTGGCTGGATCATCGTATATTCATCTTCATCCAGCCGGACATCCACCGGGGCTGTAAGTACAAGGCAATCTCCCCTCTTCTCCCGTATATATACGGCGATCTGGACACTGATATT
Organism: Ruminococcus sp.; assembly: GCA_013911065.1. Taxonomy (GTDB): domain Bacteria; phylum Bacillota; class Clostridia; order Lachnospirales; family Lachnospiraceae; genus Muricomes. The sequence goes on along the minus strand of JACERV010000001.1, from coordinate 116,588 downwards.
CATGGAAATCAATTGATGTGATATGGACGGCGCTGCCATATCATAGAAAGTCCCATTTATCAGTTCTTTTCTCTCTTCATTTGGAAGGCGGTAATAGTCTTCTATTGTATACTTTTCTCTGTAACTCCCATATGCGGGAGCCTCTTCCCTGACCATAGATGTATACTGGTCCCCATCTACATCCTTATAATAGGTTTCCCTGCTATAAGATAAGAGTATTTGCTCCAATCTTTCGATAATATCACAATCTTCTCTTCGTCCGTCTATGACTTCTTTAATCCTCTCCGATGACACACCTGTTAACTGAGCCAACATCTCATCCGTATACCCGTATAACTCTTTATAATATTTTATTTCTCGTAAATCCATAGCCTCAGTCCCTCCTTCCAGGGCATGTTTAAAAGAGTTTTCTACTTTTAGTATACGGCATAACTTCTATTAATTACAATCTATCTGTGCTTGCTTTTTCCTTTATCTGTCCTAATAAATAAACAGGCATTAACATTAACCATTCAGCTTTCTAACAAAATCACTCATAGCCTCAGAAATTTTAATCTGCTGAGGACAGACACTCTCACAGCTCTGGCAGCCGATGCAGGCTCCGGGCTGTTTTTCAGAAGGGAGTGCCATTAGTGCCATCGGTGCAATAAAGCCGTCCCCAGTAAAGGAATGCTCATTATACAGTTCTAGAAGCCATGGAATATCCAACTCCTTAGGACAATGGCCGACACAGTAACGACAGGCAGTACAAGGTAAAGCCGTCTTTTTCGTCATACTGTCTGCAAGCTTCAAAAGTGTCGTCAGTTCTTGCATATTCAATGGCTTTTCTTCAGCAAATGTCCGAATATTCTGTTCCAGCTGTTCAAGGTTTGACATACCGGAAAGCACCATAGTAACGCCGGGGATTGTTTGTAAAAATCGAAACGCCCATGCAGGAATGCTTTCATCTGAACGAAGCTCCTTTAACTTTTCGGTGTTTTCCGCTGACAGAGCTGACAGCTTTCCGCCGCGTAATGGCTCCATAACCCAAACTGGAATATCATATTCTTTTAAAAGTTCTACCTTGGCTTTGGCATCCTGAAATTCCCAGTCAATATAGTTTAACTGAATCTGGCAGAACTCCATATCTGCCCCATAAGATTCTAAAAACCGCTTTGTAATATCGTAAGTTCCATGTACAGAAAAACCTAGGTGGCGGATACGTCCTGCATTTTTCTGCTTCATTAAGTAAGGATAAATACCGTATCTTTCATCCAGATAGGCATCAATGTTCATTTCACACACATTATGGAATAGATAGAAATCAAAATATTCCACACCGCATCTCTTCAGTTGCTGCTCAAAAATTTCTGGGGCCTTATCCATATTGGTTAAATCATATCCGGGAAACTTTGTTGCAAGGTAGTAGCTTTCTCTGGGATATTTGCTCAAAGCTTTGCCAATTGCCGGCTCTGAATTTCCCTCATGATATCCCCATGCAGTATCATAATAGTTGACCCCCTGTGCCATAGCATAGTCTACCATCTTCTGAGTTGCAACTTCATCAATCTTAGCATAATCCTGGTCCATGACGGGCAGACGCATGGCTCCCAAACCAAGGGCAGATAGTTTTATGTCTTGAAACTCTTTATAAATCATATATTCTCCTCTCTATGTTGTAAAAACTATAACGTTACTTTTGAAATGTTACTTCAACGCTGCCGCTTCCAAGAGCGTCCTGAAGCCCTGTCACATCTTCAATGTATCCAACCGGAACGTAACTGTAAGAGTTTGAAAATGTGGTATAAAACAGCACCAGATTGTTGCCCGATCAAAGATACAGATCTCCGGCATTGATTGTCCCAGGGATTTCCGTCACCGCAGAGGGTAAAGCAAAGGTCAGCTCAGCCACCTTTTCCTGAGGCGCGTAATCATCCATCTCTAAGGTAAAGGGCATTTCCTGGACAATCACCTGCGTCGATTCATTGCTATTCCCAGCAGACTCAGACTGTGAGGAATTGCCTGAACATCCAGCCAAAGCAATCATGCATATTATAGAGAATAATATAGACATTTTTTTCATTTTCTTTTATCCACTCCTTTCCGGTTAAAGTACTCTTCCTAATTCGCAGGCCCCCCGAAGAGCAGGATTCCCCTCAATATCTCCTGCCTCCTTTGTTATTTATTATATGTTTAAATAAAATCAATATCAAATACTTCTAAAGAATACTTTCCTATAGCTTACAGGAATACTAAGAACGATTTTATTCCATTTGTGCCCTCATTACAAGCCAAGACGACTTGCCTTCTTCAGAAAAGCATCTTTTCTCTGTAGAGGGGGATAAAATTTTTATAATCAAATTCAGGTCATCTCCTCTTTAGCCCTCTGACTATAGTTATTTAGTTGTCAAGACAAATTAATATGTTGTATTTTTATGGAAAAAGATTATAGCTTATGGTATAAGTATAATAGATTCAAAATAAAAATAATTCTACTTATAAAAGAACGGGGAACATCAGAAAATTTCCTAGTAAATTATATATTTTTAAGATGATAAGGAGAGGATTTTATATGGAAAATAGGTTTAATAAAATTGTAGTTTTGGAACAAATTGTAATAACAAAAGAGGGTATGGAGCAATTAAGAGATTATTGTAATGAGCTTATAATTTATTCTAATACTCCAGCTGATGAAAATGAATATATAAAAAGAATTGGTGATGCCGACTGCATTTTAGTGTCATACCCTGCCAGAATCACAAGAAAAATTATTGAAAGCAGCCCTAATTTAAAATACATAGGCATGGGTTGTTCTTTATATGATGAAAAGTATTCAAATATTGATTTACAGGCCTGCAGAGACAATAATGTAGTAGTTTTACCATTAAAAGATTATGGAGATGAAGGCACTATTGAATATGTTGTAGCTGAATTATTAAATTTATTACACGGATTAAAAGGCAGCAGATGGAAAGAAAAAGTATATGAATTAAACAGCTTAAAAGTAGGAATCATTGGGCTTGGCACAATAGGAAGAATGACGGCCAGAGCTTTAAAATGTTTTGGTGCAGATATATATTATTATAGCAGAACCAGAAAACCTGAAATTGAAAAAGAAAATATAAAGTACCTTCCATTAAATGAATTATTACGGAAGTCAGATGCAATTGCAATTAGTGTAAATAGAGATTCTTTAGTAATGGATAAACAGTCTTTTAAAGAGTTTGGAAATGGTAAAATCATAATTAACACTTCCCTTGGTACTTGTTACGATATTGAGTCTTTAGAAGAGTGGATAAAGGATAAAAGCAATTATTATATTTGTGATAATTCAAGTACAACCGAAAAAACAAAACACATTATAAACAATGACAATGTAATCCATAATAATTTACATGCAGGCCATTCCATGCAAACAGATATACGGGCTGCTGAGCAAACAATAAATAATATTAAAAGATACCTAAATGGAGATGTATAAAATATATGGACGAGGTTGTTGGTATGAAGATTTAGCCAGGTAGTAATACTGGATGATATTAGAAATTCACAAAGCTCAAGCCTGGATGATAAACATATCATTGCAGCACTTGACCAATACTTTGACAAACTTAGGAAAATTTTCTATATATCAAGTAATGAATAGGGAGAATGAGATGAGTAAAGTGCATGAACCAATAATTGTGGAGTTTCCTTTGAGGGGAGAATGGCTTTCTCCCAATACTCCGGGAACAAAAGTTCCCAGCCATGGCACAGACCGGTTCGGAACAAGATATGCTTATGATTTTATACAAGTGGATTGGGAAAGAAAGGGCTGGCCTGCCTATCGCGTTAGCTTGCCTCAATATCTTCTTTTGGGGGTTCCCCTAAATGAATATTATTGCTGGGGCCAAAAGGTATATGCACCTTGCAGCGGGACCGTTATTCAAGCACAAGATGGTTATGAAGAACCAACGCGGACCAACTTGCTTTCAGATATGTTTCACGCTTATAAAAATGCTCACTATTTTGACCCGGGTAAAGATGATGTACAATCAGTCGCCGGAAACTATATCATTATAGAATGCGGCGGCAATGTATATGCGGCGCTGGTCCATCTTCAGACAGGGTCTGTCCGGGTATCAGTTGGCCAGAGTGTAAAAAAAGGTGAAATTATTGGCAGAGTAGGCCATTCAGGCAATTCTTTTGGTCCACATCTGCATTTTCAGCTTATGGATAGCAGTGACATATCTACTGCAAACGGATTACCTTGTGCTTTTGAACAATATGAAGTATTCCAGGACGGTGAATGGCAGAAAGTAGTTAATGGAATTCCCACAGATAAAGATAGAATAAGATTTGGTTCCTGCCCCATCTGAATATCTGGTTAAGCAGAGTAATGAAAAAACCTTTGCCGCCTTCAAAAACTTATGAAGGCGAGGGCAAAGGTTAAATTTCATATAATGTATTTAATTTGGTCTCTAGTCAAACATGGAGAGTACAGCATTCTTAGGCTTTGCTCCCATATCTTTTTTGCTTACCTGGCCGTCTTTGAATACGATAAATGTAGGAATACTCATAACCCCGTATTTCTGAGCAATTTCCATCTCTTCATCAATATTCAGCTTGCATACCTTGGCATCTGTCTTTTCCTTTGAAATCTCTTCTACGATTGGAGACATGGTTTTACATGGTCCACACCAATCCGCATAGAAGTCAACCAGTACCGGCTTATCTGACTGCATAACCTCCTGCTCAAAATTTTGTGCTGTAAGTTTAATTACTGACATTTTTGTTTCCTCCTTTTATTTATATTTACAAATTATCTTTTTTCAATTATGATTAAGTATAACACAATTTCCAGATTCTTCTGTGACAAAATCACAAAACAAGCTTTACTATACTTTGCCCAGATTTGCGCCATCTAATACTTCAATACGTCCCCGGGTAAGTTTCACAAGCCCATCTATCTGAAATTGTTTTAAAAGTCTGGTTACAACTTCCCTTGCGGTTCCTATATCTCTCGCCAGGACATCATGGGTAATCGCCAGAGTATCTGAGCCAGCCAGTGCTCTATGTTCTAAAATCGTATCTGCCAGCCTGGATGCCACGTTGGAAAATACATATTGGTTAAACAGCCACATGATGTCTGAGAATTTTTCAGATATCATTTCCAAAGTATAATCCTTTACTGTTGTATTTTGGTCACTAATGTCCTTATATAGCACTTTGGGTATGGTATAGATGATTGAATCCTCTTCTATCTCCATATCCAGCTCAATATCCAGTCCTTTCATCATACAGGCGGCGCTCAAAATACTTACATCTCCCTCCAGCAGCCTGAACAGAGTTATTTCTCCGCCTCCGGGGGATGTCACGAATACTCTTGCCTGCCCGGACTTAATAATCTGCACACCAGCACACTCCCTGCCTCCATAATGAAGTACATTTCCCTTTTCATATGAACTTTTTACCACTCCCTGTGCAAGGGTATTCTGTTCATTTCCCGTCAAATCCTCCCAAAAAGGAAGCGTCTGTTTTAACAATTCTTTCATGAATAATCATCCACCTACATTTTCTTAATTTCAGAACCTTTCCGGGGCACCGCGATGTTTACAATTGTCCTAATAAGATTTTAACATAATTTCCCTGACTTCTCAATCCATATGCCTATATTTCTCATGTTACAGTTCAGCAGGACAAAATCGGGCTTATGTCTGAACTGTAACTTTACAATCTATCTACTGCTCGTAAGCCGCCACAATTTCACGCACTTTTTCTGTTACATAGGTGCTTCCGCCCTTCCCCTTCACATCTTCTACCATTCCTGTTATGACAATAGGTTTTGCAATATCTTCTGTAGTTTCGCAGACAAACCAGCCCCGCTCTACGCCATCTGCATCGTCCTGAGTCTCTTTAATTTCCGCTGTCCCCGTTTTGCCCAGCATAAGAACACCGTCAATTTTTGCCTTGGCTCCGGTCCCCGATGGGTTTTCGATAACCTGTATTAAATCATTTTTAACCAGCTCTGCTGCCTCCGGAGAAATAACCTGCTGCTTCCAGACCTTTCCTTCCGCATTTTCCTGGTAGAGGATTGTGGGCTGAATCATATTCCCTTCGTTTACAAACATTGTGTACATGGATATCATGTGCAGAGGGTTCACAAGAAGCTGCCCCTGCCCATATCCGGTATCAGCCAGCTGTATGTCGGAATCAATTTTGCCGTCATCATCATATGTGGAGTTTGAAAGGCTAAGCTCAAAAGGTATTTCCTCATCAAACCCCAGTCCCTTGAAGTTCTCAATCATGGTATCGGCGCCAATATCCAGGGCTGCCCTTGCAAAATAAATATTATCTGAATAAACAAGTGCATTTTCCAGATTTACTTCTGCGCCGTAATCTGTCAATGTAGTTACGTAATAATCCCCCCAGCTTCCATCCTTCTGCCATTTCAGCCCAACATATCCCATGTTTGAGTCTAGCTGAATCCTTCCTGTGTCCACGCCAATTGCAGCAGTAATTGCTTTAAATGTGGAACCTGGAACCCAGGAGGTATTAAAACGGTTCATCAACGGCTTATTTTCATCCTCATTTAGCTCATTCCAACGTCTGTTGGACATTCCCATAATAAATTCATTGGGATCATAAGACGGAGTACTCACTAATGCCAGAACTTCTCCAGTCTTTGGATTCATGGCGGCCGCAGTGCCCGGGTCTGAAGCAAATTGCTCATAGGCCTTCTTCTGCATTTCTGCATCCACGGTCACCTGTACATCCTTTCCGTCCTGGGCCGGTTTAAAAGCTACAGTCTCAATCACTGCACCTTCTGCATCTACAACATCAATGCTGCTGCCGTCACTGGCTCTAAGTTCCTCCTCAAAAGCCCTCTCCAGCCCCGATTTACCTATCACACTGTTTTCATGATATCCTTTGTCTTTCAATTCCTCCAGTTCTTCTGCCGTTACAGCTTGTATATACCCTGTCAGTTGGCCCGCTGCAGCACCCAAAGGATATACCCGCTCCTCTTTATCCTGAATTAAAATGCCGGAAACCTTCAGCAGCTCCGTCTCCGATGCAGTATCTGCTTTTGAAATTTCCTTCAGGGGAACAAAGGAATCCTCCTGTACATAAGAGGCACTCAATTTCTGGTTAATTTCATCTTCTGTCATATCCAGTATTTCCCCAATTTTGCGGATAGCTTCCTCGCTATTATCCCCTAGTTTCCCAGGTACAATTCCTATCTCTGAGACGGTTCCTTGACCTGCAAGCATTTGCCCGTTTCTGTCTATAATAGATCCCCGGTTTGCAGTTTTTGTATTAATCTTAACTTTATAATCGTCCTTCAGGAACGGGAAAATCAAAGTGGAATCCCAGGCAATAAAATAAGAATTATCTTCTTTTATTAACTGCATTTTATTATCAAATGTCACTTCATCTGCGGAAGTGTCCATTACAGTAGAATAAGACACCGCTGCTTGTTTTTTACCATCTTTATACTCAGGCTCCCCTTTCAGGGCAATCTTGATATTCCGGGCAGCTATCCCTTCATAGATATTCTGATTCCTGCTGATAAAGTCTTCCTTTGACACATTTTCTCTTGTCTCTTTACTCAGCAGCCCGTACATCTCTTCATATTTCCCTTTATTTAAGAATGCAAAATACTTCTCCGCAGTTTCCTGAGGCGTAGATTTTATCCCAAGCATCTTCCAGGCCAGAATCCCACCTGCTGCAGCCAGTAAAATAACTACGGCTGCTGCAGCAATAACAGGCCCTTTCCTTCTTCCAGGTACCTTATTTCTTCTCTTCTCCCTGTATTCTTTTCTTGCCGCCAAATCAATCCCCGCCTTTCTAAAATAAAACATGGTTGCCGTACCCGAACTTGCAAAAGCCGATAATGATTGTCTCCAACATCACCGGCTTTTTCCTGCAAACTCATATTTTTCGAATCTTCTTAACCCATACTTATTAAACTGATAATGTTTAATATGGCATACTTCTTGAACGACTAACGTTCAATAAGGTATGCTTGTTAAACCCCTAATATTCAATAAGTATCTGCCTCATCAATGGCTTTGCCAATGTCCCGGCGCATATATTTATTTTCAAACTGCACCCACTCTGCCGCAGCATAAGCATTCGCTCTGGCTTCTTTCAAATCCTTGCCCTTGGCTGTAATACCCAGCACGCGGCCTCCGTTTGTTACAATTCTGTCTCCGTCGAATTTGGTCCCTGCATGGAAACAATAATATCCTTCATGTTTCTGAAACTCGTCTAACCCGGTAATTTCAAATCCTTTCTCATATTTCACCGGGTACCCTTCGGAAGCAAGTACCACGCAGACTGCCGCATTGTCTTCAAACTGCAGATCAACCTGGTCCAAAGTCCCATCTATACAAGCCTCAACTACCTCAATCAAATCATTTTTCATACGGGGCAGTACAACCTGTGCCTCTGGGTCGCCAAAGCGTGCATTATATTCCAGAACCTTGGGGCCTTCCTCTGTAAGCATCAGCCCAAAGAAAATAACACCCTTGAACTCTCTTCCCTCGGCAGCCATTGCATCCACTGTGGCCTGATAAATATACTGATTACAGAATTCTTCTACCTCTTTCGTGTAAAAAGGACTTGGGGAAAATGTTCCCATACCGCCTGTATTCAAACCAGTATCCCCATCTCCCGCGCGTTTGTGGTCCTGGGCAGAGGTCATGGTCTTGATTGTCTTGCCATCCACAAAGGAAAGTACGGACACTTCCCTTCCTGTCATAAATTCTTCAACCACCATCTCATTCCCTGCGGAACCGAACTTCTTATCCAGCATAATATCCTTTACGCCTTCTTTCGCTTCCTCCAGTGTACTGCAAATCAACACTCCTTTTCCAAGTGCCAGTCCGTCAGCCTTTAAAACAAGAGGGAATTTTGCAGTTTCCAGATAATCCAGGGCTTTATATGCATCCGTAAAATTTTCATAACCTGCTGTAGGTATCTTGTATTTCTTCATCAAGTTCTTGGAAAATGCCTTGGAACCTTCCAGGATTGCTGCGTTTTTGCGAGGACCAAATGTGCGGATTCCCGCTCCTTCCATCTCGTCTACAAGACCGCCTACCAGGGGATCATCCATGCCTACGATTACAAGATCTATCAATGTCTCTCTGGCAAAAGCAACCAGTTTATCAAATTCCATAGCACCAATATCTACACACTGGGCATATTCTGAAATCCCTGCATTTCCCGGTGCACAATATATCTTCTCTACCTTGCTGCTCTTTGCCGCGCTTTCCGCAATTGCATGTTCTCTGCCGCCGCTGCCTACAATCAATACCTTCATAACTCCCACCTCATTTTTAATGGGTGCGGTTAGTCCTCCGCCTTATCCCAAGATAACTGTTCTTCCATCTGTCACTGTAACCTTACCCCGCGCAATCAAATCGATGGCTGCGGGAAGTATTTCCCATTCTGCCTGCTTCATCACCCTTTGCTGCAGAACTTCAGGGGTATCCCCCTGCTTAACCTCTACCGCCTTCTGTAAGAGGATGGGACCTGTATCCGTTCCTTCATCCACAAAGTGAACCGTTGCACCGGTCACTTTTACTCCCCGTTCCAGGGCTGCTTCATGGACACCCAGCCCATAATATCCCTTCCCGCAGAATGCCGGAATTAATGACGGGTGTATATTTATGATGCGGTCTCTGTACTTTTCTATCATGATAGCTGGAATTACAACCAAAAATCCAGCCAGTACAATCAAATCCGGCCTGCAGGCATCCACTGCCTCTAAAAGCTTCCGGTTAAACATCTCTCTGGATGCATAGTCTTTTGGAGAAATGCAGAAATTCGCAATCCCGTTTTCCCCGGCACGTTCCAGTGCACGTACATTTTTGTTGTTGCTGATAACACCTGTAATTTCCGTATTTGAGATTGTACCATCCTTTATGCCGTCAATGATAGCCTGCAGGTTGGTCCCACCTCCAGAAACCAGAACAACGATCCTTAGCATAAGGTAACTCCTTTTTCTCCTGCTTTTATCTGTCCTACCACATACGCTGCCTCACCGGCAGCGTTCACTGCTTCTATTGTCCTGTCCACATCGGCCTCATCTACTGCGAGAATCATCCCCAGGCCCATATTAAAGGTATTATACATTACCTTTTCCTCAATATCACCGTCCACAGACAGCATGTTGAAAACCGGAGGTATGGGATAACTGTCCTTGCGGATGACCGCATGAGTACCCTCTTTTAACATACGGGGGATATTCTCATAAAATCCGCCGCCTGTAATATGGCTGCACGCCTTTATTACAACACCCGCTTCCTTTACACCGCGCAGAGCCTTTACATAAATCTTTGTAGGTGCCAAAAGTGTCTCTCCCAGCGTAGCCTGAAGGCTGTCGTAATATGTATCCAATGCCTCCCTTTTCATGCTGAACACATTTCTCACCAAAGAGAAACCGTTGCTGTGCACACCCGATGATGCCATACCAATGAGCACATCTCCTGGTTTCAAGTCTTTTCCTGTAATCAAGTCCTTTTCGTCTACAACTCCTACTGCAAACCCGGCAAGGTCATACTCCTCTATAGGATAAAATCCAGGCATCTCCGCTGTTTCTCCGCCTATCAATGCGGCACCGGCCTGTTTACATCCTTCTGCCACACCACTGACAATTGCAGCAATCTTTTCAGGCTCATTCCTGCCGCATGCAATGTAATCCAGGAAAAATAACGGTTCTCCGCCTGCACATGCAATATCATTCACACACATTGCAACACAATCAATCCCAATTGTATCATGCTTGTCCAAGAGAAATGCCAGCTTTAATTTGGTGCCTACACCATCCGTACCAGATACCAGCGTGGGCTTTTCCATATCTTTGAACTTCTCCATAGAAAATGCACCTGAAAATCCGCCCAGATTTGTCAGAACTTCTGGTCTCATTGTCTCCTGCACATGCTTTTTCATCAACTCTACTGATTTGTAGCCTGCTTCGATATCAACACCTGCGTTTTTATAATCCATATGATTTCTCCATTCTATGTGATAGAAAATTTTCGTATCTGTGCAGTAAATGCACAGTCCTTTACTGAACAGTTACAAATTTTCTACATATTCAGATAGGCTTCGTATCCTATTTCTTCCAGTTTTGCAGCTTTTCCCTGAACTGTCTCCTTCATTTCCACAGAATATGCCTTCAGCTTGTCTAAAAGTTCTGCATCTGACACAGCCAGAATCTTGGCTGCCAGAATCGCTGCATTCATTCCGCCGTCAATTGCAACCGTAGCTACCGGAATTCCCGGAGGCATCTGTACAACAGAAAACAATGCATCTTCTCCAGCCAGATTCTTCCCTGACATTGGAACTCCTACAACAGGCATGGGAAACAGTGCCGCGCACATTCCCGGTAGATGTGCAGCCATACCTGCCCCTGCAATGATTACTTTGATTCCCTTACCCTCGGCTGCCTTTGCCCACTCAAAAAACACATCTGGCTCACGGTGTGCGGAGATAATTGTCATCTCATAATTGACTCCCAGCTTTTCCAGCATACTTGCTGCTTTACTCATAACCTTTAAGTCAGAGTCGCTTCCCATTACTATTCCTACTTTTGGCATATCCTGTCTCCTTCCAAGTATACGTATTGTCTAAGGAAGTTCTTTTCGCTAAGCTCGACAATACACACCACAAGGGTGAACTTTCTCACTAGACTCGTGGAAAACCTCGTCAAGTGTTCAATGTTTCGCTAAGCTCAAAGAACGGCCTACGTGCTAAGCTCGAAAGAACCTCGCTAATCACTATCGGCCAGTGGCTCATTAAGGGCTTCTGTTCCTTTAAGCGCAAACCTTCCGTCTTTCAATAGTATAATCTTTTTGCCTTCTTTTGTCACTACACTTATTTCTTCTAACTCTTCATAAGGTATGGTTATATCTGTATGGCAATGGAAGTATGCTTTGGCAGTATCCTCTCTCCTGAGGGCTGATACAGTATTTTCTTTTGCTACGATTTCTTTTCCATTCTGGTTATAGGTGCGGACATCCTCGCTCCAGCTATAACAGGTATCGCCAACGGCAAAGTGAGGCCCCATCTTCTCCGCAATCAGAATGGGCATTTTATCTTCGATTCCATACTTTTTCGCCACCACATAAGCTGTCGTGTTTGTTCCGATTGCAAACTCTCCCAAAGGCAGAGTTTTGTGGTTGTGGAGTATATTTTCATAGATATATTTTTTATTATCCTCTTCATTCTCGAAGTTGGTACATGTATAATCTATAATCATTCCATCCTGAAAGTCAATTTTCAGGTTTTTATATTGGAGCTCATATAGATACACTTTGCTGACATGAAGTGTGCCCTGCGTACCTTCCAATACCGGTGATGTAAACACTTCACCAACCGGGATATTTACGTCGGCAACGCAGTTTTCGAAAATAGTTTCCTTTTCCGGGTTTTCCAGATGGTGCAGCTGTACTTTCAAATCCGTCTGATTTCCGCCTTTTCCGACAATGTGCACATATTCTCCCTGATCCAGAACGTCAATCATGGTCTGCTGTACTTTTTCATAAAGCTTATAATCCAGTGTGTTAATGCGAATTACTTCATCAAAAATTTCCGGATATTCACTGCCAATTTCAGGTACCGGGTAGGCAACAATCGTAAAGCTCCGCTCCTCCCCTTTGATATACTGGTTCGTAATCTGCCCGGACCTGCTGTCATAAAGCAAAGACAGGGAGCGCTGTGCCTCTGTATAGGATGCCGCCTCGGGCTTTACCTCCGGTGAAAAAGGCTTTTCTCCAAAAATCTCTATCACTGCGGGACCTGCAAATTGTGCTGCCAGCTCCTTATTTTTTTCATATACATTCTTTAAAACATCCAGCTTACGCTCAATGTAACGTTTATCCATAAACATGGCCTGGTCTGATCTATGGTCATATTCGTATTGTTTATTTGGGATAGCCCCGTAATATCCGACTTTTATCTGTTCTTTCTTTGTAATAACACTGGACGCCGCCCGGAAAATAACAGGCTTTAACCCCATTTTTTCAAAATTCTCTATGGCAAGCTTTACCACCTTTTCAAATCCGAGACAATAGCGGATATTTACAACAGACTTCTTTGATAAGTCCTTTCCGGTGTTGATGAAACCTATGCGGTACCCTTCAGTATATACATCTGCCATTTTCTGAATGGTTTCTTCAGGCAGACTTCTCAGGTGCCTGGCTGTACCCAGTTCATTTTCTGTAATGTATTCTCCGAAACGGTAAAGATATCTGTCATCATCTAAATCCATACCTTTAATAATATCCGCCGCAAAAGAATACTCAGGATTTACCTGTTCTTCGACCCTGGCTTCTAAAAAGACGTCACAGTAATCGCTTGCATACCAATACACAATATTCTTGAGGGCTTTGTACTCTGGTGTTTCCTCCGCTTCAAAGCAGTTATAAATTTCAATGAACAGCTCACCTAAAATAGTGAGATAATCCACCCGGTTCTCAAATGCATAGGGGATGCCCCCTCTCATCTCTGCATAAAGCAGGCCCAGCAGCTGCCCATATTCCTGTCCCAGCATTTTTACTGCATAAGAAGGATTTGCGTAACTGGTCTCATACCCCACGCCTAAAATATCTGCATACAGGTCTTGATTCAGTTCCTGCATCTCTTCCAGGGTAAATGTTTCCCATTCACCGCCCTCTACTTTCCCGCGCATAGTCTCAAGCAGAAGTAAGAATTCTGCTGTTTTTCGAAAAAATGGACAAAAGGCTGCGCCTACAGCCTCCTCTGCAGCAATCAGCCTTATTCTTTCTATTGCAAGCTCATGTCTTTCCCTGCATTGTTCATTTTTCTCTGTCTGCCATTCCTTCCATCCCATTTACAAAAGCCCTCCTAAAAATATCAATATCAAACCCAACAGAATCACAATATTACCTGCCAGCCCCGCTTTACAGGTAATGTAACGCTTTTCTCTCTCCCGCATTCCTTTTATAGAAGCCCGGATTCCAATCACTGCCAATACAATAGAGAGGATTCCAACACCTCCCACAAGTCCGAAAGTATTTCCATGCATAACAAATGCAATCAGAATACAGGTAAGAAGGATTGCAAACGAAATCGCCGCATAGACACAAGAATATATCCCCATACGGGAATGCTTTAACTTTGCCTGTCCGTACTTCCGGGATCCTTTTTTCTGTACCTTATCCTTTTGCCTGCTCTTAGCGTCTCTTTTTTCCGTACCCATAATGTTTTCTCCTTATCCCATTGCAAATTAAGAACGAAATATACCCCAGCACTCCTCCCAGCGTGTTCAGCAGAAGATCATCTACATCAAAACTTCCTACCCTTGTAAGTATCTGGAATGTTTCCACACATAAGCTCAGGCCAAAACTGTAAAACAAGGTCATAAAAAAACCTCTGCTCCTGCTCGCCATAGAAATAAAGAAACCATAGGGCATAAATATTAAAATATTACCGAACAAATTAGTAAATACCGCGAAGGCCCCTAATTCTTCCCGGTATTCAATGAATCGTTTTATCTCTTTAAAAAGTACCAAATTATACCGGTATTCTCTCGAAATATCGGTTCTTCCATACCAATCTGAAAAAATCAGAAAATACAGGAGAAAGAACATGTAGAGGACAAACAGAACTCTCCCCAGGATACGAAATCTTTTTACTTGTTTCTGATTCAAAATTTTTTACCCCTTATTTAAAACGTAATCTCATTTTTATGTTTCAGCAGGCGTGCCCCATTGACTACTGTAATAATCCCTGCTGTTATCCCTGTCACAATCATGATAATTCCCAGGGCAATACTGCCGGCCCCCGCTGTCTGCATGGTTTTATACGCTCTTTCCATATTATTATTACCTCCTGATTTAATGAAGTTCTTTTACCCCAAGGGTACCGTCCTTGCTAAGCAACCAAAATACGATTGCTAACCAACGACATGTCGCTAAGCTCGTGGGATACCTCGCCAATCACTATCGGCCTACCCCATATTGTTCGTAGTATGCATCAATTGCTCCCTTTAGTGCATCGTCAATTATGATTTTTCCTTTGTAAGGTTTATTGTGCAGATGCTCTACTACCTCTGCCATCGTAACAATTGCAGTTGTCACCAGGCCATAAGTTTCCTGTATTTCATCCAGTGCACTCTTGCTTCCCTGGCCCCGCTCCATGCGGTCAACAGAAACTACAAGTCCCACAGGAGACACCTCTCCCTGTGCCTGAATAATCGGCAGTGTCTCCGAGATGGAAGTTCCCGCTGTAGTTACATCCTCAATAATAACAATCCTGTCACCATCCTGAATCGGGCTTCCCAAAAGGATTCCTGTATCCCCATGGTCTTTTACTTCTTTTCTATTAGAGCAGTATCTGATATCTTTTCCATAGAATTCACTGATTGCCATAGTAGCAGCCACTGTAAGGGGGATTCCTTTATAGGCAGGTCCGAATAAAACGTCAAAATCAAATCCGAACTTCTGCTCGATTGCCTTTGCATAGTATTCTCCCAGCTTTCGAAGCTGGGTCCCTGTGCGGTAAAACCCCGTATTTACAAAAAACGGAGTGTTTCTCCCACTTTTTGTAACGAAGTCTCCAAACTTCAAAACCTCACAGTCAATCATAAATTCAATAAACTCTTGTTTATATTGTTCCATAAACATCCTCCCTTAATGCGTACTTAATTTACAATTCCAACCATATCTCTGATATTTTCAAAATGATATTTTTCCATATATCTCTCAATTCCGTCTGCAATTTCTACTGTAGCTGCAGGGTTATAGAAATTGGCTGTGCCAACAGACACTGCAGTTGCTCCTGCCAGAATGAATTCAATGGCATCCTCATAGGATGAGATTCCTCCCATACCTATAATTGGAAGTTTCACTGCCTGTCCCACCTGATAGACCATGCGCACAGCAATAGGCTTCACTGCGGGACCGGATACGCCCCCCGTTTTATTTGCCAGTGCAAATGTCTGTCTGTGAATATCAATCTTCATCCCGGTCAGCGTATTAATCAGTGACAGTACATCTGCGCCGCCTGCCTCCGCCGCCCTGGCTGTTTCCGTAATATCCGTTACATTGGGACTCAGTTTCATAATTACAGGCTGCTTTGCATACCGTTTTATTTCTTTTGTAATGGCTTCTACTGCTTTTGGATTCTGTCCGAATGCAATGCCGCCCTCCTTTACATTTGGGCAGGAAATATTGATTTCCAGCATATCCACCGGCTCATCTGCCAGGCGCTCTACAACCTCACAATAATCCTCCGTGGATTTTCCGCATACGTTTACGATAATCCTGGTGTCAAACTGTTTTAAAAATGGAATGTCACGCCGACAGAACACCTCCATTCCCGGATTCTGAAGCCCTATGGCATTCATCATTCCGCCATAAGTCTCTGCAATTCTGGGGGTGGGGTTTCCTGTCCATGGCACATTTGCCACGCCTTTTGTCACTACTGCACCCAATCGGTTTAAATCTACAAACTCACTATATTCCTCTCCGGAGCCGAATGTACCTGAGGCTGTCATCACCGGATTTTTCAATTCAACGCCGGCCAGATTCACTGTTGTATTCATTAAATTTCCACCTCCGTAGATAAAAATACGGGACCGTCCTTGCAGATACGCTTATTATGCACATGACTGTGCCCGTCCACTTCTTTGGATTGGCATACACAGGCGAGACAGGCGCCGATTCCGCATGCCATCTTCTCCTCCATGGATATATAGCATACAATCTTCTTTTCTTCCGCATACTCCTTGATGGCCCGCAGCATAGGGGATGGTCCGCAGGCATAAATGATATCCGCAGATAATTCATTTGCAGCGATAGCATCCATCACATTTCCTCTGGTTCCGGCACTGCCGTCCTCTGTGGCAATAAAAAGACTGCCCTGCTGTTCAAACTCCTCTTTCAAAAACTGGCCGTCCCGGTACCCCATAACCAGCGTCTTCTCTCCATCCAATTGCTTCGCCAGCTCCAGCATCGGCGGCACACCGATTCCGCCGCCAATCAGCATTGCCCGGCTGCCTTTTGCCGTATCCAATGGAAAACCGTTTCCCAATGGCCCTAATATATCTATAGTATCCCCGGCCTTCATCCGGGAAAATTGCTCTGTTCCTGTCCCGGCACCTGTCACCCGGTACACAACGCGAATCTGTCCTTTTTGACATTCTACTTCACATAAACTAATGGGACGGGGAAGCAGCTTGCTTCCATCCTTTGTATACATAGAAATAAACTGTCCCGGTACTGCCTCGGCTGCAATCTTCTCTGTCTGAATCCACATACTGTAGATATCCGGGGCAATACACTCCTGAGACAGGATAACAGCAGATTCCTTTCCTTTGTTAGACATCATCCTCTCCTCCTGCACTTATCTTTCTGCCAGAGCCCGGCTTATATCTGTAACCATATCCTCCACGGCTGCTCTGGAAGCCTCGCCGAAGTTCTCAGCTCCATATCTGGCATAAGCCTCCTGCTTATACGCCGCAATGATACCTCTGGAAGAATTTACAATTGCTCCCAGGCCATCCTCATTAAAGAAATGTACCAGGTCTTTTCCCTGACCGCCCTGGGCTCCATAACCAGGAACCAGGATGTAGGACTTAGGCATTACTCTCCTGAGTGTCTTTCCCATCTCAGGATATGTAGCTCCTACAACAGCACCTACATAGCTGTAATCATCTCCCATACACTGCTCACCCCACTGGGCAACTTTCTCACCCACCAGTTCATAAAGCGGTCTTCCGTCAACCAACTGGTCCTGAAACTCCCCGCTGGAAGGATTGGAAGTCTTCACCAGAATAAACAAGCCCTTCTTCTCTTCTCTGCAGATATCCAAAAACGGATTCACACCATCAGAGCCAAGATATGGATTAATTGTCATAAAATCCTCATCAAAAGGAGCATATTCCTTGCTTCCTACCTTTACTTTACCCAAATGCGCCACCGCATAAGCCGCTGAAGTAGAACCAATATCTCCCCGCTTCACATCTCCAATCACAACCAGGCCTTTTTCCTTGCAGTAATCCACTGTCTTTTTAAAAGCTGCCAGTCCCGGCACACCAAACTGCTCATACATGGCAATCTGCGGTTTCACAGCAGGAATCAAATCATAAGTCTTGTCCACAATCTCTTTATTAAACTGCCAGATAGCCTCTGCAGCTCCCTCCAAAGTCTCACCGAACTCTCCAAAAGCCTTCTTCTGGACATGCTCCGGGATATATCCCATCATAGGGTCCAATCCAACAACAATGGGAGCGTTTGTTTTTTTAATCTTTTCTATTAATTTTTGAATCATAAAAGCCTCCTGAATTATCTGAATATTCTGAAAACGACCTGCAAAAGGGTCAGTCCCTTTTCAAAAGGGTCAGTCCCCAAAAATAACGTTCCCGTCTACTATCGTATACCGCACTTCCCCTTTCACCGGGTAGCCGTCAAAAGGTGTATTTTTGCCTTTTGACAGAAATGTATTTTTATCAATTTTGTATTCTGGGGCAGGATCAAAGATGACCAGATCTGCTATTTTTCCAGGTGATATGGATCCTTTGTCTTCCAGTCCCAGGATTCTGGACGGATGGTAGCTCATCTTTTCCGCCATCTGCATGGGGGTGAGCACACCTTTCTCCACCAATCCGGTATAGGTCAGACATGCAGATGTCTCCAGTCCTACAATTCCAAAAGCAGCTTTTTCCATGGGAACATCTTTTTCCTCCACGGAATGAGGCGCATGGTCGGTAGCTATGACGTCTATAATGCCGTTCTTCAGCCCTTCTCTTAATGCCTCCACATCTTTTTGGGAACGGAGCGGCGGATTCATCTTATACCGTCCATTATTTTCTTCGATATCTTCATCGGATAAAATAAAATGATGAGGGCATACTTCTCCTGTTACCGGGAGCCCGGCCTTCTTCGCAGCCTCAATCATCTTTACGCTGTCTGCAGTGGAGCAGTGGCACAAATGCAGGCGGACTCCTGTCTCTTTTGCCAGCAGGATATCCCTCGCTGCAATCACGTCCTCGACGCTGTTGGTAATGCCCTTTACTCCAAGTTCTTCGGCCTTTCTGCCGGCATTCATCACGCCGTTTTCTACCATAGTGATATCCTCACAATGTGCGAAAACGGAGATACCACTTTCTTTTGCTATCCGCATCGCCTGTCTGTACAGGGAAGCATTCATTAATGACTTGCCGTCCTCACTTATCCCGTGACAGCCTGCTTCTGCCATGCCTTGTATATCTGCCAGTTCCTCTCCGGCTTCCCCTTTTGTAATGGCTCCAAGCTGAATCACATGTACCGGGCATTCTGTTTCTGCCCTTCTGTGCAATTCCTCTACCATTTCTTTTGTATCTGTAACCGGCTTCGTGTTCGGCATGGCACACATGGTCGTAACTCCTCCGTGTGCAGCCGCTCTGCCTCCTGTCTCCAGGGTTTCTTTATAAGTGAATCCGGGATCACGCAAATGTACATGCATATCTATAAATCCCGGCATGACATAACAGCCAGAGGCATCAATTACCCTGTCGCCGGCTGCAGAAAGATTCTTTTCTACGTTTTGTATCCTGTTGTCCTCTACCAGCACATCACAAATGCCGTCCAGTCCCGTTAAGGGGTCCAAAACATGTCCATTTTGAATCAATAATTTCATATGGTCTTGTCCTTCCTCTAAATAAAGCATTATATATTTTATTTATAATACCACAAACAGCATCAGTAATACAATCTAGAATCCATTTTCACCGTTTTCCTGCATATACCGGATAATATCTTTCACCTGCACTAGCTTCCGTACATCTTTCATAGGTATTTCCACATCAAATCTTTCTTCAAATGCACAAATCAGATTTGCCACATCCATAGAATTCAAGGCCAGATCTTTTACGAAATCTGTATCCATAGTCAGTCTCTCCACTCCGGTTACCTCTCTGATTATATCTTCCACTAACCGAAACATTCCTTCTTCTGTCATACAATCACTTCTCTCCTTCGAACCTTCTGCATAGAAGTCTTTTTGAACTCTGATTCCGACAATTTCACAGACTGAATTCTTTTATACACAGGCAGCCTGCTATTGAGTGCCTCTATATCCGCCTGAATACTTTCCAGTATTTTATATTTATCCGTTTCCTCTGTTTTTTCCGAATCCACACAGACCAGCGCAGAGAGCTTCACCTCATCCAGGGCACTGCCGGTACTTGCTCCGTATACCATAACTTCCTTTACAAGAGGTATTTTCTGAATATAAGCTTCCAGTTCCTCAGGCACTACCTTTTTCCCATTATTAAATACAATAAGATTCTTCTTTCTTCCGCATATATAAAGGAACCCCTTCCTGTCTATATATCCGATGTCTCCTGTATGAAACCAGTCCTTTGTAAAGCTTTCTTCTGTTGCTCCCGGATTTTTGTAATATTCTTTGAATACACTGGGGCCTCTGACCAAAAGCTCTCCTCCGCTCACCTTTACTTCAATTCCCGGAAGAAGACGACCCACAGAATTAAGCTTTTTCTGGCCGCGGATACTGCCGCTGATTAACGGACTGCACTCTGTAAGTCCATACCCCTGCAGTACATCCAAGCCATATGCAGTAAACTCTTCTGCTGCCCTCTCATTCAGATGCGCACCTCCGCAGCAGATGGTTTTCAGCCGGCTTCCCAGTATTTCCTTTATCCCGTTTTCCAACACCGGCTTTTTAAATAATATACCTTTTTTGTACCTCTCCACAGCCTGCTCTGCCTGCTGGCGGATGCCTTTTTTCTCCTGAACGCGGTGTATTTCTTTCAGCATGTTTTCCATAACAAGAGGCACCGCCATAACTGTATCCGGACTGTACAGCTTTAAATCACGGAACAAGGTTTTCAAATTCCCGTTCACACAGAGATTCTGCCCATGAGTAAGTGTATTTAGAACGCCGCACCCCAGAGAATATGCATGGTAAAGGGGAAGCGGATTAAACATTCTTCCCTCCAGTTCTACAGAAGCCTGAGAGCAGCAGGCATTATACATCATATTATAATGGCTGAGAACCACTGCTTTGGATACACTGGTAGTCCCTGATGTATATATAATAGCAAGAGGAGTGTCCGGCTGTGGAGAAGCGCAGAAATCGAAGTTCTGTATTCCCTTCTCTTCCAGTTCCTTTCTGCCCTGTGCAATCATTTTCTCCAGCTCTGCGTCCATAGAAATGACGCTGCCCCCCTCCCATTCTGCAAATGCAGGCAGAAATTCCTTCTGAACTATCACATAGGAAACATCAGCAAATTCTATGAGAGTAACAATCTCCTCCTCGGGCTGTTCAATATCAATGGGAACTCCAACGGAACCAATACATCCTGATGCACAAAAAGCAACAATCCATTCATAAGAATTCTCCCCCACAATCCCAATATGTTTTCCTGCCATCTTTTTCTGAAACATCCCATACGCCGCGCCCTGTACATCTTTTACAAATTCCCTGTATGTTACATCTCTCCTGAGTCCCGCTCTGTTAAATACCGTAACCGCAGGACTGTCCGCGTAAAGATCTTTCACTTCTTCCAGGCACTCTGGTAATGTTGGATAAAGGTTCATATGTTTATAAATGTTCTTCTGTTCCATTTTTTAACTTCTTCCTCTATTTTCATCATAAGTCCACTGTAGGTCTATGCAAATATCATCACAATGATCCAGCACCTTTAGAAAGTGCTCTACAAGAATGCCGTCAAACTGTGTATTCTTCCCTTCCTCCAACTGCCGCACCGCTTGTTCAAAAGACAATTTTTTTCTGTAGTGCCTGTCAGACATCATGGCGTCAAAAGCATCGGCTATTGTTATCATTCTTGCCTCCAGAGGAATCTCCTCCCCTTTAAGCCCTCTTGGATACCCGGTGCCATCATAGCGCTCATGGTGAGCCAGAACAATATCTCCCATATTATTGAACATATCCATACAGGAAAGAATATCTGCGCCTATTTCCGGATGCCTTTTTATTTCTGCAAATTCTTCCTCATTCAACCGATCCGGTTTGCTCAGAACTGCATCTGGGATCCCGATTTTCCCCACATCATGCAGAAGACCTGCCACCCGTACCCGGTTGATAAACTGCTGGTCACTGCTTACACTTTTTGCAAGCTCCACTGCATAGCAGGAGACCCGGTCAGAATGGCCCCTTGTATATAAATCCTTGGCATCCACCAGGAGGCGGAGTGCCTCCACCGTCTGCATATAACTGTTTATCAGGCGCTGATTCATACCAGACAGGCGCTTATTATTGGTATCCAGAAGAGTTTTAAGCAATGTATTGTGCAGCGCAGTCGAAACCTGTTCTGCATATACGGACAACAGAGCCTCCAGTGTGATATCCGGAGCTTTTTTTACTCTTACTCCCAGCACTCCCAGAATGCTGTTCTGCTTTCCTGGCAAAGGTACAAGCAGAATATCCTCCTGATAGCTCATCTTTGGATTATCCATGCTTTTCACAGTACTGAAACCGTTTTCTTTTTCAAGTACAGAAAAGGGCATATCAAAATATCCGGCTCCTCTGTATACGTCTGGGAGCAAATCAGAGGATTTTACATCCATAAGCATGTAATCCGGCTTCACCCAGATAAATCCATCCTCAGTCTCTGACAGTACCTGTAATTCCTCAAGTATTTCATTCAGGCACTGTTCAACCGACAACATCTGATTCAGATGGGATGTGGATTCCAAAATGCTCGACAATCCCCCCTGATATTGGTAAATTGTATGTATATGCCGGATGGATTTCACACAGCTTTCCACAAGAAGCTCCAGCTGGTCAAGCCGGTTGCTCTTTTCACAGTATCCCTGTATTTCCAGCTCTCTGATTGTATTCAGAGGCGGAGCCAGTTCTTTGTGTCCGGTCAGCAGAATGACATAAATCTTTGTATCAAATTTTCTCAGCCGCGCAACAACCTCATCCCCGCAGATAGGTGACATAATAAAATCCAATATCAGAATATCATAATGCCCGGCGCTAAGCTGTTCCAGCGCTTCAATAGGATCGTCCTGGGTCACCACCTCATAACCTTTTGTACGGAAATTTGCCTCTAAGGCATCCAGGATGTTTCTGTCATCATCCAATATGAACATCTTAAAACCGTTTTTTTCTTTTCCAGCTCTGTTCTTCCGCATCTCTTTTGTCCTCTTCCTCCATTGGGAGCTCAACATAAAAGGAGGCGCCGCCTTCTTCGTTATTCTCCCCCCAAATCCTTCCTCCAAATCTTGCCCGTATAATTTCTGCCGAGCTGTATAGTCCCAACCCTGTCCCTTTTGTTCCTTTGGTGGTGCACATGGAACGGAAAAGCTTCTCCTGTATATCACGGGATATTCCTCCGCCCTGATCCTTCACCACAATATAAACACTGCTCCTTTCCCTGTAAGCTTTCATTACAATGTCGCCGCCTTTACCTTCCATTGCATCACAGGCGTTATCCAGCAGATTATTTATTACCTGTACCATATTATTTACATCTCCGCAAAGCGTTGTGCCTTCCGGAAGCTCATTGAGAATCTTCAGCCCGCACCCGTTCTTAATCAGTTTGGTCCTAAGAAACATCTCCACTCTTTTAAACACCTCATCAATGGTAAACTCTCCTTCCGATGGGATGCTCAGGTTGGCCGCCATTCCTTTCACTGTTGTAATGATATCGGACATATAAGCACATCCTTCTTTTATCCGTAAAAGCCACCCCTGCATCTCCTGGGCAATTTCCCGGTGGTCCTCAACAGTGACCTCCTCATCTCCCACACTCTCTTCGTACTCTCTTACCAGGTCTTCCAGCAATGTGACACCTCCTGATATTGCCATAATCGGCGTTTTCAGGTTATGGGAAATGCTGCCTATCATCTGACCCAGAGAAATCAGTCTTTCCCGCTCCATGGCCCGGCTAAGGTTCTGCTGCTTTTTCTGCATTTCCTCCTTGAGCTTTGTCACATCCCGAAACATTACAAGAACACCTGCCATACTGTGTCTTACAAATATAGGAGTCAGCTCAACAGAATAATATATTTTTCCGTCTTCACACAGAATAGCCTGTTCATAAGAAATTACGTTCACAGACTGCTTGCAGACATCGAAAAAATTCAGCAGATTATAAATTACATCTTTTTTCCGCTCCTCCAGCTCTTCCACCACTTTGTGAAGATAACTGTCTATTCTCATTTTATAATGCTTCCCAAAGATTTCATCAAATGCGTTGTTGGAATACACAATACATCTGTCCGATGAAAGAAGCATATACCCCTCTGAAATATTATCCACCATACTTTCAAGTGCTATGGGTTTAATATTTAAAAAGTTCAGATAGTAAACCGCAACCCCGTGAGCAAAAATAGTTACAAGAAAGGCCAGGGGAGTAGCGGATATGGGAAGCTTTATAATTTTCAAGGTGGCCAGAAGATTTGTAATAAGCGGAACCAGCAGTCCGCCTGTAAACATGCCTACCTGCCCCCATATTCTTCTGGTTTTACTTGCCCTCCCGTATCGGAACATAATGACCAGTACAATAACAGAATTTATATAGTACTGCAGCCCGGAAATAATAAACAGAGGACCAAACTGCACTTCCGATGCATAAATAGAAAACCTCCTGTAAAACAAGTGGTGCAGCGGATTTGTAAATACAACCAGTGATGACAGAACCGGCAGTATATACAGCAGCCAGTAATGCCGGGGCACCTGAACTAATTTTTTGGTGACTACCAGAGACATCAGTAAGATGGTCACAATCAGCAGTGCCGAGCATGCACATGTGATTGCATCCAAAACCTGAAGGGTTATTCTGTTTTCAGTATAATCCATTCCTATAACTGCCAGCAGCCACACCAGCAGAAAGGCTGTTGAGGAAAGATAAAGCTTCTGTGCCATTGACAGCCTGCCCTTCAGTACACAGCTGACAATAAAATATGCCAGTATGGCAACAGAAATATCCAGCACGTGTCCTATTATCATTACTCGTTCCCCTCTCTTCTTTCTTCCAAAAAGCATTGGCTCAGTCTGGCTATATCTGCCTGGGGCCACCAGAAATCCAGCGATGCCAGTTTATCCATAGTACTTCCGGCACTAAGTCTGACCGGAGCATCCCGTTCCTTTTCAGAAAACCAGGTCTGCATCAGTGCCTGAATGTATGGAGAACTGAACTGTGAGCTTTGCTCCTTCAGCGCATATTCGAATGTCTGGACATCCACCTGCTTTACAGGTACACAGGCCTCCGCCAGTCTGCCTATTTCTATCTCATGAGGGCTGTAGATGTGATACGCGGCGTTTGTAGTTTGACTCAGCCTTATCACAGCCTCTGCAGCCAGATTCACCGGAGTAACCTCCAGACGCTGGGCATACAGCGCTTCTGGAAGCATTCCCAGTTCCAGTATCCCTTTTATGAGCCGGTAATACGCGTTAGATTCCGGATGTCTCTGAAAAGTCCCCTTATAAGAGTCCCCAACCAGCCGTCCAATCCGGAATATATTGGCACAAACCCCTTCCCGCACTGCATCATCTACCAGCTTTTCCGCCAGTATCTTGCTTTTAACATAGGGATTATCCCACCAGTTCTGTCCAATATTCAAGTCCTCTTCCTTAAATACCATTTCCCCTTCTGTATTATCAAGCCTGTCTCCTGCAACACTGACTGTGGAAATATGCATCAGAGCCGCTTTGGATGCCTTCACAAAACGCAGAACCTCCCGGGTTCCTTCTACATTCGTCTGGTAAAGCTCTGATTCAGGAGCATAGTGCCTGACATCTGCTGCACAGTGGAATACTCTGGTTACGTTTTCTGTCATTTCTGTATACAAGGCTGGTCCGGCCTGAAACTGCTCTTTTGTAAGCTCGCCCACAATAATATGAAGTCTGGACCGGTATTTCTCATAATAGCCCTTCCCAAAATAGAAATCCATGCTTTCCTCCAGACGCCCGGCCTCCTTACGGATAAGGCAGTAGATTTCTTCATTTCCATATTCCAGCAGCTTCTTCAGTATATAGCTGCCCAGATATCCTGTTGCGCCCGTCAGAAATACAGCTCCCGTCCTGCACGGCTTCTCCTCCTGGACTGTCAGCTTTTCCGGGAGTTCAGGCTGTTCTGCTTCCATTTTCTCCGCTTCTTCCACCGAAGCACCCTGCAGAGGTTTTATGCCCAATATAGCCTCCTGCTCTTTTAATGTAGGGTAATGATAAAAATCATTAATACTAAACGTATATTGTTTCTGGTGGTATTGGTTCAGAAGAACAATAGCCATAAGGGAAGTCCCTCCCTGTTCAAAAAAGGAAACCTCTCTCAGAGGCTCCCTTCCCAGTACCTCTTTCCATAAATCCTCAATTGTATCCGCCTCGCCCTGTGTGCTTTTGGTCCCGGAATCCGGCACCGCAAGCTTCTTCATATCCGTCTTGCCGCTGGCTGTCCGGGGAAGCTCCTCCAGGATTAAAATTTCCGACGGCAGCATATACTCCGGCAGCTTCTTTTTCATATAAGCCCTTAAAGCCTCTTCGCTGTACCCTGGGGTCTTCACCACTGCTCCTCTCAAAAAGGAGGGGATTTCGTTCTTCATAACCGGAACCACGGCAGCTTCTTTCACCATCCCTGATGCAAGCATAACTTCTGCAATCTCCAAAGGCTCTATTCTGTGCCCATTTAACTTTATTTGTGTATCTACACGGCCCAGACACTGCCAGTTTCCGTCTGCGCGGAGTCTTCCCAGGTCTCCGGTTTTATACATTTTTTCTCCCTTGAAATAACAGTCAGGCAAGAAAACTTCATCTGTGAGTTCCTTCTGATTTATATATCCCCGGGACAAACATTCTCCTGCAATATATATTTCTCCCACTGCTGTAGGCGGCACCTGCCTGCCCGCCTTATCCAGCAGATAATACCGGCAGTTCCCAATGGGCTTTCCGATATGTATACTCTTTTCCTCGGTAATATCCCCCTGACAGTTATGTACAGATGTTTCTGTGGGGCCATAAATATTAAATATTCTTGCATCCGTCAGGCTGTTCAGTCTGTCTTTCAGCTCCATGCTCCAGGATTCACCCAGCAGGATAATCCGGTGTATCTGGTGAAGAGCTTGCCTGAATGCTTCATCTCCCAGGCACATCTGAATTCGGGATGGAGTCAGCTGCAGAATCGTAACCTTATCTCTTTGGATTCTCTCCGCCATCTTCCAGGGCAATACCATTTCTTCCTCATCTGCTATACTGATACCATATCCTTTTCCAAGTGACAAAATCGTCTCTGTAGTGAATACATCGAATACGCAATTTGACGCACATAATATAATTTCCTTTGTACTGCCCAGCAGAGGCTCCAGGTGGTCAGAAAGGTTTGACAAAGCCTTGTGAAGCATCACCACCCCTTTGGGGTTCCCTGTAGTTCCTGAGGTGTAAATCACATTCGCCGCATCCTCTGGACCATGTCTGTTTACCATCTGCAAAGAACTGTCCCTGTGCTCCCCGCTCCATATCATCTCGACCCAGGACAGGCCGCCCAGAACCAGTTCCTGCTCTCCATAAAGTACCAGCCTGACTTCCGCCTGCTGCAGCATATAAAGAATCCGTTCCCTGGGGAGTTCCGGGTCCACCGGAACATACGCAGCACCCGCTTTTAAAATTCCAAACATAAAAACAGGAAGACTTCCTGTACGTCTGGTCAAAAATGCCACCTTATCGCCTTGCTCCACCCCCGCATTTTGCAGGGCGGCTGCAAGGGCATCCGATTTTACCTTCAGCTCCCGGAATGTATAACTATCGTTTTCTCCCCATTGCACCGCTACTCTCTCAGGCTCTGAAAAGGCATAATAATCTGCTGCCTGGTCTACGGTTGTTCCGTCATAAGGTGTACGCAGATGTCTGGGCTTTTCCAGAAGCCGGATTCTGTCGGCAGCATCAAGCATGGCAATGTCCTGAATCCGGGTAGCGGAATCAGACAATACCTGCTGCAGCCCCTGCAGATAACACCTGCTGTAAAATGCAATGGTCACCTCATCAAACAGGCTTCTGGCATACTCAAACTGAAAATAATATCTGCCATTTTTGCAGGTCACCTCCAGATTTAAGTCCATTTTTACTGCATGGGTGTCACTGGGTACATAATTCAGTTCTGCGTTTCCAATTGAAACTTTGTCGCTTTTGAGAGGTGTCATCGTAAACATTACACTGAACAGCGGATTTTTCGCTCTGTTTCGCTCAACTCCTGCCATCTTGGCAAGTTCCTCCAGAGTAATTTCCTGGTTATCCAGCATCGCCGTTACAGTGTTTTTCACAGATTCCAGATATTGCGCAAAGGTGTCCCCCAGGTCTGCCTGCATAAAAACCGGCAGGGTATTTACAAATACTCCTGTCATCTCCTCCATATGCTGCCGGTGCCGTCCTGAAAAAGGTGTTCCGATTACGACTTCTTTTTTCCCGGAATATCTGCTCAGCAGTATACCATAAACGGACAGCAGCAGTACAAACACCGTTACATGCTGTTCTCCGCACGCTCTCTGAAGCTCTCCTTCTAGGGAAGAAGGCAGTTCAAAGGAATACTTGGAGCCTCTGCCGTCAAATACGGTTGGCCGGGGCCTGTCAAGCGGAAATTCTGATTCCGGGAGGGAATCGGGCAGATGCTTTTCCCAAAATTCTTTGCTGGAATTTTCCGTTCCTTCCGTCTTCTCACTGAGCCACCATGCATAATCCGTATAATCAAATTCCGGCAGGGAAACAAGCAGTCCCTGATAATACCGGTTCAGTCTGTCCAGTAAAATCTGACTGCTGAGGCCGTCGGAAATAATGTGATGCATATCCAGAAGTACACCGGTTTTATCTTCCGGCAGCTTCAGCACAGCTACTCTGATGAGGGGGCCTCCCTCCAGGTTGAATGGCTGTACAAAATTCTCCATTGCTTCTTTTATAGTGCCGCACTCCATGTACTGCATATGAAACTCCGTCTCAGAGCTTATCTTCGCTGTTACTCTGCCGTTTTCAATATGAAACGTCGTACGCAGTACGGAGTCCTCTTGTATCATTTGCTCCACTGCATGTTCCAGGCGCGAAGAGTCCAGACTTTCACTAAGTAAAAAAGCCGTCGGCATATTATAACTGATTTTTGTCTCATCCAGCTGGTGCATAACATAAAAACCTGCCTGAGAGGGAGTCACAGGATACCAGTCCCGGACTGCCGCTTTCCTGATACACTCTCCCTTAAGCTGTCCCTGTACTTCTCTGCCGCGGATAAGATTTCCCAGCCGTCTTAATGTAGAACCTGCATAAAACTCCTGCACAGAAATTGTGCGTGAAAACTGCTTTTCTACCTCTACCAGCATAAGAACCGCGTTCAGAGAATCTCCTCCCGACAAAAAATAATCAGAATTAACACCTAGTTCTTCTCTTCCCAATACCTTTTTCCAAATGTGAAGAAGCTGGTGTTCCACCTCGTCTGCCGGCTTCTCCTGTATATCTGGCAAAACAGGCCTGGGCATTGCCTGAAAATCGATTTTCCCATTGCCGGTGAGAGGAAAACTTTTCACCCTCATAAGTACACCGGGAAGAAGATATCGGGGCAGATAATTGGCGGCAAATGTGAGTATTTCCCTTTCCTCCACTTCCCCGCTGCCCACATAGTAAGCAATCAACTGTTCTTCCCACACAGTAACAGCAGAAACATCTACTCCAGGATGGCGCATCAATACCGATTCAATCTCTGAAAGTTCAATTCTATGTCCAAGCAGCTTTATCTGGCTGTCCTTCCTTCCCAGATAGAAAATTTTCCCTTCCTCGGACCATTTTCCATAATCCCCTGTACGGTACATTCTGCCTCCATCTGAGAAGGGATCCGGAAGAAAACATTCTTCTGTCAGTTCTTTCCTGTTATGATATCCTCTTGCCAGACATGTCCCACCGATATAAATTTCTCCCGCTGAACCGGGAGGCAGGGGGTTCAGGAATTCATCCAGAATATACATCCTGCAGTTATACAAAGGCCGCCCTATACTAACTGGTTCCCTTCCATTTACCGCAGTATGACTTACAGCCACGGTGGCCTCCGAAGGGCCATACTGATTATAAAGCGTTCCCCCGATATACTCACTAAGCTTTTTATACAATTCAGGAGGCAGACTTTCCCCGCCGCAGATAATCGTTTCCAGATGCCAGAGTGACTCACAAAACCCCGGTTCCTTTAAATATGCAGATAGCCTGGATGGAGTCAGCGCCAGAAAACCAGCATCAAAGTCCTGAATCAGCTGTCCGATTTTCTGCGGATGATTCATTTCATCTTCAGCAGCAAATACAATCGTCCTCCCATCCAGGAGCGCAATTACACTTTCCAGTAAAAATGCATCAAACCCCACATTACAAATAGACAGCACCGCGCCCTTTGGATATAATGGGTGCATCGAAGCTGCCAGATTCAGAACGCTATGCTGTTCCACTTCCACCCCTTTCGGAGTTCCTGTACTTCCGGAGGTATAAACCAGATAGGCCAGATCATCCGGACCTGGCGCCCTGCACTTCATTTCTTCTTCCGGTTCAGCCAGTTCATCAAATGAGACAAAAGAGGTACTGCCTGTATGTATTTCTTCCCTGCTGTCACAAATACACAGAACTGCACTGCTGTCATTCAGTATTTCCTCCTTTCGCTGAAGCGGAAGCCCGGTATCAATAAACAGCCAGCTATTTCCCGAAAATATGACCCCCCAGAGGGCTATAAAAATCTTTTCTGACCGTTCCAAATGAATTGCAACCGTTCCCTGTTCTCTGTTCAGTTTTCTGGTAATCCGGCGGGCTGCATTTTCTCCGGCTTCGCCAAGCTGCCTGTACGATATCCGCCTCCCCCTGAATATAACTGCTGTCCTGTCTGGATGCAGCTCCACCGTCTCTTTCAGCTTTTTTGTAATCCCCTCATCTTTCTCATACCAGACATCCGTCTGGTTGAAATCATAGATAACCTTTTCTTCTATTTCCTCACTTAAAATAGGAAGGCTGTGTATGGGAGTATCAGGATTCTGCAGAGCTTCCTTTAAAATACGGCACAGGCTTTCGTGCAGCCTGTCAATTTCCTCTCCGGAAAAAATCTGAGTCAGGTAATCATAATCTACCATAAACTGATTTTCTTTATCTCTGCTGCTTAGATGAATGCACAGTGACTCACATTGATAGCCACTGTACATCCAGCGTCCCTCCAGAGAAACCCTGGCTCCTCTCAGATGGTCAAGCTTACCGTTTTGATAGGAAAGCACAATATCAAACAACCCTTGCGGCAGATGCTTTTCATTTGTGCTGGCTATTTTTTTAATAAATTCAAAGGGAATTCTCTGATGATACAATAGAGCAAACCAGTCCCGCTGAAGCTTTTCATTAAACTGATTCAAACTAATAGAAATATCAAACTCGTTTACAAAGGGAAGCGTATTTACAAACATGCCGCCCGTCTGTTTTTCTTTAAAATTAAGCCTGTTCATTGTAGGGACTCCAATACAAAATCTGGCCTGTCCCTTCACACGCCGCAGATAAATGGCCAGTCCTATATAAAACACAGCAAAGGGAGAAACCCCTGCTTTTTCGCAGAATCCTCCCATCAGACGGTTCAGGCGGTTAGACAGCCGGTATGACTTTCGAAGGCCCACCGGACTTACTACCGCACACTGGTGTTCTTTTGCTGCACCCGGCGAAATCCCCCAAAGTGCCTCATTCCAATACTTTTTATCTTTTTCAAAAGCTTTGGACTTCAAATATTTTTGTTCCTTCAGAATGTGTTCCTCATAGGAGGGTGTAACCGTACAGTCCGGTGCGTTATTTTGAAGAAGCTGAAAATAATTATGTATGATATGATTTGTTAATAATCCATGAGACCAGGCATCTGCAGCAATATGATGCACCCTGGTCAAAATTCCTCCGCTGTCCTCAGATGTTTTAAAAACCAGCATCTGGCAAAGAGGAGCATCACACAAGATGAAGTGCTCTCTGGCAACAGACTGAAACCAGTTTCCCACCCCCTGCTCATTTGTCTCAGTAAAATCAAAAATTGCCGTTCTGGCGGGTATCTCCTCGGACACATATTGACAGGGGACCCCATCCCTTACAGTAATCCTTGTCCTAAGTGACGGAAATACCTGATAAGAAAGCTCAATACAGGTCTGAAGATATTCCAGATTCAGGTTTCCTTCTATCCTTAGTGCTGTACATATATTATTAATCGGGAGTCCCGGATGTGCCATTTCCAAATTCCAGATGTTCATCTGGCTGCAGGATAATGGCAGGTATTGCATGTCTGTCACTTTATCTTCTGTGTACATTCCATTCTCCTTCCTGGCTGCTATGGAGTATCCTATTTTCTATTTCCAGATACATGTATTATTATACTTTTTTGTACGTCCGTGGTCAATCTACTAAATCATGACACATACTAAATTATCATAGGTATAAAAAGGATTTTTTAAATTTTATAAATTTGGTTCTCACTCACTATACATGAAACTTTTTATGCATTTCTTCTCTGAACTCTTTTCCCTTAAATATAACCAAAGCCGCCAAAAATAAGAAGCATACGACTACGCACACTACAGAAATGATAGGCAGCTTTATTACACCCGTCAGCAGTAATATCAAAGGCAGTATAGCCCCATATCCTCCTGCCATGACAAAATAAATCATATATTCCCTGGCTGTATGTCTCTGGACCTTTGTAATAATCCACATAGAAAGCAGTATACTCATACATACAATGGGGAGTACAAAATCCACCGACCACCCATGCCAGCCGGTAAAAACATCCCATAAAATACACCCCACCGACACAATAATCAACTGCCACATGGCATTTTTCATCAAGTTATACCGTTTTATAAATCCAATCCAGGAAGCCAGCCACATACTGCCGATTCCTGCTGCAGTAAACAGGGGCCACTGTATCTGAGGATGAAAGGTGAAATCCGCCGCCACAAAAGCCACGATTGCTGCCAGACATAAGAAAGAATAGAAACGGAACACCTTGATTTCCAGCTCCCCCGGCACATCCGGTTCGGGATATTCAGGCTGAACCTTCTCCACATGAATTCCCTGTTCCTTTAAAATCCGGTAGAAATTCCGCTGGATATTTATCGTATCATATCTGGAGGTAAATCCCAGTGAAAGCTTGTCCCCAAAGGAGCACACACAAAGCTCCATCTTAGGGGTACTGGTGAAAACTCCAAACCGGTCAATATATGGGACATATTCCTGAGGCATATGGACTGCACTCATATTAGAAAGGATAGCCGTCACATCCTTTTCCGCATAACGTGCCCCTGCTTTGATGCACAGATTCTTCAGCTCCAGCGGAGCAAGCCGGAGGATAGGATGCATTTCCAGTGCAATCAGCTCGTTCATATGCTTGGCAACCTGCTCCGTTGTCAGTTCCTTTTCAAAATATTCCTTCACATGGCCCAGCACCGTTTCAAAGTCCCCTCCATCTCTGCCGAAATGATATCCGGGTTCAATCCAATTAAAGAAATTCAGCATAGAGTCTGAAGGAAAAAACTTTCTAAGGTTTACAGGTATCATAAGCACAACAGGATGCTTCTCCTGCTGCTTTGTCATTTCCCGGTGGATTGCCATGAGATATATGGTTGTCAGAAATACCGTCATAGAAACTCCCAGCTCTCTGGAACGCGCAATTAAATCCTTCACGGAGAGCACCGCCTCATTCACCTGAAGCCTTCCCACTTCTTTGCGGGGCTTCTTCAACTGGAATGCTCTTGGCTTCTTGTCCTTTTTCTTCTTCACTTCCGAATAATATTTAGAAAAGCTGTCATTTTCCTGGTCCTGAACCGTCACATTTTCGTCCAGCAGCGGCACGTCCGGCAAGCCCTCTTCTTTATGGATGATATATAAATAGTTTTTCACCAGCTCCCGCAGAAATTCTGTAGCTCCCGTCCCGTCAGTCAAAGCGTGGAACACTTCAAAATTAATCCGTTTCCCATAATAGGTCACTTCAAATAAGAGAGACTTTTTGTCCCTTATATACAGGTTGCTGCAAGGCTCCTTATATTCCTCTCTTACCACCGGCCTAAGCTGGCTTTTCTCCAGATAATGCCAGAATAACCCTTTCCTCATAACCGACAGAAACACAGGATAAGTCACCAGCGTTTTCTCCAGAGCCTCCTGCAGCTTCTCCTGGCTCACCTCTTCCTTCAATACGCAATAAAACCGGAATACCCGGGTATCCTTTTTATTACTTGTAGCCGAAAATAACTTTGCCGCATTATCCAGTTTTCTCCAATATGCCCTTTTCTGCTGCACGCCTTATCCCTCCCCCGTCAGTTTATTTCCTAAGAAACGGTTCATATAATCAAAACTCTCTTTCACATAAAAATGCTTAATTCCCAATGCAAAGTAACCATGCAGTGCCTCTGGTATCCTTATGACCTCCACGTGATTTCCTGCTTCCTTCAATCGTTTTCCATACGCTTCCCCTTCATCTCTGAGGGGATCAAATTCCGCTGTAAGAATCAGGGTATCCGGCTGATTCGACAAATCTTCTGCAAGCATAGGGGCAAAATATGGATTTTGTTTATCCTCCTCGCTGCCTGCATATAATTCTACGTAGTCCCGCATCTTTCCCGCCGTCAGCAAATAATCTGTGCCATTCTCCCGTACAGATTCAAAGGGAGAATTCTCCGAATAGTCATTATAAACAGCAGGATAAATCAAAATCTGCCGTCTGGGCATAAACTCTCCCCTGTCCCGTGCCATCAAAGATAAAGCAGCAGCCAGATTCCCCCCCGCGCTGTCCCCAATCAAAGTAATATCCTCGGGATTCACATTTAGAATAAACCGGTTCGTAAAGATCGCCTTTGCCGCCGCATAGCAATCCTCCAGACCAATGGGGAACTTATTTTCCGGCGCCAGCCTGTAATCCACTGAGACCACGACTTGTTCCGTAGCATTCGCAAGGCGGGCACAGATACGCTCATAATTATCCACACTTTCCGTTACCCAGCCTCCTCCGTGAATAAAAAGCATCACCTTATGCAGATTCGGTCCGGTGTTCTCGAAAGCTCTCTCATGTGGAAAAAAGATCCTTGTGGGCACTTCAAATTCTCCGTTATAAATCTTGTAATCTATCTTCTTATAAAAAATTTTCATCGGATCCAGCCTCTTTAAATCTGCCAGATTCCGGGAAGCTTCCACTTCAATTCCATCAAAAGAAAGAGCCTTTAAAATCCTTCTTGCCGTTTGACTCATAGCCATTTAAATCCCCCCACTTCTGCCAATCCGGAAACCATTTTCTATGATAACTCGAAGGCCCCGGTGTACAATTGGTAGTATTTACCTTGTTTCTCAATCAATTCTTCATGACTTCCCCGCTCAATAATCCGTCCCAGCTCCAATACCATAATAACATCCGAGTTCCGGACCGTAGAAAGCCTGTGCGCAATTACAAATACAGTTCTTCCCTTCATCAGGGCATCCATACCTCTTTGCACGATAGTTTCTGTTCTTGTATCAATGGAGGAGGTTGCTTCGTCCAGTATCATTACTGGCGGGTCTGCCACTGCTGCCCGGGCGATAGATATCAACTGGCGCTGTCCCTGAGACAGGCCGCTTCCGTCTCCTGATAAAACGGTGTCATATCCCTCCGGCAGCATATGGATGAATCCGTCTGCATTGGCGCATTTTGCGGCAACAATGCATTCTTCATCTGAAGCATCCAGCTTTCCGTACCTCAGGTTTTCCATGACTGTACCTGTAAATAAATTGACATCCTGCAGCACCATTCCGATGGAACGGCGAAGGTCCTCTTTCTTTATCTTATTAATGTTGATGCCATCATAACTGATTTTTCCGTCCGCAATATCATAGAATCGGTTAAGCAGGTTTGTTATTGTTGTCTTTCCTGCTCCGGTGGCGCCTACAAATGCCACCTTTTGTCCGGGCCTTGCATATAAGGTAACATTATGGAGTACTACTTTATTTTCCTCATAGCCGAAATCCACGTCATACATCCGTACTTCGCCCTTCAGCTCAGTATAAGTCAGAGTGCCGTCCTCATGAGGATGTTTCCATGCCCATATTCCAGTACGCCCCGGTGCTTCTGTCAGCACATTGTCTTTATATTCGGCATTCACCAGTGTTACATAACCATCGTCTGTTTCACTCTCTTCGTCAATGAGCTGGAATATACGTTTTGCTCCTGCCAGTGCCATAACAATCGAACTCAGCTGCTGTGAAACCTGACCCAAAGGCTGGATGAA
Source organism: Ruminococcus sp. (assembly GCA_013911065.1). Lineage (GTDB taxonomy): Bacteria > Bacillota > Clostridia > Lachnospirales > Lachnospiraceae > Muricomes. Next base: position 80,424 of record JACERV010000001.1, on the reverse strand, counting down.
GCCTCTGGACAACTGCAGGAAGGACGCTATCATTCCAAGGGTAATCACATTCACGCCTGTAAAGCTGATATTTGTCACTTTGGCAATTCCCATGATTCCCCCTGCAACTGCAATCAGGACATACAGTACATATCCCAGGTTATTCATAACCGGCATCAGAATGTTTGCATAGGTATTCGCCTGGGCAGCTTCCCTGAATAATTTCTCGTTTTTTTCATTGAACGTTTCTTTTGCCTTTTCTTCATGACAAAATACTTTTACCACCTTCTGTCCATTAATCATCTCTTCGATATAGCCATTCACATCACCAATAGACTCTTGCTGCCTGACAAAATATATTCCGCTGTTTCCTGCAATCCTTTTTACCACCTGAAGAATAATTACGACAAATACCAGGACAAATAAAGTCAGCCATAAACTGATGGAAAGCATGGCAAAAAAAACGGCAGCTACAGTTATAACAGATGCAAAAAGCTGCGGTACACTCTGAGACATCATCTGACGCAGCGTGTCGGTATCATTGGTATAATGGCTCATCACATCACCGTGAGAATGTGTATCAAAATATTTTACCGGCAGTGTCTGCATATGAGAAAACATTTCGTCTCTGATATTCTTCAATATTCCCTGGGATATTACAGCCATCGCCCGGTTGTAGAAGAGGGTGGCAAGCACACCGATGATATACACGCCTCCCAATATAATAATTACACGAAGCAGTCCGCTGAAATCCGGTACAGCCTGCACCAGAAGCGGGGTGATATAATCATCAATCAGTATCCGTAAAAACAGGGATGCAAGCACACCTGTCCCCGCACTTATAAAAATACAGAGCAAAACAAAAAGGAATCTTTTCTTATATTGTTTCAGATAGGAAAGGAGACGTTTTAACGTCTGCATATCCAACTGCTGTTGTTTTTTATTCATCCTCATTGCCCTCCTTTTGCTGGGATTCATAAACTTCCCGGTAAATCACATTATTTTTAAGGAGTTCTTTGTGGGTGCCAAAGCCATCTATTTTCCCGTCATCAAGTACGATAATCTTATCCGCATCCTGCACGGAAGAAATTCTTTGGGCAATGATAATCTTTGTAGTCTCAGGAATTTCCTCCCGTAATGCCTTTCGAATCATGGAATCTGTCTTTGTATCTACGGCACTGGTGGAATCATCCAAAATTAGAATTCTGGGCCTTTTCAGAAGTGCCCTTGCAATACAAAGGCGCTGCTTCTGACCACCGGATACATTGGCTCCTCCCTGCTCAATGTGGGTATCATACCCATCCGGGAAACTTTGGACAAAATCATCAGCCTGGGCCAGCTGACAGACTCGTATCAGCTCTTCATCCGATGCCTGGGCATTTCCCCAGCGAAGATTTTCTTTGATAGTACCAGAAAACAATTCATTTTTCTGCAGCACCATCGCAACCTGATTGCGCAGTACCTCAATATCATAATCGCGGACATCTATACCACCCACTCTCAGGGTACCCGCCGTTACATCATAAAGCCTTGGTATAAGCTGCACCAGTGTAGTTTTAGAAGATCCGGTTCCCCCTATAATACCAATGGTCTCACCGGAAGCAATTTTCAGATTCACACCTGTCAGACATTTCTTGTTTGCTTTTTTCGAATAACAGAAGGAAACGTTCTCATACTCCACTGAACCATCCTTCACTTCTTTTACAGTATTCTCCCCATTTTTTAAGTCACTTTCCTCTACAAGAATTTCCGTGATTCTCTCTGCAGAGGCTTTGGATATGATAAGCATAACAAAAACCATAGAAAGCATCATCAGACTCATCAATATCTGCATAGCATACGTAATCAGACTCATCAGTTCTCCGGTGCTTAACCCGGTTGCAGGATTTCCCCCGCTGGCAACAATTGCTCTTGCCCCAAACCAAGAGAAAATGAGCATACAGACATACATGCAAAACTGCATTAACGGCATATTAAAAGCAATCATCTTCTCCGCTTTAGAGAAATCTTTGTAGATTGTTCCGGAAATATCCTGAAACTTCTGATTTTCATAGTCTTCCCTGACAAAAGACTTTACAACACGGATACCCCGTACGTTTTCCTGAACGATGTGATTCAGCTTATCATAGGTCTTGAACACCTTTCTGAAAATAGGATGTACCCTCCCTATAATCATATACAATCCGACTCCAAGAACCGGGATGCAAATCAAGAATACCATAGATAATCCCGCATCTACCCTGAATGCACAAATCAAAGAAAAAACCAGCATTACCGGTGCACGCATAGCCATGCGTATCATCATCTGATAGGCATTCTGCACATTCGTCACATCTGTTGTCAATCTCGTTACAATACTGGATGTAGAAAACCTGTCTATATTAGAAAACGAAAACTTCTGTACATTATAGTACATATCTTTTCTCAGGTTTTTCGCCACCCCTGCCGATGCATAGGCAGCCGTCTTGCCAGCAGCAGCCCCTAAAAACAAAGAGATAAACGCTGCAAGCAAAAGAAAAGCCCCTATCTTCCATATATATATCATATTACCTTTATCAATTCCAAAATCAATCAGCCTTGCCATCAACAGCGGAATGATGACTTCCAAAATAACCTCCAATGATACTAATACAGGGGTCAAAATGGAATCTTTCTTATACTCTCTTATACTTTTCGCCAATGTCTTTATCATATCAATCCCTCCCAGCGCTAAACTACCAGACATCAAACAATCTTAGGAAGGTCTGCTATTTCATATTCAGTAAACCCGCAAGCAGCCTGTTTTTATAAAAATACTCTTCCGTCACCCCACATTCCCCCAGTTCCCGGGGATTTGCCACACCTTTCTTTCCATCCGCATGATAATCCGAACCGCCGGACATAATTTTCACTTTATATCCATATCTCTCACGGATATATCTCTCCGCCTCTTCATTCGTCATATTTCCCTCATAACTGGTTTTGTCATAAGTATAGCATGCCTCAATTCCATCCAGCCCTGCTTCTATAAGCTTTTCTATATATTCTTCCCTGGACATACTGTGTCCGTTTACCTCAGCCTGTTCGGCAATCAGCAGGGGGTGTGCCAATATGGCAATACCTCCTGCCCGGTGGACTTCCCGGATTACCTCTTTTGGATCTGGTTTTTGGCGCTGTATCCGGTACCTTTCCGTATTCCTTATCATGAGTTTTGCATCGCTCCAGGTTTTTGAAAATCCCTTCCGGGCCAGCAATTCAAATATCATTTTTTTGGAAATATATTCTTCCTCTACCGGATGTCCACAATTATCAAGCACTTCCGCCCAGGTAATCTCTATCCCATCTTCCTGCAGATATGAAACCAGTTTTCTATATCCGACAATTCGAGATTCTGAGACTGCCTGCTCCATTGCTTTAAACCACAAATGTGACCAGTCACATCCCAGACAGACGATATGTACATCCTCCACCTCTGTCTCACAGGAAACTTCCATTCCGGGCAGCAGCTTTACATTGACAGAATCCCCATACTCCCTGAGATTTATCTTTTCTCCATTTTCTTCTGTCCAGAATTCTTCAGGTACAATATCATGATCCGTTATGGCAAGGATTCTGATCCCTTTCAGTGCCGCCCGGGAAATCACTTCTTTCGGGGTATCTGCCCCATCTGAGCGTGTAGTATGCGTATGAAGGTCGCAAGCATAGACTGACTGTATCATGTGTCTCCTCCTTTTTCTTCTCAAATGCCTCCGTGGAAAAAGCAGGGATTTACACCCCCGCCCGTCACCTCTCCCTGTATTCTTTCGGACTCATCCCATACTTTTCTTTAAACTTTCTATAGAAATAACTTGTGTTATCATAGCCAACTGATTCTATAATGTCGGAAACAGGCAAAGTACTGCTGGTCAGCAGATAAGATGCCTGGCTCATGCGCCTTACCTGGAGAAGCTCCTTGTAAGTCCTGCCTGTCCGCTTCTTAATCTCACGGCTCAGCCAATATACATCGTAACCCAGCATTTCCGCCAATTCTGACAGGCTGCCATTTTTATAGTGTTCTTCCACATAGCTTAAAACAGCTCCGGTCAAATCTTTATCAAACTGGCTGCTGCCGGTTTCCATCTTATCCATGTAGTTTAACAACTGCAATAGCAAGAGTCCCATGGTAACCTGGTTCATACGGCGCTTATTAGACAAATCATAAAAAATAGTCCATACCATATTCTCCACAAGATTCTGAATTGGAAGTACATCTGCCACATGAAAATACAGGTAGGGAGTCGTTTCGTTCTTTCCGCACAGAGTACCTACCAGAAATTCCTTCAGCATGTTCTCTTCTGCACCCATCATAGAAAATGCCACATTAAAAAATTCCGGCAGAATAATAAAATTTACCGCAATATCCTCTTCCTGTGCCGGAAGAATCTCCTGCACCACATTTTGGTTCAGAAACAGTAAATCTCCCTCTTCCAGAACAACTTTATTCCCATCTAAAATATGAGTTGTTGAGCCCCGGCACATATAAATCACTTCTACATAATTGTGCCGGTGTTTTGGAAAATGCACAAAACGGGTATGAGGCCGGACTTGAATCAACTTGCCTCTTTTAAGCAGTTTCTCACAATCTACAATCCATTCTTTCTTTTCGGTGTAGATGTGCTGGTCAATTCCATCTCTCCCGTCCAATATCCTGCGTTCTTCCTCTGTGATTACAGACAGCTCTTTTAATAATCCTAAGTCCATGTACTCACCTGTTTTCGTTCTGCTTTTCTATCCTGCAATTTCTTTTGCCAGTTCCATATATTCAGCTGCACTTCTGCTGCTTTTTTTATAAGCCATAACCGGTGTATTATTATCCTGTGCCCATTCAATGCCACTGTCCACACGGATATATGTATCAAAAACCTTTACGCCGTCCAATTGTTTCAGCGTTTCCAAAGTCTGCTTAAAATAACTCTTCCGGGTATCCACTTTGGTAATTACAATTCCACCCATACTTAAGTCCCGGGCGATCTGTTTGACCTGTTCCAGAAATTCAAACATGTTTCCAAGCCCAAATAATCCCCAGGGGGTAGATTCCACTGGTATAATCACTTCATCAGAAGCGCACAAAATATTCATAACCCATCCGCCCAGGGTAGGAGGCGCGTCAATAAGAATATAGTCGTAAATCCCTGCTTCCCTGATCTTTTCCAGACATTTCTTCAAAATATATTCTCTCTGCCATTTTGTAAACAATTCGTATTCGATGGAACTCATTAAAGTGGAAGAAGGAATCAAATCAAGCCCCTCGTAGGGAGAATGAATAATATATCCCGTCAGGTCCTCCTGCTTTTTGACTCCTTCGTATAAGTTTTTCTCTCCCCTTGCAAATTCCAGGACCTGCTCTTCATCAAAAAAGGACAATGACAGGTTCAACTGCATATCCCCGTCAATCAGGAGTACCTTTCTGCCAAGCTGCACCAGTCCGTACCCTACATTAGAGCAGGTGGTAGACTTTCCGCTTCCGCCTTTATTATTTGCAAAACATATTACTTTTGTTTTTTTCATTTTTGCCTCCGTGCCTGACTATATTTTATTCCGCTTCCTCCTGTACCCCAGTATATCACGGTTCACTGTCCGGTAAAATTCCGTTTTCATCTCTTCGTAGCTCATTTGAGGCCTTTCCATCAGCCACATTGCCTTTGTAATAGCAGCCTCCAGTGTCATATCATAGGTCTCAAGCAGATCCAGATCCTGCTTTACTTTTTTCCCCACTTCATACACCATCATATCGCTGCCTTCCTTCACAACCTGGGTGGCCATGATCGCCAGTTTCCCCTGGTCTCTGCAATTTTTCATAACCTCATAGAACTTATGAACCAGATACTCCGGAACACCGCCCACGCCATAGCTTTCAATCACGACACATTGATATTTTCTAAACAGATAGGTTAGAATTTCCGGGTCCAGTCCCGGTATCAGTTTCAGCACATAAATGCTGCTGCTCATTTTGTGAAAGAACTGTACCTCCTGTGTATATTCCTCTGGAGGTATATAACGCAGTATTTCCTGTTCTCTGATTACTGCCGGATAAGGAAAATTAATGCTGGAAAATGCATTGTAACTCTTTGCCCGTTCCTTTTTTGCCCGCGTTCCTACAATTACTTTTCCATCAAATACAATATGGACACCATTGGAATCCTCATCGGCAGCATAGATAAAACTATCCAGCAGATTTGTCCTGGCATCCGTATTTTCATCATTAATCGGCTTTTGCGCTCCTGTTATCACAATAGGCTTTCCCGGGTTCTGTATCATATAAGATAGAGCCGCAGCAGTGTAAGACAGCGTATCAGTTCCGTGGCAGACTACGAACCCATCATACTTCTCATAGTTTTCTTCAACCGCATGGCTGATCATACTCCAGTGACGCGGTATCACATTGGTGCTGTCCACATTACAAACCTGCAGAGTGTGCACATCACATACCTTTTGGACCTCCGGGATGTACCGAACCAGTTCTTCTGTAGTAATAGCGGGTGTCAAACCGTCTTCCGTACGTTTGCATGCAATCGTCCCGCCGGTTCCTATCATTAAAATTTGCTTTTTCATGTCTCCCCCAGATTTATTTACCACTCCAGGGAAGCCGGTTCCTTGCCGAAATTCTTTTCCACCAGAGTGCAATATTCTTCATAAGCCGGAACCCCCTTAAATTCCGCTCCGAGAGAATCCCTGATTCCCTTGTAGTACCAGCCAATAGCTGCTTTACTGTTCATACGGAATCTTTTCCACAATCCTTCTCCCAAAATAGGGTAGTCCCTATCAATATCCCTCATATTTGATAGTTTATCCGCCAGGGCTATCATTTTTACTTCCATCGGAGCCTCTCTCAAATGCTGGACTGTGGCTCCTTTTCTTTCTTCCCAGCTTTTGGATTTGTCTTCACTTTCCTGTGCGACCAAACATGCTACATGCTTTCCGAACTTTTCTTCCAGCATTTCCTTCGTCACATCTGCACAATCTTCAATAGTATCATGAAGAAGCGCTGCACATATGACCTCCTCATCCTTTGTCATCGTTCTCACAATATCCGCAACCTCCATAGGGTGAACGATATAAGGTCTTTTTGTCCCTTTCCTGAATTGTCCCTCATGTGCCTTTGATGCAAATTCTATTGCTTCATCAATCATTTTTCCGGCTCCTCCTCCATCCCTTCCCGTAACTCAGTTTCTATCATTCTCTTTTGTATCCCGCCTGCCGGCATGAAACTTAACAGTAAAAAATAAAGACCTTTCAAAAATCCTTGATTTATAAAGAAATCATATCATAAGCAATCTGGAATCACAACAAAAAACGGTAACTGAGGGTGTACAGATTCCTATTCTGTTTAGTTCACAGGCGGCCTGTGAACTGTAACCTTATTCTTCAAACATACTCCTTGAAGTACTAACGTCCAATAAGATATAATATCAGGAGAATATTTGAAAAGAGGTTTTTATATATGGATAAGAAATGTGTGCTGATAACTGGTGCATCCAGAGGTATTGGAAGAGCCTGTGCATTTACTTTTGCCCGTGCAGGCTATCATGTATTTATAAATTGCAGGAATTCCGTGAAGGAACTGGAACGGGTTCAAGAACAGATTTTGTCAGAAGGAGGTTCTTGCCAGGCACTTCCCGGCGATATGGGTAATTCCGGGGATGTGTCCTTTATTTTTCAGCAGATTGAATCCTCTGCTAAAGGGCTGGATGTTCTGGTAAACAATGCCGGAATGGCTTATATCGGGCTGCTCACAGATATGAGTGATTCTGATTGGGAGAGAATACTTCACACAAATCTCTCCTCCGTCTTCTATTGCTCCCGCGCCGCAATCCCCTATATGGTGTCTCAAAAGTTCGGGAAAATTATTAGTATTTCTTCCATGTGGGGAACCTCCGGCGCCTCCTGTGAAGCCGCCTACTCTGCAACGAAGGCAGGGGTCAATGGTCTCACAAAGGCACTGGCAAAAGAACTGGCTCCATCCAATATCCAAGTGAACGCCATTGCCTGCGGTGTCATTGATACCGACATGAATGCCCAATTATCCGAACAAGAACGCCACACGCTGATGGATGAGGTTCCTGCCGGACGGTTCGGCTCCCCCAAAGAGGTTGCGGATCTGGTTCTTGACCTGGCCGAAAGCCATGCCTATCTGACAGGGCAGATTATCGGGCTGGACGGAGGATTCTTATAATCTTGTTTCCTCTAAATAAGTACAGGGGGCCAGGGTCTTCATCTTCTTCAGCTCTTTGTAGGCAAACCAAATTGCAATCACTGCCGCCGCGGCATCTGCTATGGGACCCGCATACATCACTCCGTCAATTCCCATGAACAATGGGAAGATAAAAATCAGCGGAAGTAAAAACAGAACCTGCCTTGTCAGCGACATTACAATCCCCAGCTTTGCCTTTCCAATGGACGTGAAAAACCCGGAGGACATTGGCTGAATACCATTTATGAACGTCATGAACATAAAAATCCGTAAGTATCTCTCTGCAAAGTGAAAGTATTCTTCACTTCCCGTTCCAAAGATACTTACAATCTGGCGCGGGAATATTTGGAAACACAGGAAAAAAATTGTGGCAACTGAGGTACACAGAACCGCCGCTTTTTTGTATGTCTCCCTGACCCTGCCATAATTTCCCGCTCCGCAGTTGAATCCCCATATAGGCTGGCATCCCTGGGAAATGCCGATACAGATAGCCATAAATACGCTGACAACTTTGGAAATTACCCCGGCACATGCAAGAGGAATATCACTTCCGTACATGGAAGATGCACCATAATGGCGCAGGGTATTATTCATCCCAATCTGCACTAAGGCCATAGCTATCTGATTGATGCATGCTGCCATTCCCAGAGCGATAATATTTTTCAGATACATGAACTTTGGACGCAATGATGCTGCACTCAGATGCATTTTTCTGAATTTTACAAAGTACAACACAACAAGAAATCCCGATACAACCTGCCCTATAACAGTAGCAATTGCCCCGCCTTTAATTCCCCAGTGAAATCCAAAGATAAAGATGGGGTCCAGTATTGTATTAAGTACCGCACCTGTCAGCATACACACCATAGAGTATATAGGACTTCTGTCTGCTCTGATTATATGGTTGCCGCCGGTTGTCAGTACAAAAAAAGGAATTCCCAATGCTGTAATTGACGTGTAATCTACGGCATACGGAAGAACCTCCTCCGTAGTCCCGAAAGCGTGTAAAATAGGCTGTAAAAAAACGAGTACGACAACAGCAATTACCAGCCCGCTTATTACAAGCCACGCCAAACCTGTCCCTGCTGTCTCACAAGCCCTCTCGTCCCTTCCTGCCCCGGTTTCAAGATTATAATTCGTAGCACTTCCAATCCCCAGAAGAAGAGCCACTGCCGTTGCTATAATTGTAATCGGAAAGGCAACGTTGGTGGCGGCGTTCCCTAACATTCCAACACCCTGTCCGATGAATATCTGATCCACAATATTATACAAAGAACTTACCAGCATACTAATCACTGCCGGTACCGCAAACTTTCCAATTAATTTCCCCACCGGCTCTGTAGCCAGCGGATTACTTACTTCTCTCATTTTGTGCCTTTCAAATCTTACCGTATATTTCCTGAGTGACATAACCTTTTACAAAAATACCTTCCGCCACATACTCTTCCTCTAAGAGCTGCCCATACTTGCGGATAAGCTGAATTTTCCCTGCATCACCGAAGGGATAAAGTCTTTCTATATAAATCTGCTCTCTGCGTATAATTTCCAGAAGCACTTCCTTTAACTCTTCCAGCCCCTGTCCGGTCTTTGCTGATGACAGAATAGAATAGTCCGCCTGAAAGTCCCGGAAACTGCCATCTCCCTCCAGCCTGTCCTGCTTATTGAACAGAGTAATAACTGGCTTTCCTTCCACGCCCAACTGACGCAGTGTTTCATAGACTACATACATTTGAGTGTCCATTTGTGGATTCGAGGCATCTACGACATGAATGATGATATCGGCATACCGTGCTTCCTCAAGAGTACTTTTGAATGCCTCAATCAGATGATGGGGCAGCTTTCTGATAAACCCTACCGTATCCGTCAGCAGAATTTCCTGCTTCCCGTCCAGTTCCAAAACCCGGGTGGTCGTATCCAGTGTAGAAAACAGCATTGCATCTTCCAGGATTTCCGCGCCTGTCAGTGCATTCTCAATACTGCTCTTCCCGGCAGACGTATAGCCAACCAAAGCAGCCACCTTCAAATGCGAACTCTTCCGCTGCGTCCGGATAAGTGCCCGGTGCTGCTCCACCTCTTTTAATTCTCCTTTTAATCTGCTGATTCTTTCCCGGATCAGACGCCGGTCCATCTCCAGCTTTTTCTCTCCAGGTCCTCTTGTGCCGATTCCCCCGCCCAAACGTGACAGGGAATCCCGCAATCCCACCAAACGGGCGGCACGATACTTCAACTGTGCCAGTTCCACCTGTATTTTTCCTTCACTGCTGAGTGCACGGGCCGCAAAAATATCCAGAATCAAGAGAGTTCGGTCAATCACCTTACACTCCAGTTCCCGTTCCAGATTGTGAAGCTGCACCGAAGAAAGCTCATCATCACATACAATGCCGCTTGCCTCCGTCTCCCACAACAATTCCTTTATCTCCAGCAGTTTTCCTTTTCCCACATAAGTCACAGGATGAATAGCCTCCCTGTTCTGTATCACCCGGCCTGCCACTCCCGCCTTCGCAGTTTCCACAAGCTCACCCAGCTCATCCAGAGACTCCTCCGTCTTCTCATTCTCATTCAGTTGGACACCAACAAGAATCATACATTCCTTTTGTTCTTCCATTTCATATACAGACATGCATCACCTCAAAAAAAGGGACTGACCCTTTTGCTTTCCTTTTTCAGAATATTCTTATTTTATAATTTATACATACAATTTATCTTTACCCGCTAACAGTATATTATAAAACTTTTTTCAGGATATTTCACTATTTTTATTGATTAAAAATCATTGTGATATTTTATATCTTCTTGAACATTAGTAGTTCAAGAAGTATATCTTCTTGCAAATATTTTATGGAGTCCGCTAAAAAATGCCTTAAATCATGTTCTCCGGGTATCTTCTCATAAATGTATTATACTCTCGTCTGATGAAATCAACAAGGCTAAGATAAATCATAACAGCAATTGACAAACTGTCAGTCAATACTGTATACTATCATTGCAGAGGAAAATATATAGGGAATTCCCCTATGAATTTATTATACAAGGTGATAGTATGCGAGATGTAAAAGAGCCGGAAGTCCGCAGGGCTGAAATTATGGAAGCGGCGTTACGCCTATTTATTGAAAAAGGGTATTTGAAAACAACAACACAGGATATTATAGATGAAGTTAAAATATCCCGCGGCCTGTTGTATTATCATTTCAAAGACAAAGAAGACATACTCTATTGTTTGGTGGAGCGGTATTCAGAACCAATGTTACAGAAATTATTTGAGATTACTTATGGTGAAAAACCCGCGATAGAAAAGATTCAGTTCTTTATTGAAGCCACTTTAATCTCACCAGATTCGATTACTACTAACACGATTGCATTGCAAAAAACCGTGGTTCTGGAGCAAAACCGCTACGTAATGGATCGTTTTGCCCATAAAGTTTCCAGTAAAATAACAACCTATTTTACCCATATCATTGAGCAAGGAATTGCAGAAGGCGTGTTTCATGTATCCTATCCACTGGAAATAGCTTCTTTTTTAATGAGTGGTTACGTCTTTGTTTCCATTGATTCAAACGCTCTGTCCAATGATGAAAAGAAAAACTATGTTGTGGCATACAAAAACTTATTAGAATGCGCATTAGGTGCAAAGACAACTATTTTTACTAGCTAAGAAACCAATGGCATATTTCATTGGTTATTCTTAGCCCACAAACTGACAGACTGTCAGTAAGGAGGGAATTTATTTATGTCTATCTTGGAAACTAAAAACCTTACAAAAATCTATAACAGCAAAAGAAAAGCGGTTGACAGCTTGACTCTTTCTATTGAGGCAGGCGATATCTTCGGATTCATAGGAGCAAATGGGGCAGGAAAAACAACAACACTCAAAGCGGCAGCAGGCATCCATGATTTTGATGAAGGTGAAATCAACATCGGCAGCTATTCCATCAAGAAAGACCCCATAGCCTGTAAATCTATGCTTGCATATATTCCTGATAATCCCGATTTATATGAGCATTTAACAGGTTATCAATATATTAACTTTATTGCAGATCTATATAATATTCCAACTTCCCAGCGACCGCAGACTATAAAAAAATACAGCGATTTATTTGAAATGACACCAAATCTTGAAAACGTTATATCTTCCTACTCACATGGGATGAAACAACGGACTGCAATTATTTCTGCTTTAGTTCATTCGCCTAAGCTCTTGATTTTAGATGAGCCATTTGTTGGACTCGACCCTAAAGCAACTTTTTTATTGAAACAGGTAATGCAGGAATGTGTATCAAATGGCGGTGCAATTTTCTTTTCGACTCACGTTCTTGATGTTGCCGAAAAACTTTGCAACAAAGTTGCCATTATTAAAGCTGGCAGGCTGATTGCAAACGGTCCCGTTGGAACGGTCAAAGGCAATCAATCCTTGGAAGACTTTTTTATGGAGGTGCAGGACGCATGAATAGAACATGTCTACTACTCCGGGCACAAGTAATCAACTACTTTTCACTCAATGAGATTAAGCACCCGGGAAGTAAAAAGAATACAGCTGCCATTATGGGGGTTGGTGTAATTATGCTGATACTATTTTTTTGCGCCTATAATGTGTTGACTGCACAAGCCTTAATCCAAATGGGACAACAGGATTTGATACCTGCATATATGGTTGCTATATCAAGCTTTGCAGTTTTAATTTTAACAATACTTCGTTCTAATGGCATTCTATTCGGAAGCCGGGATATGGATATGCTGTCAGCTTTACCTGTAAAAGCCAGTGAAATCATTAGCAGTAAATTTTTATTTATGTATCTGCTTAATTTTTTAATCTGCTTTGTGTTTATGGCTTCAGGAGGGCTTGTATGGATACTGAATACCCCTTTGGACATTATCCGATCCGCCTTTTATTTTCTATCCATGTTTTTTGTTCCGCTGATACCAATGTGCACTGCCTCCTTTATTGGCCTTTTCATCGTCTTTGCCTCTTCCCGTTTCAAAAACAAGAACGTTTTTTCATTGGTGTTTTCTTTTGCGGCACTCGGAGCGGTGGGATACGCAGGTGTGTCCAGTATGCAACCGGGAAATGATATTGAAAATCTCGGTGCAATGCTTGCAGGTCAGATTCCCCGCCTATACCCCCTGTCAAATTGGTTTCTAAATCAGACGGCCTTTCCTGCATCAGCTGGTCCGGCAGCGTTTATCATATTATCTGCTGCCGTATTTTATCTTTTTAGAATGCTGGTATCTGTAAAGCATGGGGTACTCAATGCTCTTGCAGGCACATCCTGGAAATATACAATCAGCCGCAAAGCAGTATTAAAGCGGCAATCTCAATTTACTGCACTTTATCGTAAAGAGCTTGGACGATTTTTCAGCTCTTATATGGCAGTTTTGAATACAGGGCTGGGAGTTCTTATGCTGTGCCTTTTTAGCATATCTCTTTTAATTATGTCTCCAGGGCAGTTAGGACAATATATTGGTATCAATGATATGAACAGTTTTCTTTCTAAGTATGCCCCTGTTGTTATCGCCTCTATGCTTTCACTAAGCTGCCCTGCCGCATCCTCTATTTCATTGGAAGGGAAAAACATTTGGATATTGCAGAGTTCTCCAGTTTCCGTTAAAACAATTTTGAACAGCAAGCTGGCAGTAAACTTGACTTTACATGCTTTTGGCTACTTTCTGGCTGTGTTTGCCATTATGGCACGCCTAAGTATGAATCCATTTCAAATATTGAGTATGCTGCTTATTCCTATAGCCTATTCAATATTCACTACTGTACTTGGGGGAGTTCTCAATAAAAAATATCCGAATTACGCATGGGAAAATGAGATGTTGGTTGTAAAACAAAGTTTCCCGGTCATTGTATCAAATATAATCGGCATAGCAACAGTTGCCCTGCCCGTTTTACTTCATTGGACCCTGTCCATTCCGCTTATGCCCGCATTATGGGGCGTGGCAATGGCAGCAATCACTGCGTCAAGCGTTATGTATCAAAAAACCTGCGAATCAAAATTCATCTAAATTAAAAAGGAGAGATAACATGAGAAACCGTTTTGTAAAAGATATAATTGCGGAGAAGATCGGGATTAAGATACTAAGTGGAAGCTATCCTCCGGCAAGCAAACTCCCTTCTATCCGGGAGGTGGCAGGGCAGGAAAACCGTAGCACAACTACAGTACAACGAACTTTTTATGAGTTAGAGAGGCGAGGGTTAATCTATAAAAACCGGACATCAGGCTATTTTGTTATCCATAATCGGCAGCGAATCATTCAGCTAAAAATAGAAGAATGTAATCACTTGACCCGCGTCCTGTATACAGAGCTTAAAAAGTTAGGATATTCTGAGCAAGAAGTTACAGCCCTGTTAGAAAAACATATCCCCGCAGAAGAACAGCAGAACTGAGATGGACTATTATTACTTTAACCGGATGATAAAGACTGGAATGGGCGGGTCATTTTTTCTATTATGAAAGCTGTTCACAATTACCAGCCAACGTTTTGAATCTAATTCTTTCAAATATGAGAGTATTGCTACTTTCTCCTCGTATCCTGAATCTTGTCCGCTGTAGATGCACAGACTCATTACTCCGTCAATTTTCAGCAATTTCATGCCTTCCTGTATGGCTTCAAGACTGCTCGCCGGCCGGGTGGATATCCGGTGATCTCCGCCTGGCAGATATCCAAAATTAAAAACGATGGCAGATACGCTTTCCTTTACGTACTCTCCCATCTTTTCATGTCCATCCTGTATCAGACGGACCCGGGGTTCGAATCCTAGTTTTTTCATCCGTTCCCTTGTGCACTCTATTGCCTGGAACTGGATATCAAAGGCATACACCTGCCCGCTCTCCCCGGTTATTCTGCATAGAAACTCTGTGTCGTTTCCATTTCCGGCAGTGGCATCCACACAGATATCACCAGGTTCTATATACATTTCAAGGAAACGGTGACAATATTCTGTAATCTGATAGCTGTATTTCATCCTTCTCTCCTGTCCCGCTGTCTTCTCTTTCAGGCCGCCCCATACTGAGATGCCCGGCTTTTTAAAAACACCTATCTGGTGCTTAAAAACGCCGCTTCTTTCTGCGCTTCCTTATCGTCAGGATACATGCTGATATACTCGGCTATTTTTTCCTTAGCACTCTTCCAGTCTAATAGCCTTTCATAACACACAATTTCATTAAATTTCATTTCCTGAACAGTACCTGCATCCGCCTGTCCGTCCGCGTCCCCCTTCTCTCCGCCTGCCAGAGCAAGGCCCTGAGAAAAGGCATCCAAGGCACCCTGATAATCTTCCAGATGCATAGAACAGACCCCAAGCAAATTGTAGAGTACGGGTGTGGCTTCTCCATTATTAGCCAGAACCTGCTGAAAAGCCTCTTTGGCTGACTGATAGTCCTGCTGCTCATAATAAGCCATTCCCAATCCCCTGTATGCCTCTGCTGTGTCCTTTTTCTTCTCTACCGCCTTCTCAAAGGAACCGACAGCCTCCGTATACTGCTGTTCCTCCAATTGTTTCGTTCCTTCTTTTATCTCGTTTTGACATCCTGTCAGCAGCAGGACCGTCAAAACTGCACAGACCATTACTTTCTTCACAACAACTCCCCTATCCCGGGTATTTTAATACCCAAAAAGAATTTAATACATTAATCATCATCACTGCTATATCCGCAATAATTGCATTTTGCATCGTCATATATCCAAAGACCGCCATAAATAGAAGGATAGCCTTCATTCCTATTGCAAAAACCAGATTCTGTTTCACGGCCCGGATGGTCCCCTTTGATATCTTAATGGCGTTGACAATCCTGGATGGCTCATCCTTCATCAAAATCACATCGGCAGCTTCCAATGCAGCATCTGCTCCAAGTCCCCCCATAGCGATTCCAATATCCGCCAATGCCAATACAGGTGCATCATTTATCCCGTCTCCGACAACAGCAACCTTCTCTTCTTCCTGCTGGCTCTCCATAAACTCCCGAACCTGCTCTACCTTTTCCTCAGGCATCAGATTCGCATAAACATAACTTATGCCGAGCTGTTTCGCCACACTTTCCGCCACATCCCGATTATCCCCCGTGAGCATAACTACCTCAAGCTGATGCTTCTGCATCCAGCGGAGCATCCATTTCACATCGGGACGGATAATATCGGTAATTAAAATATATCCCTCATATTGTCCGTCAACAGCCACATGCACTGCTGTACCAATTCCATGTACCGCCTGGTAAAAGAGCCCCTGCTGATTCATAAACTTGGAATTCCCTATACATACCTGCCTGCCGTCAATCTGGGCACACACGCCAAATCCGGAATATTCTTTGATAGATTCCACTCTGCCTGCATTGATTCCTTTTCCATATGCCTCACGCAGTGATACCGCAATGGGATGGTTACAGTAAGCCTCCCCATAAGCCGTCAATTCCAGAAACTCACTTTTCTCCATATGTTTAGGGTAAATTCCTTTTACACGAAACACCCCTTCTGTTAATGTTCCCGTCTTATCAAATACAAACGTCTCGGTTTTAGAAAGGGCTTCAAGGAAATAACTGCCCTTTACCAGCACACCTTGACGGGATGCCGCGCCAATTCCACCCAAAAACGCAAGCGGCACGGAAACAAGAAGTCCGCAGGGACAGGCCGCAACGAGGAAAACCAGTCCTCTATACAACCACTCCCGCTGATTATTCCCCGACATCATCATGGGGGGAAGAATCATAACAAGAAGCCCCAAAAGGGTTACTGCCGGAGTATAATATTTAGTAAATTTATCTACAAAGTTTTCACTTTGTGCTTTGTTATTGTTGGCATTTTCCACCAGGTCCATAATCCTGGAAGCAGTTGAGTCATCATACATCCTGACGACTCTTGCCTCGAGCACCCCGCTTATATTAATACTCCCGCTGTAAAGCCTGTCTCCAATCTTCACTTCTCCCGGTTCCGCTTCCCCAGTCAGTGCCTTCATATCTACCAGGCTGCTTCCCTGGGTGATAACTGCATCCACCGGAATCTTCTCACCCGGTTTGATAATAATGATATTGCGAAGCTCTAATTCTCTTGGATGTACCTTCTGCTCACTGCCCTGTACTTTACGGTTCGCATATTCCGGGCGGATATCGATAAATCTGGCAATCGACTTTCTGCTCCGGATCAGGGAAACCACCTCCACTGCCTTTCCCAGCTGGAAAAACAAGATGGCACCTACCGCCTCTGTATACCTGCTTATTGCAAATGCGCCGACTGTGGCAATTATAATCAATAGATTTTCATTGAAAATATATAGTTTTTTTAATTCTTTCAGCATATCCCAGAATATTCCCAGTGACAGTACAAGATACGGCAGCAAAAACAGCAGCATCTGTGTTCTCCCGGAAATTTCCCAGTGCCTGACCGAAAATAATGCATTAATGTACAAAAGTGTTCCTATTCCAATTTCAATGCATTTTCTCTTTACTTCCTTCGCCATTACGGCCCCCTCTTTTAATTGGTTCTCATGCAAAACTTCTATTCTCTGATATGTTCCATTCCCTGGTTCATTATAGTTTTTATATGACTGTCAGCTAGAGAATAGAACACGGTCTTTCCCTCACGCCGGTTCGTAACCAGCTTCATCTGCTTCAAAACTCTAAGCTGGTGTGATATTGCTGACTGGCTCATATTCAAGGCCTGTGCCAAATCACATACACACATTTCTGACTGCCAAAGAACGTACAATATTTTTATCCTGGTAGAATCCCCAAACACTTTAAAAAAATCTGCTAAATCCTGAAGCTCTCCCGCTTCTGGCATATGATCCTGAACCTTCTTTACAATCTCATCATGTACATGCATGAAATCACATTGTTCCACCTCTATTTTTTTCATATACCGGGTCTCCTTTCCTGTGAACAGCCGTTCTGACTTTATTATACGAAAAATCCCTTCCAGGGTCAAGCCACGGCAGGCCTGAGAATTGCCTGAATTTGCCATTCTATATGAGTATTTTCATACAAAAGAGATGCATTCATGGCTGTCTGCATCTTTTTCTTAATATTTCATTAATTTTTATATTTAAAATACCAAATATACACTGTTTACCGCACTTTGATACTAGTAAGTTATTTTTTAATAATACAAAGTATTTGTAAAACAGGTCATTTTACAATTATAGTCTTAAAAAGCGTAAGTTTTTTCCGACTTAGTTGTTTATTTAACAAAGGAACTAATCTCCTCACCATTTATTAGTTCCTTTCCCACCACAAAGCCCGGAATCCTCACCAGATTCCGGGCTGTTCCTTTGCAGCTCTTGATGGAAATATTTTCCTTGCCCATATCCGTTAACGGTGCTATATTTTTTATAATGGAGTTACAAAAGACCCTAAACTCGAAACATTAAAGGCCATCGCGATGATTGTCAAAATTGATGTTACGCTGAAAAGCTTAACATATATGTGGTGTTTTCTTAGTACAGAAGATAAGGAAAGAGAGGAACTAAAAATGAAAACTTGGAAACTGGTATCAGGAATTCTATCAATCGTACTATTTGCGTTCGTATCATTTCAGTCCTGCGCTGCAGGGCTGTCTAACGCGCTGGAGTCCAATGGAGAGGTCAGTGGCTCGGCTGGTATAATAGTAGCCATAATGCTGCTTGTAGGAGGAATAGTTTCTATTGTTACAAGGAAAGGGTCTAAGGGTGGGAACATTGCCCTCATTGTTCTTTTCGGAATCGGAGCCTTGAGTGGATTTACTATGGCTGGAAGTTATGCTGACCTCAATGTATGGGCAGGCTGGTGTTTAATCTGTGCCGTACTCGCTATCGTTTCTCTGGTTAAAGGTAATAAAGCTTAAGGAATATTCCCGCACAACAATCATGTATGCATGTGGTGTTTTCTCAGTACAGAAGATAAAGAAAGGTATGTTATCATGATAAAAAAGTTTTTAATACTTATTTTAGCTGCAACGATGGTGCTGCCATTTACTGCCTGCGGGGCAAGTGGGGATTCATCCACTGACACTGCAAAAGAGGCTGCTGCGGAAACTAAGGAAGACCCGGCAGAAGAATCTGCTGAGGACGTGACGTACCAGAGTCTACTGGATGACTATACGCAGAAGATAAAAGATGCGACACCCGGATTGGTTGAGGAGTATAACAGCGAAGCTGCAGGCGCTGCAGGAGATATTAATAAACTCGCTGAGATTTCAAACGCCAAAATCACAAAACTTGCTGAAATAAGTAATGAAGGAATTACAAAAATGGCTGAATTGATGCTGAAAAGCGGAGATGAGCAAGCAACTTACGAAGAATGGGCAGGAAAGCTGATGGCTGTATATACAGAATATGCCGGACAGATAACAGATGCCTATATGTCTAATCTATCAAGTGAATAATTAAAAACCGCCCGGTACTGGTAATACCGAACGGTCAACATAGCAGAAATAAATTGAGGCCGGTATATTTTAAAATATACCGGCCTCAATAATACTTCTTTAATTTTAACCATACATGTAATTTCTTATATGTTAATTTCTCTTATAAAGCACTCTCACAGAATTGAGGATACACAGCATTGCAACCCCTGTATCCGCAAATACAGCCATCCACATATTTGCCAGTCCTGCCAATCCTAAAATCATAACCAAGAACTTTATTGCAAGAGCAAATGCTACATTTTGCTTTGCGATTTTCCCTGTCATCCGGGCAATCCGCAATGACTGGGGTATCGCTTCCATAGAAGAAGTCATGAATACCACATCTGCTGCTTCAATCGCGGCATCCGCACCGCTGCCCATAGCTGCTCCCACATCCGCTCCTGCAAGAACCGGAGCATCATTAATTCCATCTCCTACAAACATAACACTGCCGTGATTTGAACGTATTTTCTTTAACTCATTTACTTTATCGTCCGGCAGAAGTTTTGCATGCACTTCATCAATTCCAGTTTCTGCTGCTACACTGTCAGCGCTTTCTTTCGCATCTCCGGTGAGCATTGCCGTAAGAATACCCATTCTCTTCAACGCTGTTACTGCGGGCTTTGCTTCCTTCTTGATTGTATCTGCAATAACCAGCCTGCCCGCATATACTCCATTCAAAGCAATCAGTACCTCTGTGCCATATGCCCCATCTTCATCTCCCGGCAAGGAAATCTGATATTCTTCCATTAACTTCCGGTTTCCACAAAGTACTGTCCCGGCCTCCAATTCTGCTTTAATTCCCTTTCCGGAAATCTCTTCTACAGATGCCGGCTGTTTCAATAAAATATTCTTTTCTTTTGCAGTAGTCACAATACTGTTAGCAATGGGATGGGTAGATGTCATCTCACAGCCGCCTGCCAAAGCCAGGAGCTGCTCTTTGTCTATTCCCGGTCCGGGCAGCACATCCTGAACGATAAAGTTTCCCTCTGTGATAGTCCCGGTTTTATCCATAACAATCGCTTTTACACCCTGTAAAGCCTCAATGGCAACTCCGCCCTTAAACAAAATCCCCCTTTTAGACCCGGCACCGATACCGGAAAAAAATGCAAGAGGAACACTTAGTACAAGCGCACATGGGCAACTGATAACAAGGAAAGTCAAAGCTGTATACACCCAATAATTCCAGTCACCTGTTATCAGTGACGGAATGATAGCTGTGGCTGCCGCTAAAGCAACTACAAAGGGTGTATAGACTCTGGAAAATCTAGTAATAAAACGGTCGATCTTAGGTTTACCTGCTGCGGCATTTTCCACAGAATCCAAAATTCTCGTAACCATAGAATCTTCCAAAACTTTTTTTACACGGATTTTCAAAAGCCCCGATGTATTGACACAGCCGGAAATCACAGTATCCCCTGCTTTTGCCGCAACTGGAACCGGCTCTCCTGTCACCGGGGAAGTATCAATTCTGCTTTCCCCTTCCGCAACAATACCATCCAGTGGTATCCGGTCACCAGGCCTTACCAGCAGTAAATCTCCTACTGCGGCATCTTCGGCAGGAATCACTGTAACATTTTCCCCCATTATTTTGTTGACTACCTCTGGGCGCATGTCAATTGCATCCATAATCTGGCTCCGGCTTCTGGAAACTGCAATCTCTTCAAAAAGCTCTCCCACCCGGTAAAACAGCATAACTCCAACCGCTTCCGGGTACTCTCCTATAATAAATGCCCCCAAAGTAGCAATACTCATAAGGAAGTTCTCATCAAACACATGCCCTTTACCCAGATTTTTTGCTGCTGCAAGAAGAACTTCTCTGCCCAGCATCAAATATCCAATCACAAACAATGCAAGGGAAACATATCCGTTTACGGATTCAGTTAAGACACCTCCTGCAAGAAAAACAGCGCCAATTCCTATATCCTGTAAATCTCTTTTATTTTCACTGAATCTCCCTTTGCGCTTTTCTGCCTGTCTGGCAGGCTTTTTATCCTTCTTGGAAACAACAACCTCATTTTCGATAGAGGAACATATCTCCTGAAATGCAGGAAGCAGCTCCGCTTCCATATTCGTCACTACCTGAAGCTGCTTAGTGGCAAAGGTAATGCTTGCAAAATCAACCTGGGGCAGTTGCTGTATCTTTCTCTCCATCTTAGCAGCACAATTAGCACAGCCAAGGTTTTCTAATACATATACCTGTTTCTGTACATGGTCAAAAGCATGGTTTGTCTTGGCAGGCTCTTCCGGCTCATGGATATGTCCTTCACAAGTCTGTTCTTCGCAAGTATGACCTTCATGGGTATGATCTTCACAGATATGACCTTCACAGCTATGGCCTTCACAGCTATGACCTTCATGGGTATGGCCTTCATGGGTATGGCCTTCATGAATATGATGTTCATGATTGAGGCTGCTATGAGTATGTTCCTGAAATGCTTTTTTATTTAATGTCTGTTGTGCCATAATATAACCTCCGATGCATAATAACATATGAATGATTGTTCATATGTTCATTTAATCACAGCTGCATCGTTTTGTCAATAGGTATATTAAAAACACCTTCGGAAGATCATCATCCTCCGAAGGTGCCATTTTATTTACTATTCTTTTACCAGTCCTGCGCTTTTTGGTATACGCCTCCCGCCAATCACATTTTCTGCCACATCATCCAGTCTGTTTTTATCACTGTATTCTGTCTCTTCCTCTACAATACATGCTTGTATTGCTTCATTGAGTAACAGCATCTTGTCATCCAGCTCTGCAACCATCTGGGCACATTCTCTAAGCTCTCCGCTGATATAATCCGGTGCATTCCCCTCAAATTTGTAATAAATCTTATGCTCCAGGCTTGCCCAAAAATCCATCGCAATGGTTCTGATCTGAATCTCAACCTTTGTGTCCACCACACTGTCAGAAAGAAAAATAGGAACCGAAACAAGCATATGATAACTCTTATAACCGCTCTCTTTCGGATTCTTTATATAATCTTTGATTGAAAGAACCTTTAAATCACTCTGATTCCCTATCATCTCACCCAGTCTGTAAATATCGGAGGTAAAAGAACAAATCAGCCTTACTCCTGCAATATCATTAATGTATTTCACCATATTCTCTATGGATGTCTCGTACCCGTATCTTTTCAGCTTTTTAACAATACTTTCCGGTGTCTTAATGCGGGTTTTAATATGTTCTATTGGGTTGTACTGATGAACGTGCTGAAACTCATCATTTAGAATCTCCAGCTTTGTCCCAACCTCTTTTAGTGCAGCATTATATAAAAAAATAACTGTCTTCCAGCTATCTACATCTTCATAATTCTTGATAGCATCGTGCATCTGCAGTTCTCCTCTCAATTTGGAAAATCCCCCTTTCCCAATCTTTTATAGTATAGCATAAAATGCACGTAATGTCAGCCAGTTCATCCTTTTTTTAGAAATGCAAAAGGATGCCCGGAAGGCATCCTCATAAGATTAAGAATTGTCTTTTTCTATAAATCCAACTTCATATCACCAGGCTTTATCCACTTTCTTTTTCTCATAAATTCTGAAATCCCCAATGTCACTACTGCCGGAAGCAGAACCTGGATAACCAGTATCTTTATTAGAACTATTGTCCCCGGCTCCGTCTGAGTCATCACCTGCCAGGTCATAAGAGGTCCTACCAGGCCGGCAGTTCCCATACCGGAACCTGTGGCATTGCTGGTCATATGCAGAATCATCGTACCCACAGGACCTAAAATTGCACTGGACAATATGGCCGGCAGCCAAATAATTGGCTTTTTTATGATATTTGGCATCTGAAGCATGGAGGTTCCAATGCCTTGAGCCAAAAGGCCTCCCATTTTATTTTCCCGAAAGCTTGCCACAGCAAAACCAACCATGTTGCAGCAGCATCCGATTGTAGCTGCACCGGCCGCCAGACCTGAAAGATTCAAAATTACTCCCAGAGCCGCCGAACTGATTGGCAAAGTCAAAATTATTCCCATCAATACGGATACGATAATTCCCATCAAAAATGGCTGCTGCTCTGTCCCCCAGTTTATCAGAGAGCCCAGCCAGCTCATAAATTGAGATATTGTAGGCCCAATAAGTAAACCTACGGAAGCCCCTGCTCCAATAGATACCAGTGGAGTGAGAATAATATCCAGCTTTGTCTTCCCCGAAATGAGAAGGCCCACCTCAATAGCTATATATGCTGCAATAAACGCCCCCAGAGGCTCTCCGGGCCCGGTAAAAACCATTGCCCCCTCCTGAATCACCTGACCTGCCAGTAATTTACCCGCAAAAGCGCCTGTCATACCTGCCGTAGCAGCCGATACTACTACAAGCTGGCTTCCCTCCAGCTTGCGAGCCATACCTACACCGATTCCGGCACCAGTGAGCGCCGCTGCCACCCTTCCTACTGAATAAACCAAGTTTCCCACAGGACCACCCATAAACGTGCCAATCTGCTGTATAATCGTACCAATAATCAGCGTAGCAAACAGACCTTGTGCCATTCCCCCCAGTCCGTCTATGAAAATCCTGTCCAGTAATTTCTTCATTCTCCTATTCCTCCATGCATTTACACTTGTCTTGTCACTATTCAGTATTCTATCATAACTTTTTCCTTTGGACCAGCTTTTTCTTAATATTAAATAAAGATCTGTTTCCTATACACAAGAAAGAATTTTGCCTGCAAGATTCTCCCCGTGGGTTGGATCGCGATAGCAACACTTTCTTTGCCAACCCAGTGCGTTCCCCGGTGGGGTTTTCATATAATTAGGAAACACAGTTTCCTAATTATATGAAAAAAGTGTTCAAAAGGGCAGACCCCTTTGAACACCTTACTTCTTATTCTTCTTCTGCAAACATGTCTTTTCCAGCTCCACAGAGCGGGCACATCCAATCTTCCGGTAAATCTTCAAATGCTGTTCCCGGAGCAATTCCGCCATCCGGATCGCCTACTTCCGGGTCATACACGTAACCACATGGTTCACAAACGTATTTTTTCATCTTAAATTCCTCCTATTCTATATTATTGCAGTGTAAGTATCTTACTTATTAAATTCTTAAACAAGTGTTTTCTTACGTAGCTGCTTTTATACTACTATAACTCATCTGTCCCTAAAAATAAACCTAATTTTATCAAAATATGAACATTTACATCCTTTTTACGTAATGCTATACTATATCTTATTGAACATTAGTAGTTCAATAAGCATATCATATTGAACATTAGCAGTTCAATAAACCTTGGATATCTAAAAAGAAGGGGGTTATCATATGTTCCGTCTATGGGGAAAAATAATTAAAGATAATAAACTGCTTCGTGATACGGTCATCTGTGATGAAACGGATGATACCCGTACACATAAAATTTTTAACGCGCTGGATGCTATCTGCTATGAGTTTGACCTAAGCAAACCGCTCTGGCTGGATTCTACGATTGCAGAATTCAAAAAACATGCCAAAACAAGATTCTATCAGGATAATTTCGTAGATTCCATTGACTTTGATTATCTGGAAATACACATCATCGAAGAGGCGGATTAAGGGTTTATTTATTGACATTTCCCCCATCCGCAGCTTTTACAAACAGTGCAGCCGCCCTCAAATACCAGAGGTTCTCCACAGTCAGGGCAGGCTGTTTTATCTCCGTGTTCCAAATTTTCTTCCAAATCAACCGGTTTTGGCTCATTTTCTGTATTTAATATTCCTGTCCGCTTACATCCATCCCGAAAGATGGTAATTCCTTTCAGTCCATTATCATATGCATACATGTATAATTTTTCTATTTCTTCCACTGTAAACTGATTTGGCACGTTCACCGTGGAACTGATGGATGCATCAATATGATGCTGCCATACCGCCTGCATATGGATTCTCTGGCGATAATCCAAAGTCATTGACGTAACAAAATACTCCGGAAGTTCACTGCTGTCCCTGAGTTTGTTCTGCTTCATATAGAAATCCACAATCTTTGTATATACTTTGTAATAAACATCTGCGCCGTGAAGTGATTCTGTCTTCCGCTCATAATAATTGGCATAAATCGGCTCTATTCCCCCTGATATCCCAAGCATTGTTGACAGTGTGCCAGTAGGAGCAACTGTAAGAATCTGTGAATTCCGCAAGCCATGTTTTTTTACAAGTTCTGCAGTATCTTTCGTTGCATTTGCCTGAAAATAAGGCGTCCCGATTATCTCCCGGGCACAGCATTTTGGATATGCGCCTTTTTCTTCAGCAAGAAGAGCTGACGCTGCAATTGCAGTATCCGCCATCTCAAATCCTATCTTATCACATAATTTGACCGCCTCATCTTCCCCGTAAGCTATCCCAAGCTTAATCAGCATATCTGCCAGCCCCATAATACCAAGTCCTATCTGCCGCCAATCGGACACGCTTTCCTTCTGTTCCTGAAGCGGGTGCAGTTCCAGCCCTTCTTCCAGCACCTCATTGAGTGCTTTTACACATACTTTAACGCAATCCTTGAATCCGTCAAAATCAAATACAGCTTCCGTAGTAAAAGGATTCTTTATAAACTCAGATAAATTTATGCTCCCAAGCAGGCAGCTTCCTCCTGCCGGTAAAGGTTCCTCGGCACAGGGATTCACCCCCGCATATTTAAACTCTTTTGTATTGCTCAGCAGATTCCATCCTTCAATCCTGTCCCAGAATAAAGCTCCAGGCTCCGCATAATCCCAATTCGCCTCTGCAATACGGCGGAAAAGTTCTCTTGCCTTTACCTTATTTTCAATTAGCTCTCCCGTGGCTTCTCTGAGATATCTCAACGTAAATATCCCATCTTCCTTTACTGCATCCATAAACTTTTTACTAATGCGTACGGAAAGATTTGCCTTTGTAATCTTGTCCAAATCTGTTTTCAATTCGATAAACCGTTCTACATCCGGATGAGAACAATCCAGAGAAACCATCAGCGCCCCACGGCGTCCATTCTGTCCGATTAAACCTGTCACCAAAGAATATAATTCTATAAATGACACCGCACCTGTCGTCTCTTTTGCCGCATTATTAATCTTAGCTCCTTTTGGACTTAATCCGGAAATATCAACTCCGCACCCGCCTCCATAGCTATACGTCCTCGCCAGTTTTTTCGCACATTCAAAAATCTCTTCAATACTATCTTCGGGTGGGGTGATGACATAACAGTTAGACAAGCTGACTTTGCGCCCCATATTCTCCAATCCCCGATTAGACAAAATGCGCCCTCCAAATAAAAACTTTTTCTCAAGAATCAACGCTTTCACATCCTGATTCCCTCCGCTGACTCTATCCAGCCAGCAATCAAAAGATTCTCCCTCATTACGGTATTTATTATTCCAGATATCATTTCCAAGCTGATTGTCCTGCCCCAGCCATTCTTCTACATTCATACTTTTCACTTCCATTCATCATTATATAGTGTATTTTCATAATTTCACCACAATATATAGTTGCGTGCAATGTATTTCTAAGTATATCCGGACGTGTTCTTTCCAGGTATATCCCTGTGTGGTTTCTGAAATCAAAGCGCAGCCAGGATAAAACATTGTTAAAAATATGATACTCTCCGTTAAAATTCAAGTATCAAGTTTCATTCTATATTGTTATTATAATGTCAATATATATTAATAAACAAAAGGAGGCATTTTATGAGTCAAAATTTCATGGAGAGAATCCAGTATTTAAAAAATCGTGTTGTAAATACCAGACCGGAAATGGATTTGGAAAATGCAGTAATCTTAACAAGAAGCTTTCAGGAAACAGCCGGGGAACCTTTTGCAATACAAAAAGCGAAGGCATTCCGCAAACAATGCATGGAAAAAACTGTAGAGATATGGGATAAGGAATTGATTGTAGGCTGTTCCGGCAGTAAAATGCGCGGTGGTATTTTATGTGCGGATACATGCTGGTCTATATTAGACGATGAATTGGAAACTATAAGCACCAGGAAATATGACCCCTTCTATTTGCGAGCGGAAGATAAAGATGCTTTCTTAAAAGAAGTAAAACCATTCTGGCAGGGGCGTTCCAGCTACGAAGCATGGCTTGCCCAAATACCGGAAGATACAAAGGAACTCCGTGATAACGGCGTGGTATATATCAACAGGAAAGCGGTGAGAGGCTGGGGGGAAACTACCGCAGGCTATCAGCAGGTCATTGATGAGGGAATAGAAGGTATCTGCAATACAATAAAGGAACGGCGTCAAAAACTGGATATTACAGTTCCCGGTGACTATGAAAAGGAAAGATACCTGGAAGCGATGCTGATCTCTGCAGAAGGTATTATGGCTCTGGCTGGACGGTATGCGAAGGAAGCGGAAAGACTGGCAGGACTGGAAACGGACGAAGTGAGGAAAAAGGAACTGAAAGAAATCGCAGAAATCTGCTGCCATGTGCCAAGATACCCGGCACGCTCATTCCGGGAAGCACTGCAATCTCTGTATCTTTACCAGATTTGTATCTTTATGGAGCAAAATGCAGCCAGCTATAATCCGGGAAGAATGGACCAATACTTATATCCTTTCTATAAAGCAGATTTGGAGAACGGCATCTTAACTCAGGATGAGGCCCAGGAATTGTTAGACTGCTTATGGGTAAAATTCAGTGAGCCCTGTCTGTTTCAGGATGCAGTTACAGCAGAGTTTGCGGCAGGCTATCCAATGTTCCAGAATGTTTGTGTAGGAGGAGTGGACAAAAATGGACAGGATGCAGTGAATCCTTTATCATACCTGATTTTACAGGCAACCATGGATGTCCAGCTATACCAGCCTTCCTTATCCGTCAGATATAGCCTGGCTAAAAATCCAAATACATTTTTGAGAAAAGTGGTTGAACTAATTAAACTAGGAACGGGATTCCCTGCCTTTCACAATGATGATATTGGAATCCGTATGCTTATGAATAAAGGTGTCCCTCTGAAAGAGGCATTTGACTGGAACCCCTGCGGATGTGTGGAGACAAATCTGGAAGGGCGCATGAGACAGTATACCGCACTTGCCGACATCAATCTGGGAAGTATCATTGAGTTTTCACTGTTGAATGGAAAAAATAGAAAAAGTGGTCTGACAATCTCAGCACAGACAGGAAATCCAGCCACTTTCGAGCGTTACGAAGACTTCGAAGAAGCTGTAAAAGAACAGATACGGTATTCAGTAGCAGCAGTTGTAAAAGGAAGTCATGTAATTGACGAGGTGTGCATGGACCGATTCGTACCGGCCCTGTCTCTCACCTTTAAGGAGTGTATTGAGAATTGCCTTGATTACGCACAGGGCGGAGCAAAGTACAACTGTGGAAACGGAATCATACTCATCGGAGTGGCAGATCTTATCAACAGCATTGCTGCCATAAAACACCTGGTATATGACACAAAACAAGTCTCCATTGAAGATATGGCGGCTGCTTTAGACACTGACTTCAAGGGATATGAAGAAATCCAGGAATTATGCAAAAATGCTCCTAAATATGGAAATGATGATGAATCTGTGGATCAGATTGTGGGAACCATGTTTACCTTTATTGCGGATGAAATTGAAAAGTACCGCAGCAAATTCGGGACTATGACTCCGGGCATCCTTCCGGTTTCAGGAAATACACCGTTTGGATTAGAAGTGGGGGCCTTACCGTCAGGCAGAAATGCATGGAAACCTCTGGCTGATGGAGTAAGTCCAAACGGAGGAACCGATTTTAATGGTCCGGGCGCCGTATTAAAGTCAGTATCCAAAATTCCACATGACCGTTTTGTACAGGGAACCCTTCTTAATATGAAAGTAGAGCCAGAAATGTTGAATACGGATTTCGGGATTAACCAGATGATGGCTCTGTTAAAGAGCATGTGCAGCTTAGGTGTATTCCACGTGCAATTTAATGTCATTGACCGAGATACACTAATAAAGGCACAAAAAGAGCCGGACAAATACAAAGGACTTTTAATCCGGGTTGCCGGATATACTGCTTACTTTGTTGAGCTGGGAAAAGACGTACAGGATGAAATCATTGGACGGACGGTCCAAAAAGGGATTATGGCAGGTTAATATGATGGGAAAAGTTTTAAGAATTGAAAAAACATCTATCCACGACGGAGAAGGCATGAGAACTGTTGTCTTTCTCCTCGGATGCCCTCTCCAATGTAAATGGTGTTCTACTCCTGAATCAC
Source organism: Ruminococcus sp. (assembly GCA_013911065.1). Lineage (GTDB taxonomy): Bacteria > Bacillota > Clostridia > Lachnospirales > Lachnospiraceae > Muricomes. The sequence continues at coordinate 50,726 of JACERV010000001.1, read as the reverse complement.
AAAATTCGGTCTGCCAAAATTTGTACGGCAAAGAAATGAGCACTGAAGAGATTGTTGACGAAGTTTCGAAGGATGAAATATTTTTCTTTCATTCTAACGGCGGCCTGACTCTCAGCGGAGGGGAAGTTCTGCAGCAGCCCGGCTTTTGTATGGAAATACTAAAAGAATGCAGATATAGGGGAATCAGGACAGCAATAGAAACCAGTTTTTACGGAAAATATGATTACATACAAAGACTTCTTCCTTTTCTTGATGAACTGTATTTAGACATCAAAGTAATGGACCGGAAAAAACATAAGTCATATACCGGAGTTTATAACGACCTTATATTGGATAATATTCGGAAGCTTCAAAAAGAAAGCTGGCATGGAAACATACACATTCGGATTCCATGTATTCCGACAGTAAATATGGATGAAGAGAATATAAAAGATACGGCTCTATTTTGTAAGGATATCCCCGGAGTGGCGGATATAGAGCTCTTACCCTATCACCGCCTGGGTTTAGACACCTATAGAAAATTAAATTTGGAGTATGCTCTTAAAGATATAAAAACACCAGATGCAGAGGAGCTTAAAACCGTTGCTGCATTCCTGCGCAAAATCTTACCGCAGATGACAATCAAAATCAAAGGAGAACTATATCATCCATAAATCCTGTGAGAAAAATAATCATTATACACTAGTCATAACCACCGGCTCATTCAGTGGTTATGACTTTTTACTGATGCTATTTTTACCAATCATTTTAGGCCATTTTTCCTATTTAGTTACCAGATATTTCTATAAAGGCTTTGAATTTCTTAACATTTGTATTAATAATTAATTCTTTTTCAAATTCTATTTGCTTCAATAATTTACATGCCTCAGTAAATCTTCCTACATAGCTTGGATCATGGGCATCTGAGTTCACAATGATTGGCACATGATAATCCTGACACAGCCCCAACATAGTCTTATAGTTTTCCACGCAATTTAAACGTTTATCCTGTTTCAGCAAGGAACTATTATTCACTTCCAAAGCAACATGATATTTTTTTGCAGCTAATACTAACTTTTTATAATCCAATACCGTATGATCATCATCTGGATGGGATACAAAGCACACTTTTTCATTTTTCATACACGAAATTAAATTTTCCGTATTCTTACTTGCTCCTGCATCCTGATAACATTGTCTATGAATTCCCACGATTGCATAATCTAGCTTATCAATATATTTTTGTTCCAGTGAAAGTGTGCCATCATTCAATACATTGATTTCACACCCATGAACGATCTCTACTCCGTATAGCTGTTTAGGAATGACACTTAAATTCATAAAATAAATAGGATCACAAGTTCCCGGTATTCCCGGACCATGTTCACTAATCCCTAAAAGTGCCAATCCTTTTTTCCTTGCTGCCCGTGCCATTTCACGGATTGTACCATATGCATGGCCGCTCGCACAAGTATGTGTATGGATATCCAGCAAAAAAGGATATTTATCAGCTGCACTCTTTGATTTGTTTTTCTTATCTGCCAATTTCTTCATCTCTTTCTTTAAAGTCTGTATAACACTGAATAACTAAGGTTCCAATACATTTATTTTACTGTTTATTCGTTCTATATTCCCCAGGAGTTTTTCCAATTCTATTCTTAAAATGCTGAATGTAATTGCTTAGGTAGTTAAACCCAACCATCCCTGCAATTACAGTGACCGAATGATTTGTATTATTCAGCAGATCAATACTTTTATCAATTCTATAGTTACATAGGTATTCTGTGGGAGTGACATGAAGCAGACTTTTGAAACAGCGGCAGCACTCTCCGGTACTAATATGAGCGGAAAGTGCAATATCGCCCAGCGTAATATTCTCATGATAATGCTCGTGGATATAATTAATCAGCATCTGCATCCGCTGCTGTTTACGAATAAAATTCTTAGGAGTCCGGATCACGGAATTCGAAAGATTCTTTGTCAATACATACCACATACTATTGGTTTTCAGTGATATGAGATACTCCCACCCAAAGGCGCTCCGATCCTGCATCAATGCTTCTAATTCCCATAAATATTCCAGGATTTCCCTATGCCATCCCAAATCTTTATGGAAGGTAGTAACCGGAAGGGTATAGTTCGTTGTAAATGGCAGAACATAAGACTGCTCCATTCTGCTGCCTGCAAAAAAAGAAAGCAGTTTATCAGGAAAGTTAAAGCTGACATACTCCCCGTCATCAGAAATATAATCCGTGATATGCAGCAGGCCAGAGTTAATAAAAATCGCCTCCCCTGCAGAAAGATGGTACATATCTCCATTCACCTGAATTGACACCTCCCCGCGGGTAATCAAAGTAAACTGAAGCTCCTCATGCCAGTGCAGGTCTCTGTAACCTCTGCCGGGCGGGGTAATTCCGTCCCGGTTTACCCGGTACATCTGATACGGAAACAGTCCATCTGTATATTCATTTTCTTCATGCAAGTTATTTGGTTCTTTCATAATAAAATGTCCTTTTTAATCAAAACTGCCTCATAGCCTCTTGTAAAACTCTTTTAACTCCCGCTTTGTTTCTTCTGCAAGCTGAGTATACCTTATATTTTCTATAGCACCCTGTATTCCATAAAGCATATGCAGGCAGGCACCGCTGTCAGCCAGCAGCCTGATACGGATAAAAGCATCCTGACTCCCCATCTGCACAAGCTGCTCCTCTGTGTAGACGCCAATCCTGTTCAGGTTCTTTTCTAAAACTTTTCCTACATTAGGTAAAGAAGACAAACTTCCCATACAAACACCTACTTAAAATATTCTTCCCATGCCGGAAGTTTTTTCATACTGTTTTCAGCCATCTGAGCTGCCGCCGTTTCATCAAAACCTTGTGTTTTTATTATAAAGTTAATCATACCAGCCTTCTTTTCTTCAAACGACTGCATAGACCCGTCGGGCCGGGCACAATGAACGCAATACTCCTTATTTGTGTCACCTCCCGCAAATTCAGAAACTTCTTTCATTGGCATACCACAAGCAATACATTTTTTCATTGTAACGCCTCCTGTTTATTCTTTTATTAATTTTAAAAAAACTGCTGTAAGCTCCGGACCAAACCTTTCTAAAAGCGGCATATCCGGGGAAAAGAGATCTTTGTTCAGCAAATAGTAATGTATCAATCCCATCCATGTGTTAAATATCAAGTGTATCGGAATATTTTTAATTTGCTGAACTTTTCTCTCCCGCTCAACTACCTGGCTAAAATGATAGGCGGTGATTGATCCGATATTTGCAAATGTTAACTGTGAATCTTCCGGCAGTGAACTTCTTTCAGCTATAAGCCGGGTATAAAATTTTTCGTATCGGGCCAAAACATTCAAATACGCTCTCAAGAACTCTTCAATATCGCTGCTCGTTTCTGCTAAACGGTGTATCTCTAATCCCAGGTCATCTCCAAACTCCTCTATCAGTGAGCAAAGCAAATTCTCCACCGATGGGAAATGCACGAAGACAGTTCCGTGTGATATACCTGCCTCCCTTGCAATAACCGCTGTTGTGGCAGAAAAACCTTGTTCAGAGTAAACAGCGTATGCGGTTTCAATAATTTTCTTTCGCGTATTCTCCTTTTGTAATTGTCTTTTTGATTTCATATAATGAGTCCCCATTCAATGAGTATAGACTCATTGTAATTCAGGTTTTGTTTAAAGTCAAGATAAAAACGCTATCTAACAAGTTTTTCTGTCTTGTAGATAGCGTTTGATTGATTACCTATTCATTTCGTATCGCCGCCAGCGGACTCAGCCGCATGGCACGCAGTGCCGGAAAGTACCCTGCTGCCATGCCCACAAATACAGCAAATCCCATGGAGGCAAGTACCAGCCAGGGTGGAATATAAGAGATATTGCCATCTAATCCCATAGCACTGCCATTTCCTGTCAGCAGATTAATAATAAAGGATAGCCCAAAGCTAAGTATATTTCCAGCGACACCTCCAATGAATCCAATAAATGCTGCTTCTAAAAGAAACATCTGTTTAATGTTTTTCAGCCCGCATCCAAGAACCTTTATAACACCAATTTCTTTCGTCCGCTCATAAATGGACATCATCATTGTATTTGCAATACCAATAGCAGCAACAAACAGGGAAACGGCTCCGATTCCTCCAAGGACTGCCTGAACCATTGCAAACTGCTTCTTCATACTCTCCATGTATTCAGCATTTGTTGTCACTTGAAATCCCATATTTCTAATTGCAGCTGACAGCTCATCTACATCATTGATATCCTCTGCCTGTACAGAGGCGGAGGTATAAACAAACTGTCTGTACGGCTTACCCGATTTTGTACTGGGCTGTCCGGGAATCACCCGGCCCCGGAATTCTTTCTTCAGCATATCCGCCAGCTTATTTATATCACAATAAACGTAGTAATAATTGGCATTATAAGACTCCACATCACCATCAACAACACCGCTGGCTTTCACCACATACTTTTTTGCAGTACGGGCCTGCCCCTGGGAACCGTCCCCTCCGGTATCTCCCATTGCTGCCCCTGAGCCTGCACTCTGACTCTGAAAGTAACTATCCTGATCCAGTATCAGGAACATCTGATCATTTAACAAGTCAATATCGGGGAGTTCTCCGGTATCCCAATATCCCCTGTTAGTGGACTTTTCATAGAATGAAGTCAGTACGCCATTTCCAAAAACCAGTTCCAGATTCGCACTGTCAGGGTTCGGCAGTTTTCCGCCCGGTGCCAGCTTCATATTTTGACGCTCCATAGCTTCTGGAGTCACACCTTTTAGCTGAAGATAACCAATATACTTTCCTTTCAGTGCTATAACACTGGCCTCCAAAACAGGATCAGCACTTTTCACATGCTCAAGCTGCTGAAGCTGTTTTATCACATCATCCGTAATATATTTATCAGATTCCTCCTGGTCAGTATATCCGCCCATACTATAGTACATTCCGCCTTCAGTCTGTTTGCCCGTAACTGTGAGGCTTGTCATTCCGCCTGACTGTTCCACTTCCCGATACATGGATTCCTGCATACCCAGACCTAAAGATATCATGACAACTATGGAGGCGGTTCCGATAACAACACCCAGAATAGTCAGAAAGGTTCTAAGTTTTCTGCGTTTGAGGTTGCCGCTACTCATCCTCAGTAAATCGATCCACCTCATCTAACAAGTCCTCCTCTTCTACAGACTCTATTCTTTTCTTTTTTCTCCGAATCATGAAAACTGTAACAACGACTGCTGCAACAACTATCAAACCAATGATAATCGGAATTACAGGCAATCCTTTTTCAGCAGGTACATCCGTCATCTGTGACATATCCATCGGAAGCTGCTCCGGTGTAATCTGCATTGTAAACTCTTTTTCTGCAGTGGAAACTTTTCCTGATTCATCCTCATATGTAACAACCATTTTAAACTTCTGGTCGCCTGCACTCTCCTGTGTTGCAGTTACAATTCCGTCAATAGAGCCTGTAGCTCCTGAATCTACATTTCCTAAAAATACTTCTTTCGAATCAATTCCTTCTCCCTGGAATTTCACCTTCACATTATACAATTTGATACGTCCGGTATTGTAAAGGCTGCATGTAATGTTCGCTTCCTCTCCCACTGCTACTGCTTCGGGGGCAATTTCCAAATCACTGAATTCAAATCTTGCAGACTGTTTTACAGGGATGGCAAGACTGGAAGAGCTTTCATACTGGATTGCATTGTTGTCCTCATATCTCATGGACATTGCAATACTGTATGGCTTCTGCACCAAGTCAGCTCTTGCATTCAAATCTATCGAAATGTCCCTGGTTCCTCCGGCTGGAATACTGTCCAGATAAATCGAACTGGAACCGGAGGATGGCAGAAATGCAGGTGCTTCAGCGGCTGCCTCCGTCCCGGATGAGGGCGCTTGTAAGTCAAACAGCATATTTGAAACGGCTGTCTTTGAAGAAGTATTCTTTAAATGTACAATTAATTTAAAATCTCCGCCCGCATTCACGGCACCGGGGTCTGTACTAAATCCAGTTACGATAACGCGAGGTACAGAAGCATTTCCGGACTCCCCGCCACCTGCAACAACAGGCTCATTGTTGGAAATACCGCCGTCATAGGAACCTCCGTCTCCTGGATCAGGCTGTGGGGACGGCTCCGGCTCAGGAGCTGGTTCTGGTGCTGGTTTTGCCGTTGTCTTCACATAAACGTATTTGTTAGCCTGATATGGCTTCTCTCCATCATCCCAGCTTATAAGGAAGTCCAACCGGTAAGATTTACTCTCCACATCAGAACGAACCTTGAGCCCTTCCCACTTTGCTGCTCCTTCTATACTCTGTCCGGCTGGAATATCTCCCACCAAAACCTCATTATTCATCTGTTCTATTTCAAAAGGCCAGTTGGCTGCATCTTCAATGATTGGTATAACTTTTACATTTTTTGCATCCACACTTCCCTGATTCTCCACATTAAGCTTCAGCGTTAAGTCAGAGTCCTCTGCCTTATATTCCGGAGTTGGCTGTCCCTTTCCTACTGTCAATGTTATCTTTGGTATTGATGTTTCATCCGCAGCCTGTACTCCCATAGGCAGTATCATAATTACTGCTAAAGCAAGACTTATTACTACTCCCGCACTCTTCTTAAACAATTTCATGTTTCTTTTCCTCCCTCTTTTTACGGTTATCTTCTATTTTCATAATTTTTCCATCCGTAATATGGAATACTCTGTCTGCGTATGAGGCTAAATGATTATCGTGGGTAACCATAACTAATGTCTTTTTCTGCTCCCACACTACCTGCTGCATTAGTTTCATCACTTCTTCAGATGTATGGGAATCCAGATTTCCCGTTGGTTCGTCTGCAAATATAATCCTTGGGTTTACTACCAGCGCTCTCGCCACGCCAACCCGCTGCTGCTGCCCGCCTGACATCTGATTGGGCAGATGCTTCTTATGCTTTTTCAAATTCACCAGATTCAACATCTCGTCAGCCTTCTTCAAGCGGCTGCTTTTAGCCTCTCCCCGGAAAGTCAGCGGCAGAGCCACATTTTCCAGTGCATTCATGGTTCCAATCAAATGAAACGACTGGAAAATAAACCCTACATTCTCACGCCTGAACTTAACCAGCCCGTCTTCTTTCAAGTCCTCCATGTGCTGTCCGCTTATAACAACTTCTCCTTTTGTGGGCTTTTCCAATCCGGCAAGCATATTTAAAAGAGTAGATTTTCCAGAGCCCGATGTGCCTACAATTGCACAAAATTCCCCTTCATTTATCTCAAAATCTACTCCATTGAGCGCCCGCACCACTGAATCACCCACCCGGTACAGCTTATATAAATTTCTCACTTCAATAACCCTGTTCACAAAGCCCCTCCTTCGTCCAATAAATTATCTATATGATACTTCTAAAAACCAAATATTTTCCAGTATAATTTGTTAACTTTCTCTTAATACCAGAGTGCGTATTTTAAAGACTTTCTTAAGATTTTGTTGTAAACGCGTTGTAAACCGATACCACCAATTAACCGCATTTCTACTACAGAAATATAACTAATCAATTAAAATAAATGGCCTGGAATCTTAATTGATCCCGAGCCATTTTTCATCCCATTATTTTACATTATTTACCAGTAATATATCACGTAAGTTTTTAGTGAGAGGATTGTTTACTTGTTGAAAGGCCAACCTCCTAAGCGGCCTTAAACACCGCTATGGCCCGGAATTACTCAAGATTCCGGGCTATTCCTATATTATTTCTTAATGACAAACTGAGGTTTTCTTTCTACGGCATTCTGTAATCTTGTAAACCAAGGCGCCTTAGAGGTCCATAAGAACTCTGGCATGTCCTTGCCGTTGTTTGCCTTGTAGATATCATTCAATACCTTCTTTTCATCCGGGTGGTTCAATGGATGTGCTGTAAACCCGTCAAAATAATAAACCTTATCCTTATCCAAATCTGTAACTCTATAAAAACATACCATAGTTGCTGTACTTCCTTTCTTTGAATCCGGGGTCTGCTGTAGCTGCACAGGTGCTGACGAAACTACTTTACCTGTGATTCCTTCTACTATTAACGTTGCTATGCCTTTAGGTCCCAGTGCACGATATCTGTCTACATCTGCTATTCCTGTACAGAATAATGTTTCTACAATCATGGCTGGCATACTTGATGCATTTAAATCGTGATAAGCTGTGTTGAACTTAACCCCTCGGTTGGGGAATCCTTTTTGTGCAAACTTATCGCAAATGCTTGTTGCTCTCTGATTCATTACCGCGTTTCCGTTATTGTACAAGAATACTTCGGATCCATTTGCATCAGGACTACCTGCCGCGTTCATATGTATAGATACAAACATCTCGCAATTATTTGCATTTGCTTTATTAGTTCCATCATTTAATTCACCGACTACTGAATTTGCATTTGAGTTGCAGTCAATCACAGTGTGACCTGCCGCCTGCAGCATAGGGACCATCTCATTGTATATTTTACGAACCTCCGCCTGCTCGTCTATAATCCCCATTGCGCCCTTGCAGTTAGGGGAGTGTCCACCTCTTAATCCTATTTTCATATATTTTCCCTTCCTGCCGACACTCGCCGGCGCGAAAAGAGGACGCTATTTAACGTCCCCTGAATTCTTATCCCTTAATTGTAGCAATACTTCTTTTAACTTGTCAGGCACCGGTATAAATTCCGCTGCATTTTCTACTAAGCTAAGTGCCTCATTGCAAATATAGAACACAATAACAATCTCTCTTAGAGGGATGTTTCCACCAATTAGTTCCTGCACCCTGTAAGATGCTGCTATGACAATAAACATCAAAATCTTTTTCAGGATCCCTTTGAATCCTATCTCTGACGATATTACTTTGTTGTAGATTCCCTTAATCCACCCGGTTATGTAGTCCAATACAGCCAAGAATACAATTGTTTTTAGGAGTGCATCCCACCCTCCCAGATGGTATGCCAAGAAGCCGCCAAAAACACCCCCTACAATACTTATCCAGTTAAATATTTTTTCCATTTTCTTCATTTACCTCACTTCTTTCTTTTATTTTTGCAAAATAAAAAGACCTATACGGTCCTGATCTTCTACCTTACTAAACGGCAATGTCTACCATTTCCAGTCTGTCTGTTTCATATCCTTTCTGATGCGCCTTAATTTCCCAGTCAAATTCCAGCCCTGGTTCCCCTGATATTGTAAATGTGGTCAGGCCCTTTTCGCTAACCCATGCATCTCCACTGGAATACTTAGTTAAAAATACATAGTAGCCATATTCCGTGCTGACTGTCTCTGCAAACTTAGAGTCAATGAAAACTATGCACTCTCCAAATTCATTTATTACTCCATGCCCCATATCTCCAAACATTGGCTCTGCGGTCTCATAAGCAGACTGTGCTACAACGCCGAAAGACTTCGTTTTAACAATCCTGTTTTTCGTACCCTGTACGCTGAGGTTTTTATAGACTGTTAGATTATCCCTACAATCTACTGATTTATACATTATTGCAGTCTCTGTCACCTGTAGCTGAGAAACAATTTTTACTACATTTATCCCGCTCAAGTTACCAAATAACTTTACCTCTTGGTGCATCCTTATTACACCAGTATCAGTTGTAGCCCCCGGAACAACACTGATGTAATTTTCGTGAAATGTTATTGCATCATCTTTCCGACTTCTAAAATAAAAAGTACCATTCTTTGAGAACTCCAGAGCAGTGTCCATCGGGTGATCGGGGTTATCTCCAGACTTTATAGTACAGGACCAGGCTTTTGCTCCACTAACAACAGCGTAATACATTTGGGCTCCATTATTTATCTCTATCGCACTGGTGCTGCTGTCAGATATTAATGTTCCTGCAAATTTCCCGTTTTTCGTTTCCAAACTGCCATCAGTTAGGATTTTAAAATTTCCATTGATTGTAGTAAGGCCCTCAAGACTTATTTTGTTAGCATTTATAGATATTGCCTCAGCACTCTGGTTAATGGTAGATACTATGCTGTCCTTACTTACTTTTAACTCAATCTGCTGAGTGTTCAGCGTTATGGATGCTCTGGCCTGTGTAATAGCACTCAGCACACCATTGATGTCCTGATACTCGCTTGAGGACACTGCCAATGTAATAGATTTTAGGTCCACTTCAACGGTTGCCAGCTTACTGTACATGGTTTTGTTTCCATTCTTTAACTCCGTTATTTCACTTTCAGATGCTAATAACGAAATATTCCCCTGCACAACATTTATAGACGTTTCCTGCGCGGTAAACTTCCGGGATATGGCATATCTGTCATATACGGTTGCCCTGGATGTAAGGGCCATAGCCATGCTATCACCTTCTTTCTTTTATAATAGGACCTTATTTGTAATCTTCTATTTTCTGTCGGTTATTCACTAAATAGGAATATGACTAATCGGTTAAATTGGACTCTTGTAGAAACGAATATCCCTGCAACCACAATCACTCAATTTCCAAGTGATAAAAAAGAAATTCTTGTTGGTATTATTTACGGGTCCAATAATAACACATACGTGCTATCAAAAGTATTTTATTCGAGCTACGACTTTAGCAGTGGTTCATATACTTTTCATCTTATTGGTGGAAAACAATCGGGAACCAATTCCGCAGGAGGATACATTGCAATAAGAACCGGAAGTGTATATATAGATTCCGTATTTCATAATGAAGCAAACATAAAGAGTTCATCTAAGTATTTCGTAGCATATCGTTAAATAATTATATAACAAACTGAGGTGGGAATACGGCGAGTACATCTATTATTGTGCCTGCTGGCAGAGCACCGTGCATCGTTCCAAGTTTAAGGCTGCTTTCTCCTTGCCCTCCCTGCATTACAATAGATGTACCATTATTAAGTGTCGCGCCAGGGATATCCGTTGTATATTTCCATTTAAACGGAAAACCTAGAAAAGCATCTGCATTGTGTCCAGATATAATAGCAGTCTTAATCGTTATGTGTGCTTTTATCAAGTACGCCCCGCCCGGAAGCCGGAATGCTAAACAATTACCATCAAAGTATATTGTGTTTGCGGATGTAAGACTAGTCTGTGTTATCTGCAAATTCCTATTTAGTGCATCAATGGAAGTTACGAGTTCATTTATGGCACCGACCAAATTTGCTTTTTCAACTGTTGTTAGTTGCGTAAGAGTTCCTATGTATTCTAACAGCTTCTTCCCCTGTGGTGCCGCCAGGGCTTTTGTTGCATCTGTAGTTATAAGGTCATTAGCCATCCCGGATGCTGTCAATTTTCCGTTTATCAGGTTCAAGAGAGCGGTCTCCAATTCTTCCTCTGATATCTTGCTTTTTGTGGCAAGTAGTCCTAATCCTAACTTTGTTTTAATCTGGTTAAAGATGCTCAGAAAGGTTGTTTTCTTCGTAGCGGATGCATCCTGCAACAGAAATATATCCACATCATCCGGTGTAACCTTTTCTGTATATTCGTTAAATTTCCCCATGTATCCTCCTTTAAGCCGTTAAGCCAATAATTTCATTTCCATCAAAATCCAGTATCGGATTCCCGTCGAAGTCCAGTATCGGGGATTCATCCCAAATTACAAATTGGCACTCAAATGATGCAACCATAGTTACATCTGCCCCAGACAAGGACAGTGAATATCCTGTAATCTGCTGTGAGTTCCACGCGCCATCGCCAGAATCGTCTTCAGACAACCGGCTCCAAATAAAGTGTTCCGGTCCGAACGTATCAGTAACTTCTATATTATTGCTGTACAGACGGGCATGAATCGTGGCTGTTTCTCCATCTCCGGTATGTCCACCTTCTACATAGGTTTGCAGGATATAACCGCCGCCCGATACCGCTATGCCGTCAATCTCTTCCTGCATACTATCGAACTTGGCCGATACGGTTTGCCCCGTTCCATCTACAACAATTTTGCTGCCTAATATCTGGACATTATTGCCGTTAATATTCTGTACAAGCGTCTGCACATCAACTTTATGACCGCTTATGGCTGCATCATCAGCAACCATACTGTCCTTGATTATAGGTGCTTTAATACCGGCAGCCGACACGCCATTCAGAGCGTCAAACATGGTGTTTCCCAAGGAATCCACAATGTAATAGTTGAATTCACCATTAGAGTCAAGCCCGGCCTGCATACGGATAACACTGTCCTTATCCACCCATTGTTGTGTTGCGCCGAATATCTTCATACCTCCGGTCTCATCACTCCATATCTGGAATTTGTTTGTGTAGATATTACCTGCAAGTAAGTCATTTACTGTCGTGGACTGTGATACTATGTTCTTAATCAATGCGCTTTCAATCACTGCGTTTTGTGAAGTCAAGTGTATATTTGTCAAATCTCCAACGCCAGCATTACCAGCCAGAAGATTTTCTATATTAGCCAGATTGATAGTTGCTGTATATAGCTTTGAGTTTATGGCAACCAAATCTTCTGTTTGTACTTTTGTTAATATAGCATTTGTGGCTTCCAAGTCTAAGATTTTTGCATAGGTGATGTTGGCGGTATTAACATCTAGTTTATTACCTATTGCATGGTCAAAGAGGATAAGTTTCACGGAGAACCGATCTATTGCCTGCGTCATTGGTCCCTTGTATCCCTGCTGTTCCTCTGTTTCAGATTCTCCGACTGCTTCTACTGCAGATGTCAACCCACCGTCAAAATCTTGGGTAATGTTCATTATTGGAACCTTATAATTGGTCCCGTCTTTTCCGGTTACTGTGATAATATCCCAGGGGTCAATACGCGGGTCCCCTAAGAATTTAAGGTTGCCGGGCATGTAGTTAAACCCTTGTAGTTTTGCAGCTACACTGTTCAGAATGCTCTGCGTCATCAGAGGATTGGAAATAGTCAGCTCCCTGTTTCCGCTACCAGCACTTATGGATATAGTGTTTCCTTCTGAATCTTTTCCGGTGTGGCACACAATTTTTTGGAAAGTGTACGGGAAGTCGTTGTGAGTGAAGCTCTCCCAATATCTGGCCGGGACAATACTAAGCCCAGATGCAGTATATGTTTTAATCTCAATCTGGCCCTGCCTGTTACAGATAGCAAATCCAGCATACATTTGTGAGATATAAGTCAGCACCTCTCTGCATGTAAAATCATCGGGCCTCTTTATGGTGATGTCAGATAATCCTGTAGTTACTATCGGGACACTCAAAAATGTAGCCATTTCATTCAGCACCGCAATTGTAGTTGTAGTTGCGGGCAGGGAAGAAAAATAGCTTCTATCTGTCTTCATCATTCGGTCAAATGCTGTGAATTTAATAATTTCCTCGTCTGCTTCAGGTCTCTGAGCGGTAAAGACTCCCATACGGATATACTCTTCCGCACCATTTGCCAATTTGGCACCAACCTGCCACTCTATTTCTTCGTTTTCTACGAATACCGACGGCTTGCTCATCTCAACTTCGATGTATTGACTGACGCAGCTACCAATGATAAAGGAGGTTCCACTGTTAGAACCCCCTTTAAGTACAATACTTTTTATACCTGAATCCAGTACTGTATTACCCACTATTAATTTTGCCTTGAACGTCCGGGAATCCTGTTGTATCAGTTCCGCAAACGCCGCTGAAGATTGATACATATTCCCACCTCCCGCCTATTCTGCCGTCATAAAAGTCAATAAATTAATATCTCGCACTGACAGAGCCTCGAATTGTTCCGTGTCACATTTTTCAAGCTCTTCAAATCGTACTGTATGGACTGCCAGCTCGTTTTCGATTTCTAACAATTCTTCCATTTCTGACTCATAGCTGGACACATCCTCAATTTTATAGGCACCATCCTTGACAATATATTCTCCATTGCCTTCCTTTTGAACATACTTGTCAAGGACCTTCATCCGTTCCTCTTCATATGCCTTTGCGACAGATTCCATCAAATTAATATTCCTGGTAATTGCATAGCAGACCTTTATTGGCAGCTTCTTATTCTGTATCTCCGCGATACCATTAAGGAATGCCACAACCTGACTGTTTTTTATTTTCATGATCCGCTTACCTCCGCATTAATGCTATCCTCAATTTCATATACTTTTTGACTAAAAGCAGTAATATCATCTCTACACTCAGCCTTATTCTCCTCATACAAAGCCTTATCCTGGATACTACTCGAATGGCTTGTGGTGCCGCCATTCGTAGAAACATTGGCCGACATATACACAACCGGCTTATCATTAATCATGCTGTTTCCAGTAAGTGAAATGCTTTTGTTTGTCTTTAACATTTTAGTCCTCCTATCTTATTTTTGAATCAAATCTACGGTTACGCCCTGGTACGTTTTCACTCCATTTACGTAGCTATAAACTGGGTATATGGGAGTACCTGCATAAAACGTTTTTGTTATTCTTGTACCGCCTATATCCGTAAATGTTACACTAAAGAAAGCGGGAGACACAGCTGTGTTTATCTTAGCTGCATCTCCCTTGTTTAAAGGCGGCCATTCACAATGTAGGGTATATTTTACGGCAACCACGTCACCTATCATATCGCCATTAGCGGCCCTGCCAGTATTTTTTGACCACACCTTTTCTATCTTAATCTCAAGCCCGCCTTTCTTCAGGTCAGGCATGGTGACTCCATTAATTATTAAATTGTCCATACACATCTCCTAAACCTTAATCGGGCATTCTCCTGTTGATATCGTCCTATCATTAATATCTTCGATAAATATATCCGTTATCTGCTTAGTTCCAAGATACACATTTATAATAGGTGTTTGTTCGTTGCCGTCTGCCCGGAATTGTAAAAAAAGCGGAGCAACGGCATCATAGACGCCTTTCTTGATACCTTCTACAATCTGCCCGTTATTTGCTACAGCAGAACTGTTTCCCATACGTCCGACAAGTTCTGGACCATTCTCACGTGCAACAAACATTTCTCCCATACCAGGGAAGCCTCCTCCCGCATACCAGTTAAGCCGAAATTTGGGAATGCTGAAACTTGTCTTTCCTAGATTCACGCTGCTCCAATCCATGCCTATATGTGGCATAGGTATATGTATAGAGGAGAAACCACGAGCAAATGATGCCATTGCATTTTTACCAATGGTCCCTAAATCGCCTATACCTTTTTTAATTAGATCAGGAATACTAGATACCATTGAAGTAAAAGAAGGTTTATTCGCCTGGAATCCACTTATGAGCCCAGATATAATGTCCTTGCCTTTTGGTTGTATGTTCCCTTTCATATCGCCAGCCGCAGTAAACGTCTCACCCTTCAGTCGTTGTATCAGCGAGAAAAACGCACCCTTTGCTGATTCATAACCACTTTTCAAGCCTTCGATTGAAGACCTTCCTTTTTCTGGGAGCCAGGTTCTCGAATCTCCAGTAGCAGTTCGGACGTTGCTGGAAAGGTTGCCGAAGAACTCTTTTACTTTAGGGTATCTATTGTTAATACCAGACATTAGTCCATCTATTGTAATTACACCTTTTTCAATAAGCCATTCTTTTGCATCTGCAAACTTTTCCTGGATAGGATTTTTGAACCCTACAGCCGCCAGGGCCTTTTTTACACCTGCATTCATAGAGTTCGGTATATCTGGCAAGGAGAAGAAGCCCTTTATTGAGTCCACAATTCCGAATATGTCCTTATTCTTTATGGAGTCTCGCATCCCAGAAAAAACATCGTAGACATTAAATGCTATGGCTCCGATTCCAGCCGCTCCTGCTAATGCCATGGGAATACTGCTCAAAGCCTTTGCTACACTCTCACCAAATGTCTTTGTAAGCCCAGGTGACAATACCTTCGCTATTTCCGCGAATAATGTGGGATTTTTGAACACGAGCCCAAGCGCACCAAATAGTGCCTTACCAATGATAAGAGCAGTTACTGCAAGTTTTATCTTCCAATCTAACTTGTTCCAGATCTCAATCATCTTTCCAAAAACCTCGCCCCAGTTTACTTTCTCAAGGACAGTTCCCAGCATGTCACATATGCCATTGACAATTTTATTTATTCCACCTGCAACTTCATCTGGATCTAATGCCTTGAACATATTGTTTATGCCCTCTGCAATCTTATTTCCGAATTCCTTCCACTTGAAATTTTGTGCAAAGTTCTTAAACATAGAAAATATGCCGGTAATCAGTTTTCCGATTGTGGTCCCAAGCATAGGAATGTCAATTTTTTCAATGGCCCCGTTCAAGCCCTCTGCGATTTTTTTCCCGAATTCCTTCCACGGAAACTGTGTTACCCAGGTATATCCAATCAAAATAAAAGACTGAATAAAGTTACCAAAAGTGTTGCCTATCAGTCTAAAATCAGCGGTAGACAAGAGGTTTTTAATGGTCGTAATGATGCCTGTTACGGTTTCTTTCAAGGTCCCATGAATTAGGTTCCAGTCAAGTTTTCTACAAGCTCCATTAATTAGGTTGCCAATAGCCTTACCCAAGGAATTCCAATGGAAGTTCCTTACGAAAGTGCTCACGAACTCAAAAGCTGTATTAATTCCCTGCGCAATGGTCTCACCTACTAATGTCCATCTTACCGCTTCAAGAAAGCCATTAAGAAAGGTGGCAATACTCTTCGCAACCTTATTTAAAGTTGCCCGTATCTTATCCCAAGGGATATTTTCTAAGGCTTTATTAAGTTTCTCACCCACTATCCGGCCGATGTCTGTGAAATCAGCGTTCTTCCATGCTTCTTTTAGTTTGTCAGCAAATTCCTTAATTTTATTGCTTATAGGAACCTCTTCAAACATATCGGAAGGACTAAGACCACCAGCCCCTCCGTCTGAGCCGCTGTCGGAATCGTTATCATCCAGTTTATTTATCTGGTCAAAGCCAAGTAAGGTCCGCTGAAGCTTTTTATTCGCTTCATTTGCTTTGTCAGCACCGGCCGCATTTTGATTCAGGCTTGCAGCATAATCCTGATTGACCTCTTTTGCTCTGGTGAATATTGACTGTCCCGTCAATGACGCAAACAACATTCCAATAGCAGATACCGCCTGTGTGACCTTCTGAATCAACATATTCAGCAGCGGAGTAATAGTATGTAGTATAGGTGCGAAAGCTGTTGCCAGCGCGTTTTTAAGCTGAGTCAGAGAAGACATTAGCATGGACAGACTGGCATTGGTCCGCTCACTGTATTGTGCCAGATTCTGCATACCTTCTTTAATCCCGTTTACAGCCCCCATAATAAGGAAGCTTGCAAACATAAACTTAGCAGTCATCCCGATTGTTCTGAATAATCCACTTAGCCCACGCATCTGATTTCCTAACCCTGATGCAGACTTCCGTGTCTTATTGAGTATCGGAATACTATTTCTGAGTCGGTGAATCAATGCCCCAAACGCTCCTGATGTCTTTTTAATTCCTCTTGTCACAGAACTAAATACTTTGCTCATACCGGAAAATACTTTAGAAAACTTGCCACCGGTACCGGATGCATTTTTCATGCCGGTAGCAGTAAATCCCCGTCCTGCATATGCGCTCCCATCTGATTCCATCCGTGACTTTTCTGCATTAAATTCTTGTAGTTTTTTCTTAGCTTCATCAATCTTTGATTCAACTTTCTTCCATTCAGTGGAATGTTCAGAGACAATACCGTTATTCTCAATATCATTCAGGTCAGCTTTGTAGGCCGCCAGTGTATTCCTTGCCTCTTCAATGTCGTACTGCATGCGCTTATATGTCTGGCTGTTCGTTTTGCCTCCTGTAGCACGAAATCTTTCCTCCTTGTCAAGAAGAGAGTTCAGATGCTTTTCTGCATTTGCAACGCTGGCGGCAATTTCCTTGTATTCATTAGTCAGCACCATTCCTTTTCCGCTGTCCATCAACTCAACCTGCTCTCTCCTCAGAGACTTTATTTTTGATTCAGTATTTTCTATTTCCGCCTGAATATCGCTATAGGCATTGCTTTTCATAGTGTGAGGATTCATATTCGCCATTCTTTCGCGCAGCGTCTGTATGGCACGGAGAGGGAGAGACAATGCGCCTCTGATGTTTTTCATAGTACGCTGAACTTCTATCTGAGATTGTGAAAGCCCTTCCCCCATTTTTCCGGAAGACTGTTTCGCCTTTTCCATCTCAGCCTCAATCTTTTTTGTGGCCTGTTCAGTTTCTTTGCGGGCATTTTCGAGAGCCTTAGTATAGTTCTTCTTTTCCATCTCAAGAATGACTCGCATTTTCGCCAAATCCATTTCCATTCCTTATCTCACCTCCTCCTTCGATTAAATTCCGCAGCATAGGCCCGCCTTGACTCTCCCATACTGAGTGCTTTTTCTGCTTCTGCCTGTTGCTTATATAAACGTTTTTCTTCCACAAACAACTCCGGATAACGGTCCCATGGCTTTGTAAACTCCATCTTATGGTCACAAAACCGTGCTATCAGTTTTTCATCCAGCAGACCTATCATAGCGTGTTGCCATAATATTTGTTCCTTTACTTGCTGTTGTCTCACACGGTTATAACTCGCTATATAGTCCTCTATTTCCATTACAGACAGTTCCCAGAATTCCGATATCTTTATTCCACAATCTAATGCTTTTGGGTATAAGTCATATATGTACTTTGATATCGTAGGAGTTACAAAAGCGTGCCCTCCTGCAAATGGTCCTCCATCGACTCCGCTTGCTCTGGTGTAAAAAAACCGGACACCGCAAGTGTGGGCATCAGGACGTTTGATACCA
Organism: Ruminococcus sp.; assembly: GCA_013911065.1. GTDB lineage: Bacteria > Bacillota > Clostridia > Lachnospirales > Lachnospiraceae > Muricomes. The sequence goes on along the minus strand of JACERV010000001.1, from coordinate 32,125 downwards.
AGTCTGTCTGGCTTCCACCTTCTTCCACATATGCGTCAAAAATATCCTGAACATTTTTATATTTTATTCCATGATGATAAGGCAACATGGCAGCTTGTATAATGGTAAGCATCAAATTCAATGGCGGGAAATTACCTGTTGATACTAAGTCAAGCATGTTCCTGTTATATTTACTCTCAAGCATGCAGATATTGCTTGTAGTCAGTTTCAAATTGTATTCATTATCTCCGACCTTCCAAACATGGAATGCTTTCCTTCTTTTCTTCGCTTCTCCAAAATCAACAACTTTCTCTGCATTGTCTGTTTTTTCTGTTTTGTCTGTTATAATATCCTGACCTAATTCTTCATCTAAACCCTGCATTTTTTACCTCCTGAATAATAATAGATTAACCCGGCTTCTACACCGGGTCTGTAACTTCAAGGTCACTCTGTATTGACATTGCCACTTCACAATCAATTACGCCATTCACTCCGCCGCCAGTTCTTTTTACAGATACCTGGGCATCAAATGTTGTGATTGTTCCATCCTTTAAAGTTTCTTGGAATGATGCAGTTTCACCGCTGTTCTGTAATTCTCTCATAAGACGATAAGCAGATGTTGCACCGTTACTATATTTAAATTTATACACCATATCCCCAAGATCGCCGATCCCATTTTCGTACTGCATATTTTTATCATTCAGCCCGGTATTATCCACCTTTTCTGGCTCAACACCCATATCTGGAATTTCTTTTAAGTCTGGAAGGTCTGTGTACTCTGTGGCACCCGCCTTTTTGTAACCTAGCTTTGCTCCATTTGCTAACATAACAAATCACTCTCCTTTTCTAATTTGGCCAATAGACACAATCATTTTCCATGTCAATAATAGCTTCATATCTCATAACTTTATGTTTCAGTCCTGATGGATCCGGTGCGTCCTGGCAGCCCGTTCTCACAAGTCCCAATCCGGACATTGCTGAATCAACTTTCAGAGCAGATTCCGATGTAGAGCGATTATGCCAGATATCTACCCGGTACCGAACATAAGACTTTGCTTCACCCTCACTAGTGTGCTCATATACCTTGTTATCTTCCTCTGTGTACTGCACGGCCGGGAAATCTGCCCAGTCTTTGGGATACTGGTCCGATATGTTTTCTCCCAGCTGGGATTTTAAAGCTTCATATACCTTATCCTTTACATTTTTCATAGTTGTTTCTTCATCTCCTCTGCCATAATTTTTAAAACATTCTCTTCATTGTCTTTCAGTGCTGGATACAGATAAGGCTGTGCTGCCTGTCCGGTGCATTTATAAAACCTTCCTTGTGGAGTGTCAATATACTGGAAATGGTAGTGTTCCGCTGTTGCCCGGTCTATTTCCTTTTCTCCAGGACCTTCATGTATCCACCAAGGCTCCATAGTATACGCAACGGCAACATCAGGAGACACGCCCTCATGGCTGGCTTGCCCTTTAGGCCCCGTACCAAACTCAACGTATGGTCCGTGTGCAGCACTTGGAAAGCATGTGCCCCGCGCTATACCAGAATCATCGTCAACATCCGTGTAAATGCTCTGTCGCAGTTCTCCGTCGCCCACAGGACAATTACTTTTCGCAACTTCCTGTACAAAAGAAATACCTTTTCCGACAATTGGCTTCGTATCCACTTTTGACATTTGGAAAAGGCGTTTTTCTAATTCAGCTTTTCCACTTATCATAATCTCTCTGCCTCCAGTTGCAAAAACCTGTATGGTTTAATAGATATAACCTTGTAATCCGGCTCGGCTTCAGGGGATGCATATATACATATTCCATCGCTCTCCGCAATGTCCAGACCATCAGGGAAGACATAATGCTCTTTACCTTTTCTATCGGTAGTTATAACGTACTTTCCGTCAATCCGTATATTCCGAATATAAGACAACCGTTCACCATACATTTCAGCCTGCACTTTGCCAGATGACGGCCAGACTTCTCCCCGAAAGACCGTAGCTGTTCCGTATTCCGTATAGGAATTACCCTCATCATCCTTTACGTGGGCCGCTGTTCTATGGTGATACTGTTTCAGCCGGTTCCTTTTTAGTCTCATAGATTCTACCTCCTACCCGTGCCAAGCGATACCGGTTTAGCGTATCATAGATACGTTTTGGGGCGCTTTCAAAACTGTAGCTTTCCCCACCTTCACTCCGACTTGACTCTCCTTCTGTGCCCATCTGGTTTAGGGCAATGACAGCCAAGTCCCTGACAGTCTTTTGTAAGTGTGCTGGAATTTCTGTCCGGTTCGTATACGACAAAACAAATTCCTGCGCATCTTCAAGTAAAAGGGAGAGCAATGTTACATCACTCTCCCCCGTCAGTATTTTAATCTTCTCCAGATTCGTCATTTCCGGCATCCAAAATCACACCTTTCAATTCATCTTTACTTAACGAGGAATAGCCGGTCAATCCCAAGTCTTTAGCTACCGCCCTAAGTTGCTCTACGGTCATTGCTTCAAGTTCTCCAACCTGCACTGATGCGCTCTTCTCCGTTTCAGTTACCTTAGTTTGGACTTCTACTGCTTTAAAGCCTTGCTTTTCAAGTTTTGCAACAGCCGCGGGAGCAGCAGCCTCCCGCTCTACATTATCCTTCTTTAATATCATAGGTCCTCCTTACGCTTCATCTTTGATATTCACGAATACACCATTGATTTTGTTGTCTAAGGTCCATAAGTCATGAAAACGTCTATAATCTAACTGCCATGCATTCTTGCCCTGGTTAGTCAAAGGGTCGAAGATACGAAGGGTATCAAGTTTTGTGATTGCGATCGGCACCTGACGAGCCATTAAAATAAAATTCATATCCTTAGCCGTCGTACCTTTAACATATCCCCCCGCTTCCTGACCAGTAGTTTTGCCGTCATAGATGGTGATTGCAGTGTACATTCTGTTAGATGCAGTAGGAATAATCGGAACTGTATCTACACCGGGAACTTGAGTCTGAACTCCGCCCTTGCTAAATGTAATAGCAGTCAGTTGTTTTGCCATCTCCAACTCAAGTTCCATTTTGAATGTTTCCGTAGCGTGACACACAAGCGGACCGTTATATCCCATGTCTCTTACTGCTTTGATTGCTTCTTTAAGCTTTCTTAAAGCAGAAGTTCCTGTTGCTCCCGGCGTATACCCGTACTCAATCATACCTGCTTTATTTGCAGTAATCGCATCAGATGCCACCTTTGAAAGTCTGTAAGCATCAATTTCAGGGATAACAAAAGTCCTCTGGAACTCGCCCATTACATTTCCTGCCGTGGCTACAAAATTGGTCTCATCCACTTCCCTTGGATCCAGATTAAACAGACGCCCTCTATCCTGAGTCATTTCCTTGGTCTGATACGTCAAAGTAACAGCACCTTTGATGTAGCCGTTATCAATGTCATAATCCCCCATACCCTGGAGGGCCATTTTAGGAATCTTTACCTCTGAACCTCCGTTGTATTTAACCTGACCTGCATTTGCATCCATCCAGCCGGTTACTGCTTCTTGAACTGCAATCTTATCCAACTGCTGCTGAAATATAGTTGCTGTAGCCAATGTGTTAATTGCCATAATTATCTACCTCTTTCTTTTTAATAGTTTCCGGACAATGCTTTCGCCACTTCCGCTTCTAATGAATTTGTATCTGAGTTTGCTTTTTTGAGCGGGTCTCCACCTTTCAACCTATCTTGTACAGCCGCTTCCACTGCCTCCTGAAAAGCCTTTTCTACAACAGCAATAGATTTGTTGCATGAGTCGGCGTCACTGTAAACAAGAACATCCGCAAGCCCTACAGGCAGTTTCTTTTCTGCTAAAGTGTTTTTAGCCTCTGCCGTAAGCTCCTTTCGAATTACTGCCGCTTCCCTGTCTGCAATACCTTTTTCTCTCTTCTGTCTTAAATATTCCTCTTTCTCTTCTTTGTTCATTTTTGCCAGTTTCTCAGCTTCAGACAACTTGTCATCAGTCAGCGCCTGCCATTTCTGTTGCGCATTCGTTACAGCTGTACTCACAGCCTTCTGAATTCTCCTGTCAAATTCTGCCTGATTACCTTCGCCTTTTAAAAAATCATCAAAGGAAGGGGGCTCATCCGCTTTGCCAGTTCCACCAGTTCCATCACCTTCACCGGTTCCACCGCCATTGCCATCACCGGCCCCAGCACCGTCTCCGCCTTCAGCAAAATGTTGTAAATCCAAAGGCATAAAACAACGCCCAAATAATTTCTTATTCCTCATATAATTATCCTTTCCGCCCCAACCAGTCCACTAAGTCCAAGCAGTGGCATTAAATTTAGTTTATCCTCATCTCGGAGCATTAAAAAAGAGAGGTTCGACTACCCCTCTTTTTTACTCTTTACTGTTTTACTAACTTTCAAAGATTCTTCTTGCACCTTCTCGGCCACACCTTCTTTTACCAGATGCTCTGCACGTTTATCATCAGTTTCAAAAACCGTCCCTGGCTCTTGAATTTTACGCAGCACCATGTCATTATAGCGTTTTATTGTTTTTACCCTCATAATCTCACCTCCTTGTTTTGGGCATAATAAAACCACCGGATTTAAACCAGTGGTTTTATTCTTTAGATACAGTTAATATCTTTTCGATGTCATGTATAGTTTTATCGTATAGGGTTTCCCAGTCCTCCGGGGAACTTCCGATATCCACTATTAAAGAGCCATCAGGGAATACTTCCATAACGCTTCCTCTCCTGCCATCCTTTAACAGTACTGTATCAAATTCTTGTACCTTCATAACTATTTCACCTCTTTGATATAAGCGCTTGTCATACTCGCTGTTCCTTCTCTACTTACAGCCCATCCTACAACCGTATTTGCAGGTCTTCCTTTTGCACCATACAAAATCATCTTTTGCTCATACAAGTCTACAAAACCGTTATTCTTTTTATATACTGCGGGATATCTAGCAGCCCTGTTTATAATTTCTTCCTGGAGCCTGGACCAATTCTCTGCTGAATAACCAAGCCTTGATGTAAAAGCTCTACCTTTTGCCAGCCCTTCGACATGTTCCCCGCCAAAAAGATAATTAGTAAACTTTCTATCCGGAACTGTTGCTTTTTCTGCATTGGGGAGCTTCAATTCAGGATGTTTCATTAATTCATTCTGCCTGCGATAATCCAGTTTTGCATATTTCCATTTCTCAGTATCATTATACTTCATATTCTGAAAATCATCTAGCCTTTCTGAAATATTATCACCCAAAATATTACGATACTGTTTCTGCTGCGTTCTATCAGCAGAACGATTTTTGATTTTCTTTTCCTCAAGTTCAACCTCTGGATTTCCTTTAACGTACTTATTGTACCACTCTTCATAAGTCATACTTGCAGGAACCTTTATTCGTTTACCCGTTACCGGATCTATAGCTGATCTTTGCATTTTGTCGATAAGTGATTCATCCACAACTGATATTGTTGTAGACCGGCACCACGGGTGCAACGGCGGATAGTTTTTTCCTACTATCCTTTCTTTTAACAAAAATATCTTTCCATCCAACCCCCGACAGATAAGTGACGTCTTCAGGTCAAGCGTAGCCAGATACCGATATTTTGCAATGCCGCATTCTTCATAGGCTACGGCATTTAGTTCACCAGAAACATAATTGCTTTCTGTTCTTACCAAGCGGCGCGCATTGCTTGCACCCTGCCCAAACTTATTTGCAATAATTGCAGACGCATCTCGGTTGGTCCGTCCAGTAATGAGGTTTATTAACAACTCTTCCTTTAAGTCTTGTGCAAGAGCCCTGGTGTTATCCCAGATACGCTCCGAATAGTTCTTGCCGGACCATCTGCTATTGATAACCCTTTCCACAGTCTTAGCACTTAAATGGCCAAAGCTGAAGGCTGCATCTGCACGCTGCTGAATATTATATATGCTGCGATAATATGATTCATTGGCAAGGTCCGTATAGAAACTGGTGCTAAACTTCCTTTCCTGCTGATATATATTCCGCATGAGCAGGTCAAGTTGGTTCTGTAGCTGTCGTAGGCGCTCCAATCTTGCCTGATAAGCCGGTGCCTCCAAAACTGAAAGTAGTCTCTTCTTTGATTCATTCTTATCGCCATTTTTTAGCTTTTGCAGCAACTCATCCAAGGAAGTTTTATCCTGTAAAGTATTTATGAGCCGAAGAGCTTCTGTTTCAGACAAACCATGCTTTGTCTGATATTTTTCGAATATCTCATCAGCTTCTAAGGATAAAAGACGGGATGCTTTTAAATAAACCTTTGATATTTGGTCCGCTGTATCCTCTGCCTTTTGGAAGTAATTAAATGCGTCCTGCACCTGACGCCGCTCCCAATAGTCATTACTCTTCATCGTCTATATCACCGTCCTCGGTGCCAAGCGGTTCATTTGGCTGGTTTCCAAATAATTCTTTTTGCTGATTAAGGCTTTCCTTTTCTTCCTTTTTTACAGCTTTTAATTCTTCATCCGGATCATCTACAAATGGAATTTGTGATAGCAGAGTTTTCTTGCTTACTTTGTTCCATAAGTTCGCAACGATTTGGCTTATCTCTAAAAGGTTCCTTGGAAGTGCTCGGGTGAATGTCGGTGTAATTCCAGATATATCAATATTTATAGCACTCTTTGTATTTAAGAAGTATGCAAATATACGAATTCTCTTTCGCAACCCCTTTTTATAATACCTGGTCTTTATTTTAGTGATATTCTCCATCCCTAACAGCTTAAACTCCATAGCTACACCAGAGATGTTTCCGCCGAAGCTTTCATCTGTCATGCAAGGAATATGGGAGAACTTATGTATATCCTGCTCAATTGCTTTCTTGAGTATCTCAACTCCGTTTTCATCAAATGTCCTTGTAAGATATTCTGCCTTTGATGCATCTGGCATTTCTAAAAACTTCTTTTTGCCTAAACGCTGCATAGGTGCTTCGCCTTCTTTTATCCCCGTACCCTCATTATCCTCTTCGCTTTCATCGCTTAAGAGAGTCCCATACAAAACCAGAATAGAATCGATGAACTGTTCTTTATCTGTGATACGGTCAGACATGAGGGCGTTGTAGGCATCAATCAACGGTATTTGAAGTTCGTAGTCACCTATTGCCAGTTTGTTGTTCAGATACTCAATAATAGGAACCTCACCCTTGAAATGTTCTTCAGGGATTTCTATGAAAGCTTGTGGTCCATCTATGTCTTGAATGTTTAAGACGTATTTGTAATTCTTTGTTAGAACAGTAGCAACATATGTAGTATTTGTTTGGTTACTAGAGTCCACTTTCTCATAATAATACACAGCAAAAAGTTCATTCTGTTCTATGGTATCGTCATACACCATAAACGTATTTTCAGGAGGAAGATTCTTTGTTATCAAATCCGTTTCACCCTGTTTGGTGTAGATATATTCATAGGCTCTGCCATAAATTGATAAATCCAAACCATTATCTCCGTCTGTTTCATCTGCACCAGCTAATTCTAGAGCATCTGACAATATTTTGATATCGTTGTCACTCTTATAACTTACCGGGTTCCCGATGAAATAAGATGTTGCTGTGTCAGATATATCCTTTGCATGATTGCAGACTATCTTATTTTCTCTGTCTGATTCAGTTAAAATCTTGTGGTCACCTTCATAGTATCTCTTTAGCTTCCGAAGGCTCTCCACGCCTGACTTGTGCTTTGCAATCAAAAGTCTAATTGCCCGCTTATTAATTTCTCTTTCATCGAATTTATCAGCTGGCATCGTAAATACATACATCTTCTTATCACCCCCTTAGTGAAATCCTGCTCTTTTCTTACTACTGATTTTTGCAACGTTTCCGCTTAATATTGTATAGCAGAAATATCTAACCGCATCCATTGCGTGGTCATGTTGCTTAATAGGCTTATCCTCACCACGCTCTGCGGCTTTTACATCCCAAATATAAGAAGCAAATTCTTTTATTGTGTTCACGCATGAATCACTAAATATAATTTTCTCTCGATTCAGCAGTGTACCTACAAGCCGTATTCCGTCTTCCACATCATTCTTAGCTTTTAGGACTTTATATCCTCTTTTCCTTAACTCTGCAATGAATGAAGCTGCCGCCGGGTCAACGATGATTGCTTTTATCTCTGTGCCGTCCAACCACTTTTTTAAATCGTCTGCATATTCAGCATCCGTCTTTTGAATACCTTTGTCTCTTCCTGAATAATAATACTCCCGGATACAGTACCACTTCTTGTCAATCCCCTTGTTCCATAACAAAAAAGCTGTAGCATTTTGGGTTCCGTAGTCAATACTCACATATCTGTTCACACCAATGAGTAGTTGAAAGAACTCTTTTATAGGCTTAACATGCCGGTCCACATCGAACATGTCGTAAATAATTCCTTCTGCCATAGCCCACAGACCTAAGATGTATCGCTTATAGAATACTCCCGTGTACATGGAGCGATAACGTTCTTTTATCTTTTTTGACAGCGACAGATTGTCTTCCATCGTGAAATGAAGATATAAGATATTCTTTTCATTACATCTATCTATCCAGTTAAGCTTAAACCAGTGATACGGCCCGTCAGGGTTGCAGTTGAACCAGTACTTACTTCCATCGACTGAGCAGCGGCCAGTAGCTTGGTTAACAAAAGACTCCGGCATCAATGCAACTTCATCAAAGAATACTCCTGCCAGAGTGATACCTTGTATTAGGTCCTGAGAACGCTCATCTTTTCCACCAAATATGTAAAAGTAATTCTCTATGCCATTCTTAGATACAGTGACAAGATTATCTGCCCTGTGGTCCACGACCGCATAACCCCTGGAGCGTAGCATTAACTTCAGCCAAAATAAAACGTTCCTCCGGAAGCTGCCTATCGTCTTGCCACACATACCAAAGTTCTGCCCGGTAAACGTAGCCATGCCCCACATAACGAATGACAACGACATGCTGACCGTCTTCCCTGAACGGATTGCACCATCTGCGATAATGCCATCTTTTTCTTTGACCGGAGAAGTATCACACCACCACGTGAGTACCTGCTTTTGTTTGCGGGAAAATGGCTGGAACTTAAATATTCTGTTGAAAACGGAGGTGGTGCGGTTGTTTTTCATTTTGGTTAGGCGTTCCCTGAGTCTGGCCAGCTTCTCATGCATCATCATCATCACCCCACACCTCTCCAGCTATCGCATTCATTGCATCTATGAAGCCATCGCCCTCAGTTTCATCTCCAGAGCCATTCTGTTTCATAAGCTCCAGTTCGAATTTCATCATCTCTAATTCAAGGCGAGCATCATCAAATCCATATCGATGCAGAGAGTCAATAGCTTTCTGCTTTCGGGCCTGTACTCTGGTTAAGGCCTCCTCAACTGATTGAATCTGACCAAGGATACCTGCATACTCCTTCAAGTCTGTATGCTCACCTTTTTCTATGCCTGACTGAACTTTGACAACCGTCATTCCCGGGGGAATCCTATCTTTCGATTCTGAATTAACCGGTTCTAATCTTTCTAGCTGCCTCAGTGCATCAATGCGCTTCAGCATTCGGCGTTCCCGGACTGTGAGAAGTTGTATTTCCTGTAATAATAGCTGTTCCTTGTCTAACTGGACCAAGCCTATCAGCTTCTTCTCATCTTCTTCCAAGGCATCAAAAAAGAGAGTCTCAAACTCTCCTGTCTTGACTGCGTTCTTATTCTTTTCTGGAGCAGCGCCGCCCTTGTTTCCAACAGCGTTTTTATTACCTGGCTGACCGCCTTTTTGTGTGCATACCTTTTTTATTTTTGTGTGCACACCTTTTTTATTGTCCTTCGACCACTTGTATCTGGTCTTCCAGGACTTCACCGTGTTCAGGGTAACGCCGTACTTTTCTGCGATATCCTTATATTTCATGCCTGCTTGATAGTCAAGCAGTGCTAATTCGTAGTTTGGGGCTCTGATCTCATCCACTTACCACCACCTCTCAATCGTGTTTGTTTTTAAGTATAAGAAAAGCACCCGCGGTGGGGTGCCTTATGCCTGCTCAATTTTCTAATTTTGACGGTTCAACAATTTTAAAATTTTTCTGGATCGTTTTCTTGATTTCATCTTCGATATCTTCATTCTTTCTACAGAATTTAAATCTTCAAAATTAATTTCAAAAAGACACTCTAAAATATCATATGTAACATCTAAAATTTTTCTCAAATCATCAACGGTTGTACCCCAAAAGGCGTTCTTCCCTTTCAAAATATCCTCAAGAAATGTTAATTCATTGTCATTTGTCGTGTCTTTGTCGTGTACATCATTCGAATATTTGGCATAAAAACTATATATACGTTCGATTTTCTCTTTGACCTTTTGATCTATCAAGTAACTTTCCTTAATATCTTCTTTGATGTGGCGGTAACTTGTAATATTAATCTTCGAGATATCAATATCAAAGTGAATCGCATAAATAAACTTTAGATACTGTTCCAATAAATATCTCATACATGAAAATATACCTATTCCATCATTCAGTGGAACATAAAATAACAACTTATTCACAGCATCTCTGAACCGGATATAATATAGCTTTTTTTCTTCAGTCAAATTATACTTCTCGGTATCCATATATCTTAAAAACACCGCAGACACAATGTTGCTTTCGCAAACTAGATTATACAATCCTTCGGCATTTTCTTGTATTGAAGCCTGAGGGAAGTACTTGGAAATAAAGTTTTCATAATCCCCCATAATTACTCTTTCCGTCCATAGCGTTCTAGCATCTTTTTCATATAATTTTCTTTCGACTTCTTTTCTATAACAATATCTTTATCTGTTTCATCCTGTATTCTATTTCGTATTCTTCCAAGATACTGCAATACTTCTTCATCCTCGAATTTTTGAACTTCTCTTATTGCTCTTCCCAAGATAGAGGTTCTGCTTTTTAAAAGATAGGGCTTACAGTCAATCCCCAATTCTGTCATAAAATCTTTCAAATCTGAATTTCGTTTGAATTCATCTTTTGACAGAATAAAACTAACTAAAACAGAATAACTTTCTGTTTTTATTAATTCTTCGTCCTTTAAGTTTTCGATATATCTTATCTTCTTTAACCAAATACTTCGATTCATCTCCCTATCTCACCCACCTTATCAATGAATTCTGCGCAAATAGAACGCATATTAACCCTCAAGCTTTCATCGGACCTATCTAAAATAAAAGTTGACAGCTGTGATGTAGAAAGTTTTTCAACTTTCATAAAAGAATTTTCAAAAAACCGAATCTTCCGGTCTGCGAGAGCTTCTTTGATTTCATCTATATTGTTCTTTACTCCAACACTAGGATTTTTCTGTACTTTGGTAAAAATTATTCCTAAGTTATCTAAAGGATGACTCTTGAAGTTTATCTGATAGTTATCTTTAATGCGTCCTACGACTTCTTCCAGCAAGTTAACACCTAATAAAGAATATGCATCAGGTGTTACCGGTATTAAATATAAATCACTGGCAAGTAATGCTGCGGTGGTATAAAAAGAGTATGTAGGAGGACAGTCTATCAAAATATAATCATACAAATCTTTTAAACAATTATTTGCTATAAAGTTAATCAGTTTTTGTTCAGATGCTCCGGTACTCGTCTCTCTCTCCATAAAGATTGTATGCAATTCTCCTGGTATTATGTGTAGATTATCGGTCAATTCCAAAATAACTTCATCTTTATCAGCCCGTTCCAACCTTCCCGGACTGGGCGAAAATATTTTTTGAATAGATTGAATTCTTGTCTCCTCTTTGAGTAATTTTCCTTCATCCAAAACATGATATCGTTCAAAGAAAGACTGTGTGCAATTCGATTGTGGGTCAATATCAATAACTAATACCTTGTTATCGAATTTTTCCGCTAAATATAAAGCAATTTCTTTACATAAAGTCGTCTTGCATACGCCACCCTTCATATTTAAAAAAGACACTATGTTCCTCTCCATTTTATTCACCCCAACATATTTTTATTTAATTATATTCCATTTTCTTCCACTATTCAACAAAAAGCGTCCCACACTTTCATGCAGGACGCTTTTTTATATTGGGTTTGTGTGAGGGGTTCAGCCGTCCGGTTGCTACCTTTCGGCTTTATATCATATTATCACTTTAAATCCGTCGTGACCGTCGTTCCTTCATTTCTTTCTAAAAACCTGTTGTGCTTGCACCGGCAGCTGTCCTCTGTATACTTTCTCTTCTTTTTGGGGAACATTGCGTTCATTCGGTGAGCTACCTGAATCCAGTTCAGATTGTCCAAATAATACATGCGGAACATCATTCGTAATTCACTTTTATGTATCTCAGCGATATAATCATCTACCTGGCTCTGTTTATCCAGCAGATCCGTCTCTAGCATCTGCATCTTAGCAACTCTCCGTTCCAGGAGAATCTTCCTATGGTCTATCTCCATCTTTGGGAACCCCTTAATCTTTACAGTGCGGAGTGGCTTCTTTCCTTTTCTGCCACAGGTCACAGAATCCGATACGATAATATGTTGCAGCTGCTCAATCTTTTTCTCATCCTCCGCTATCCTGCGCCGAAGGTCCTTAATCTCTTCTTTCATGTCCGCATATTCAATCAGGATTCCTTTGTCCACCCGCATCCACTCCTTTTCTGATTATCTGTTTACCCTGTTCCCTTATCATTTTTCTAACCTGATAAGCCGGACGTTTGAAACGGTCCCTGGCCTTCTCATCAGAAGACTTCTCCATCTCATCATAATCTATTTGCCTCGTTATATTTCCCATTACATCACTCCTTAATATTTACGCCGCAGCATACTGTAAAAATGCACTCTTAACTTGCTGTGGACTACGATATGCATAATGCTTATTAGTTACGTTCCCGTTCTTATGTCCAAGATACAGAGATATCAATTCTCCGGGGCAGCCTCTACGCGCCATATTGGTTGCCGTTGTCTTCCGGAATAGATGCGGATATATGTTCCTTACCAGGATTGACCTTCCTGCAACAACCTTGATAGCAGCCCGTAATCCGCTACGCTCCATTCGCTTGTAAGGCGCTTTTACAGAAACGAATAAGGCCGGGTTATCATCTTTTCTGCTGTCTATATATTTCTTCAGGTGGAACTTGGCAGCATCATCCAAGCAGACGGTTCTATATGCCCTACCCTTCTGTCCATAGACCAAGATATCCCCCGTATTCCAGTCTATATCCTGCACATTTACAGATACACATTCCCCGATTCTGACAGCGGTGGAACGCAAGAACTCTATAAGTGCACGGTCCCGTAAACTCTCCCGGTACTCTTCAATATGAGTAACCTTATTTACTACGCGAACCTTGCATGCATCGCGCAAGGCTTCCATCTCCCAATCCTCCAGGTGATCAATAGGCTTTTCCACTTCGGCATACTTTTCTATACTCTCAGCCGGATTGTCCTGAACCAGATGTGTTTTACGCATCCATGTGAAGAATGCGGATATAATACGCCGCTCATTATTCACGGTAACAGGTTTATTCCCTTTCTTGGCATACTGGTTAAGATAATATTCTATGTCCATGTCTGTCACATCCAATAAGCTTTTACCTACAAATGTAATAAAATTCTTCATGGTTCTAGTATAGTATTCAGCAGTCTGCTTACTCAATTTGGGCGCCTTTTTAGCCTCAAACAGCTCCATAATATATTCGTTGGTGTTTTCCCGGGTAGCCGGTAAAGTCTCACCCATTTCTATCACATCCACTTTAAACAGGGCCTGTACTATTACATGATTCAACATGTCCATAGCCATAGCATCAAGATATGGCTTCATTGCTGTTAAAACATCATCTCTAAAAATTTCCTTTTGTGTACGCATAATATTTTCTCCTTTGTATTGCCCAAGAGGTAAATATTGTGCTATACTCCTCTTAGGTAAGTGAGCAGTAGATAGTGTCTTCCCGGACGGTCTACTGCTTGTTTTTATGTTGTCAACGTTCACTCACCCATTTTTAAAAAACCCGGCTCCCTACTTCCGGTATAACTCTTATTCACACCAATCTGGCTCTACTGGGTAGAGCTCAAACTCTTCCCCGTCAACCGTATATGTAATCTCGCACCTATCCACTTCCATGCCGTCCAACACATCCCGATGGGATTCTGGCAGCGCCTTCCGAATTGCATGTGGCGCATTCCTGCGGAATTTATCTTTACTGAATTTCATATCGTCTCCTTTCACAAAATGGCGGTATAGTTACAGAATAACTTCCATTTCAGATGTATCAGAAACGTCATTTCCATCAACACACGGGAATAAATCATACCCCTCCCAACAGAAGACGATTCCAGTTATAGCTACTTTTGCATATTCATCATCGAAATCGGGATGGCTTTTTACAGTACGCACTACGGTTTTGAAACATACATCAAATTCTCTTACTTCCCCGTCACATAAAACAAGCCTTGTTTTGTCTCCTACCCTTATAGGTGTACCATTCTTATCTTTTAATCCGGTTTCTATCATCTCTATACCTTTCCCCGGCTCAGCAGCCGGACGCTCTATTTTGTTCCCATGCTCCGATAGCCTTTCTTTCTCCGCTTTTCAAATCTGTAAGTGTCCCATTTGGGTTCAAGTTTTTGCACTTACTACAGTTACTTTTAACGTCGCAAAGTTTATCTGTGTAACAAACACCACCTGCATTTATAGGCCTTTTGGGCGGATACTTTTTCATACGCCCTCCTATTCTGCCTTGTACGGTTCCGGTAGTGGCATCCAAGCGACCACTCTGTGTGTTTTATAATCGAATTCTTTAATTACAGGATCATCTTGCCATGCCCATGTATCGTCTGTCGGATAATATATTAGTTCCGCACTGTAAATATAATTATCTTCGAATCTCAGAACAGTACATATGTAGGTCTTATGATCTGCTGGCAGCCGTTCCGATACCGGAATCCAGCTATCACGAGCTGGCATCTTTGGCTCTATGTATGTCGTAGCGTTTCTGATAATTTCAATACATCGCTTTACTGCGGGCTCCTTTGCCATTAACTTATTCTTCTCAATCTCGGCTATTATGCCATCTGCATCAATTAATCTCATATTTTCATCTCCTAAATTTCAGTTTTGCTCACATTCCCCAGCCCATTGCTCTGCCATAGCTTTTGCAATTCCTGGAAATGTCTTGGATGCCGCTCTTGCCCTTTCTGCATGTGGCAAACACCGCGTTTTGTAGTACCACATTTCCTGTCTCTTCTTTTTCCCATTTTTATCAACCCACTCAAAATATTCAATTTCTGGTTTTTCTGTTATATGCGGCACTAGACTCGGAAGTCCTTTTGTCCATAGACATGTAGACTTGTTTGCGTTATCTCCGAACTGCCAGGGATGAATTATCTGGTTCGGTTTTCTGTACATAGTACTCATAATTCCTATCGGGTTTTCTATTGCTACCTTTTCGCATTCAGCATTTGCAAAAAGCATAAAGAAATCAATACCTTGTTGTTGTCTCCCGTCTTTTCTCTTCTGTTCGAACCATGCTGCCCCAGATAATGCCAAATGCGTACATGGAGGAAAAGCTATTATCATATCCCAAGGTTGCTTTAAAAGTGGTGTCACATCCTGCTGTATATGCCATTCCGGATGTCCCCCTGAACAAGGCTCTATATCACAGCTATAAGCTTCGTGTCCTAAATTTCTTAATTCTGTTGTTACCGCCTGACTTTCTTCACAGGCTACTAATATTTTCATTTTCTGTACTCAGAGTAAAAGCGCTTTTCTGGTCGACCAAACCTCATTACTCCTTTCCTTTTATTCAACTAACTTTTAAGTTAGTTCACTACATTTTCCAGGATGTTCACGCCCGTCTCATCTGCCAGCGCTTCATTCAACAGCTTAAAATATTCCGGGTCCTTCTGCACAAACTGCATTTGCCCTACAACGAAATCTATGTATTTCAGCAATCCATTTTTACCGTACCTGTGATTCCGGTGCAGGTAATCGGCGCTGATCAGTAAGAAGCTGTCAAACGCCTCCCTGGTGGCATCCTCTATCTGCCGTTTCTGTGCCTCCTGGAACCTCGGGTCCTTCATGGCCTGTTCTACCAGACCATGGATTTTCTGCTTCTTATGCTGCTTGTCTGTCCAACTCATCTCTTGCCCTCACTTTCAAATCTTTCAATCACTGTCGCAATCAATCCAGTTAGAAGAGGGTCGTCTCCGCATTCCTTGGACTTATCAATCATGATATCCCGGACTGCATCGTATTCTTCATCCGTAGGGTCAAAATACGCCAGTTCTGCAAGGATATCAGTCAGAGTCCTTATCACCTTTGTGCACTCTGTCCTGTATTCCATCTGTCTTTGTCTTATGTTTTCACACAGCCGCTCATAGGATGTCCGGTATTTTCCGGCTAAGTCCTCCGGGCTAAGTGCAGATTCATTTTTCAGCCGTAAGGTCTGCAGCCTCTTAATTTCCTTGTACAGCTCCACTGTATTCAAATCTTGCACCCCGCTTTCTTATAGCTGGTCTTTCTGCGCTTCCATTGGTTCTCACAGAACTGAATATCATCCACATAGTCATAACAGATGGCATCTGTCTTTCCTTCGAATGTCCTGGCGATTCTTCCGATACTCTGTGTCACCACTGCATAGTCCTTTTTCGGAGTGGTGAGATACAGTCGATCAAGCCTTGGTATGTCTAGCCCCTCTTTTGCCAGATTGAAGGAAGCGAATAGAAATCTTTTCTTGCCCTCTTTCATGTCCGCGATAGCCTGTTCGCGCTGCGCCTTGCCCTTCTTCGTTGTCATTTTCCCATCTATCATTACACTTTGCTGTTTCAATTCTTCCGTAAGAAGAGACTGTAACAACCTCAAATGCTCCAAACGTTCCGATAATATCAGGTTTGAGTGCCCCCTGTTCTTTTCCAAATCGTCTGCAATCAACTGGCATCGGTCTATATTACCCGTCAGATATGGAATCAGTTTGCTGTAGACAAGAGTCCCATCAGTATCCAGACATACACGGTTAATTTTTATGCCTGTATCCCGCTTGCAGATATTCACTTGCATAGTCTTTTCTGCTACTGCTTCATCAGGAACCCGGTAATGCACATTACCGATTACTGCGAAGGTAGATTTAATCAGTCCATCTGACCGGTGCACAGTAGCCGATAATCCATATTTGTAACGAGCCGCAAGGCTGCTCATAACCCGATAAAACATTTTCATGCTTGCCGGTGTACCCGACACCCGGTGGCATTCATCCACAATGATGGTATCCCATGCATATTTATATTTCTGCATATCCAGATTTGAGAGCGTCTGAACTGTAGCAAATGTGATGTGGCTACCTGCCTGCACTTTCCCTGCTGTAATCCTCCCCAGCGTATCCTTCGAATAATACTGTTCCGCCCTGCTATAAGACTGGTTAAGAAGGTCTGTGGTGTGCGTCAGCCAGAGTGTTTTTCTCTTCAATCGTGCTGCCAGGGCAATTCCCATCTGTGTCTTTCCTGATCCGCATGGACTCTGCAGGATTCCGCAACCGGCTCTTTCCATTGCGTTGACTGCTTCTTCCTGGTAATCATACAAGGGAACCTCTCCCTTATATTCCATGAGTCCATTATCTGCCAAGTCCTGTCTTATATCCGCTCCGGTAAGAAGCTGTCTCACGCTTTTACCGGTCCCACAGGGGAGAGCAATAACATTGCCATTCACAGAAAACAGATAGAGCTGCTTTTCTGTATTCCCTATCCACAACCCCATCCGCTGTTTTTTGATGTATTCCGGATTTGGTATAATCAAATTTTCTCTGGCCCAACGTACAACCTCGTCAGAGGGATTCTGTATGTATATCTCGTTACTGATCGTTACCAGCATTGCACCACCTGCTTATCTAATTTGTCGCGAAGCTCCATCCAGCGTTCAAAAGTTCTTCCGTAATGCATCAGATCTGAATATTTAACTTGCTTTGCTCCATTGTCTCTAAGTGCACTCAACATCTTGTGCGGCATTATTATCACTTTATCGTTTATTCTGATAGCAAAAAGGCCTTGACTGTTTCCCGTCTCTTCCCACAAAACCATTGCATTGTGTTGATTTTCTTCTATTCTGTCTAACTTGAACGACTCTCCCTGACAGTCTTTACAGTCAAATACATAAGTTACACCGTTCCTTGCTGCTATCACATCAAAGGGCTGCCCATTTGCATTGTCCTTCAGGCAGTGAGCCCAGAACCCGTGATCTGAAAGCATCTGTGCAAATTCTCTTTCAAAAGCCGTACCTGTACTTTTATTACTCATCTTCAAGCCTCCTTTCTGAATTACGCATATCCACAAACCTTACCAATCCGTACCCAGCGATTGTCCTCATAATTCCCATATCTGAAGATTTCCCCTCTCAACGGATATTCTGCAATCACAACAATCAGATTCTTCCCGTATTTGTCTTCTATCTGCTCTCTAATCATGTCTAGTGTTACTATGTGATCCGGTTCTATTGACTTCCACTCTAAGGAGTTGAAAAGTTTTTTCTCATCGTCCATATAGAAGATTACAGTCACGTCTGCGCCACCCAGCTCACTGAAATAAATTTCTTCCGGATTATCAATGATCTTCATTTTTCTACCTCATTTCCTGTGGGTCTTACCATTTTTGCTATTTGTCTTACCCATTTTTGTTCTAAAAAGAACCTGTAAACCCAGTAAAAACGTTGGGTCTTACCATCTTACCTAAAATTTGGTACCATATATGCGTATTTTTAGAACAAAAAAATCACATCAATTCGTTGCCCCTATACGTGTATGGTTTATGGTAAGACAGGTAAGATGGTAAGACTATATACTATAAAGCGCCTATTTAAGCCATTCTTTGGTCTTACCAAATGGGCTTACCTGATTTTTTATGGTAAGACATTTTATTCAAATGGTAAGTCTATCTGTTCATCTTCTGCCGGAACAAACCCATTTTCATCTGCATCCGGCTCCATATTTAGTTTTATATAACTCGCCTTTATACCATACACCTTCGTCTGGTGCACAAATTTCTCCTGCGAGTTTTTTACCAATCTATCTTTCTCAGCCCACTTCTTACTTACTGCAGCATAATCAAAACCGCTCTTCTCCAAAAAGTCACACAATACATCTTTGTTAAGAACTGCTACCGGTGGTTTTTCTGGATGCTCATCATCCGTGTCTATTCGCCCCCACACTTCGCCTTTATTCATGGCATCTAAGCCGGTAGAACTCTGAAATCGAATCGGATTCTTTGCAATCCAGTTGAGCACCGCCTGATATGATCTTTCAGCTACATCAACCTCATTTGCACTGCGCAGATGCATTTTTACATCAGAAATTGAGAGCGGCGTTTCATCTGAAAATACCTGTTCCACAAGAATCCTGTCTGCTACTAGGATGCAAGCCATAGCCATAGCCTGTTTCTCGGTAGTGTCTAGTTTACACATGGCATCAAAATATCTCTTATATTCATCACGTAGCGTCTTAGTTTCTGTATTCTGCAAATACTCCACAATAATCTTCCCTGCAAATCCATAGTTCTCTGTAAGAATGGATACGGTGTGATTCCCGTTTTCAATCAACTTTTTCTCTACTTCAATCTCTATAACCCTATTTTTCGAACCAGCCCTACTGTTAGCTTTAGTGATTGGCTCTTCACCAGTGAACAAAAAACTATTGCGCCAAGTTTTTGTATCTTCAATACCGCCTGTTGCCCTGCCGCGCACTCGCTCAACGCCCTCGGTTATCTGGTAAATTAGCTTATCAAAGTTGGTTGTCCATTTGTCTTTCATGGTCTGTAGCTCATCTCCCGCATAGGGGATAGAGAAAAGAAATGCAGCACTGCGGGCAATTCCAACTTTCGTAGTATCCATCGTCTTTACAAGGCCCCCCATCTTTGGATTTCCCCATATAGACATAGCCGACATGACCGCTACTGTTTTGGCTGTTCCAGATTCCCCACTCCACAGGTAGAAAACAAAAGGCAGCGCATTTACTAAGCTTAAAAGCGGGCTAGCTGCACTGGCTGCAAATGCCATTCGCACTATCTTATTCTTTCTCAAGGCACTGCAATGTTCCCTCCATACGTTATAATCTCCACCCTGCTTTATATTTTTGTAAACAGCGTCATACTCTTTATCGCCGTCATAAACAATATCATCTGCATAAGGCATAAACTCATTTCCCGACCAGCCAAGGCGGTTAATGGACTTCTTTGGCTCCAATGTTTTAGGATTATATCCCACACAATCACTTATGTACCGGACAAGACTTTTGGCATTTTCAGAAGTAACTTCAATCCCAATTTTGCTAAGCACCTTTACGATAGAATTATTATCTGCGCAAATGTCCCTGCCGACAGTGACCTGGCTCCATGTACCATGTTTAAAGTATGCCAAACGCACCCTCTCTTCGCTTGTATCCACATTTTTGAGTATTTCCGTAGGTAAAATTGGATGAGTGCAGGCATTTACAACAATAGGCATCCCTTTGTTATCCCATCTCTGCATGGTTACTCCAGAGTCATTTGCTCTCCATTGCCCACATTCCAACGTCAATGGCTGCCCTGTGAAGGAAGTCTTATTCCCTGTCTCTTTCATTTTTTGAGCATAGTCAATGAAGAAAGCTTTTAGGATGGAGTTGAACTCACTTACGCGCTTCATTTGCCGCGCCTGGTTTCGCATAGCTTCTATGTATTTCGTCCGGTCCATGTTGTCTTCTATATCAAATATTTGATAAAACAACTCATCTGGAAACTGTTCCCCCGGGCTAAGAGAGCACATTCCATCCAGCAATTCTTCTTTCGATTTCTCCAAGCTTTCTCACCGCCTCCCTATCTTTGAAATACTCTTCCGGACATTTTCTAAGGCATTCCAGACGATATTCCACAATGGTCAATTCCTGCATAGCTTCCGCAAAATGCGGGCTGGAGAACTGCCTTGTGGCGTCACATAACAGTTTCCAGTATTCTCTCAGTATCGCATAAGCATCTTTCTTGAATTTTTGAATCTCCACATACTTGTTATGCCTGTTCTGGCGCTCTCTTTTTTCTCTATATGAAAGATTTTCTGTCTGAATAGGAAGTGAAAAGTCTTCTATTAATCTCCGACATGCGTCTTCGTTGCCAAGTCCATACAGCAGTCCTACAAACTTGATTACATCACCACCTGTTCCACACACCCAACAATAGAATCCTTTATCATCAGAGTATATCTTCATGCTTGGATGATTATCATTGTGGAAAGGGCACAGGCAGGTGCTGCCCCGTTGTATCTTGTATCCGTAAAATTCTGCTACCTGCCTCATGCTCAGCATGCTTTTCACTTCCTCATAGTCTTCTTTACATAAACGGGAGCTCTTCATTTATGCCGTCCGGAATGTTCATAAATCCATCTTGGTCTGCTGGTCCGAATTTGGGGTCTGACGGGGCTGCAGCATTATCATCCAATAATTTATCTTCCGGAACTTTTGCATCCTTTAATCCATCAAGACTTCGAATCTGAACAATTTTTGTTGCCATACGCTTTTCGCCGTCAGATGCAAAAAATTCTTCCCGGCCCATGATGGCTCCAAACTTCTTTCCGGCCAGCGTCTTCTCATTTCCTTCTTGTCCCCAAGGGAACTGAAAGCCTTGATTAGATTTTTCAATGCTGGTCATAAGTCCCTTGAAAAACGGCAGGCTGGATCCGTCCATAAGCTGTTTGTATACGCCTTTCCATTTTGCATCAGAATCTGACTTCTTTGCAGCCTCATACTGGGTTTGATAGAATCCTTTGTTTTCTCCCTCAGCAATGTCGTATAAAATAGCCAGCTGTGGGCGTCCATTCCTTGTTTCCGTTTGTGATACTTGTTTTACTACACACACATAAATCCCTGCGGGCAGCTGTGCGAATTCCCCTGTAAATGCCTGCGCCTCATCGTATCCTTGTGGTTTTGCTATCATATCTATTTTTCCTCCTTATTTTTAGGGTTTTCTATTTCGTAATATTCTCTGATTTTGTTATCTACATATAAGAGGTCATTTGGAATCTCTACATCCTCAAACATGCCCTCCGGAGCTTTGCTGATTGCGCCGCCGTCTGACTGAGTAATGAACTTATGCTCTGTCAGGTTGTTCACGCTTCGAAGAACAATGGTAAACATCCCCTCTAAACATATTTTTTCATCAAGTAATTTTCCAATAGTCTTCGCTTTGACATTTCCATAATCGTCCGTATCTTCGTGCATAACGATGTAGACGATTTTATCTACCGGCATATCGTTTACAACGAACTGGATGAGATTCCAAAAGTTATCTCCCAGGGTGTTATACAAGCCAAATACGTCATTTCCCTTGCCTTTCGTGCTGTGGTTTTTCATAAAGTAGTTTGTAATCAAATACCCTGCATCATCAATTATCACAGATTTTGCCGGTGCAAGTTTTAGAGCCTTATGGACAAACTGATACTCATCCGACACCCAGCCATCAATCTTGCCCCTGAAAGGCAGCGGCTTATTCAATACTCTCACCAAGTTAAAATCCTTGCCTACACAATGCTTCATGCTGGCAGATTTCCCACTGCCAGACTTACCTATAATAAGAACCGGGATTGCCATTTATATCGCCTCCTTCTCAAAGGAATATGTACTCAAAAGATTCATGATTTCCAGACCATTGCCGGAAATATCCATCTTGCCAATCAGCAACGCGGAATGTTCATTCTTCCACAATAGGAAATTTCCCTGGTTATTGGTGGAGCATGGACCGATTGGCCTGTTTTCTTCTTCCAGTTCCTTCATATCCAAAATGTCAAACAGATATGTGCTTACTGCAATGAGGGCATTAGTGTTATCGTTTTGAACAAATCGGTACTGCACTCCCATCTTTTCATACACAATTGGAGTAACGGTGAATGGAACCTTTGCTTTAAAATACATCTCTGGCAGGTTCAGATAATCGTTTTCTGCTACTTCGTACTGAATTGGTTCACCGTTCTTTGCTTTAAACAGATGCCCTTTCTGGGGCAATTCTCCTGAGTGTTCCATTAATACGGCTTTTACCCAATTTGGCACATAACCTTCTTCTGTCCATATAGACCAGGTACCTCCACTCACTACAAGACCGCCGTAAATCTGTCCTATGTACAGTCCGCCTCTGTTATAAGCGTCTTTTGCCCACTTCTTAAATTTTGTTTTATTCAAAAACATCCTATTTCCTCCTATATTCATTTTTACTTTTCTTGATAGCCTCAGCTACAAGTTCAATCACAATTTCGCACTCATGATATGTAGGACTGTAGAGATTCCTACCATTTACAAGCCTGTCCGTGATATCTGCAGCAGTCTTTACAATCTGATTCATCCGGTAAGGCGCAATGCCTTTTGTTTCTCTTTCTTCCATAAGCATCACTCCACTACATAAGCCGACTTCCAAAATCCCTTTTTGTCGGCATTTTCCATCTTGTTTTTCTTCATAAAATCTCTGTACTTCTCATCACCATACTTGTCCAGCTTTTCTGCTCTATCAGAAAGAATTTTCTTTACAAGACTATCTATTTTGACAGCCGGATAATAAAATCGGTCAAACTTATCCATCTTACGTTCTATCTTTTTTATAAACGGGCCGATATTGTACCGATATTTCAGGTGTTTCTTTCCCTTGTGGTCAGATATTCGGATACTGTTACACACGCCATAGTCAAGTTTGAGATAAATGCTATTTGTAGAGTAAGCATTATATCTCTGGACAACAATGCCATGGTCTAACATCCTGCTTTGCAGTAATTCCGCTATTTTTATAATTTCCGCATTCTTCATAGCCGTTACCTGATATTAAGGTGCTTGCCATAGGGCTCCAGGTGCGCCCATTCAACTTCCTTATCCTTCAAAAGCTCACGCACTGCTTCTTTGTCTACAACCGGATTTTGCGGAATCAGGAACTTGCCAGGAATCTCCCCGATATTATCCGTAATAGTAAGCGGCTGTTTGCCTCCGTTTTTCGCTACACTGAAACTGAACAATGCAGTCTTGAACTTTGTTTTGCCAATAAATTCAAGATTCGCTTGCAGCGTGTCTTTTAAACGCTGTTTTTTAGCTTCCATAGACTGGGCCCTTGCCTGAAGCCTGTCCTTCTCTGTTTTGACCGCCTGAATGTTGGCATCAAGATTCTTGATGATTTTTGCATAGTTGTCCGCCTTATCCTCAATTTCACCATCAATGGACTCTAATGTGTCAAGAATCACCTGCTCTTCTGTCTCGCCGTCATAAAGCATGTTTTCAATTTCTTTGTATTGGTCTGTCAATTCATATATATTACTCATGCATGTCCTCCTTAAATTTTTTATCTCTTCCAAGTCCTGTCTGACAAGTCTCTCCTGGTCCGCCCACTCCATGTAATTACCGTCGTTCCAGTCTTCGTGCCTTCCCATAGGCTGCTACCTCACACAATCTGCTTTGTGACATCACGAATCATTGCTATACCGGAATCCATTGCCACATTAGCTGTTTTCTGGTATCCATTAACGAATGTTGCCAGCACGACCTCCTCTACACTGTCATACTCCAGGCTTACCAAGTCACTTAGGCTTCTTGTCTCCTGCAGAGCTGGCAGGAGCAGGTCACATATTTTCTGTTTATCTTCCATTTGCAATCTCCTCTAAATCTGTTATAATAAAGTTGATTAGTTTCGTGAGTGCATGAAGGTTGCCGCCTTTGATATGCACTCTTTTTTATATCCATGCTTCTACTGCTAAACCTGCTATTCCAAGTAGAAAGCATATTGCCAGATCGATGTTCAGCTTCCAGAACTCTTGCTTATACTTCACTGGCATGTCCTTGTATCTCAACAGTTATCCCCTCCTTTTTTTCCGGTTTGTCCACAAAGTACATTGATTTCTTACTCCTGCCGTTTTATACTGATGTATATCAGTTCCATCAGAACAAGTATGAATGGGAGTTTTATCATGACTAAGCAATGCAAGTATGTGTTAAAACAAATAAAAAAACTTACCAATAATACCGCTTGTGAATTCGGTTACGTACATGAAAAAAATTACATATATACTGTTTGTAATAATAGTAAAAAATTGGTTTTGGATAAATGTACAGGGGAACTCAGTACACTTATATCCTCTTTGTTAAGTGACGGTTATCTAACCACCAATCAATTTGGACTTCAACTTACCCATAAGGGACTCCATCCATTTAGAGTTTCATTTGAGGAAGTAAAACTTTTTCTCCTTAAATCAGTCCTGATTCCCATTGTAATTTCTGTCCTGGCATCCTTGGCTACTATGTGCTTAACAGGACTACTATGATTGAAGTTACAACGCTTACCGCTATTGAAACTATTACTTCCATAGTGTCTTTTCGGGTCCACCGCATCCTCTCTCACCTCCTCTGCTTGAAATCCCCACACGGGTACATCCTGCTGGCCTCCATGCAGTACTCAAATCTTCGGCACTGGCGGCATGTCCTTTCTTTCAATGGCTTGTCCTCCTTTTTCTCGCTATTTCGATAAGGTCCATAATTTCATTGTGACGTTCTACCGTCTGCTTGTGGCTGATATCCTGTCTTTTATGATATCCATCAAGAAACTGTTCCAATTCTCTCTGTGTCATAGGGTTGTCCTCCTTTCTACCTCTCCCAGCGAAAGCCGCCTATCCACCTCCTCATACGGAATTTTCAAGTAATTCGCTAAATCCCGCTTGTTTATTTCGTAGCTGTTGAGTTTCTTTCCAGACTCTTTCGGGGTTATTACCTTGACAAACGGCCAGATTTTTCTTTTTCCTTTCTCAGCGATTTCCTGCCGACCACAGCCGATTACTTTCGCCGCCTGAGATACATTCAGTACATCGTACATATCACACCTCCTTATTGTTATTCTCTTCCCTTTCCACTATAATCTAAGTAAAGGCGCTGCCATGCCAAGTACTATAGAAAGGAGATTTATTATGAAACTTAATCCCGATTGCATTCGTGATATACTCTTCGAGATAGAGGACATCACCACATTTGATACCTGTTTTGATTATCTTTACAACTCACCTCCTGAAAACAGTTTACTGTCAAAATATAAACCCGATGAAGTTGTGTACCATATCCGTCAATGCGATTTATATGGGCTCTTGTACAGAACTGATTTTGACATGGAAGGTAATGTATCAGTTCAAGATCTGTCTCCATCTGGCCATGATTTTATAGCCAACATTCGCTCGGATAGTATATGGAACGATGTCAAAACAGTCAGCACTAAAGTAGGCTCAAAGTCCGTGAACGCCCTGACACAAATTGCTGCTGGAGTTGTAACTGCATTGATAAAATCACAACTTGGAATCATTTAATAAAATGCCTTACCACAAACCGGGTACATTCTTTTATTTCTTCATCATTTGGAAGTTTGTACCCGGTTTTTTTCATGTAATAAATCATTGCAGTACATGAGATATATCCTGTAATCCATCCTATTCCGCAAATAATAGTCGTTACAATAAATATGATTGTCCACATCTCTCACACCTCTTCTTCATCCTTTAAAAGCTCGTCAATACTACATCCCAGAACAGTTGCTACCTTTGACAAATTACGTATAGTCGGACTAACTGTATTCCATTTGTAAATACTCCCGGTCGAAACACCTGCCGTGTTTTCTAGTAGATTTATTGAAATACCTTTTTCAATTGCTTTTTTTGATACTTTGTCAAATATTTTATTGTCCGTAATTATCACCTCTTTCATTTATAATTTGAGTTCTGAAAATATCACAATTTTATATTGACTTAGTTCTGAAAATATTCTATAATCAAGTTGTCAGACGAAATTACAAAATATTAAACAGACATTTTTATCGCTTTGATTATGCGTTTTTTTCAGAACTCTTAATCTCATTATACGCGATTTTTTCAGAATGTCAATACTTATTTTGCGATTTTTTCAGAATTTATTAAGGAGATTATTATGACGCTGAAAGACCGCATAAAGGAATTGTGCAAAAAGAACGGTATATCAATGAATAAGTTGGAAGATGAACTCCATTTTGGAAAAGGATACATCAGTAAGTTAGGCACAAGCCAGCCAAACGTTATTAAGTTGCAGTTAATAGCTGATCGCTTTGGCGTTTCCCTTGATTACCTCATGACCGGAAAAGAAGATGAACAAAACGAACCGAAACTTAATTCAAAGGATGAAAAAGACATACAGAAGCACTTAGATATGTTCCGTGAGAAACTAATGTCGCAAGAGGGATTAATGTTTGATGGTGACCCTGCATCTCCCGAAGCCATAGAATCAATTTTGTCAGCTATGCAAATAGGTATGGAGATGGCTAAGAAGAGAAATAAAGAGAAATATACGCCTAAAAAGTATCGAAAAAAGGATTGATAATATGGGGATAACCAAAACCGTTAGATATTTGGTGAGGAAGTATAATACGAGGAATCCTCTTGAGATAGCCGAAGCAATGGGTATACTTATTGTGTTCTATCCATTAAAAGGAGTGCGGGGATTTTACCATTATTTCCGCCGTAATCACATTATTTACATAGATGAGTCCTTACCAGAGCATATGGTGAAGTTAGTATGCGCTCATGAATTAGGGCACATGATATATCATAGAGCCGCAAATGCAGTATTTATGGATACCAGGACACAATTCACTACTCAAAAGTATGAATTAGAAGCAGACAGGTTCGCTGTGAACCTACTCATATCGGACTATGAAATAGAGGAACACTTGGATTTTACGACTATACAGTTTTCAAGGTTATTCGGATATAATAAGCAACTTATTGAATTAAGATTAAGAGATTTTGTTTAATAGTATTAATTTAAAGGAGGTAAGGTTTGTCGGAATGAGACTGTTCAAGAAGAAACCCAGCAATAAGACCATAGATGAGGACTGCATGGATAATACACGACTTGAACAACTTCACTTTTTTACAAAAACATTAGGTTTAATTCTGGATAACAAATTTGACGTTGCTTACAAACAAATATGCAAGAGAAATTCAGAAATGCTGATTCCTCCAGGGCTTAATTGTGATTGGGAAAAAAGGTATAAAAGAGGCATCACAGAAAACTGGTTGCGGGTAAGCGCTCAATCCATGAGGAATACAACTAACCCTATGGTTACAGCCGCTTCGATATATTCTATATATTCCGGAGTATCTTCCAGAGATGTTGCGGACATGCTGATCTCTGTTTCTGATACTTACTATTCATCAGATGAAATCCGGCAAGAAATAAGGTATGTAGGAAGCGAATTAAGCTCTGATTTGAATTTCATTTCCTACGAAGAATGCGGCATCAAAAAATATCGGTATCTTGCTTCATTAGATGAACATACATGTCCTATATGTGGACATCTGGACGGAAAGATATTTTTCGTGAATGAACGTGAGAGAGGCGTGAACTGTCCTCCTATGCATGATGGTTGCAGATGCACAACTATATCCGTGGTTGATAAAAACCTAATAGATAAAATGCAACGCTTTGCCAGAGACTCAAATGGACGTGGAATAAAAGTTCCAGGTTCAATGAACTGGAGAGAATGGAGAAATCGATATCTAACTAAAGAGTAACGTTTCATAAGATAAAAAAACCGCCCCTGGCTGCAACCAGGAACGGCTTAACATATCCGAAGATATGCATATATTTACTCATACATATTGTATCATCTTCGGGGCACCCGGTCAACGCAAACAGACGTTTGTTGTTGGGTGCTATTTTTGTACCCAAATTTAAGATAAAATGGAGATGAAGCAATGGCAAAAAGGAAGAAACATCCAAAACTACCCAACGGGTATGGACAAATAAGATATCTCGGAAAAGGTAGAAGAAATCCCTACGGTGTTTATCCGCCAGCAATATATGATGAGAATGGAAAGGCTATATCCCAAAAAGCTATTTGTTATGTTGATACATGGATTAAAGGATTTATAGTTTTAACATCATACAAAGCTGGTACTTACACCCCAGGCGATGAACGTGATTTAGAAATTGATGAATCGGCTGACGCTTATACTTTCGTTGGCAAACTATTAGCTGATTATAATAAGATGCAAGGCATTGAGCCAGAGCAAAAAGGTCTTACTTTCTCAGAAGTATATGAAAAATTTTGGGATTATAAGTATGAAACCGAAAAGGGAAAGAAATTATCATCCGCTTCAAGACGATCAACTCGCGCTGCTTACAAAAACTGTAAGGTTTTACATGATCGGGATTTCAGATTGCTTAAACTCAAGGACCTGCAGGGTGTTGTAGATGACTGTCCTTTGAAACACGCATCCCTTGAACTCATTGTAACCTTGTTAAAACAGATGTATGATTATGCCAGTTTACATGACTTCTGTGATAAAAACTACGGCTCTCATGTAAAAATTAATATAGAAGATGATGATGAATCGGGAGTTCCCTTTACAGAGGATGAACTGAAAACTTTATGGAAGCATAAAAGCAATGACGTAGTAGAGTTTATGCTTATAATGTGTTATTCCGGGTTCCGGATAGCAGAATATAAGGGCTTAAACGTGGATACCAATAAAAAATATTTTCATGGTGGGAACAAGACGAGGTCAAGCAAAAACAGAATCGTCCCCATACATTCATCAATATTGCCACTTGTGAAACGTAGAATAGAAAATTATGGATGTCTGTTAGATATAACCGACAATGAATATCGAACGAGAATGTATGAAACCCTTACGGAACTAAATATAGAAAAACACACTCCACATGATTGCCGCCACACCTTTTCGGCTCTATGCGAAAAATACAAAGTCTCTGAGAATGACAGGAAGAGGATGCTCGGACATAGCTTTGGGAAGGACATAACAAATGCCGTGTATGGACATAGGGATTTGGAAGATTTAAGAGAAGAAATTGAGAAGATAGTTTGTTGTGAACGCGTTGTAAACAAGTCGTAACATATAGATTTATTTTAATTCAGTTAATGTCAAGTTGCTACCTTCACAAGCACCTGAAACGCCTTAAAAACAAGGCGTTCCGGCTATATTCAGCATTTACTATTGTAAAATCAACCATTCCAATAAATAAAGTGTTTTTTAACTTTCTCTTAATTTTTAGTAACCTAGACATGAAATGATTTGGTACTTTCCCTTTGAATCAAGTCACACATGCGTCCAACGTATGCATCAATCACTTCACATCCGGTTTATTTATCAGCATGCTTGTTCGTACTCCATTAACTTCTTTCTTGCTTCCGGGTTTAACTTCTTCGGAACCTGAATCTGTACTGTTACATATTGGTCTCCCCGCACCTCTGAGTTTTTCATTGAAACGATTCCTTTTCCCCTCAGGCGAATTTTACTCCCGGACTGTGTCCCTTCACGAATTTTGCAGCTCACATCCCCATATAGAGTATGAACGATTGCCTCGCCGCCAAATACGGCAGTGGTATACGGGATATTAACTGTTGTATATACGTCCAGACCTTTCCGTTCATAGCCTGGTTTTGTTCCAACTCTAACCTTCAAAAATAAGTCACCGGGTTCTCCTCCCCCAACTCCTGGCATACCTTTTCCCCGAAGGCGAACGCTCTGACCTGTATCAATGCCGGCCGGAATGTGTACGCTGAGCGACTGGCTTCCTCCGGGAACTTTCGAATCCTGCAGAGTAATTATCTTGTCACATCCAAATACTGCTTCATCAAAGCTAACGGAAATCTCTGCTCTCAAGTCTTCACCTTTTCCTGTGTAACCTCCCGAAAACCCTCCGTCAAATCCATCTCCATAGAAACTACTCCTGTGAAAACTCCGGGTCCTGGAGCCTTGCTTTTTATTTTCATGGAACATATCCCCAAACAAATCTCCAAACATGTCATCCATATCGCCACCCTGAAAATGATATTCTCTCCAGCCGCTTCCTCCGCCAGTATATGCTTTTTTGCTATAGGTATTCCCATTGTAAGCGTTACCTGCATCGGCTCCCGCTTCAAAAGCCGCATGTCCGAACTGGTCATACATGTTTTTCTTCTCAGGGTCACTTAGCACAGCATATGCCTCACTGACTTCCTTAAAATTCCGCTCAGCCTCAGCATTTCCCTCATTTGTATCCGGATGATATTTCTTAGCCAGCTTTCGATATGCTTTCTTGATTTCGCCGGCATCTGCATTTTTCTCTATTCCCAGTATATCATAATAATCTCTTTTTGCCGTCATAACTTTCACCTCCAATACTGACAAATGTGAACAAAGAGTTTGCAAAGCAAACTCTTGCGCCTGCGGCGGTCGCATAGCGACATCTACCGTTTACGCCGCAGTGCGTATCCCCCGGAGGGTTTTTATGTAATAGGAAAAGCACTTTCCTATTACATAAAAGAGAGACGACTGCCAAAATCTTCAGCTGCGTCTCTCATTGCATAGGAACTCTATTTAAACGGGTTCGATTTGTCATCTGTTTTTCTTGCCCGGGATCCTGCTTTCCCTTGTGGCAGAATCCCGACTTATTGCAAAAAACTTTATCAAATTATCCCTCAATGGAGATCCATTTTGATTCTTCCACTTTTGGCTTCTCTTTCTTCGGGATATCCAGTTTCAGTGTACCATTCTCAAATCTTGCCTTGATATCTTCCTGGGTTACGTTCTCACCTACATAGAAACTTCTGCTGCAGGTACCGCTATATCTTTCCCTTCTGATATATTTACCATTTTTATCTTTCTCATCGTTATTCGTGTTGGTATTTGCGGTGATAGTCAGGTATCCGTTTTTCAGCTCAGCTTTTACATCTTCTTTCTTAAATCCTGGAAGATCCATAGTTACTTCATAACCGTCATCTGTTTCTGCAACGTCTGTCTGCATCATTCTGTTTGTGCTAAAATTTCTTCCAAAATACCTTTCTGGAAATCCAAAGAAATCATCCATAAAGTTTTCTCCAAAAATACTAGGCATCAACATAAGTCATCTCTCCTTTCAAATTTACCATCCGGTATTTCCGAATGGACATTGATGTCAAAATTGTTACCCAGAACCGGTGACTGGAGGTTCTTTTTCTTCCGTCCCTTTGTTCTATCTGCAATATAACATATGTTTTATCACTCGTCAAGCATGAGTGCTAATATTTATTGTGAAAATTTTATGAACTTTGCAATTAATTTTATATTTCCTCACATCCCACTCTTGTATCGTAAGCGTTTAATTTCGGGGTGTGCCCAGAACTTTCCGGAACCCGATTGATAGGATTCCGGTATGCTAACATTTTACTCTGTCTTATTACTGCATTTTTCCTGGACGTTTTCATTCCAGGGAGCCAA
>JACERV010000044.1 GCA_013911065.1 Ruminococcus sp. | reverse complement strand
CTTCAAAATAAAGTGAAAT
Source organism: Ruminococcus sp. (assembly GCA_013911065.1). GTDB lineage: Bacteria > Bacillota > Clostridia > Lachnospirales > Lachnospiraceae > Muricomes. The sequence continues at coordinate 27,371 of JACERV010000044.1, read as the reverse complement.
GCTCGCTTCCAGTACAACAGGTGCGGTGAAATGTTAGCATTTCCTAGCAATCATTATAAAGATAAATTCGGGGTAAGAAAATCTACCCCGAAATTAAACGCTTACCTTAAAAGGGGCTTCATACTCTTTGACACTTATTTATCCATTGCAATATCGTGACTTTCTTGTTCTTAAATATACTTTTTATAGTTGCCTCGTTAAGTCCGACTGTGCTCACATAATATATCTCTACGCCTTTGTATCCACACAGCTGTTTCAGAATATCTCTGATACTCTCCTTGTACTGGTTGTAAATTATTTTTCTTCTGCACTTTGGTGTAAACATTATGTGATACTTACACATCCATTTTGTGTGTGCTAAACTAGTTTGCCTTACTGGCCATTAAAATATAAATATGGCAAGCAATCTTAAAGACTACCTGCCATATAAAATAATCTGTATCACTTTGAAACTATTCGAATTCTATCGTCCCCGGTGGTTTCCCCGTCAGATCATACACTACCCGATTAACATGCCCCACCTCATTCACTATCCTGCTAGTCACCTTATGCAGCACCGCCCAAGGCACTTCTGCAGCTTCCGCAGTCATAAAATCTATCGTATTCACCGCCCGCAATGCAACTGCATAGTCATAAGTTCTTTCATCCCCCATAACTCCCACAGACCGCATATTCGTAAGTGCCGCAAAATACTGTCCCACAATCTTATTCATCCCAGCCGCATCCATTTCCTCACGGTAAATAGCATCAGCATCCTGTACGATCTTCACTTTCTCAGCCGTAACATCTCCAATAATCCGAATCCCCAGTCCCGGCCCTGGAAATGGTTGTCTGAACACCAGTTTCTCCGGTATCCCAAGTTCCAGTCCTGCCCGGCGTACTTCATCCTTGAACAAATCTCTAAGCGGCTCAATAATCTCCTTAAAATCAACGTAATCTGGCAGTCCGCCTACGTTATGATGTGATTTAATCACTGCGGACTCACCGCCCAGGCCGCTTTCCACTACGTCCGGATAAATGGTCCCCTGAACCAGGAAATCCACAGTCCCTATTTTTTTCGCCTCTTCTTCAAACACACGGATAAATTCTTCCCCTATAATCTTACGCTTTTCCTCTGGCTCCACCACACCTGCCAGCTTGGAATAAAATCTTTCCTGTGCGTTAACACGGATAAAGTTCAAATCATATATCCCATCCGCGCCAAATATTTTCTCTACTTCATCGCCTTCATCTTTCCGCAGCAGACCATGATCCACAAATACACAAGTCAACTGAGATCCAACCGCTCTTGATAGCAATACTGCCGCCACAGAGGAATCAACACCGCCTGACAATGCACAGAGTACCTTTCCACTACCGACTTTCTCTTTAACCGCCTTTATAGTCTCTTCTACAAATGCATCCATTCTCCAGTCACCGGCACAGCCGCATACATTTTTCACAAAGTTATTTATCATCTTTGTTCCTTCTACTGTATGGAGCACCTCCGGATGGAACTGAATCGCATATAGCTCGTCCGCCTCATTTTCTGCAGCCGCCACCGGACAGTCCGCCGTGTGTGCCGTAATTTCAAATCCTGGTGCCACCTGGGAAACCGCATCAAAATGGCTCATCCAACAGGTTGTGGATGCTGCTACATCTGCAAACACTTTCGATGCCTTCTTATCAATCAGCACCTCTGTTTTTCCATATTCACGTACATCCGCACGTCCTACTTTGCCGCCCAGCACATGCATCATAAGTTGTGCCCCATAGCACAATCCAAGAACTGGAATTCCCAGTTCAAACAGTTCCTTTGTATAAGTTGGAGAATCCGCCTCATAGCAGCTATTCGGTCCCCCGGTCAAAATAATCCCCTTGGGGTTCATTTCTTTAATTTTCTCTATATCTACCTTATAAGAGTAGATTTCACAATACACGTTACATTCTCTAACGCGTCTTGCGACTAACTGATTATACTGCCCGCCAAAATCAAGGACAATGACTAATTCGTTTTTCAAATTTATCCTCCTGGTCAAAATACGACATGAACTTCCCTTTTTGATTTACTTTCCTATTATAATGTAGCATTTTTAGATTTACAATACTCTATTTTAAAAAACTCAAAGGAAACAACTGCAAAAGGGACAGTCCCCGTTGAAAAGGGACTGTCCCTTTTGCAGTTCATTTTCAGAATATTCTCAAAATTTACCATTACGCGCTGGTTTTCTTCTTAATTTATATAGTTCGTATCATCTTCCATTTTCCTTTATGATAGCGTACTGTCATGCATACAGCTCTGAAGCACCAGTCTATCACCATGGCTACCCAGATTCCAAATACTCCCAGGCCCATGTATCTTCCAAGTACATAGCTGAACGCAATTCGAAATACCCACATGGAGACGATGGAGATTGTCATTGTGACTTTTGCATCTCCAGCGGCACGCAGTGTTGTCGGTACAGAGAATGCTAATGGCCATACGAGCATACAGCTGATGCTATGGAAGTACAAGATGTGTTTTGCAGTTTCTGCGGTCAAATCTGATAAATGATAAGCTTTCAATATTATTGGCAGGAGTAAAAAGATGATTCCATTCATAATCCACATTGCCAGATAGGATATTCCAACTAGTTTCTTCGTATAATAATGGGCCTGCTCATAGTCTCCTGCCCCTACACACCGTGCAATGACAGGTGGGATTGCCAGGTTCAATGCCATTCCCGGCAATATTTGAAACATTGCTACCGCGTTGCTGACTGCATTTGCGGCAATTGCATATGTACCCATAGATGACACCAGATTCAGCACTAATATTTTTCCCAACTGAAACATACTGTTTTCCATGCCGTTTGGCACGCCAATGGACAGGATACGCCGTATCATTCTCCAGTCCGGACGGTAACGGAGGCTCCGGCTGATATGAAGTTTTCGTTTTTCGTTTGTAAGCAGGGAGATAATCACGACTGCCGCAACAATTCTGGACACCAGTGTTGGAATTGCCACGCCCTCTGTTCCCCGGTGAAAGCCATGCATCAAAATTGCATTCCCGCTGATATTAATAATATTCATAAGAAAGGAAACCTGCATAGAGACTTTGGAATTTCCCATCATCCGGAATGTAGCGGCTCCGGCATTATAAAGTGCTATAAACGGAATGGATGCAGTTACGATCATCAGATATGTATTGGCATGGGCCATAACGTCGGCGTCTATTGCCCCAAACACTATATGCAGGATAAACCATTTTCCGCAATAGACAATCACCATGATGACAAGTGCTATGCCGGTAATGAACCAGACAATCTGATTGGATGCTTCACAGGCCAGTTTTTCATTTTGCTGTCCAAGGTACTGCCCTGCTATCACTGCGCCTCCTGTGGCAAGGGCTGCAAAGGCATTGACAAAGAGTACCATGATGTTATCTACCAGCGACACCCCCGATACCGCCGCCTCTCCGACGCCTGCTACCATAATGGAAGCCGCCATACCCACCAGCACAGCCAGAAACTGCTCAATAATCAGGGGAATAATCAACGATACCAATGTTTTATTGCTAAACAAATAATTACTTCTGTCTACTTTCATTTTCATAATCTCATTCCTAATATTACCCACCCTACTTTAATACATTACAGAACCAAGAGTTTGCTCCGCAAACTCTTGCGCCTGTGGCGGTCGCATAGCGACATCTACCGCTTACGCCCCAGTACGATCTCCCGGAGGGTTTATATGTAATAGGAAAAACACTTTCCTATTACATATAAAAACTTCCCAACGTATCTCATTATACGCCGAGAAGTTTTTAAAAACAAGCAACTCACTTGTTTACTTAAAATCTCATGTTATAAAAGCAATGTTTGCAGATACCCAAATGGGCAAATACGAAACCAACGGGCTGCTTACGCTGACATATACTCAGAAATTTCTGCTTTCAACTGTTCACAGTCTTCGTCATATATTCTCAGCTCAATCGGATTATTGAATCCCAAATTCATGATTCCCAGTATAGACTTTGCATCTACAACAAATCTTCCTCTTTTCATATCCATGTCATAAGGATATTTTTCCACCTTATTTACAAACGCTAGCACTTCATTCGGATCTTTAAATTTTATAATCATTTCACGCATTGTCACATCTCCTTTTTAAGATATCTATTAAAATTGGTTAACATCTGTCTTTTATTATCGACATGATATCACAATTTTTCATGTACGCAAGGGTGAAATTTTTAAAAAAGGTGGAAATTTTTAATGTTCTAGCTTACGGAATTCATTGGGAAGCATGCCTACTTCTTCCTTAAATACTCTGCTCATATACTTAGGGTCCGCATAGCCGGCAAGTTCGGCAATCTGATTCAGCTTTAAATGTGAGTCTCTCAGAAGTTCTTTTACTTTCTCTATCCTGAGCTTTCGGATCGTTTCTGAAAATGTGGCTCCCGTCTGTTTTTTAAACTGTGCACTCAGGTATTCTACGGAGACAAACAATTTGTCCGCAATTTCTTCCAATGTGATTCCCTGGTCATAATATTTTAAGAGCATCTGCTGTGCTCTTTGGACCAGCTCGCTTACAAGCATCTGTTCTTCTTCTTTCACATTCAAATCTATGATTTGAAAAATTCTTTCCATATTATAGTTAATCTGGCTCCAGCTAAAGGCCTCAGATATTGCCTGCAGCAGCTTCTGAATCTGCAGGCCCGCATGAATCTTCTGAACGTTTCTATAAGAACTTGCTACTGCCCAGTTAAAGCGGATTACAGACTCTTTTATCTCACCGGGCAGATGCAGTGCTTCCTGATAATAAGAAACCAAAGCCTTGTAGCAGTCCGCCATAGTCTCCCGGTCTCCCCGCTTCACTGCCTGGCACGCTTTATCCTCCAATTCTGCAGGATGCTTTAGAGGAACTATTTCCAGATTTTCAATGTCTTCTTTTCGAATCAGCGTTCCTTTTCCCAGGAGAAGATTCCACTCCCTCTCCCCTTTCATCTCACGGATTGCTCCGGGCAAGTCCAATATTCTGTCTATGCTCCGCCAAATACAGATTACGGGGCTCTTCAGGTTATCACACAGCATTGGTACAACAGAGCTCTGAAAATATTGATATTGGGAGGTATCTTCGGGAATATGGTATAAAACCATAATCAGCGTATTCCATGCATCTGCTTCCAGAACACAGGAATCAAATTTCGCCGTATGGGCTCCTACCTCTACCAGCAGCTCCCTTGCCACTTTTTTCTGTTCTTCATAGCCGTCACCCAGCCATAATACGAATATCTCAGCTGCATCCTTCACGGAGAACCCGTATCTTTCCATGGTCATCTTATGAAACTGCTTGTCCGGCCTGAGCTGTCCATTTAGACAGCCTAGAAAAATGCCGGGAATTGAAAAGGCTTTTTCCAGGCTCCGCTCTTTTTCAATTGTCCGCTCCGCCTTTTGCACCGCCCGCTTCAACTCTGGCATCTTAATGGGTTTTAACAAATAATTTTCCGCATCAAGTTCCATAGCTTGCTTTATATACTCAAAATCTGGGTGCTCAGACAGAACCAATACCTTACAAGGATTCTTCTCCCTCCTCAGCTTTTTTAGTATCCCAAGGCCATTCATTTTGGGCATATGAGTGTCTAAAATCACCAGGTCCGGCTCAGCCCGGCAGATCAGTTCATATCCCTCTCTGCCGCCCGCAGCTTTTCCCGCCACTTCATAATCTGGATTTATTTTGGGCAGAATTTTTGCCAGTTCTTCCCGAACTGTCTCTTCTGCTTCCACAATTACAATCCTCATTCCCGGACCTCCTTTTCTGATGTGGTTCAAATCCCCCCTGCATGCTTGCTGTGAGTACAACAGAGAATGCAGCAAAATGCGTCATTCCCTGTGTACCCGCCAGACACTGCACTCTCAGGCTTCCTGCCTCCATTATATCATATTTAATGCTGGTGAAGATACTTTTCTCTTGTAGCCAATCCACCGCGTATATGTCTCTCTGACTTATTCATGTCCAATACCTTGCGCGCTTCCCCCGCCAAAGAGGGATTAATCTGAAGAAGCCGCTCTGTTACATCTTTGTGAATTGTAGATTTTGATACCCCAAACTTCTTAGCCGCCTGTCTTACAGTCGCCTTCTCTTCAATGATATAATTCGCTATCTCAATCGCCCGCTCTTCTATGTATTCTTTCAAGAATATTCTCCTCAAATACGTTTTTTACATCCTATGGAAAATAGAGAAAAAATATGCAATTATTCTGAAAGTTCTGTGAACAAACATGGACAGAATTTACTGCAGCAGTAAATTCTGTCCATTTAGGGATTTTTCTTATATTTCTAGCATATTCTATCTATTACAATTCTTTAGAAAGACTTCCTTTTTTAGACCGTGTCTTGCTGTAGAGCACAAGTAATATGGTCCCGATTACCCCTGCTGAGACGGCATTTGAAACCGCTGCCACAACACCCTGGACAAATACCAGATTCACTGGCTCTGCATAGATTACGATATCAAGTACAGGTGCTACAATCACCCATGCAATTACATTTGCAACAATCTGATAAATATTGAAACGAACAATATCTTTCATTCCAAATTCTCCGTCTTCTACCCTCATCTTAGGGTAAACCATACCGATAATAAAGCAGGATATACCGCTGGCAATTACCCAGCTCCACCATGCGGAACCATACTGGATAGAATCAGACAGTGCATGTCCGATAAATGCAATCAAGCCTCCGGCAATCGGTCCGAACAGAGCAGCGAAAAATGCGCCGATTCCATAAGCCGTCTGAATATCTGTCTCCGGGATTCCTGTCGGAACTTTTACATACATGAACATTAATGTAAACAAGGCAGCGCCAAGTCCGGTGGCAACAATCGTCTTTGTTTTGAACTCAAACATCTTTTTACCCATATCTCTTCCTCCTTTAAATAGAACAACTATTACAATGAAAGATTACTTCGTTTTCCATATTTTGTCAAGCAGCACGGCATAATCGAAGTTCTGAGCAAACTGGTGTTATTCACTCCGGTTTACTCCCGTAACCTTACTTAACCCCGTTTGTTATTTTGTAAATTCTACTGTCCACTCCGGTCCGTAGCTGAGGTTATATTCGCCGCAGAAATCCCCTTGGCTGACAGCAACTGCCACCTTCATTAACTCATTATTATAAATCATCGGCTCTCCCTTTTGAGCGTATCCAAAGCTCTGGTGGAACAGAACCTTTTTATCAAACACAGTCTCACCCTCATGTTTTACTACAAGATTCACATGATCTCCATACTCAAATCCTGCTTCTTTAAATTCATTGAGCGGAATATTCGTCCACAGGTTGCCAAAGTTGGGATCATTGATTTCAAAAATACCCTCTACTTTTCCAGGCGTTACTGTTGGTTCTAAGATAGGATGCTCGACGATTTCCTCTACTGGATATTCTGGGCCTACTCCTTCAAAATCAATGATTCCGCTGGCAAGGCGTGCCGCTGTATAGCCGAATAAATCTCTGCCGTGGAAAATTGCCACACCTTCTGTTCCTTTTCCCCGCAGCCTGTTGACAGATTCATCTATTTCACGTACCGATTCAATCCCTATCATCCTCTTTACATGAGTCAGGGAGCCGTTGTCCGGTGATACAATATAATAGCCGTCTACTGTTTTTGCCACGCAGGCACGTCTGCTTGTCCCCACACCAGGGTCTACAACAGATACATAAACTGTTCCTTCCGGCCAGAACTGCAGGCTCTGATACAGGCGGTAGCTGGCGCTCCATGTGTCATACTGGGGCAGCTCATGAGTCCCGTCCATAATTTCCAGTTCCCTGTCTACGCACTTTACAACTCCGTACATTGAGCTGACTGCACCTTCCTTATAAGTAAAATCTGTCTGAAATACTAAAATTGGTTTCATGATAATTCCTCGCTTTCTATTATTTAAAACTTTTTCTATTGTTAAAATGGATTGTAAAACCTGGAGCCATTTACAAAGAACGTTACGAACAATGATCCCGCAAGTATCAGCGCGCCAAACGCCATGGCGGCCCAGTCTCCCTTTCTGACCGGCTTGGCCGCATACCAGGTCCTCTTTTTATGTTTTCCAAATCCCCGCAGATCCATTGCATTACTAATTAACTCTATCTTGTCCAATGTTGAAAATATCAGCGGAACACAAATGTTCATTACATTTTTTACACGGGTGCCCAGCTTTTCCTTCCTGGACATATCCAGCCCCCTGCTCTGCTGTGCCAGGGCAATGTCCTGATAATCCCGGATCATATCCGGAAAATACCGCAGCGTCAGAGAAAGTGCATACGCTCCCTTGTAATTACAGCCTACCCGGTTCAGGGAAGCCGCAAACTCACTGGGGTTTGTCGTCAGAAGAAAAATCATTCCCATAGGTACTACCGATGCGTATTTTGTAATCTTTGTCACCTGATAGAGCAGTTGTTCCAGTGTCACCGTATAGCGTGTACTAATCCGAAACAGTTCATGATTCGTTCCGTAAATCTCAATCCCATACTGGGGACTGAATATATAAGTAAGAATAAAATTCATCAGCAGGAAGATAGCTACATAAATTGTCATCAGCTTAATCTGCTTAAATTTTATTTCAGACATCCTGAAAAACACAACTGACAGCGCCATAACAAACAGGATATACCGGATGTCATAAGAAAACATAACGGAGAACGTCATACAGATAAAGCAGACCAATTTCGTCAGGCCCGACAGGTTATAAATAAAGTTGTCCCTGTCTATATAGTCAAATAGTTTTGCTTTCATGAACGGTGCGTCCTCCTTTCATAATTAATGAAATTCTGCACAAATGTAGTCGGATCCGGTATTTCCGTCTTCATCGCCAGCTCATATAAGGATGTTATCTTTAGATTTGCACGTTTCGTAATATCTTCATTGGTAAGAATTTCAACCGCACTTGCATCTCCAATTTTCTTTCCCTCGGAAATTACGATTGCGTGGGGCGTGTACTCCAGCATCAAGTGCATATCATGAGTAATCAATATAATTGTCACACCCTGGTCATTCAGGCTCTTTAGAAACTCCATAATTTCTGTATAGTGGTGGTAATCCTGCCCTGCTGTAGGCTCGTCCAAAATTAATACCTGGGGGTCCATCACTAGCATAGAGGCAATCGTCACACGTTTTTTCTGACCAAAGCTCAAAGCAGATACCGGCCATTTCTTAAACGGGGCAAGGCCGCAGATTTTCAGCGCTTTATCTACCCGGGACTCGATTTCTTCCTCCGGGACCTGACGGATACGCAGCCCCAGTGCAACCTCATCATAAATCATGGGTTTGCAGATCATCTGATTCGGGTTCTGCATTACAAACCCTATTTTCTGGGAACGCTCCTTAATTGTCTGACCTTTCAAATCCTCACCGTAATACAGAAGTTTTCCTTCATCCTCTGTAACAAATCCGCAGATAACCTTTGCAAGAGTACTTTTTCCCGCACCATTGGTTCCTACAATGCTGACCATCTCCCCTTCCTGGATTTTAAAATTAATATCCTGCAGGATTTTCCGTTTCTTCGTATATTGGAAGCTTAAATGTTCAGCCTCCAGTATGATCCGGCGGGCTTCCTCACCAGGCATTTCCGCCTGCTCCCGGTTCCATTTCTGGAGGGCGTCCTTGACCTGGGCAATATCCAGGGTATCTAAACGTCCGGCACGCATCTGGGGCGTCAACTGAATATCTGCATATTTCATTGCGGTGACATACAGCGGCTCCCGGATTCCAAGCTTGGGAAGAATGTCGGCTGCCATCAGTTCATCGGGCGTCATATCGGCCACAATCCGGCCCTCACTCACCACAATAATACGGTCCACTTCCCTGTAAAGCACATCTTCCAGGCGGTGCTCTATGATGACTACTGTTTTCTTTGATTCTTTCCATACCCGGTCAATCAAATCAATTGCAGTCTTCCCTGTGGCGGGGTCCAGATTGGCAAGGGGTTCATCAAACAGCAGAAGCTCCACATCATCCACCATGACCCCGGCAAAGGATACACGCTGCTTCTGGCCTCCTGATAATTCAAAAGGAGAAGATTTCAGCAATTTCCCCATATCTGCAATATCCGATACTTTCTGGACCGTTTCCTTCATTTCTGAAAGAGGCACACAGTCATTTTCTAAGGCAAATGCAATGTCCTCTCCTACCGTCAGCCCGATAAACTGCCCGTCTGCATCCTGCAGCACTGTCCCGACTTTCTTGGACAGCTCAAAAATATTCATTTCCCTTGTTTCTCTTCCGCTGATTTTCAGACTTCCCTGTATCTCTCCCTTATAAGAAAATGGAATCAACCCGTTCAGGCAGTTCCCAATGGTACTTTTCCCGCTGCCACTGGGACCAACGATCAGAACTTTTTCTCCCTCATATATTTTTAGGTTGATGTCATGAAGTGTCGGATCCGCCTGGCTGAAATATTGAAACTGAAAGTTTTCAAATTCTATAACCGGCTTTTTCGCTGTCTGGCTCATAGGTTCCCCCCTCCTTTATAGTCTGTACTGTATCTGATATTTCCCTGAAAGGAAGTAATATTTAATTCTGCCGATGGCCCGGTTTTCCCGGTCATACAGCAATTGCTCAATGTGAAGAACAGGAGTCTCAGGTTCTACTCCCAGATAGGGAGTCACCTGCTCGTCCGCCTCCATAAGCTGAATGCTTACCTCAGCTTCTACTGCTTTTCTATAAATATTCCAGTCCATAAATTCAAGTAATGCCTCTTCAGAATTAAGATCTACCTGGCATTCAGTCAATATTGACACTGGTATTTGCAGAAAGCTCTGTCCTATAGGGCCAGTTTCACTTTCGTATACGTTATTACTTGCCAATACCTCTTCCTCTACTGAAAGCCCCAGTTTTTCCCGGGCAATCTGGGTAGGAAGCCCAAAATTATAGTCCATGCTGATATGGACAATGTCCTCCAGCGCGTCCTCTAAAAGAAAATTATATATCTTCTCTTTACACTTTTTGTCCTTATCATAGGACACATAGGTCCCCTTTCCCTGATGCTTATAGATATAACCATCCTGAGTCAGAATCGTCAGTGCCTGCCTCAGTGTGTTGCGGCTGACATGGTATTTTTCTGAAAGCACTGTCTCCGAGGGAAGGAGGCTTCCCTTTTCATAAATCCCTGACACAATATCGCTGTATAACTGATTATACACAGGAATATAGGAGGGAAGCCTGCCCATTGGACCGGGGTTTTCTCTCCTCTTCCTCACCTCCCCGGTCTCCTCTTGTCCTTTCCCACTTTCCTCTCCAACTTCGTCCTGTTCCTGGGACTTGTTGGCCATTTGGGCCAGTGTGGCCCATTCTCCTATATATCTGAATCCAATTCGGTAATATAGGTTATGTTCCTCTTTCCTGCTGCAAAAGAGACAGGGGAGCTTCCCCTTTTCAAGTATTTTCCGGCACAGTACGCTCACCACCTGGCTTGCCAGCTTCCTGCCCCGGTGTCCCGGCTCCACAGCGACCCCGCCAATCATAACGGTATCTTCGCATTCAGCCGTACTGTTTGCATGAGCAATAATCCTGCCATTTTCCCGAATCAAATAATGAATGCCACAGTTCTTGTGAATCCGGTCTTCAATCATTTGCTTTGATTTGTAGAGATTCTTCAATTCAGGGATACTCTGCAAAAAGGCAAAAATATCATCCACATCCTTCTCAGATGCCTCCTGGATTTCGGCATTTCCCTCTGTCAGGCAGCCTGCATCATGGAATAAGTACATCCCTCTTGCTTCCAGCCGGTAATCAAACAAAATCCGCTGTGCAATTCTTACATCCTCTATCTTTCCCATAACAACATCCGGTATGTACAAGGAAAATAACTGTTCTAAAAATGAGATGTTTATATTTCCCTCTTTGCTGTAAAGGATTAAGTTGTTATAAAAACAAAGGTAAACACCCTGGCACTCTCCCTGTTCTATGTCCATATATACCGTCTGAAACGTTTCGTCAAACCCAAAGTCCTCTATATCTGCCAGCATAAACGTATTATAAACCGGTTCCTGCTTCAGATAAGCAAGTAGGGCCGGGCGGTCCTGTTCTGTACATTCTTTAACCATAAATCCTCCCATCTGATGCTATAATAAGGAGTCTGGGAAACCAGACTCTCGCGCCGAAGCGCGGTCGCTTTAGCGGCCATTTTCATTATGCGCGTAGTGCGCATCCCCGATCGGGTTTTGTATAACAGGAAATTCTTGCGAATTTCCTGTTATACAAAAAACGCAGAGCAAATTCCCACTATATTGTGAAGATTTGTTCTGCCTTTCCTTGTCCAAAATTAGCTTGTTCAACAAGCTAATTTGAGTATAATCTATACATTTTCAGTTGTCAAGATGGAAATTCAGCCTCTTTTTCCGGCAAATTCACACCCCGGCTTCACAGCCGGTACATTGTTTAATCATCGTAAATAATTCTTGGAGCTTTCCGTATTGTAATTCTCCAGTTTGTTCCCGTTCCTACATTGTATGCCCTGGAGAAATTTCCCTGGTTAATTGCCACAGCCATGCAGTCCAGACTATTGACATATACCAGCGGTTCCCCTACATATACATCTGCAAAACTCTTCGCATAAACCAAAATATTTTTGTACAGTGTACGGGTCTCGTTCTCGATACTGATTTCCACTCTTCCGCCGTGGCTTACTCCAAGGTTCTTAAACAGTTCCCGGGGAATGTTTGTCCACAAGCTTCCAAACCTCACGTCCAGCACGTCTATCGTACCACTGGCCTTTTCGCCGTCATAAGTAGCCTCTACAACCGGAAGTTCGATCACACTCTCCGCCGGCACCTCCGGCCCTACTTCCTCGAAAGTAATAATGCCTGCTGCCAGCCTCGCCCCTGTATAAGCATAAATATCCCGCCCGTGGAAGGTATAGCTCTCTCCTGAATTCGGCAGGCGATTCACGCTTTCATCAATAACCCTTGCTTTTTCCAGGCCGACAATTCTCTTTACATGAGTCAGTGTCCCATTATCCGGCGTGACAATGTACTGTCCGTTCTTTGTCCGCACAACAATGCTGCGTCTCGTAGAACCTACTCCCGGGTCAACCACGCTGACAAAAACAGAACCTTCCGGCCAGTAGCTGACAGTCTGAATCAAACGATAGGAAGCTTCCCATATATCATACTGGGGAATCTCATGGGTCAGATCTGAAATATTCAACGCTTCTGATACCCCATAAGCGACTCCATACATGGCGCTGACTGCACCGTCCGCTGTTCCAAAATCCGACTGTAAAATAAGTGGTTTCTTCATAATTCATCTTTCCTTCTCGGCTAAGGGTTTTCGAGGATGCCCTTGCAAAGTCAGTATAAAATCTTTTTATTTCTCTGTCAAGCTAACACAAAACTATATTTATTTCCCGGCTATTCTACCATGATTTTTATAATCTCTTCATTCGTTCCGCGCATACCGTCTCTCCCCAGCCGACAGACATTTTGGATGGTCTTTTCCACATCCTTTATAATAATCCCATCTCCGCCGTAAAACTGCTGTCCGCGGATATACATATCATATCCCAGGATTCCGGCATCCACAGCAGACGCTATTTTTGCCGCACAGGAAGCCTTTGCTCCATCACAGACCATGCCTGACACAATTGCCAGAGCATTTACAATTGTATGGGCAATTTCGTTATATCCGCCCCCGTTCAGATACGCAACCCCGGCGCCAGCTGCTGCCCCTGCACTGACTGCCCCGCAGTATGCAGACAAACGTCCGATTCCTGTTTTCTGATGGATTGTCACCATGTTTGACAGTATAAGTGCACGGCATACTTTTTCCTCATCTGCTCCAAGCTCTTTTGCATACTCCAAAACAGGAACGGAACATGTAATCCCTTGATTTCCACTGCCCGAGTTGATAATAACCGGCAGCTCACAGCCATTCATTCTCGCATCCGATCCTGCTGCTGCCATGGCTTTTGCCCGGTTCCTCACATCATCACCATATGCCTCGAAAAGAACCTTTCCTATATTCGCACCATAATCACCCTGCAGCCCCTCTTCGGCAATCGCCATGTTATAATCTATCTGCCTTTGCAGTACATCCCGGACATCCTCCATATCTACGGTCTGTACAAAATCCCATATATCTTCCACATTCAGCATACTGCGGTCTGCAATTCCAGCTTTCGTCTCTCCCCGTACCGGAATGTGCAGCAGCACCTCACCATCTTTGTCTATATGTACAATATTCGTGTGGTACTCTGCTATCCTCACCTGTGCATAAGATTCCCCGGCAGAAACTGTTACGACAATGTCAAATGTAATCCCATTGTCAATGTGCTCCACCTTAATTTCCTTTTCTTCCAAAAACGCCTGTATTTCTTCAATCTCTCCCGGATGCACCTGGGAAATAACCTCCAGCTCCTTCTCAGCCCTTCCCGCAATAATTCCTGCAGCCGCTGCCGCCTCAATTCCCTTTAAATGTCCTGTATTTGGTACAAATACACTCTTTGCATTTTTAATAATACTTCCGCTTGCCCCGATATGTACACGCTCCGGCAGGCACCCCAGCACATCCCTTGCCTGTGCAGCAGCATAGGCTAAAGCAATAGGTTCCGTACATCCCATTGCAGGAATCAGTTCTTCCTTTAAAATCTGAACATATGCCTGGTATTTTTCATCTGTTTTTTTCATTGGAATCTCCTCTCATGACATTATCCGTACTAGCATTTCAGCTCTTATTCTATCACAACTTATTTCTCATTAACAGCTCTTAGGGACAGAAAAAATACGGAAAGAATATGATAAATATTTTCCCCGGCTAAGCAGACAAAGGGCCGGTATCCCATCTGTCTGGTACCGGCCCTTCTTATAAATATACCTTCTTGAACATTAGCCGTTCAAGAAGTATAAAATATTCTATTCTTTAGCGCTGCTGTCTGTGGTATTCTCCCCAGTCTGCTCAACCTGTACACATTTGTCTACCAGATACTCAGCCACTTTCTGCTGAAGAATCGTTGTTTTCAGCACATCTTCTCCTGCCTGCTCTTTGAAAGCATCCACGTCATCGTATCCGGAGCTTTCTGCATATTCCTTTATCTGCTCTTCATATTCTTTCTCGGAAGGCTCCAGCTTTTTCTTCTTTGCAATCAGCTCACATGCAAGTTTTCTTGCCACTGACTGCTCTGCGGCTTCCTTTGCCTGAGTGTTAAAGTCATCTGCAGACAGTCCCATATACTGCTCTGCAAAATCTGCAAATTCCATACCATAGGCCTGTGCCATTCCCTCATAATACTCTTTGATCGTCTGAAGCTGTTTATCCACTTCTCCATCCGGATACTTCTTCACTTCTACCTGTGCAAGAAGTGCTTCCATCACTCCGGTCTGAAGTGTAGCATCCGCACTTTCCTTATTGCTCTCTTCCAATTGCTTTTTGATTTCTGCTTTGTATTCTTCTATTGTCTTTGATTTCTCGCTGTTCGCTTTCACCCACTCATCTGTAAGCTCAGGAACTTTTGATACTGAAATTCCATTCAATGTAATATTAAATACAGCTACTTTATCGGCCATATCAGTATTTTGATAGTCAGCAGGAAACTGTACCGTTATGTCAAAGTTTTCTCCAATATTATGTCCTGCAACCTGTTCTTCAAACCCTTTGTGTTCCCCGTTGGCACCAATATATGATTGTGAACCCAATTGGAGGCTTGCACCGGTTGCTGAACCACCCTCAAACTCCACTCCGTCTACAGTACCTTTATAATCAATATTTACAATATCACCCTCCTGGGCCGCTCTGTCCGTAATCTCTTCCGAAGTGGCTGCCGCAGAAAGATTGCCGTTCACAGTACTCTCAACCTGTTCGTCGCTCACTTTGGGTGTCTCAGCCTGTGTAACTTCCAATCCTTCATACTGCTTTATTGTAACATACTCATTGGAAAGTTCCTTGCTGCATCCCGCCAGGAGAGCCACCATAAGAACACTCAATGTCACTGCTAAAGTTTTCTTTTTCATTCTTTCACCTCGTATTTTTTCATCTTCACTGCAGACCAAAATCCGCGCACTTTTATGTTATATCATATTTCCTTCTTATTGAAAAGGTTTTTCATACTTATTTCACTTTTGCCTCTGCAAAATCTATTTTTATAAAAGAGGTGAAAGCAGCCTTGAGAATTGTTCCTTGACACGAACAACCAAGCCTCTCTTATCATAAATCTTCCGGGTCACATGAGTACATTTTGTCATATCATTTTCAAAGGCCCGCTCCAGGCGCTGAACCGTACGCTCACTGTAAACAACTGCATTTACTTCAAAATTCAGTCCAAAACTGCGCATATCCATATTTGCTGTTCCTACACAGGCTACCATACCATCTACACTCAATGCCTTGGCGTGCAGGAATCCATTATTATACACATAACATTTAGCTCCCGCTTCCACCATGTCTCCCAAATAAGAATAGGTTGCCCAATAGACAAAAGGATGGTCAGGCTTACAGGGAACCATAATCCGCACATCAATCCCTGAACGGCTGGCGATTTTCAATGCATCCAGGATAGAATCATCAGGAATAAAATACGGAGTCTGCAAATATACATGATCCTTTGCACTATGTATCAGCCTTAGATAATTGTCATGGATAGTTTTTATCTGAGAGTCCGGGCCGCTGGAAATAATCTGCACCGGATCACGTCCGTTTCTTACATAGTCAGGAATTTCAAACAAATGGTCCTCTACAAACAGATTCTCCTTTGCCGCATAATTCCAGTCCAAAACAAAGCGGACCGCCAGGGAAGTTACTGCCGCTCCTTCTATACAAAGATGGGTATCCCGCCAATATCCGAATTTGCGGTCCAATCCCAGGTATTCTCTGCCCACATTGAATCCGCCCACAAAACCGATGCGGCCGTCAATTACCACAATCTTCCTGTGATTCCGGTAGTTGACACGCAGCTGCAGCTGTCCCAAAAGTGCCGGAAAGAACTCCGCTACAAGCACACCGGCTTTCTCCAGCTTCTCCCAGTCTTTGTTATACATCGTGCGGCATCCCATACTGTCGAACAATACTCTTACCTCAATGCCCTCTTTTGCCTTGCTTATGAGCACTGGTTCAATCTCCTGCCAGAGTTCATCGTTGCGTATAATATAATACTGCATGTGAATATAACGCTTTGCCTTTTTCATTTCTTCAATAAGTGCCCGGAACTTTTCTTTTCCGTCCGTATAAATGCAGACATCATTATTATCTGTCAGCACCGCCTCACCGGCCTCCAGGTTGTAAAGAATCAGGTCCTTGAAGCGGGCCATCTCCGGGTTTGCAAGGCGAAGCTGTTTTCTATATATTGTCTCTTCCTGCCTGCGCACTGCATATTTCAGCTCACCCTCAATTTCTTTTGCCTTAAACATTCTGTTTTTATGAAAATCCTGCCCGATAACCAAATAAAGGAAAAATCCAAGAATTGGAATAAAGTAAAGCAAAAGCAGCCAGGTCCAGACCGTCTGGGGAGATCTGCGCTGAAAGAAAATTATAACCAGGGAAAGAAGGATATTAATAATGACCAGATTATCCATCACAAAATTATAAGCTGCCGTCAATCCATTCCATATTGTTTCTGCCATAAAATAAAGACTCCTTTTTCATCTGTATGTAACCTATTTGATTATACTATTTTCTCACAGGAAAAGTAACCCTAAAATATCAAATTACTTGCACTTCGCCAAAAAGGATGATACAATACTTCTTGCGTAAGGTGAAGTCTGCCGGACAGGCTTTCTTTTACATAATCGTGGAAAAGAGTATTTTAGGAGGGTTCGTCGTGAATTTAGGATTATGGATCATGCTCATCGTATTAGTTGTTTTAATCGTTTTGCTGGTTGTCCTCTATTTCTTCGGCAAGAGAGCTGAGAAAAAGCAGGCGGCACAGAAAGAACAACTGGATGCGGCAGCACAGAATGTAACCATGCTGATCATTGATAAAGGCAAGATGAAACTAAAAGACGCCGGTTTTCCTGCCATTGTAATCGAGAATACACCCAAGTATTTAAGGCGCAGCAAAGTACCGGTAGTAAAAGCGAAAGTCGGACCAAGAGTAATGACACTGATGTGTGACGCGAAAGTGTTCCCGTTAATTCCTATTAAGAAGGAAGTAAAGGCAACAGTCAGCGGTATTTACATAACAAGTGTAAGAGGTGTCCGCGGTCCTTTGGAAGCTCCCCCCAAAAAGCAGGGATTCCTGGACAGATTCAAAAAAGACAAAAAGTAAAAACAACCGCAGCAATCTGAATATCCTCAGAGGCTGCGGTTTTTTATTATTCCTTTAACAGTTCGACGCAAAAGGGTCAGACCCCTTTGCATAAATCTCCATCTTTATCTTGCAATCTGCCAAAGGTTCATAGTTGATATCCAGCTCATAATCCACACTGACATCAATATTTTCCTCTGTGACATTAATCTCCATGTTCCTGGTCTTGACACCAATCAACATCTGTCCAAATGGAGTCTGATAATAAGTAATATTCTTTTTGTTCCTTTCAAAAACCATATGGGTGTTTGATAGGCCGGTCTTCATAATTTCAACACTGTCTGTACCGGTAATCTTTATCCTGTTTTTTATTGTCCCGTGCATTCCTTCCATTACTTCATCGTAAATAACGTAATGTTTTCCATTCTTACAGTAGTAGTTTCCAGGGGTTAGGACTTCTATGGCCTCATCATCTCCGTTCAGCATGCCTGAAAGAGTGTCCATATGCAGTCCTGATATACTGACCAGTACATCCTTTGTCATATTCTTCACCTAATATTCTTCTATATTCACCACATTGGTTGTTGAGATGTCAAATGGCATCACAGTGTTTGCAAAATGACGGAACTTTTCCGCGGCATCGCTGACAAAGAATTCGTAACGGCTATGCGGTTCCTTTATTCCATCATTGACCATATCCCGCTCCTCCAATAGTTTCTTTAAATCCATCGCAGTCTCATATGCAGGATTAACTATCTGTATCTTTTCTCCCATATATGCGCGTATTTTGGAGCGCAGAAGGGGATAGTGGGTACAGCCAAGTATCATAGCATCAATATCTGTTTTTTTTATGGAATCCAGATAAAAATCTATGATTTCCTGTGTTACCTTATGCTCTTTAAACCCTTCCTCCACCAATGGCACAAACAAAGGGCAGGCTTTTTCTATTACAGTAATCTCCGGGTTCATCCCGTGGATTATTTTAGTGTATACGCCGCTCTGGACCGTTGCGTCCGTACCTACCACACCTACTTTCCTGTTCCTCGTAGCTTCTACGGCAGCTCTTGCCCCAGGGGTTACAACCCCTAGAATAGGGACGTCAAACTCATCCCGGACAGCATCCAGTGCAAGAGCACTGGCAGTATTGCACGCAATTACAATTGCTTTTACCTGCTTTTTTTTCAGAAACCGGATAATCTGCTCGGAAAACCGGATAATTGTATTCTGGGATTTACTCCCATAAGGAACACGGGCAGTATCCCCAAAATACACGATGTTTTCATCGGGAAGCTGTCTTATCATCTCCCGCACGACCGTCAGACCTCCGACACCTGAATCAAACACACCAATAGGTGCCGTCCTTTTACATTCCACACTCAATGTCACCGTCTCCTAGATTGCTAATATTTTTGAGATTTCATACTGGTGGGCAGGAATCTCTTTCTTCATAGCCAATGCTTCCTCTATGTCATAATCAACAAAGCTTCCATTCTTATAGCCTACTACCCTGTTTGACTTTCCTGAACAGAGAAGTTCCACTGCAATGGCTCCCATAGTAGATGCATATACTCTATCCTTACATGTAGGGCTTCCGCCGCGCTGCATATGTCCAAGAATCGTTGCTCTTGTCTCAATTCCGGTAGCTTCCTCAATTTTCTTCGCCATATTGATGGAATCACCTACACCCTCTGCATTGATGATAATGTAGTTTTTCTTACCCCGCTTTTTATTCTCCAGAATATCCTGAATCAACGCTTCTTCATCGTAGTCTTTTTCCTCCGGCAGCAGAATTCTTTCTGCACCGTTGGCTATACCGCACCACAATGCCATATATCCGGCATCACGTCCCATTACCTCGATAATACTGCATCTTTCATGAGATGTTGATGTATCACGCACCTTATCAATGGCTTCCATTGCTGTATTCACAGCCGTATCAAATCCGATGGTATACTCTGTACATGCAATGTCCAGGTCAATGGTTCCCGGAAGCCCTATTGTGTTCACGCCAAGGTTTGCCAGTTTCTGTGCACCGGCGAAAGAACCGTCTCCCCCGATGACCACAAGGCCGTCAATTCCATATTTCTTGCATATAGCTGCTGCTTTCTGCTGTCCCTCTTCTGTACGCATAGACTGGCAGCGTGCAGTCTGAAGGATCGTACCCCCGCGCTGGATTGTATCAGAGACGTCTCTTGCGGATAAATCTATAATTTCCTCTTTTAAAAGTCCGTGGTATCCTCTTCTGATTCCACGCACCTTTATTCCTTTGGAAAGAGCCGTTCTGACTACGGCGCGGATTGCCGCATTCATACCAGGGGCGTCACCGCCGCTTGTAAGAACACCAATTGTGCGGATTCTATCTTCGATTTCCTCCAGGTTTTTTCTAACTGCCTTTGTTTCTGCCATGTTTTTGTCCACCTTTCTCAATAATGCCTGCATTTTTCTATACGCCTTCTAAGCCGCATACAGCAAACGGTATAATAAGGACTGCCTAATTTTTAACACTTTGGGTACTATTTTAACCTATTTATAAGTGGTTTTCAATAGGTTTTTCTACCACTTTTACCCGTTTCTCACCAAAATGGTTCATCAATTTGCTCAATACCTGGGAGCTTATATTAATATTACGGTTTCTTGGGAGATGCTTTACAGCTCTCTCCCTCTCACAATAAATTACGACTTCATCCTCGCCCTCAGAATCTGCCAGATACCCGTATACAATCTGTTCCTCTTCCAAAAATGCCTCTTTGTCCGGAAACTGAAGCCAAAGCTCTTTCTTTGTCTGCTCAAAGGGAATGATCCGCTCACATATGAGCTTACTTGCTTTTTCATCTTCCTCGGAAACTCTTCCACGGATAAATATTTTATTATCCACCTCAAGAAGAAGACGGTTTTTTTCATAATCTCTGGGGAATACTACAACTTCCACAGTACCCAGAAGATCCTCTAATGTCAGAAAAGCCATCATCTGATTGTTTCTGGTATTTTTCACCGTTTTATCGACAATCATGCCTCCGATAATTTCAATTGCACCGTCATGAACTTTTGTCTGCCCGGTTTCCTCATCCGGCTGAAAATCTGCAGTTGTAACCGAGATGGATCTGCGCCACTTCTCTTCGTATTCTTCCAATGGATGACCGCTGATATACACACCCAGAACTTCTTTTTCAAAGGCAAGCAGATTTTCCTTAGAATACTCTCCCACAGGCGGCAGCTTGATTTCAAATTCGCTCTTCTGCTCCTCATCCACCAGGTCGAACAGAGTCATCTGCCCTGTCATGGCGTATTTCTTTTCCTGATTCACGTGGTCCACAATCTGTATATAAATGCTCATAAACTGCTTTCTTGTACCACCCAGACCATCCAGCGCACCAGCTTTAATGAAATTTTCTATCACACGTTTATTCAATACATCTTTCACAGATAATCTGCTGATAAAGTCTTCCAGATTTTTGAATGGCCCAAATTCTTCCCGGTCCGCTACAATTTCTTCTATAACCGGCTTCCCGACGCCCTTAATTGCCGCCAGTCCGTACCGGATTTTCCCATCGTCTACGGAGAAATTTGCGATTCCCGCATTAATATCCGGGGATAGAATCTGAATATTCATCTGACGGCAGCTATAAATATATTCTGCCACCTTGGATGGATTTTCAATCACAGACGTCATCAGGGCCGCCATAAATTCCACGGGATAATAGTATTTCAGATATGCTGTCTGATAGGAAACCACTGCATAGGCAGCAGCGTGAGACTTATTAAACGCATACTTGGCAAAATCAATCATTTCATCGTAAATTTTATTGGCAACCTTTTCATCAATGCCGTTGGCAATGCAGCCCGGAACATTTGTCTCCTTGTCTCCGTAAACAAATACCTGCCGCTCTTTCTGCATGACATCGCCCTTTTTCTTGGACATGGCACGGCGAAGCAAATCACTTCGTCCCAGGGTATATCCTGCCAGATCCCGTACAATCTGCATAACCTGTTCCTGATATACAATACAGCCATAGGTAGGCGCAAGAATCGGCTCCAGCTGAGGGCAGTCATAGGTAATAGCACCTGCTTTATTTTTCCCGCGGATATACTGGGGAATAAAATCCATTGGCCCCGGACGGTACAAAGAGATTCCGGCAATGATATCCTCCAGGCTGTGGGGCTTCAGTTCCTTCATAAAACTCTTCATTCCCGCACTTTCTAACTGGAAAATGCCGTCTGTCTTACCGGTTCCTATATAATCCAGCACCTTCTGGTCATTGTACCCAATGGTGTCCATATCCAATTCTGGATTCTTGTTTTTCGCCAATATTACGGCATTTTGGATTACCGTCAATGTCCGAAGACCCAGGAAGTCCATTTTCAGAAGTCCCAGCTCTTCCAGAGTATTCATTGTAAACTGAGTCGTGATAGAGCCATCCTGAGCTTTAGACAAGGGTACATATTCGTCCACTGACAACTGGCTGATCACAACACCGGCAGCGTGCATCGAACTATGACGCGGCAGGCCTTCCAAACGTTTTGCCATATCAATCAGATACTTTACCTGCTCGTCAGTCTCATAGGTTTTGCGCAGTTCCGAATTCACCTGCAAAGCCCGGTCAATGGTCATATTTAATTCCGTGGGAATCATCTTGGCAATGGTATCCACAAAGGCATAGGGCAAATCCATGACACGCCCCACATCCCGGATAACTCCCCTGGCAGCCAGGGTACCAAATGTTACAATCTGCACCACCCGGTCTTTGCCATATTTGCGCACCACATAATCGATGACTTCCTGCCGTCTTTCATAACAGAAGTCTATATCAATATCAGGCATGGATATACGGTCCGGATTCAGGAAACGCTCAAACAAAAGCTGATGATGTATAGGGTCTATATTCGTAATCTCCAGGCAATAGGAAACAATACTTCCTGCGGCGGAACCTCTTCCCGGCCCTACAGCGATACCGTGGTCCTTCGCATATTTAATGAAGTCCCATACAATCAGAAAGTAATCCACATATCCCATGTTCTTTATGACATTCAGCTCATATTCCAAACGTTCCTTCAATTCCCTGTCAGGATTCCCATAATGCTTATCCAAACCTTCAAAACACAGTTTATTCAAATATTCCCAGGAAGTGAGACCGTCAGGTACATCATATTTAGGCAGCTTTGTCACGCCGAACTCAATTTCCACGTCACATCTGTCGGCAATCCGCTGTGTATTGTCCAATGCCTGCAGCGCATACGGAAATAACCGCGCCATCTCCTCCGGGGACTTCACATAGTACTGCCCGCCTTCATAGCGCATCCTGTTTTCATCCTGCAATTTCTTTGCAGTCTGAATACAAAGCAGGATATCATGAGCCTTTTCATCCTCAGCATAGGTATAGTGCACATCATTGGTAGCAACCAGTTCAATCCCCGTCTCTTCGGACAGCTTCAGCATACGCTGGTTTACAAGGGCCTGCTCCGGTATCCCATGATCCTGTAATTCCAGAAAATAATTTCCTTCCCCGAAAATATCCTGATATTCAAGAGCAGACTTTTTTGCCTCCTCGTACAGTCCTTTCGTCAGATACCGCTGCACTTCACCAGCCAGACAAGCACTCAGCGCAATAATTCCTTCATGGTATTCCCGAAGCAGTGCCTTGTCCACACGTGGCTTATAATAATACCCTTCCACGAAACCTTTGGACACAATTTTCATCAGGTTTGCATATCCGGTATTATTTTCAGCCAGCAGCACTAAATGATAATATCTGTCATCTCCGCCATTTATTTCTCTGTCAAACCGGGAGTTGGGCGCTACATACACTTCACATCCAAGGATGGGCTTGATTCCCTGTTTCTTGGCCTCCCGGTAAAAGTCTATAACACCATACATCACACCATGGTCTGTAATGGCAGCACTGTTCATGCCTAGTTCCTTCACCCTGGCCACATATTCTTTTATCTTATTTGAACCATCCAGAAGACTATATTCTGTATGGACATGTAAATGTGCAAAATCCATCCTTCACCTCTTGATTTTCATCCAGCAGGAAATTGTGTTTCCTGCTGGATGCTACATGAAAGAGGGCATTCCTCCCTAAGAGAACTGCCCTCATACACTCATTTCTTATTATCAACGCTGATTATTGTCCGCCATTAATCATAAAATTGATCAATTTATCTGTATCTTCCTTTTCATATGCAATGATTTCCAGTTCTGGAATCTCACCGTTAGAGAAGATGTTAGCCATTGATACATACTGAGACAACTTGGACTTCAGGTTCAGTCTGTCACCTTCACCTGTTACTAATTCTACTTTTCCTTTACATGCGTCTACTACTTTAAAAAATGCTTCTATGTCTGTAATATTTTGTACCTTCATATCTTAATATCTCCTTTCTTTCTATAAGTTTGTGTTGAAGTCCAACTATATACTTATGACTGAACTGTAATGATTTTATCTACTCTTCCATTATACCCGATTTAATAGGGATTGCAACATCTTTTACAAGAATTTTACTTAATTTACCTTTAGTACAACATAATAAATGCCAGGGATAAACTTTTTTTACATCGAAAAGTTTATCCCTGGCGAGTGCTGTCTTTTCTTTTTACTAACCAAGTATCTTTTTTAATATCTCGCCCCAATTACTCCATAATACTGTTATCATCTATACCAGCCTCCTTTTCATATGTTATCTTAAATCCTTTTGTGCAAGAAAAATAGGATTATTTAATGAACGACACTTTTTTTGTATAAACACCCATTATATATCCACACAATACCCACTCTCAGGCCCTCAGAAAATATAGACACAGATATCTACAACGACAAAATATGTAAAATCATCCATACATGTACTACCAGTATGTACAAGAACAAATTTCCACCCCGCTTGAAAGACTCTCAGTATCGTTTTATTTTACCTTTTATTCTAAACTAAAATTCATCATCTTCTTCCGATTCATCATGCATTTTATATTTTAAACGAACTGCATATACGATAAAAGTACCTATAAAGCTCCCAAAATATCCACCTATATTTTCTTTGGAATTTTCAAAGAATGTGTGCTGAATTAAGTACACCGCACAAAATACGCCCAATATTATCACAAAACTTTTTATTAATTGAACAGCATAACTCTTCATACAATATACCTCCTCAAGCTTCCCCCTACTGTCCTTCCAAGGAAACTTTCCTGTCTAGACTTTTGTTGCATCCATTAAACATCATCAATGTTTGCACCTGTCTTCCAGAGCATTCACTTTGAAGTGCAGTATAATCCCCACTGCCACTGAATGTCCCGAAGGTTTATAAGTGCACTCTTATAGTTTTATCTTAAATTCTCTCATATGAGAATAACAGGACTATTTATTGAACGACTTTATAGATTAAAATTGAATAAGAAACAGCCCATTTCCCCGGCTTTAGACTATGATTCATCATCCATTTCGTACTTTAAACGAACTGCTGATACTATAAAAGAACCTATAAAAGCACAAAAAAAACCACCGACATTTATACTGACATCTTCAAACAGTATATGATAAATTAAATAAATCACTCAAGATACACTCAATATTTTCACAAACATTTTTATCAACTCAACAATATAACACTTCATAACCAACATACCTTTAAATTTCTCACATCTTAAAATCACCTGGGAACATTTCTGCCCAAATTTTTATTACATTGCTTGCTCAAAAGTCAAATGTTTTACTTAATTCAACCTAATTATAATATATAATTACCAGGGATAAACCTTTTTCACATCAAAAACTTATCCCTGGTGAAAGCTACTGTTTATCTTTTCATTCAAGACTAAAATTCATCTTCTTCTGATTCATCATCCATTTTATATTTCATACGAACTGCATATACTATAAAAAGACTCACAAAAACTCCAAAATACCCAGTGATATCCTTTTTGGCATTTTCAAAAAACATGTGCTCAATTAAATATACCACACAAAATACGCTCAACTATATCACAAAACCTTTTATTAATTGAACAACATATCTCTTCATGTTAAAACACCCTCAATCTCGTCACACGCACTGTGCTACCAAGGAAACTTTCCTGTCCAAATTTTCGTTGCATTACCTATATAATAGTTATAAGCACTATCATAGTAAAAATCATTATCAGATTTGACTTGTGTCACCACGCCAGATGAATCACGATAATAGTATACCCATCTCCTAAAGTATACGCTAGGAACACGCTCATTCACTATAACTCCAGCAACAGAACCGACTATCGCTGACGACACAACACCCAATCCTAAGCCTCCCGAAACTATACCCACAAGGATAGCTACAACAACAGAATACGTAAAATTTTCAATATATGTGCTGCCGGTATAAAAGGTAACAAATTCCCATCCCGCTCGGGCAACTCCAGGTAATGTGGAATCGGCTTCAGCAACCATATCAGAATCAGTATTTGTAGTAAAACCACCAATATTTATGATTTCTTCTGTCACTTGCCCTGCTTCATTTTTAATAACCTTAATAGTATCTTCGTTTTCTTTTTGAACAGTTGTATCATATTCTTCTAAAAGTTCATATTCACTACCTACTTTTATATAAATTCTAGTATGAATATGATCCAAACTTTCATTCATACTCTCTAATACTTTGTAACTACTACCATCCTCTTCATAAGTATACTCTACATTATCAAAGTCTGTACTAATAAAGTTAAAATTAGTTTTATTATCTAGTTTTGTATCGTTAGCAAATACCGGTTTCACAAAAGAGGAACAAAGAATCGTTACTGCAAGAGCTATTGATATTACCTTTTTTAATCCTTTCAACATAAGCGCACCTCCAAATAAGGAATCATTACTAGTACCTTCGCACCTTAGTAAATTGATTAGCAGTTGTTCCGCAAATTTTCGATTTTAATTAATTATCATCCAAATCACCTCCAAATGCCATTTTATCTATTTTTGCTACCTTTACCCGATCCAAATATTTTTAAAGATTTCTCCTCAATTATTTATAATATTGATAACGTTTATTCCGTTCTTCTTTTTATGGTTTCATCATACCCTCTTCTTGTACCAAAAAGGAAGGGGCTGTAAAAAAACTCCCTTACAAGAAAAATCGCTGAGGTCGTGAGACTTCAGCGATTTTTTGGTATAATTAATTATGCAAATAAATAAAAACACCAATGTTAATTATACAGTACGACAGCTG
>JACERV010000043.1 GCA_013911065.1 Ruminococcus sp. | reverse complement strand
TGGCTCCCTGGAATGAAAACGTCCAGGAAAAATGCAGTAATAAGACAGAGTAAAATGTTAGCATACCGGAATCCTATCAATCGGGTTCCGGAAAGTTCTGGGCACACCCCGAAATTAAACGCTTACTATATAAAAGCGTATTAGTGGTGAATTATGGAAACAGAGCGTTATTCAATTTCATTTTTAGGACTTGACCCTGAGTATTACACAACAACTATGATTGGTGATATTTGGGATGTGGCTGCAGAGAAAATTTATGAGGAAACTGGTATTAATGTTTCAGGGGAGATACATGACAGATATTTTGTTAATGAAGACAATGGAGAACTTAATGGCAGTACCGTTTTTATGGTTGAGAGTACAAGAGTTCCCGGTGGAATCGTAACTGAGGCGAATTACTGGAATGCATATAGATCGGTTATTGAAGAGGTTAGACAGAAATTGGGAAATCCTAGGATGAACCTAACAATAGAGGAAATTGATATTACCTATTTTGAAAGAATCTGACACGAGTTGGGCGGTGAAGAGTACCGCTCAATTAAAAATAGTACAAGCCATTATTTAGGGAACAAATTGACAAAAAACAAGGTTAAATGTAAACTTATATAAACACATAATTTATGTTGATGAAACTTTTGTAGTGTAAAAACCAAAATAGAAAAGGAGAAGAATAATGAAAAAAATCGGATTTATTGGAGTAGGAATCATGGGAAAATCTATGGTGCGAAATTTAATGAAGGAAGGCTTTGAACTGCATATCTATGCCAGGAACAAGGGGAAAGTAGAAGATATTATTGCAGAAGGTGCTATGTTTCATGACAGTATTAAGGACTGTGTAAAGGAATGCGAAGCAGTGATTACGATGGTAGGCTTCCCTAAGGATGTGGAGGAAGTGTATTTTGACGCCGGTAATATTTTAGATAGTGCCAAAGAAAGCACTTACCTGATTGATATGACAACAACCAGCCCTCAAATAGCAGAGAAAGTTTATACAGAAGGGAAGAAGAACGGCTTCCATGTACTGGACGCACCTGTAACAGGAGGGGATATTGGGGCAAAAGACGGAACTTTATCCATTCTGGTGGGTGGTGATAAGGAAGACTATGATGCTTGTCTGCCTCTTTTTGAGGCAATGGGGACCAATATTAACTATCAGGGAAAGGCTGGATGCGGACAGCACTGCAAACTGGCGAATCAAATTATCATTGCAGGCACACTTTCCGGAGTTTGTGAGGCTCTTACCTATGCAAAGTCCAAGGGACTTGATTTGGAGACAGTTTTAAAATCTGTTTCTACAGGTGCAGCCGGGAGTAAGCAGTTGGATACGTTTGGACCTAAAATTTTAGCAGGGGATTATGCGCCTGGATTTTTCATAAAGCATTTTATCAAGGATATGAAGCTTGCATTACTTGAGGCAAATATGAGTGGTCTGGATTTGGGGGTGCTCAGCCAGGTGCTTGCTAATTATGAGGAACTGGAAGCTGAAGGATATGGAGATTTGGGAACCCAGTCTCTTATGAAACATTACGAGTAGACGACTGGAAAAACAGGGGACAGAAAGCAGGAGAAAGGCATGAAGCTGACGATTTTAGGTACAGGAAACGCTACGGTGACAGAGTGTTATAATACGTGTTTTGCACTGTCTGAAGGAAACCGGCATTTTTTAGTGGATACAGGGGGCGGAAATCAGATTTTGGGTATCCTGAAGAAGGCTGGAATTCCTTTGGAAGATATTCATGATATTTTTATTACCCATGAACATATCGACCATTTACTTGGACTTGTGTGGCTGATACGGATAATAGGACAGAAGATGAATCAAGGGAAGTACGATGGAGAGCTGCGGATTTACTGCCACAGCGGCCTGATTGATATTATTACCACGATAACAGGGCTTACAATCCAAAAAAAGGTGACAAAACATATGGGAGAGAGTATCCGGCTGATTTCTGTTGAGAATGGAGAGAAGAGAAAAATCGTGGGCTGTGAAGTAACCTTTTTTGATATTGGCTCTACGAAAGCAAAGCAGTTTGGATTTACCTTATGGACACCGGACAGCAAAAAACTGTCCTGCTGTGGAGACGAGCCTTATAATTCGTGTGAGGAAGAGTATGTAAGGGAAAGTGACTGGCTGATGCATGAAGCTTTTTGTCTTTACAGTGAGGCGGAGAAATTTAAGCCTTATGAAAAACACCACAGCACGGTAAAGGAAGCGTGCTGCATTGCCCAGGAACTGAAGGTTTCTAACCTGATTCTCTATCATACGGAGGAGACTCATTTAAGGGAACGTAAGACTCTTTATAAAAAAGAAGGAAGTCAATATTATCACGGAAATCTGTATGTGCCGGATGACGGAGAAGTGTTTTATCTGTGACTGCAAGGAAACATCCATGTCACTAAGGAAACAACCATGCTGCTAAGTTCGAAAGAACACACCACTGGTGAACTTTCACACTAAGTTCGGAAAGACCTCACCAAGTGTTCAATGTTTCACTAAGTAGTATAAGCAAGGATACAGGAATTAAAAAGATGATTGACAAGATTAGAAAACTCTCGTATTATTGTATTATATAAGTAGTACAATAATGCGAGAGTTTTATTAACAGGAGGGAATTATGCTGGAAATACAAGAATTGAGTAAATCATATGGAAAACATCTGGCGGTGGATAAGGTTAGTTTTTTCATTCCGGATGGAAAGGTGGGAATTCTGCTGGGGCCAAATGGAGCCGGAAAATCCACCATTATAAAATGCATTGCCGGACTGTTAAGATATACCGGCCGGATTGGAATACAGGGAATTGGTTCAAAGCGGCTTGAGGCAAAAAGGATGTTTGCCTATGTTCCGGAGATACCATCTATGTTTGAGGCACTCACTGTAAGAGAGCATATTGAATATGTACGAAAGGCATATGACAGCCCTGTTACAGATGAGCAGGTGGAAGAGATGCTCAAACGTTTTGATTTGTATGATAAGCAGGATAAATTGGGGAATGAATTATCCAAGGGAATGATGCAGAAGGTGAGCATATGCTGTGCCCTTGCTATCAATCCGAAAGTGATTCTCCTGGATGAGCCTATGGTGGGGCTGGATCCAAAAGCAATTAAAGAATTAAAAGACATGGTGCTTGAATTGCGCAATACAGGAGTAACAGTCCTGATTAGTACACACATGCTGGAGATGGTAGAGGAATTGTGGGATATTATGTTTGTAATGGAAAAGAGCCGTATCATAGGCTCCTACCGGAAAGATGAGGTGGGGGAAAAAGATTTAGATGACTTGTTCTTTGAGATGACAGAGAGCTGGGAAACAGGCGGTGAAGAAGTATGAAAGCATTATTATATCTGACAAAAAGAAGCTTTATAAATAATGTAAAAAAGGCTCTGAAAAAGCCGGTCTCTCTTTTAATTATCATTGGGGCCGTGCTTTATGCAGTCTTTATTTTGGTAATGCTTGGACAGCTGGTGAAGTCGGTTCATTTTGGATCAGTTAAAGGTCTCCTGGCAATCGTGACAGTGTGGACGCTATATGCGTTTCTCGGTAATTTTGTCAGTTACTCGTCTAAAAAAGGGGTTATATTCCGGCCTGCACATGCTCATTTCGTGTTTCCGTCCCCGATCAGCCCCAAGGCAATACTGCTTCATAGTGCATGGATGAACTATTTGATGTCGGTTGTAGTGGGGATTTTGTTCTTCATCAGCGGAGTAACTGTGTTTCAAGTTGCTGTGTGGAAGATGCTGCTGTTCTTCCTGACGGGATGTGTTTTGGAACTTGTGCTGGAAGGGAGCATCATGGTGTATTTGTACACCAATGACAGGATTCCGGCTGGTGTTATGAAATGGATTGGCAGGATTATCAAGGCGTTCCTGGTTGGAGTTGCTTTGTTTATTGTGATGTATTTTAGAAAATATGGGGTATCTCTGGAGTCTGCCTTCGCTTTTATTGACTGGCCGGGGTTACAGATGATTCCGGTGGTAGGATGGAATATTGCGGTATATCATCTGATTCTCTTAGGCCCATCAAGCCTGAATATGGTGTGTGCCCTGCTATATCTGCTGACAGTTATTTTTCTGCTGGTTGTGGCATGGCGTATGAAGTGTGAAGGCGGATATTATGAAGATGCCGCCAAGTTTGCGGATAACTATGCGGAGATGAAAAGGCGGAGCAAAAGCGGCGAGATGGTAATCGGAATAGAAAAAAAGAAAAAGAAATTCCGCCGTGTGAATGATAACTTTAATGTGACCGGAGCCAGAGCTATATTTTACAGGCAGCTTTTGGAATACAAGAAAGAAAAGTACTTTGTTTTTTCTAAGATGACCCTTTTGACACTCGGTATTGCAGTTTTGCTTTCCCGCGTTATGAAGGACAGTGCTATGGAGTCTGGTATGCCTGAAATGTTCCTGCTTGGAATTATTGCTTACATGACGTTGATATTAACGGGATATCTGGGGAAATGGGAAAATGAACTAAAAAATCCGTATCTGTTTTTGATTCCAGACAGCCCGGTCAAAAAATTGTGGTATTCCACACTGATGGAACATATCAAAGCTCTTATAGACGGCTGTATTCTTTGTATTATATTTGGTGTTGCCTGGAAAATCAGCCCGTTTCAAGTTATAATGGCAATATTAATTTATACGGTTTTACAGGCTAACCGTATGTATACGAAAGTAGTGGCCCATTGTCTCCTGGGGGACACTCTGGGAAAGACAGGGCAGGATATCATCCGGGCGCTGATTCAAATGACTTTGCTGGGACTGGGAGTTGGAGTTGCGGCGTTAGTTGGATTTACGGTGAATGTGGATTTCGTCTTCCCAATTATCCTGATTTATAGTATTATAATAACTGTAATTATAGGCCTGCTGGCATCCATCCGTTTTCATTCCATGGAGCAGTTAGGCTAAGTAAATGGAAACATCCATGTCACTAAGGAAACAACCATGCTGCTAAGTTCGGAAAAACACACCAGTGGTGAACCTTCACACTAGGCTCGAAAAGACCTCACCACAAGGGTGAACTTTCCCACTATGCTCGTGAAACACCTCGCCAAGTGTTCAATGTTTCACTAAGTAGTATAAGCAAGTCGACAGGATATACTTTGCGGCTAAGGCTTGAAAATACCAAGCCTTAGATGTATAAGCAAAAAAAGGATAGCAGGAGGAACATGATGTTAGAAGATAGCTATGTAACAATGGAAATAGGAAAAGCAAAACATATTGCACTGGTAGCCCATGATGGCAAGAAGAAAGAATTGGTGGACTGGTGTGACAGGAATAAGGATATATTAAAAGGTCACTTTTTATGTGGAACAGGAACCACAGCGAAGTTGATTGCGGAAAGGACAGAACTTCCGGTAAGAGGATACTGCAGCGGGCCTCTGGGAGGAGACCAGCAGATAGGCGCGAAAATTGTGGAGGGGCAGATTGATTTCATGATTTTCCTTTGGGACCCTCTTGAGGCACAGCCTCATGACCCTGATGTGAAGGCTTTACTTCGGATTGCAGTTGTATATGATATTCCCATTGCAAATAACCTGGCAACTGCAGACTTTATGCTGAATTCTATTTATATGAATGAGCCTTACAGCCGCAGGATAGAGAATTTTAACAAGACCATACAAGACCGGGTAAATCAGATGAAGTAGTCAGTCAATGAAAAAAAGTGAGATAAGATGAATCCCCCCTGTGATACTGCTTTTTAGCAGCATCCAAGGGGGATTCTGCTGTTATTGTTGACAGGAGCACAGACAATATGATAGTATATGTTTGTGCGTTTTAGCGCTTTAAAGCGTAACGCTTTAAAGTGGATTAGTAAAAGTAAAAAAGAGAGATGAGGATGAGAAATGGGGATTAAACTAACTTTACTGATTATATTTTTTGCTGTAATGGTAGGTGTGGGTATCTATTCCAGAAGACATGCCAGAAGTGTGGACTCATTTGTATTGGGAGGACGTTCTGTAGGTCCGTGGCTTACGGCATTTGCTTATGGCACTTCATATTTTTCAGCGGTAGTATTTGTAGGGTATGCCGGACAATTCGGATGGAAATATGGAGTCTCTTCTACCTGGATTGGAATCGGCAATGCGCTGATAGGAAGCCTCCTGGCATGGGTAGTACTGGGAAGAAGGACAAAGGTTATGTCTCAGCACTTGAATTCCAAAACTATGCCGGATTTCTTTGGGGAGCGCTATGGAAGCAGGGCTTTGAAGATTGTAGCATCCATAATAGTGTTTGTTTTTTTGATACCGTATACTGCATCAGTATATAATGGATTGTCCAGGTTATTTGGAATGGCATTTAATATTCCTTATACATATTGTGTGATTGCCATGGCAGTATTTACGGCAGTGTATGTCATTCTTGGGGGCTACATGGCAACAGCCATCAATGATTTTATACAGGGCATTATCATGCTGGGGGGGATTGCGGCAGTTATTGCTTCTGTGCTCAGCGGGCAAGGTGGATTTCTGAATGCAGTTCAGTCACTGGCGCAGATTCCAAGCGATATGCCAGTGACTCAGGGACAGCCTGGAGCATTTGCCTCCTTTTTCGGACCGGACCCGGTGAATCTCCTTGGTGTGGTCATACTGACCTCGCTGGGAACCTGGGGATTACCGCAGATGATTAATAAGTTCTATGCGATTAAAGATGAAAAGGCTATTAACACAGGAACTGTTATTTCTACCCTTTTTGCCATTGTAATTGCAGGGGGCAGTTACTTTTTGGGAGGGTTTGGGAGACTTTTTGATAATGCAGCAATCCACGATGCAGGTACGGGAGCAGTAATTTACGACAGTATTATACCTTATATGCTTTCTACACTCTCGGATTTGTTAATTGGTATTGTAGTGGTGCTGGTACTTTCTGCATCCATGTCCACACTGGCAGCACTGGTTCTGACTTCAAGCTCTACAATGACTCTGGATTTGCTGAAAGATAATATTGTGAAGAATATGAGTGAGAAAAAGCAGGTTATTACGATGCAGTTATTCATTGTATTTTTCATTGCCGTATCTGTTGTAATTGCCCTCGACCCGCCTACATTTATCGCACAGTTGATGGGAATTTCCTGGGGTGCATTGGCAGGAGCGTTTTTAGCGCCGTTTTTATATGGCTTGTATTGGAAACGGGTTACCAGAGCTGCCGTATGGGCAAGTTTTATTACAGGGGTAGGCATTACAGTTTCAAATATGCTTATAGGTTATATCGCTTCCCCGATTAATGCGGGAGCAGTTGCGATGATTGCAGGCCTGGTTGTAGTACCGGTTGTAAGCCTGATAACACCAAAGCCTTCTAAGGAAAAAGTGGATGAGATATTTACATGCTATGATGAAAAAGTGACTATCACAAAGAAACGTTCTTTGGAGGGAAACTAGAAAGAAATATGAGAGTTTGACAAATCATATGTACCTTCTTGGGCATTAGTAATTCAAGAAGTATACAATATTAAAAAGGATTGCGGCAAAATAATTTTTTTATTTTGCCGCAATCCTTTTATAAAATTGATAAAACCTGTAGGTCTTGACTTGTCTATGAACTAGGCCTAGTCTGCAGTTGATTAGCCTACCTGGAAGCCATACTTCAGAGGATCGGTAGGATCGATTAAGTATGTAGCTACACCTGTCAGGTAACAGCTTCCTGTAATCATAGGAATTACTGCATCGTAATCAGCAACCTTTGTTGTTTCTTTGATTACGCCTTTGAACCTGGTTCCAATAAAGCTTTCATAAATAAATTCTTCGCCTACACCGATTTCTCCCCAGTGATGTAATGTAGCAAGCTTTGCACTTGTACCTGTTCCGCATGGAGAACGGTCTGCCATAGCTTCCCCAAAAATAACTACATTTCTCATGGTTGCCTGATCCGGATTTGGTGTAGGGCCATAGAACTCAACCAAATCAACAGAAGTAATGTCGAGAAGAGGATGCTGGATAGAAACCTCTTTGTTGATTGCTTCAAGCAGCTGCATTCCCAGCTTCTGGAAATCAGGAATTGTCTTAGGATTGATGTCTGACATTCCAATTTTGGTTGTGTCAACTAAAGCAAAGAAGCTTCCGCCAAAAGAAATGGTAAAAGGAATTTCTTTTCCATCAATTGTTACGGAAAGGTTTTCTTTGTAAACAAAAGAAGGTACGTTTGTTAATGTTACAGACTCTACTTTACCGTCTTTTACAATTGCATCTGTATGGATTAATCCGGCAGGTGAATCCAGAACTACGTGGTTAGTTCCTTCTTTCACTTCCTTTAGCCCTGCTTCCAAAATAACTGTAACACTTCCGATTGTACAGTGACCACACATATTCAGATATCCGCCTGTATCCATGAAGAGAACCCCAAAATCTGCTTCTTTGTTAACAGGCTCACAGAGGAATGCACCAAACATATCGTGATGTCCTCTTGGCTCAAACATGAGAGCGGTACGGGCATGATCGTAATTGTTGATCATCCAGTTTTTCTTTTCAATCATTGTTGTACCTTCTGGTTCCGGGAATCCTCCGATTACCACACGGCAGAATTCTCCGACGGTGTGCGCATCTACAACCTGTAATGCAGCCTCAAACCGTTCGAAATTAACATTTGGTTTTAATTCCATTTCTAAATACCTCCTTTGATTGTTGTAACCTCTCAGAATCTTCAGGTCTTGTTTTATTTGGCCGTCAGATCCGTTCTTATTAAAATCCCCCGCTGTGGAGGCGATTTTCAGTTTTATCGATTTTAAGTGTATTAACCGTAGTAATGAAACCGTGCAATTCATAAAATGATATAAAATTAACAATTGACACGTAGTCTAGAACAGAGTTCAGTTTACTAAAATCATTATAAGCGAAAGTACCCGAAAAATCAAGTGCTTTGCATTTCCTTTTTTTTGGCTTTTCCGTCCGGATTTTTGCTCATAGACTTTTCATTTTTTCATCGAAACGAGGCCATTTTCGGAGATTGAAAGAGGTATCAGTATTTAGTGGTGATTTTCAACGTTTTCTTGTAGCCGTGTCCTGAAAGCAAAAATAATCCGGGCGGTGCCTGGACTGGGTATACTCGAACATAATGCCATCCCCATTATAAGTTTGTCCGCTGACAACGGCGAGGCAGTTATAATCATTTAATTCCAGATGCTTTTCGTCAATTTCTGTAGCGCGCTCTACAGTCATTTTGCGTTTACTTGTGATAATGGACATTCCCAATTTGTTTTCAATATATTCATAGATTGAATCTCTGGCAATTTCTGGTG
Organism: Ruminococcus sp.; assembly: GCA_013911065.1. Classification (GTDB taxonomy): domain Bacteria; phylum Bacillota; class Clostridia; order Lachnospirales; family Lachnospiraceae; genus Muricomes. Next base: position 20,402 of record JACERV010000043.1, on the reverse strand, counting down.
TTAGACCAGGAACAATAGGTTTGAAGAACATATTCACGTCCAAAATCAGTGCTTTGTTCTCCAGATAGCGGACACGCTGAATATAGTAGAGTTCACTATTGGCAGGAAAGCCTGTCCTCTGGGCCACCCTTTCATCGGCAGTGATTTCTGCAAACTGGATAACTTCTGTGTAATACTTTTTGTGATTCCTGACAGCGGACTCTTTGAAAGATTCAATACCTCCAATGGTGAAAGATGCCTGATCTATTGGCTGATAGATAATGCGCACGCCTTTTCCATGTAGGGACTGTACATACCCCTCCTCTGCCAGTTCTGCAATGGCCCGGCGGATGGTATTTCTGGAGCAGCCATAAATCCCTACCATTGTATTTTCAGAGGGGAGCAGTCCCAGGCTGGGATATTCCAACGATTCAATTTTGCGTTTCAGGTCTTTATAAATTACTTCAAACTTTGCTTTTGGCATAATATCATCCTTTTCATTCTTGCTTGTTTAAACATCTGTATTCATTATAATATATGAAAAAAAGAAGTCAAGTGAGTCAGAGCGGAAAGGTTAGTAAGACAGAAAGGAAAAAGCGGGATATACACATAGTAAAAGGGGAATGACTGAACTGTAAGAAAATATAAAATCACGCTTGACTTGTTTAAACAAGTATGGTATAAAATAATCAAGGAACTTGTTTAAACAAGAGTAAAGACGTTTATCATTAACGTGGTGTATGTTACACCAGGGAATGAGGAGATTGGGAGGTAAATCCATGGGCAGATATGCAGAGGATGCAAAAGAACTTTTGGAACTGATTGGAGGAAGACAAAACATTGCAGCGGTTTCTCACTGCATGACAAGAATGCGCTTTGTACTTAATGACACGAAGGCAGCAGATGTGAAGAAGATTGAAGCCTTAAAGAGTGTAAAAGGTAGTTTTACACAGGCGGGCCAGTTTCAGGTAATTATTGGAAATACTGTTGCAGATTTTTACAATGATTTTGTGGTTATAGCGGGAATTGATGGTGTATCCAAGGATGCGGTTAAGCAGGCTGCAAAGCAGAACCAGAATATATTGCAGCGGGCTGTGTCAGTACTGGCAGAAATTTTTGCGCCTCTGATCCCTGCAATCATCGTAGGAGGTTTAATCCTGGGTTTCCGTAACTGCATTGACAGTCTGTACATATTTGAGAATGGAACAAAGACATTGTGTGATATCAGCCAGTTCTGGGCTGGGATTGATCATTTTCTCTGGCTCATAGGTGAAGCTGTGTTCCATATGCTTCCGGTAGGAATCTGCTGGTCCGTGACGAGAAAAATGGGCACCACCCAGATGCTGGGAATCGTTCTAGGATTAACGCTGGTATCTGGCCAGCTTTTGAATGCATATGCTGTGGCATCAACAGCAGCGGCAGATATTCCGGTATGGAATTTTGGATATTTTAAAATTAATATGATTGGATATCAGGCCCAGGTAATTCCTGCAATTTTGGCAGCGTTTACGCTTGTGTATCTAGAAAAATTTTTCCGGAAGATTACACCACAGGTGATTTCCATGATAATAGTTCCATTCTGTAGTCTTGTTTTGGCAGTGATTGCGGCTCATTTTGTATTGGGGCCAATCGGATGGAGGATAGGCTCAATTATTTCAAGTGTGGTTTATGCAGGAATTACAGGCTCTTTCAAAGTTATATTCGGTGCAGTATTCGGATTTGTCTATGCACCTCTGGTAATTACCGGACTTCATCATATGACAAATGCGATTGATCTGCAGCTGATTGCGGATTATGGCGGAACGATGTTGTGGCCTATGATTGCATTATCTAATATAGCACAAGGTTCCGCAGTATTAGGAATGGTTGCACTGCAGAGAAAAAATGCAGAAGCCCAGGAAGTAAATGTACCGGCATTTATATCCTGTTACCTGGGTGTTACGGAGCCTGCAATCTTCGGAGTTAACTTGAAATACCTTTTCCCATTTATATGCGGAATGATAGGATCAGCCGGAGCAGCTATAGTATGTGTGGCAACCGGGACGACAGCAAATGCTATCGGAGTTGGTGGGCTTCCGGGAATTCTTTCCATTCAGCCGAAGTACATGTTTTCTTTTGCAATTTGCATGGCGATTGCATTTGTGATTCCCTTCACACTAACAATAATTGTAGGGAAGCAAAGAGGTATTGGCAAACCAGTTCATGTAGAAGGCGATGGAATGCGGGCAGATGTATTTACGGAGATTAGCGCAGAAAAGAATGTTGCTGAAATAGAAGAAACTGTAGAGGGATTAAAGGCATTTTTAGATGGTAAGGTAATCGCGTTAAAAGAGGTCAATGACGGTGTGTTTTCTGAAAGAATCATGGGGGATGGTCTCGCAATCATTCCAGAAAGCGAGATGCTGTGTGCACCGGCTGCCGGGACAGTGATGGTGTTGATGGAGGAATCCAGACACGCCTGTGGACTAATGCTGAATAATGGTATGGAGCTGCTCCTTCATGTAGGGATTGACACAGTGGATATGAAAGGTGACGGCTTCACATATCTGGTAAAGGAAGGAGATACTGTTTCGGCAGGAACACCTTTAATTCAGTTTGACAGAAGTAAAATTAAAGAAGCAGGGCACCAGGATGTGACAGTGTGTATCATCACCGGAGAGGGCGATGCAGAGAATATTCAGTTCCATACAGGGATACAGGCAGCGGCAAATGAAACTATAGTTGCAACATTTGAAAGCAAAGCAGATTCCAAGTAGTTGATTCTCACGAAGACAACGAGCCAGGCGGGCATGCTTGCATGTCCATTTGGCGGCTGCCGTGGGGAAAATACCCTGCGGCTTGCTGAGGGATATTTTACTTGGTTTGGAGATGATGAGAGGAGTTGGCTATGTTAGATTTTAAAAGTAAGGTAGTATATCAGATTTATCCAAAGTCATTTAAAGACTCAAATGGTGATGGGATAGGAGATTTAAGGGGGATTATTGAGAAGCTGGGTTATCTGGAGTTCCTGGGGGTTGACTATCTGTGGCTGACTCCATTTTTTGTATCTCCGCAGAATGATAATGGTTATGATGTGGCGGATTACAGGAGGATAGATCCTTTGTTCGGGACAATGGAAGATCTGGAGGAATTGATTGCCGAAGCAGATAAAAAGGGGATAGCCTTGATGCTGGATATGGTATTTAACCACACTTCTACACAGCACGAATGGTTCCAAAAGGCATTGAGGGGCGACCCTGAATATATGGACTACTATATCTTCAAAGACGGCAGGCCGGACCAGATTCCGACGAACTGGGAATCTAAATTTGGCGGTCCGGCATGGGAGTATGTGCCTTATTTGAAAAAATGGTATCTTCATCTTTATGATGCAACACAGGCTGATTTGAATTGGGAGAACCCGAGAGTAAGGGAAGAACTGAAAAGTATTCTTCGTTTCTGGAAAGAGAAGGGGATCAAGGGGTTCCGGTTCGATGTAGTGAATTTGATTTCCAAGCCGGAAGTATATAAAGATGATTTTGAGGGGGATGGAAGAAGATTCTACACAGACGGAAGGCATGTTCATGATTTTCTGAAGGAACTGGTTCGTGATGCAGAAATTGAAGACATGATGACGGTGGGTGAAATGTCATCTACCTCTTTGGAAAACTGTATCAGGTATTCTAACCCGGACGAAAAGGAACTTACTATGTGTTTTAATTTCCATCATTTAAAAATAGACTATAGGGATGGAAATAAGTGGGAGCTGATGGAACCAGATATTAGTGCCCTGAAAGAATTATTTGATATATGGCAAGTGGGAATGCAGCAGGCAAAAGGCTGGAATGCAGTATTCTGGTGCAATCATGATCAGCCAAGGATAATATCCCGTTTGGGAGATGACAGAAGATATTGGAAGGAATCTGCCAAGATGTTGGCAGCAAGCATACATATGATGCGTGGTACGCCTTACATTTATCAGGGAGAGGAACTGGGTATGACCAATGCAGGATATGAGTCAATTGACCGGTATCGGGATGTGGAGAGTCTGAACTACTATGACATTATGCTGAAACAGGGAAAAACAAAAAAAGAAGCATTGGAAATTCTGGCGGCACGTTCCAGAGATAACGCGCGGACTCCCATGCAGTGGTCGGACAAGGATAATGCAGGATTTACGGAAATGGAACCTTGGATTAGCCTGCCGGATAATTACAAGACAATTAATGCTGAGGCAGAAGCTGAGGATGAGAGTTCGATTCTCTCATTCTATAAAAAGGTGATACGTCTTAGAAAAGAAAAAGCAGTAATAGCGGAAGGGAACATAGAATTTTTGGATAAGAAAAATCCAGATGTACTGGCTTACCGCCGCATACTTGGAGCTGAAGAAATTATTGTGTTATGTAATCTCCGGGGAAGAGAAGCTGTATTTAATGGGAATGTAGAACTTGCAACATATGAAAAGATACTTGGCAACTATGCAAAAGAGGGGGAAAGGCCGGGTGAGCTGCGGCCATACGAGACAGTAATATATGAAAAGAAATGAGAACAATTTCTTGAGTTAATCTTAATATCGGCCTCCTTCTTAGCTCTGTGATGTCCTGTGAACTCTTTTGTTAAAAATTCATAAAGGAGTTGTAATGTCCAAAGTTTTTTAGTACAATATATACATAATATGTGTGCGGAAAAAGTATAATTAGATAGTGCGCATAATAACGACATACAAGGAGGCAGCAGCATGAAGGTTTACAGGACAGACGAGATTAGAAATGTAGTATTGCTTGGTCACGGGGGATGTGGCAAGACGAGCCTTGCAGAGGCGATGTTGTATGTATCAGGGGCAACGAACCGTATGGGAAAAGTTTCCGACTCTAATACAGTCAGTGATTTTGATAAAGAAGAGCAGAAGCGCGGTTTCTCTATCAGTACATCTCTGATTCCTATTGAATGGGAAAAAGCGAAAATCAACATTCTGGATACTCCGGGATATTTCGACTTTGTCGGTGAGGTAGAGGAAGCAGTAAGTGCGGCAGATGCAGCGGTTATCGTAGTATCAGGGAAGGCAGGCGTACAGGTTGGTACGGAGAAGGCATGGGAATTGTGCGATAAGTATAATCTCCCTCGCATGATCTACGTAACAGAAATGGATGTGGATGATGCCAGCTTCAGACAGGTTGTGGAAGATTTGACAGAGCGGTATGGAAAGAAGATTGCACCTCATTTCCAGCCAATCCGTGAGAATGAAAAGCTGGTTGGTTATATTAATATAATCAAGAACGCAGGAAGAAGATATACCGGAACCGGACAGAGGGAAGAATGTGAGATTCCTGATTATTGTCTGCCAAACCTGGAGATTTTAAGAGACTCTCTGATGGAAGCTGTAGCGGAGACCAGTGAGGATTTCATGGAAAGGTATTTTTCAGGGGAAGAATTCTCGGTAGAAGAGATTCGTTCCGCGATGCGTACCGAGGTAATGGACGGATCTATTGTTCCGGTGGCGATGGGGGCAAATCTTCAGGCTCATGGCGTGGCAAATCTACTGTCAGATATTGTTAGATTTTTCCCAAGCCCGGATAGAAGAAGATGTGCAGGAATCAACAGGACTACGAATGAGATTTTTGAAGCAAACTATGATTTTTCTAAAGGGAAAACTGCTTACGTATTTAAAACTATGGTTGATCCGTACATTGGTAAGTACTCATTTATCAAGGTGTGCTCCGGTGTGCTTAAGGGTGATGATATTCTTTACAATGCGGATACAGATGCAGAAGAGAAACCAGGCAAGATTTATACCATGTGTGGCAATAAGCCTTCAGAAGTGGAGGAGCTGTTTGCCGGAGATATTGGTGCCATTGCAAAACTATCCAATACCCGTACCGGTGATACATTGTCGACAAAGGGAGCCCAGGTTTCCTATGCGAAGACAGAATATTCTGTTCCATATACATATATGAGATACACTGTAAAAACAAAAGGGGATGAAGATAAAGTATCTCAGGCCCTTGCCCGTATGATGGCAGAAGATATGACATTGAAATCAAAAAATGATGGTGAAAACAGGCAGTCTTTACTATATGGTATGGGGGACCAGCATTTAGAGATTGCTGCAAGTAAACTTGCAGCCAGATATAAAGTTGAAATTGTATTAGGGATGCCTAAAGTAGCATTCAGAGAGACTATCCGTAAGAAATCTGATGTAGATACAAAGTATAAGAAGCAGTCAGGCGGACACGGACAATATGGACATGTTAAGATGAGATTTGAACCATCAGGCGATCTGGAGCTTCCTTATGTATTTGAAGAGGTAGTTGTGGGCGGTGCGGTGCCTAAGAATTACTTCCCGGCAGTTGAAAAGGGACTGCAGGATTCTGTATTGAAGGGTCCTCTTGCGGGATATCCGGTTGTAGGTGTGAAAGCGGTATTGTATGATGGATCCTACCACCCGGTTGACTCTTCTGAGATGGCATTTAAAACAGCTACAACTCAGGCATTTAAAAAAGGATTTATGGAGGCCGGACCGGTTCTTCTGGAACCAATTGCATCTCTCAAGGTGACTGTTCCGGATGATTATACAGGAGATGTTATGGGAGATCTGAATAAACGGCGCGGACGCGTGCTGGGAATGAATCCGATTGCCGGAGGTAAACAGGTAATTGAAGCAGACATTCCTATGACAGGGCTGTTCGGGTACTGTACAGTACTTCGTTCTATGACAGGCGGCAGAGGTACATACGCTTATGAATTTGCAAGATACGAACAGGCACCGGCAGAGGTACAGGAAAAGGAAATTGCGGCAAGGGCTGCGGAGGATTAAAGATTTGAAAATATAAAGAACGGCGGTCTGTGCAGGGAACCGGTTTGAGCTTCCTGACAGACCGCTGTTTTATATAATAGGAAACTGCGTTTCCTATTATATAAAAACCCTCCGGGGGATACACACTGCGGCATAAGAGGTAGATGTCGCTATGCGACCAACCCAGGCGCAAGAGTTTGCCTGCAAACGCTTTATTCTGCTCCAAACATAACAGAGCTGGCTTTTATTACAGCAATGGCATCCTTACCAACGGCAAGTTCAAGTTCTTTGACCGCAGCCATTGAAATAGTAGCAGAAATATGATTGTTCCCTGGAATCTCCAAGGTGACGATAGCATTGACTGCGCCTTCCTGAATGCTGGATATTGTACCTTTGATTTTGTTTCTGGCGCTTAACGTCAGACTGCCAAGACCAATCATAACTTCAGTAGCCTTTATTATGGCAACAGCGTCTTTGCCCGGGGATAGTCCCAATTCTTTAATGGAAACCATTGAGATTGTTCCGGAAATAGTACCGCTATCGAATTCTAAAGCGACAATGCCGTTGACTGCACCCTCTTCAACACGAACAATTTTACCGGCAATCTGATTTCTTGCACTTAATTTCATAAGTTAGTCCTCCCTTAGTATTTATTTATGTCGTATAATACTTATATTCTACCCCATAAGGGAAGAGTCTACAAGCATGGAAGCAAAATATCCCGATAGAATAAACCTGATATAAGGTGTAAAGTGGTTGTAGTTTGCTTACAAAGGTGCTATAATTGCTCTACTGTTGAGGTAAAGAGCAGATATTTCATATCTGCTTTGACAAGTAGAAATAAAACAAGCAGAAATAAAGTTGAGGGCAGGCAAATGAAGATTGTTATTATTGGAGATGGAAAAGTTGGCTATAAACTGGCTCAGGAGCTCTCCGCAGAAAATTATGACATTGTAATGATTGACAGCAACGAAAAGAAATTACGCGAAGCTATTGACACGCTGGATATTATTTGTGTGACTGGCGACGGGGGCAGCGTAGAAGTCCAGAAGGAGGCGGATGTGCCGCATTCAGACCTTGTGATTGCATGTACTTCGATGGACGAATGTAATATGCTGGACTGTCTGATTGCAAGGAGACTTGGGGCAAAGCATACCATAGCCAGAGTCCGGAATCCTGTGTATTACCAGCAAATCGGTATTTTGAAAGAAGATTTACATCTGAGCATGGTTGTAAATCCTGAGCTGGCTGTAGCCGGAGAGATAGGACGCCTTTTATTATTTCCGGGGGCAAGTAAAATTGAAACTTTTGTAAAAGGAAGGGTGGAACTGATTGAATTTCCAGTGACTGCAAACAGCAAGCTTGCCGGGATGTCCTTGATGGAAATATATGACAGGTTTCAGATTAAAGTTCTGGTCTGCGCAGTAAGGCGGAGGGGAGAGGTAGTAATTCCAAGTGGAGAATATGTGCTTCGTGAAGGCGATCGTTTACATATTGCCGCTTCTCATGTGAATGCTGAACTATTCTTTAAATTGCTTGGACAGAAGAAAAACAAGGTTCGAAAGGTAATTATTTGCGGCGGCGGACGGGTCAGCTATTATCTTGCCATACAATTATGTAAACTGGGAATGCAGGTAAAGATTATAGAGAAGGTGGAAAGTAAATGTGAGGACCTTTGTGAGCTTCTCCCAAAAGCAATTATCATTAATGGAGATGCCTCGGATCATGACTTGTTGATGGAAGAAGGTGTACAAGAAGCGGACGCCCTGATTGCGCTGACAGGAATGGATGAAGAAAATATCATCATGTCTTTGTTCGCAAAGAGCCAGGGTGTATCTAAGGTTATTGCGAAGGTGAATGAAGACAGAAGGGCAAGGATGATAGAAGAATTCGGTATTGACAGTATTGTTTCTGCCAAGACTGCTACAGCAGATGTAATTCTTAGTTATGTACGCGCCCGCAGAAATTCACAGAGCAGTGCGAATGTAGAGGCGATGTACCAGCTTGTCGACGGGAAAGTTGAAGCCTTGGAGTTTATTGTGAAAGCTGAGACCAAATATACCAATATACCCCTGAAGAACCTGACTTTAAGAGCAAATAACCTAATTGCATGTATTGCAAGAAAGCGTGAGATTATTATACCTGGTGGTGACGATAGTATTCAGGTAGGTGACAACGTCATTATTATCACGATGGAAAAGCAAATACAGGACATACAGGATATTTTACTATAGGTGGAAACAAATGAATTATAAGATGACAGTTTTTATTTTAGGGAAAATGCTGGGAGTTGAAGGTGCGCTTCTTCTGATTCCCGCTGTAGTTTCATTTATATATGGAGAAAAAAGCGGATTTACATTTTTGATTGTCAGTGCAGTACTTTTTTTAGTCTTTCTGATTTTGGGGCGTAAAGTACCGGAGAACAAGACTATATACGGAAAGGAAGGCCTGATAATTGTCGGTTTTGCCTGGATATTGTGGTCTTTGTTTGGAGCGCTTCCCTTTGTGATTTCCGGGAGTATACCTAATTACCTGGATGCATTTTTTGAGACTGTATCAGGTTTTACTACCACAGGTTCTACAATATTGACTGATATAGAGATACTGCCGAAAGGGATCCTGTTTTGGCGGTCACTTACCCATTGGATTGGAGGAATGGGGGTTTTGGTGTTTGTGATGATGCTGACAACCCTGGATGATGATAATTCCATGCATCTCATACGGGCGGAGGTACCCGGGCCAGTGGCCGGGAAACTTGTACCTAAGGCAAGGAGCACTGCACGGATATTGTATTTCATGTATTTTGTGCTGACAGCAGCGCAGGTCATATTCCTTCTGCTGGGGGGAATGAACTTTTATGATGCTGTGATTCATGCATTCAGTACTGCTGGCACCGGTGGGTTTTCAAATAGAAATGCCAGTGTCAGTTATTATAACAGTGCTTATATTGATGGTGTGATTACTGTTTTTATGATTTTGTTTGGGATAAATTTTAACTTATATTTTTTAATCAGGCTGAAGGACTGGAAAGCAGCCTTAAAAGATGAAGAACTTCGTGCGTATCTGGGAATTATCGCTGGTTCTATAGCGATTATTACTGTGAATATACTGCATACGTACGAAAATATATTCCACTCATTCCGCTATGCTTCTTTCCAGGTGGCATCGGTTATTACGACGACTGGATTCTATACGGCTGACTATAACCTATGGCCTGAGCTGTCAAAAGTGATTCTGCTTGGCCTGATGGTAATCGGCGCCTGTGCAGGTTCTACAGGAGGCGGTATCAAAGTATCCCGGCTGCTGATATTGGTAAAAATAGTAAAGCAGGAAATCCGGAGGATGTTCCATCCTAAATCTGTGACAATCGTGCAGATAAATGGTAAAAGAGTTGGCAATGATACTATGCGCGGTGTATATGTTTACTTTATATGTTACATCATGATACTGATGCTGTCAGTTTTACTTGTCTCCATTAATAACTATGATTTTGCTACAACATTCAGTTCCGTACTTACAACATTAAATAATGTGGGACCTGGTATATCATTAGCAGGACCTGTAGAGAATTTTTATGAGTTTTCTCCGTTATCTAAGATTGTGTTTTGTTTTGATATGCTTGTGGGAAGGCTAGAAATATTCCCATACTTGCTTTTAATATCACCTGATTTGTGGCGAAGAAGGTTTTAATGCAGAATCTTGAAAGGAGTTAAGACTTCCGTTTCCATAAGGCGGCGGGTTACAGCAAGTTAGTCTGGGTGTGGATCGATGAATTATAAAATGGCAGCATTCATTTTAGGGAAGATGCTGGGAGTTGAAGGTGTTCTTCTTTTGATTCCTGCTGGAGTTTCATTTGTATATGGCGAAAGAAGTGGATTTTCATTTATTATCGTCAGTGCGGTACTTTTTTTAATCTTCCTGACTTTTGGACGCAAAGTACCCGAAAATAAGACTATATATGGAAAAGAAGGTCTGATAATTGTTGGCTTTGCGTGGATATTGTGGTCTTTGTTTGGTGCGTTTCCCTTTCTGATTTCAGGATGCATACCTAATTATCTGGATGCGTTTTTTGAGACTGTATCAGGTTTTACAACTACAGGTTCTACGATATTGAGTGATATCGAGGTACTGCCAAAAGGCATGCTGTTCTGGCGGGGGCTTACCCACTGGATTGGAGGAATGGGCGTTCTGGTCTTTGTCATGATGCTGACTTCTCTGGATGATGAGAACTCTATGCACCTGATGCGGGCGGAGATACCCAGGCCGGTGGCAGGGAAGCTTGTGCCTAAGGCAAGAAGCTCGGCAAAGATATTATATTCCATGTATTTTGTTTTGACAGCAGCACAGGTTATTTTCCTTCTGCTGGGGGGAATGAGTTTTTATGATGCGCTGGTTCATGCATTCAGTGTTGCGGGCACCGGAGGATTTTCCAGTAAGAATGCCAGCATCAGTCATTACGACAGTGCATATATAGACGGAGTTGTCACAGTTTTTATGATTTTATTCGGAGTGAATTTTAACCTGTACTTCTTACTCCGGCTGAAAGATTGGAAAATAGTTTTGAAGAATGAAGAGCTTCGCGTGTATCTGGGAATTGTTCTTGGAGCCATTGCAATGATTGTGCTGAATATATTAAGTATATATGGAAATATACTTCACGCATTCCGCTACGCATCTTTCCAGGTGGCGTCGGTAATCACAACAACAGGCTTTTACACGGCAAACTTTGAGTTGTGGCCGCAATTTTCAAAGATGATTCTCCTTGGACTGATGATGATTGGTTCCTGTGCAGGCTCTACGGGAGGCGGTATGAAGGTGGCCCGTTTTTTAATATTAATGAAAAGCATCAAACAGGAGATCAGGCAGATGCTTCATCCCAAGTCTGTTACGATTGTACGAATTAATGGGAAAAAAGTCGGCAGAGAGATAGTAAATAATGTATATATTTATTTTATTTGTTACATTTTGATTTTGATGATATCTGTTTTGCTTATTTCTATTAATAATTTTGACTTTATGACCACCTTCAGTGCCGTAATCTCAACACTGAGCAATGTTGGACCGGGCTTTGTACAAGTAGGCCCAATGGAAAACTTTAATAATTTTTCATGGTTATCTAAGATTGTGCTGTGTTTTGATATGCTTGTGGGAAGACTGGAAATATTCCCATATCTGCTTTTAATATCACCTGATTTGTGGCGCAGAAGATTTTAGGGAAGTTCCCCAAAGTATCCTGATGGATTCTGGAAGTGTTTTTAAAGTGGATCCGGAAAGAAAGTAAGCAAAAAGTAAGAAAGGAAAAGAAAGGAAAGTATGAAAAAAGGTAAAATGAAATTGGCAGTAGTTATAGGACTTATAGTGATTGCCGCAGCATATTATTATGCAGCCCTGCCGGCCATTAATATTCATTCCACGGATTTTTGGATGTTTTTATTTGTGCTGATTATAGCTGCGACGCTGATTTATGTCAGAAGGAAGCGGCTGAACATGCATGAATTGAAGCAGTCCAAAGGGTTCAAAGTAATGGCGGGAGTACTGATTTTGGTCGCAGCGGTTTATCTGGCGGGAACCCTGTTATCTTCACCGATTGTAAACGCGAAGAAATATCAAAAGCTTCTGACCGTAAAAGAAGGGGTGTTTACACAGGATGTTGAGGAGCTGTCTTTTGAACAGATACCGCTTTTAGACAGAGATTCTGCAGCGATTCTCGGAAACCGTGAGATGGGAAGCATGGTCAACATGGTATCCCAGTTCGAAGTGGATGAATTATACAGTCAGATTAATTATCAGAATCAGCCTGTCAGAGTGTCACCTCTTCGCTATGCAAACCTGATTAAGTGGCTGACAAATCAGAAACAGGGAATACCAGCGTATATCAGAATAGACATGGCAACACAAAATACGGAGCTTGTTAAGTTGGAGGAGGGAATGAAGTATACCACAAGTGACCATTTCAACAGAAATATTTACCGTCACTTGAGATTTAAATATCCCACTTACATTTTTAACGAACTGAGTTTTGAAATTGACGATGATGGTGTGCCGTACTGGGTTTGTCCAGTGAAGAAATTTAACATTGGTCTTTTTGGCGGAACTACTGTTGGGCATGTTGTACTGTGCAATGCTGTTACGGGAGAAACCATAGACTACAAAATCGGAGAGGTGCCATCATGGATAGACAGGGCATACTCCGCAGATTTACTTGTAGAGCTTTATGATTATTATGGCACCTTGAAGCATGGATACTTCAATAGTATCCTGGGGCAAAAAGACTGCCTTATGACAACAAGTGGATATAATTATATCGTAAAAGATGATGATGTTTGGGTGTATACTGGGGTAACTTCCGTCAGCGGAGACCAGTCCAACGTAGGCTTTGTATTAATCAACCAGCGTACAATGGAAACAAAATTTTATGAAGTGGAAGGTGCTACAGAAGAATCTGCCATGTCATCGGCGGAAGGCCAGGTACAGCATCTGAAATACAAAGCCACATTCCCTCTGCTTTTGAATATTTCCGGTGAACCGACCTATTTTATGGCACTCAAGGATGATGCAGGGCTTGTAAAAAAATATGCAATGGTAAATGTACAGAAATATCAGATAGTAGCCATAGGGGATACGGTCAGTGCCTGCAAGGAAGAGTATACAGACTTAATGTATGAAAACGGCATTAAGGAAGTAGAAAAAGATACCCGTGAAATCAAAACCATGACAGCGAAAATTACGAAAATCGCCCAGGGTGTTGTAGAGGGTAATTCCCATTACTATATTATGCTGGAAGGCTCAGATGGAATATTCGATGTATCAGTAGTGGATTTCATTGATATTATCAAATATGAAACAGGGCAGGAAGTAACGATAGAGTATAAAGAAGGCGAAAAAGTAAATACGGTTTTGTCTCTGGGTGAAGAAGATTTATCTGGGACAAAAGAATGAGTTTACAGAACTGAAGCAGAATATCAAAAGAATTAAAAATAAAAAAATGGACAAAATAAAGGGGTGTATCAGGCGAGTTGAGAGTTCTGATACACCCTTTTAAATAATTAGCTCAAAACATTATAATCAGGGGAATCTATATTGGGGATATCTTTTCTCTCAGCGCTGACGCTAATATATAATTCGATGTTATTTTCCTTGGAAATCTTATTAAGTTTTTCCAGAAAAGCTGGCAGGCTGTCTAATGAGATGTCTGCCTGCTTCAATACTCCGTCAATAAGTATAGTTTCGATATCATGGTTTCCAGCCACCATGCCATATATAAAACCAATGAACTCTTCCATAGTTTTGATGTCTTTGTAATCTGCCATACAGATTGCGCGTACATTGAAGTCTACGCTGCAGGTATCACGATGGCTTTTTTTGATTAATATTACGTTTCCATTCGAAGTTTTCACCCTTTCATTTGCAAGTTCGATGATTTGCTGTGTTTTTCCGCTGCCTTTCGGCCCTGTTATTAAATTTACCATGGCGAATCTCTCCTTTATGTATGTATTTTGAGCCTTCTCTTGCTCAATAATCTTAAATCTATTATAACACTAAGGGGGTGCGGGAACAACTAAAAAAAGGATAAAATCATAGGAAAAATAAGTGAGAATCAGGAAACATAAAATGTAGTGGAAAATTTATTTTTTACTTTTAAGGGGAGGGATTATTATGCCTTCGGAAGTGTTATCATATTTTTTAAAACATAGAGATATAGGGCTGAAGCTAAGGTTTCAGATTGTGTTTCAGTGTGCCCCGTTCCTTAAGGGACTGAAGGTATCCTGCGGTATTACAATGGAAAAGATATTGTTCTGTGAACTGGAACATATTTTCATGGGAACTCCGATTATGTACCGGAAGCTGTCGGAAGCCGGAGACCGGTGTTTTGTTCTGCTTTATCGTGAAGAGGAACTTCTTGAATACTTAAAAACCGTAGGTGTCAGAAGCTTTATCCAGAGTTTTGGATATGAAAGTATGGGATTAAATGAAATGCTGGACAGGCTCTCCCTCAGGGTTTCCTCATTTGAGTTAGGGGGGATGGGATTTCCCCATGAAATCGGGGTGTTTCTGGGGTATCCTGTAAAGGATGTGAGGGGATTTATAAAAAAGGAGGGAAAGGAATATTTATTGCTGGGATATTGGAAAGTTTATGATAATCCGATAGCGGCAAAAATGATTTTCAGGAAATATGACCAGGCGAAAGTCTGTGCGGTTAATGAATTTCTAACAGGCAAAAGTATACGGGAAATTTATCATTGACAAACTCATTCTCTCATGGATAAGATAGATTCATGGTCACGAAACTATAAGATAAATGGGGGAAAGAACATGGATCAAAACATATTATTTGGCATACTTATTCCTTTTGCAGGTACAACCCTGGGGTCTGCTATGGTATTTTTCATGCGGAAGGAGATGAATGTAAATCTGCAAAAGGCACTGCTGGGATTTGCATCGGGAGTCATGATAGCGGCATCCATATGGTCTCTTTTGATGCCGGCTATTGAAATGTCTGAGGAGAGCGGCAATGTTGCATGGCTCCCTGCAGCTGTGGGATTTCTAGGTGGAATGTGCTTTTTACTTTTGCTGGATACTCTGACCCCTCATATGCATCTCACAGGAGAGAAAGAGGGGGTAGAGTCTAATCTGAAAAAGAGCACCATGCTTGTGCTGGCTGTTACCCTTCATAATATACCGGAAGGTATGGCGGTAGGTGTAACATTTGCAGGTATAGCGGCAGGGAATACCATGATATCCCTTGCAGGTGCATTTGCCTTGTCAATCGGAATTGCCATACAGAATTTCCCCGAAGGAGCAATCATATCAATGCCCCTCCGAGGTGAGGGTATATCTAAGGGCAGAGCCTTTCTATATGGGACACTTTCCGGTATTGTTGAGCCGATCGCAGCAGTTATTACAATACTGCTCACAAGTCTGGTAGTTCCGATCCTGCCATACCTGCTGGCGTTTGCAGCCGGGGCAATGATTTATGTTGTGGTGGAAGAACTGATACCCGAAGCACAGGCGGATCCACATACGAATATTAGTACAATAGGAGTTGCAATCGGATTTACACTCATGATGATATTAGATGTAGCGTTAGGGTAATTAAAGGGGGACTGTCCCTTTTGAAAAGGGACTGACCCTTTTGAACTCGGTTTTCAGAATATTCTGATAATATATATGCTGAATTGAAAAGAAACCACTTGACTTATTTTAACATTCTTCTTATAATAGATAAGAATATTGCAGAAACGTGGAAGAGGAATATTAAGAGGCTATCGTTTTCAGAGAGCTGCCGGGCGGTGCAAGGCAGAAGCGTAAACTCCCAACTCACCTCGGAGTTCTTTTATTGAAATAGCAGTAGGTAAAAGCGGGACTTCCCGTTACAGAAGAAATGAGTGCATCCGGAATCTGCCGGGTGAATGAGAGTGGTACCACGGAAAATGAAGCCTTTTCGTCTCTTAATGAGATGGAAAGGCTTTTTTAGGTTCAAAAGAACCTTACCAAGTAGTATAAGTGGTGACAACCATGCTGCTAAGTTCGAAAGAACACACCACGGGTGAACTTTCACACTAGGTTCGAAAAGACCTCACCAAGTGTTCAATGTTTCACTAAGCCAGCAGGTTGTACTTTACTACTAGGTTCGAAAGAACCTCACCAAGTAGTATAAGCAGGAGGATAAGAAGATGTCTAAGATTGTGTATAATCATAAGGCGATTGAAAAGAAATGGCGGGAGAAGTGGGCAGAGAACCCGGTAAACCCCAGGGTTGATGATAATGGCAGTAAGAAACAAAAGTATTATTGCCTGGATATGTTCCCATATCCGTCAGGAAATGGTCTTCATGTAGGCCACTGGAGAGGATACGTAATTTCTGATGTATGGAGCCGTTATAAATTGCTCCAGGGATATTATATCGTGCACCCGATGGGCTGGGATGCTTTCGGTCTTCCAGCAGAAAACTATGCAATTAAGATGGGTGTGCATCCTGCAAAATCTACTGCAGAGAATGTGTCAAATATTAAGAGTCAGATTAATGACATTGCGGCTCTTTATGACTGGGATATGGAAGTCAATACGACAGACCCTGGCTTCTACAAATGGACCCAGTGGATTTTTGTTAAAATGTTCAAAGAAGGTCTTGCCTATGAGAAGGAATTTCCGATTAACTGGTGTCCGTCCTGTAAAACAGGTCTGGCAAATGAGGAAGTGGTAAACGGGAAATGTGAGCGCTGCAGTACGGAAGTTACAAAGAAGAACCTGCGCCAGTGGATGCTTAGAATTACAAAATATGCGGACCGCCTGCTGGGAGACCTGGATAAACTGGACTGGCCTGAAAAGGTTAAGAAGATGCAGTCTGACTGGATAGGAAAATCCTATGGTGCAGAAGTTGATTTTCCAATAGAAGGCCGGGAAGAGAAGATTACAGTCTACACAACAAGACCAGATACACTGCACGGTGCTACATTTATGGTACTGGCACCTGAACATGCGCTTGCAGCGGGGCTTGCCACACCGGAGACAAAAGAGGCAGTGGAAAAGTATATTTATGACGCTTCTATGAAATCCAATGTAGACCGTATGCAGGACAAGGAGAAAACAGGTGTATTCACAGGCAGCTATGCAGTGAATCCGTTAAACGGAGAAAAAACTCCAATCTGGCTTTCTGACTATGTGTTGGCTGATTATGGTACAGGGGCAATCATGTGTGTACCAGCCCACGATGACCGCGACTTTGAATTTGCAAAGAAATTTGGTATTCCGATTGTTCAGGTTATTGCAAAAGACGGAAAAGAAATTGAGAATATGACAGAAGCCTATACAGAGGCAGCAGGAACTATGATCAATTCCGGAGCGTGGAATGGAATGGAATCCGCAGTGCTTAAAAAAGAAGCACCTCATATCATTGAGGAGCAGGGAATAGGGCATGCTACCGTAAACTTTAAGCTGCGTGACTGGGTATTTTCCCGTCAGCGTTACTGGGGTGAGCCGATTCCGATTATACACTGTCCGGATTGCGGCGCTGTTCCCGTACCGGAAGAAGAACTCCCGCTTCGTCTGCCGGATGTGGATTCCTATGAGCCGACGGGCACAGGAGAGTCTCCGCTTGCAGGCATCGAGGAGTGGGTAAACTGCAGTTGTCCGGTTTGCGGAAAACCTGCAAAACGCGAGACAAATACCATGCCCCAGTGGGCAGGTTCTTCCTGGTACTTCCTGCGCTATGTGGACAGCCACAATGATAAAGAATTAGTATCCAGAGAGAAGGCAGATGAAATGCTTCCGGTTGATATGTATATCGGAGGGGTAGAGCATGCAGTATTGCATTTGCTGTATTCCCGCTTCTATACGAAATTCTTGTATGATATTGGTGTAGTAAACTTTGAGGAGCCGTTCCAGAAGCTGTTTAACCAGGGTATGATTACAGGAAAGAACGGTATTAAGATGAGCAAATCTAAGGGAAATGTTGTATCTCCAGATGATTTGGTAAATGATTATGGCTGTGATTCCCTGAGAATGTATGAATTATTCGTTGGACCGCCGGAGCTGGATGCAGAATGGGATGACAGGGGAATCGATGGAGTAAACAGGTTCCTGAAACGTCTCTGGAACCTGCTTATGGACAGTAAAGAGCAGGAAGTGAAAGCAACGAAGGAAATGATAAAGCAGCGTAACCGGCTGGTTCATGACATCACAACACGTTTGGAAGGATTTAGCTTAAATACAGTTATTTCTGGTTTCATGGAATACAATAATAAGTTTATCGAGATTGCCAAAAAAGAAGGCGGTATTGATAAAGAAACATTAGAGACAATAGCAGTGCTGCTTTCGCCTCTTGCACCACATTTTGCAGAAGAAATGTGGGAGCAGCTGGGTCATGGGGAAACAATATTTAAGGCAAAATGGCCCACATACGATGAAGCACAGATGAAGGATGATGAGATAGAAGTCGCAGTGCAGATTAATGGAAAGACAAGAGCAGTTATAAAAGTTGCCGCTGATATAGACAAGGATGCTGCAATTGCAGCAGGAAAAGATGCAATAGCTGATAAACTGACAGGGACAATCGTAAAAGAAATCTATGTTCCGGGACGGATTATTAATATTGTTGTAAAATAGATATATGTAATCCCCCACTTAGTATATTACGAATTTGAAGTGGGGGATTATTTGTTATGTATTCAAATAAGAGGCATATAAAGGACGTTTATACAAAAAAAGTGTCGTTTATTAAACAACCCTTGCTATTTTTACACGAGAGAGTTTAAGATGAAATCATACTCTCACGGAATCCTGAGTGATTATGCTCCACAGTTGTTAGATGAACTTTGAAAAGTGAATATTATTCGAATAAAAATGCATAGTTTTATGCGGCTTGTAAAATCAATTTTTCGAAGGTTGATGTATGGGGCAAGTCCCCTGCATTGAGATGATAATAAGTCTTGGATTATCTTTCATTGCAAGATGGGCGGTTCTGCCATATTTAGAATCAGAACTAGGATAGTATTTGCGAAGATTTGCAAGAACAAAGTTTTGATAGGCGGGATGTCCGTTAAGTATTAAATAGTCTCTCGGAATTCAGAGTAATTATGCGTCTTAAATACTGATACCATTATATTTGGCTATTGTCATGCTTTAGCATGCTAATTTAAATTATTAAAAATACTTATTACGCGAGGAAGGAAAAAATGCAGAATCCATCTCATATATGTGGATTTATCTGACGGGAAGTGATGTTCTGCCACCAATCATCCTTTACGATTATGCACAAAGACGTATAGGAAAATATGCCAGGGATTTTCGGGAAGGATTTATGGGGCTTTTCCAGTGCGACGGATATCAGGGATATAACAAAGTGGCCGATGTTATTCTGGTCTTCTGCCGGGCTCACTGCCGCAGAAAGTTTTATGAAGCAATACCAGAAGGACGGAGAAAAAGTCTAAAACTTCTGGATATCAATTCGGAAACAAGGATCAATGATCCGGTCATTCCGGATGAAGCGGAACAGGAAAAAATAATTCCAGCGGAAATCGGTCTTTGCTACTGCAATAAACTCTTCTATATCGAAAGGACTTTAAAAGGTCTTCCAGCCGATGAAAGAAAAGCAAAACGGGAGGAACTGGAGACTCCGGTATGGAATGGTTTCTGGAAATGGATTGATACCATCCGCCCACTGGGAGGAAGTAAACCGCAAAAAGCGGTGAACTATGCCCTGAATCACCATGAAACACTTTGCAATTACATGAAAGACGGACGATGTGAAATCTCAAACAACACTCCCGAGCCAGAGCAAAAAGCTATGCCATTGGCCGTAAGGCATTTTTATTTCACACATCCATTGCTGGGGCAAATGCTTCCATGGAGTGATTTCATGAAGGAACATTGTGCAGGTCTGATTGATGTCGAAAATATAACAGCGGAAAAGCATGAACCACTGCCTGTTTAAGGTTTTGGACACCAAGGGAGAACTATGCAATACGACAGGTTATTCATCGCTTACCTTATGTATGACAAAACAACTTACAAAAAGGAGGAACGTTTGGTGTTAGTATTATTTAGTGGACACGAGAATCGCGACACATTACAATAATTTATAAGAAAGGATGTGTCCACTATGGCTCACAAACGTACTAAATATACTGAAGAATTCAAAAAACAGATTATTG
>JACERV010000042.1 GCA_013911065.1 Ruminococcus sp. | reverse complement strand
GTGGTACCCTAAAATGGGCCGCCCCCGTTGACGGGGAGAAAGCAAGGCTGAACTCATGAAAATACCGGTGCATGAACACCGGTATTATAAAAAATCAAAATTTACACATTTTACTTGACAAACCCGAAAGAACCGGCCAGATTTAACCTGTCCGGTTCTTTCTATTCAACAAATAGGGGAATATTTGAGTGAATCAATATTAAGGAATCTATCAGGACATTTTCTCCCGCAGCATAGCCGCAGCATCTCTTACTAACTGATCCATTTCCTCATTAGATGCATTCTGGCTGATATCTCTCCATACTTTGATATCCCGTCCTACTTCGCCTCCCATTTTAATGAAAGGTTCCATAACAATTGCGCCTGTGTAGTTAATATCCTTTAATGCACCGGTAATCTCATCCCATGGCATTCTGCCGTGAGGAGACGGCGGTTTTCTGTTGCTCTCTCCTACATGGAAGTGAGCCAGCTTGTCCCCTACAAGGCGGATTGCATCGCTGAAACTGTCTTCCTCAATGTTCATGTGATAAGTATCAAGAAGAATCTTACAGTTAGGGCTGCCCACCATATCTACATAAGCCATTGCTTCAGCAGCAGTGTTTACCAGAGATGATTCATAACGGTTTACAACTTCTACACCAACTGTAATTCCTAATTCTTCGGCAGATTTCATAATCTCCTTCATAGACTCGGCGCTGCGGCTGAGGTAAGGAAGTTTATCTGTTACTCCGGTTGTAAAGGTTTGGTTCCATGCTCCGATATCTACACCGGAGTAAATGTTGGAACCCATCTCATGCATAATTTGAAACGTATCCTTTGTAAAACGGATTCCATTTTCACGGATAGACGCATCTTCTGAAGCCAGGTCCTGGCTGGCGTTTAATCCAACAGAAAATGTGAGTGTAATTTGGTTCGCTTTTGCTGTCTCAGCAATACGGTCCCTTTCTTCTTTAGATAAAGCTAAAAGAGGTGCCGGAGCGACTTCGAGGATATCCAGTCCTAAACGTTTGATATGCTCAATCTGCTGGATAAAGTCTGTGTTCCAGTCTCTGTTAAAGTAGCCAAAATGGATGCCTATTTTAGTCATTTTTACCATCCTTTCTAAATTGAAAACGAAGTATTTTTATTTTATGTTAACAGAAAAGGAAATGAATTACAATATTCTATAAAGTAGTTTTAAAAAAATACTTTAACTAAAGCTTTAAAAAGTGTGCATTGATATATTCCATATGCTCAATGGCACCCTGATGTCCCGGTTCCGCTGCCAGAATTTCCTCAAATAGGGTCACAGCTTCTGGTATATTGGAAAGTCCCAAATTTCCAAGGGCCATCAGGTACAAGCAATACAGACGGTTCCGCTCTTTCGGATGTGTCGGGAAAACTTCAATTTCCGGGAGAGATACTGCAAAGTAGTCGAAATCAACCTGGTCAAATATATGCTTCCGGCCAAAACTAAGAAGCTGGTGGTAACATTTTTTGGCTCCTGCCGGGTCTGAGAGTGCTTCTTTTGCCAGAGCCTGATAAAAAATGAAATCAGAAGGCTGGTCATTGTAGTAAAGTACGCTTGAAGGCGCTTCTTCCCTTTGGATTGCCATATGGAAATACTGTTCTGCTGATGCAGTATCCTGTTTTCCAAGGAAGGCTTTTCCGATATAATAATCAGCCATAGCATCCTGGGTTCCGGGCAGTTTTCCCTCACCTAAATTATGGGGATATGTTTTGGAGGCCTGTAATAGGTCAATGGCCTGGTCATAATCAGCTTTTTCAATGAGCTGGATTGCTTTGTGGATTAAAGCATACCGGTACTGTGTGCTAACCTTACCTTCGCCGCCCTCCCACGGATGGAACTGATGAGAAGAGAGATGCTCCAGTGCCAGGTCAAATTGTCCGGTCCGGTTGAGGAGGGCAATGTATTCCACGTACAGTGCATCTCTGGACTGTACCAGTTCCAGATGTTCCGATAAAAGCTGGAGCCGTTCCTCATTGGGAGCCTTTGCCTTCTCTAGAAGCTGATTATATTCCAGCAGAAAACGGGAATAGTTGGATTCCAGCTCAAAGGCTTTTTTCATATATTCGAGAGCTTTCGGGATATCATTCTCTTTATTGTAGAAATAGATTGCCAGATTCCGGCTTGCCATAGCAAATTCAGGGTCCTGTGTAAGTGCCTGTTCCCAGTGGGAAGCAGCCTCCTGATACTGTCTCTTGTCGTAAAGCAGGCAGCCGAGATAGTAGTGCGCTCTTGGAGCCTCTGAAAGTGTGCGGATGGCTCCTTCCAGAATCAGGATTTCTTCCGGCTGGTTTGGGAAACATTTGCTGTAATCACATTTCTCGCCCTCTAAATAAAAGGTTTCTGCCCGGGAAGTATCCTTTTTTAGCTCCCAGATATATCCCTGATAATAAGCAGCCAGAGGGGAGGGATCTTTGCACTCTGCTAAAATTGCCAATGCATCTTCATAAAGCCCTGCTTTCATATAATCCAAAGACAGAACCAGATAATTGTGGGCAGGAGTTCTCATTTGTTTTAGCCAGTTTTCACGGCTGTCAAAAGCAATTCCTTTTTCATAAAGAAGTCCAAAATCCAATGGATCAATTGCCAGGCCCTCTTCAATATATGCCTTGTTATCAAGAGAAAGCATCCGAAGCAGAGCAGCTTTCAGTGTACGTGCTCTCATATTGTGCCAGTTTCTTACAAGAGACTGGTCAATGAATTCCAAAGCTTCCTTATATTGTCCTTTGCGTGAAGCAAGGCAGGACAACCAGTAGAAGGCGCCAGACTGGGTGTCGGCACACCAGGCTGATTTATAGAAGGTGTCAAAGGCTTCCTCATCTCTGCCGCACATAACAAGTGCAAGGCCAAGGTGGAAATAAGCTTCACCGGAAGCCGGGTTTGGATTCTTCCAGGTCTGCTTCTGAATGGCATTTTCAAAGTAAGAAATACTTTCCTCGAAGCGTCCCTGTTTGTATAAAAGCATACCATAACCATCATTTAACCTGAGATCTGTGGCGTCTCTGCGAAGTCCTTCCAGATAATAATCTTCCGGACGGTATGTTGCATGACGGTACTGCTCCAGGTGGGTAGCCGCCAGATAAAGCTCTTCCGTAGATTTCAGTTCAGAAGGAGCGGGAAGGGCAACAGCCGGGTCTGGAGCTGGCTGCAGTTCCTGAGATTTTGCAGTATAGACCACAAGTTCCTTCAGGGTTTTGTCGGAAACTTTGGCTGTACAACCGATAAGTTCCGCCAGATCCGTATCGAAAGAAGCCTCAAAGTATTCTCTTGGAGATAAATCAGCAGTGTCTGAAAACAGGACTTTTCCGTCTTTTTCCACTGTAATAACAGCCTGCGGAAATTCTCCCGAGGCATAAACCTTGATTGTACAGCGGTTATTGTCAAGCTCCAGATTCAAAGCTGCGTCTTTTGTGGCGTTTTTCACCCGGCCCACGTGCTTGTAAGGCATAAAGTACTGGGTAAAGGTTTTTTCCTCATAAGGCTTCAGCCAGGTGAAGTCGGGCTGATTATCTGTATATACTCCGGTCATCAGCTCAATGTATGGGCCGTCCTCATCCGTCAGGTTCCGGTCCCATGCCTGTCCGAAGTCACTGTTTCCCCAGGTCCACTGTTTTTTACCGGGGGAGACATGATGGTCTGCCACATGGAGAAGACCTGCATCCTTTTTCTCATCAAAATTTCCGATAAAATCATAATCAGAATGAGCTGCCATGTAAGAAGTAGGAACTTCAATATTCCGGTAGCAGGAAATATCAACTCCCGCGGAATAGTCATACTTATAATATTCTCCCGTAGCAATGGGGAAGGTGGATACCGCACGTTTCCCGTGGTCCATTACCGCATGGACATCCGGTGGGAAAACAGAAAAAGTATGGTCATTTACAGGAACGGCAGGATTTGCCCACCAAAGAAAGGTCTGAGGCAAGTCTGTCCGGTTAAAAAGACGTCCTTTAATCTCGATATAAGATTTATCCGGGTAAAGAGTAAAGGAAGCCATTCCCTTTGTCCCATACATTTTGTCTATTTCACTGACATAGACGCTGGCGGAGCCGTCTTCATTTTCTTTGAAAGAAAAATCCACAGGGGAATAGGTAGATGGACGATGATGCTGCGGCCAGTTAAATTCAATTCCTCCTGAAATCCAAGGCCCGGTAAGACCTACTAAAGCAGGTTTAATCACGTGATTATAATAGACAAAATCGTACTGATTTGTTTTGTCTAAGGCACGCTGGATACGTCCTCCTAATTCGGGGAGAATCATAATAAAAAGATAATCATTTTCAAGAAAGACAGCGTGGTAAGGCACGTCCTCCTTCTGGTCGGATATTTTTTCTGTAACGGGGAAAGGATAAACCTTTCCTGTACTTCCCTGATATGCTCTGTTTTCAAGGAAAAGAGGGGTTTTCTCCGGAGAGGAAACCTGGTAAGTTGGAAGTGTGATGGTTTCTTCCCATACACGGACACAATTCTTCTGCATTTTTTAACTCCTTTCAGCGGAAATGATGAAAGGGGCGATAAAAGGGGTCTGACCCTTTTGAAAAGGGACTGTCCCTTTTGCTCTTCGTTTTCCCGCAATTCTGACAATTTAGATTCTTTACATTAGAGTAACACAGCCGGCTGCGAGTTGAAATGGCATAAATCATAAAAAAATGGACAATATTCTACAGAAATGCTATAGTGAACCCAGGATATGTCTGAAAACTCATTGCCCCAATCTGCACGCCTCACTTCGCGGTATATTTGTCCCAAATTCAGTTGGCGTAGCCCACTACGCCGCCTTCACTTGGAACAAATCTTCCACAAAGTGTGACGCACATCTTGGAACAAGCAGTTTTCAGACACACCCAGAAATGGACTGTACAGTTCAGCTGTTTTCCAGGAGGTGAAACATGAGTGAATTTTCAGGGAAATCTGATGGTTTTAAAGATGAGAGATATATTATCATTCCAACGGAATCTTTTGCGGATTACGTAGAACATCCTCTTGTAAGGGCCCTTTATCCGACAGATGTAGGGTTTTTTCCTAAGGCAAAAGCGCATTATAAGGAGAGGGAGGAAGGTGCCGACCAGTATATTTTGATTTATTGTATTGAAGGGGCAGGTACCGTGTATGTAGACGGTAAAAGCTACCCTGTAAAAAAGGCGGAGGCATTTTGTATTCCTAGAGGATGCAGGCACAGGTATTATGCAGACAAGGATAATCCATGGAGTATATTATGGGTTCATTTTAAGGGGGAGAATACCAAATATTTCCCTTTAAATGAGTGCAGGACGGTCCAGATTAATTCGAAGTACAGTGAGAACCGGATGACGGGTTTTTTTAACCTGATTTTCAGGGTTCTGGAGCGGAATTATACGATGGGTAATTTTATCTATTTATCCCAAGTGCTGTCCCTGCTTTTATCAGAGGTGTATTATAGAGAAAAAGTGGATGAGAGCAGTGTTCAGAATAAACACGTAACGATGGTAATCCGCTTCATGTATAAAAATCTCGTAAGGCAGCTTACGCTGGAGGAAATTTCTCTGGAGGTACAGCTTTCCAAGAGCTATCTGAATTCCATTTTTAAGGACCAGACGGGGCGCTCCCCTGTAGATTTTTTTATTCATCTTAAAATGCAGGAAGCTTGTAAGCTCTTAGAATCCACAGATATGTATATTTATGAAATTAGTGTAAAGCTGGGATACACAGATCCCTACTACTTTTCGAGGATCTTCAAAAAGATGGTGGGCGTATCTCCAAAGGAATATAGAAACGGAGATTATCTTTTCACATTACAAAATAGTCCATGAAAAAGGAACATATGAAATTCAGTTTACTGTTTTGTAATGATATACTTTGATTATAAAAATTAAAGGAGGAAGAACTATGAACAATCAAATTCCTAAAAAAATGCTCGGAATGAAACTGCCTGGAGGCGCAAAGGTAGAAGCCTCTGAATATGATGTACCTTCTGCCGGGCCTGGACAGGTTCTTTTAAAAATGAAAGCTGCAAGTTTGTGCGGAAGTGATTTAAAATATATCTATCATGAACATACAGATAAGACCGGAGGCGCCAGATATGATGATGTTATTGCAGGACATGAACCAAGCGGACAGGTTGTGTCTGTAGGTGAAGGTGTGTCAGACTTTAAAGAAGGCGACCGGGTGGTAGTCTATCATATTCAGGGCTGCGGGTACTGTGATGAATGCAGAAAAGGCTTCTTTATCAATTGTCAGCAGCCGGAGCGCAGAGCTTATGGCTGGCAGAGAGACGGCGCACTGGGAGAATATATGGTGGCAGATGCCAGTACCTGTATCCATCTCCCTGATTTTCTGACCTACGAAGATGGAGCTATGATAGCCTGTGGGTTTGGAACGGCTTACCAGGGCCTCCTGCGTGCAAATGTTTCAGGAAAAGACATTGTGCTGGTCATGGGTCTTGGACCTGTAGGACAGGCAGCAGTGATGCTTTCTAAAGCGCTGGGAGCCAAAGTCATTGGAATTGATATCTCTCAGGAGCGTCTGGAAATGGCAAAGAGAGTCGGAGCAGATGAGATTATCCAGGGAGGCGAAGACGCAGTTGAGGAAGTCATGAAGCTTACCGGCGGAAAGGGAGTAGAGGTCGCAGTAGACTGTTCAGGAAGCAGTGTGGGAAGACATCAGTGTCTGGAAGCTGCAAGAATGTGGGGAAATGTTGTTTTCCTTGGAGAACAGGGAACTGTAACTTTTGAGCCAAGCCCTCTTCTGCTTCATAAAAATCTGACGCTTCACGGTTCATGGGTAACTTCCGTGGGGAATATGGAAAAGCTGGTAGAACTGTTGGATAGAAAAAAGATTCATCCGTCAGATATTATTACACACCGGTTTGCACTGAAAGATACGGATAAAGCTTTTGAGGTTTTTGCAACTGGAAAAACTGGAAAGGTTTGTATTAATCACGAAATGGAATAGAAGGGTGCAGTATGGAAGCATTGAAAAGAATCAGGGAATGGATGGGAAAGAAGGGCTATGATGGTGTAATCCTGGGCAGAAGAGACAGTTACGCATGGATTAGCCAGGGTGCGGAGAATCATGTGGTAACAAACAGTCCGGAAGGGGTTGCATACTATGTCATCACCGGGGCAACGCTCAGCCTCGTAGCTGACAGCAGTGATGCAGCCCGCATGGGAGCCGAGCAGAATCCACTGCAGGGAACTGTAGTGGAGGTTCCCTGGTATGAGTCTGTAGAAGAAAGGCTCAGGGAGATGGCGTCCCGGGGAAGGTTCGTATCAGATACCGGGATTGCAGGAACGGAAAATGTGCTGGGAGAGCTGATAGAGCTTAGAATGGTTTTATCTGAGGAAGAAAAGGTACTTTATAAACTGGTTGGGCGGGAATGCGCAAAAATCGTAGAGCATGTATGTTCTACTGCGAGGCCCGGGGACACAGAAAATGAAGTTGCGGCACAGCTGAAAGGACTCTGTTTCCAAAAGGGAATCAATCCTGACTGTGTGCTGGCAGGCTCAGATTCCAGAATTTTAGATTACCGGCATCCCCTGCCGACGGATAAGCCTATTGAAAAAAGTCTTATGGTCGTGCTGGGAGGAGAAAAGTACGGACTGAATATTAGTATGACGCGAATGGTGTATTTTGCTGATATTCCAAAGGAAATAGAAGAGCGGTATAAAAAAACACAGTACATTTTCGCCTGTATGCAGACAATGATGAAAGAGGGCCTTTCTTATGGAGAATACTTTGAACAGGTGAAAGGTCTCTACAGGGAAGCAGGCTGGGAAGATGAGTGGAAGTCCCATCACCAGGGCGGGCCTACCGGATACCAGTGCAGAGAATGGATTGCGTTGCCGGGAATGGATTCTGTGATGCACACCAGCCAGGCATATGCATGGAACCCTACAATTCTGGGAACGAAATGTGAAGAAACAACAATTCTGAAAGAACAGGGTGTCATTACCCTGACACGTACTGAAAACTGGCCGTGCAGTACAATTACAACACCTTATGGCACATATGAGTCGGCAAATATACTGAAATTTTGAAACTGGAATTGTGGAAATTGACGATTTGAAAAAAGTAATAATAAAAGTATTGATAGTTGTGCACAAAAGTGCTATTTTATTATTACGCGAACTTAATTAGATATTTTAATAAAGTACAAAATAATGTATAAAATTTAACGAGGCGGAAGAGAAGTTCCTATGACATGAAAAAGATTAAAAACAACTCAGAAGTAAAAAAAGCAAATAGAAACAGAGTTTTTCGTTATATTAACAGTAAAGAGCAAACATCTATGCCTGAAATATCTGCAGCACTGCGCATGAGTGGCCCTACCGTTCTTCAGATTGTAAGAGAATTAAGTGAAGAAGGGGTACTTTCCGAGGTAGGAGAATGTAAATCCACCGGAGGCCGAAAAGCCAAAGCCCTCGCCTCAGTGAAAGACATCAGATATGCATTAGGCATTGATATTACGCGGAATCATATTGGAATTGTTCTTACAGACCTTACGAAGACTGTGAAATCCCATGTGCGTCTCAGAGAAAAGTTTGTGTTTGAAGACGCATATTTTCAGACGCTGGGAAAAGTTTTAGAAGAATTTATTGATAAGGCCCAGGTAGACAGGGAAAAGATAATGGGGGTTGGAATTTCTGTTCCAGCTATTATCGATATGCAGAGAAACTATATTACGTATTCCCGGGCATTGGGGCTCTATGACGTATCAGGCGAAGAATTTTCACGCTATATTCCATATCCCTGCATTCTGATTAATGATGCAAGTGCAGGGGCTGCTACGGAATGGATATCAGGCTGCCCTAAGGAAAATATGGTTTATCTTTCATTGAGCAATACGGTAGGAGGGGCAATCATATTTCAGAATGCCTCTGATTTTTCGGAGAGTTCCTATCATCCGGAAGGTGTATTTGAAAATATGTATATCGGAAACCACTGGCATAGCGGGGAGTTCGGGCATGTTACAATACATCCGGGGGGAAAAACCTGCTATTGCGGGAAAAAAGGATGTCTGGATGCATATTGCTCCGCACAGCGTCTGATGGAGCTGGTGGAGGTCGGACCGGAGCGGCAGTTGGAGGCATTCTTTGAGGAACTGGAGCGGGGGAATCCGAGATTCCAGGAAGTATGGGATAAATATTTGGAAAACCTGTCCGTTGGGATAGATTCTCTCAGGATGTGCTTTGACTGTGATGTCATTTTAGGCGGTTATGTAGGGAGCTGCATGAAGCCGTATCTTCGTGATTTAGGTATGAAGATTGCGGAGCTGAATATTTTTGAAGGTGCTGGAGATTATATATCTGTCTGCAAATTTCAAAATGAAGCTTCTGCACTTGGAGCAGCCATATTTTATATTGAAGAGTTTATGAAGGGGATTTAAACTCAAGAGGTTAAATGTCTGTATTTATATGAAAGTATGAAAGGATGGAGAAAAGATATGGAAGGAACAATGAAAGTTGCAGTTATGAATGGAATCGGAGAGATGGGGTATACAAACAGACCGATTCCGGTTCCAGAGGACGAAGAAGTTCTTGTTAAGCTGGAGTATGTAGGAATTTGCGGAAGCGATATGCATTATTATGAAATGGGAAGAATCGGAGACTACATTGTAGAACCTCCGTTTGTATTGGGACATGAGCCGGGAGGCACAGTAGTTGAAGTAGGAAAGAAAATTAAGCATTTGAAGCCAGGAGATAAGGTTGCATTAGAACCGGGAAAGACTTGCGGAAAGTGTAAATTTTGCAGAGAAGGCAAATATAATCTCTGCTCAGACGTAATTTTCTTTGCAACACCTCCGGTGGACGGTGTATTCCAGGAATATGTTGCACATCCGGGGACACTTTGTTTTAAACTTCCTGAGAATATGAGCACTTTGGAAGGTGCGCTGATTGAGCCTTTAGCAGTAGGTTTTCATGCCGCACGGCAGGGAGATGCTCATGCAGGTCAGAGTGCGGTAGTATTTGGTGCGGGCTGCATTGGCCTGGTATCTATGATGGCACTAAAAGCATGTGGAGTATCCAAGGTTTATGTGGTAGATATTATGGAAAAACGTCTGGAGAAAGCCATGGAGCTGGGGGCAACCGGAGTAATCAATGCTCGCGAGGAGGATGTCCTTGAAGCGGCGAAACGAATTACAGAAGGTGAAGGTTTTGATTTAGCGATCGAAACAGCCGGCACAGAAATTACAACGAACCAGGCAATAGAAGTAGTGAGAAAAGGTTCTAACATTGTACTTGTGGGGTATGGCAAGAGCGGTAAAATGAATCTTTCCATGAGCCTTGCTCTGGATAAGGAAGTTACCTTTAAGACAGTATTCAGATACCGTCATATTTATCCAATGGCAATTGAGGCTGTTGCAGAAGGAAAAGTAAATCTCAAGGGTATCGCCACTCACATTTTTGATTTTGATGATATTCAGAGAGCCATGGATGAGAGTGTGAAAGAGAAGGAAAGAATTGTAAAGGCAGTGGTGAAAATATCAGAGTAGAGAAGAGTTTTGTTAAAAGTAGACAAAAAAACAAAATAATATTTGGCTGTTTTTAATACTTGCACAATTTGCAGGAATCACTATAATATAATTAAAAGCTATTTTATAAAATGGTTTTACTAAATTACTTGTTAAAAGCGTAACAAGCTGAACGGTTGGTTATGCTTTAAACGGAAGGAGCGAAAAGTAGTGAGTATTATTGAAAGCATGAGACTGAATGGAAAGCGTATCTTTGTGACCGGAGGCGCGCGTGGAATTGGTAAAAGCGTAGCAACTGCATTTGCTGAAGCAGGGGCAGACGTGGCTATCGTGGACGTAGATATTGCGGAGGCACAAAAAACAGCGCAGGAGATTGCTGATAAAACAGGACAGAAGACAATAGCAGTCCAGACTGATGTGACAAATCCGGAGCAGGTGGATGCGATGGTTGAAACAGTAGTTTCTGAACTGGGAGGACTGGAAGCTGCATTCTGCAATGCAGGAATCTGCATTAATACACCGGCAGACGAGATGACTTTTGAACAGTGGAAAAAGGTGATAGATATTAACTTGTCAGGTGTTTTCCTTACCGCTACTGCTGCAGGAAAATATATGCTGGCTCATGGAGGCGGATCTATTATTAACACAGCATCCATGTCAGGTCATATTGTGAATGTACCTCAGCCACAATGTGCATACAATGCTTCCAAAGCAGGGGTAATTATGCTTACGAAATCCCTTGCAGTAGAGTGGGCAAAAAAAGGTGTCCGTGTAAACTGTATCAGCCCTGGATATATAGGAACTGAATTAATCAGCAATGCACCTCATCTTGTTCCGCTGATTGAACAGTGGAATGCAATGGCACCCATGGGAAGACTTGGAAAGCCTGAAGAATTGCAGTCTATATGTGTATATCTGGCAGGAGATACAAGCAGCTTTACAACTGGCTCTGACATTGTAGTAGACGGAGCGTTTACATGTTTCTAAGCTTTTTACACAAAAGTGTGTAAAAATAAATTATTCCAACGAGGAGGAAAAAGGTTTATGAAAAAAAGGATTTTAGCAGTATTGATGACAGCAGCACTTGGATTGTCTATGCTGGCAGGATGTGGAGCGAAAGAGGACGCAAGCTCTGATACCAGCTCTGATGCCAAAACAGAAGACACTGCCGACGACAAAGGCGACAGCTTCAAAATTGGTATCTCAATCCAGTCTCTGGAAAACGATTACTGGGCAGGCGTTTTCGGTGAAGTGGAGAAAATGCTGAAAGAAAAAGGTTGGGAGTATACACTTGTTGACTGTAAAGACAACTCTGCTGAGCAGATCAGCCAGCTTGAGAACTTCATTACAGCAGGCGTGGATATGATCATGGTTCACCCATCTGATCCGGCAGCTATCGAAGATGTTTGTAAAGAAGCATTGGATGCAGGTATCAAGGTAATGTGCTGGGATGACAAGATGGAAAACACAACTGTAAACTGGGTTCTTGACAATACAGAGCTTGGAAAAACAATTGCTACACCAGCAGCTGACTTTATCAATGAGCACTACTCAGCAGACAACAAAGCTGAAGTATGCGTAATCGGATATCCTCAGACACCTATCTTATTAGAGAGAGAAAATGGTATCTTAGAAGGATTAAAAGGCGCTGAAGGCAAATATGAAGTAGTTGCAAGCATCGAAGGACTTGAAGCAAATGATGCACAGACAAACGTAGAAACAGTACTTCAGGCACATCCTGACTGTAAAATATTTGTAACAATCGGTGCAGGATCTGATATCGGTGCTAACCAGGCGTTGCTTACAAAGTATAACAATGAAATTCCAGAAGATTGCGGTATCTTCTCTGGTGATGCTACAGAGCAGCAGATGAGAGCAATCAAGAGCGGAGTAGAAGCTTCTAACACAACTGTTGGATTCGAAGGTTCAAACAGCAGAACAGCAGCAGCTTGCGTAGAAATGTATGACAGAGTTTTATCAGGAGAGAAGTTTGAAGGCGAAGACCGCAATGTATACAGACCATTCGTAGTAATTAACGCAGACAATGTAGATGAATATCTGGCAGATTACGAGTAAGAAAAAGACTTATCTTGAAAGTCAAAGAAAACAAGAGTTGTGGAGGCGGTTTTTGCCGCCTCCTATCAATCACGGGGGAATAATATGAGTGAAGAATATGTATTACAATTACAGCATATAAGAAAAGAATACCCGGGTGTTGTCGCGCTGAAAGATGTTTCTCTTGAATTGAAAAAAGGTGAGATTCTTGCACTGATTGGTGAGAATGGTGCCGGAAAATCTACACTAATCAAAACATGTTCAGGAGCGGTTATCCCCACCTCCGGGAAGATTTTGGTAAATGGAAAAGAGTATTCAAGTATGTCACCTCAGCTGGCATCAGAAAATGGAATAGCCATTATTTATCAGGAATTTAATAATGTGGCAGAATTATCAGCGGCAGAAAATTTATTCCTGGGAAGACCGATTAAAAAAGGTATTATTGTTGATAAGGCAGCAATGGAAAGAGAAGCTGTCAAGGCATTTGAGCGTCTGCATATTAATATTAATCCTAAGACGCTTATGAAAAATTTGACAGTTGGTTATCAGCAGATGGTTGAAATTGCAAAGGCAATTCAGCAGGAAGCAAAAATATTGATTATGGATGAACCGTCGGCGCCCCTGACAAGTGCAGAAGTAGAAAGTATGTTTGAAGTAGTGGAGCACTTGAGAAAAGAGGGCATTTCTATTATATATATATCTCACAGACTGGAGGAGATATATCGTCTGTCCGACCGGATTGTAGTATTGCGTGACGGCGAATATGTAAAAACATTAATCACTGAAGAAAGTCACGTGGACGAGTTGATTCATTTGATGGTAGGGCGTGAACTGACAGAGTCCTATCCTCCAAGGAAGGACTGCGTAGACCGTAATACAGTAGTTTTAGAATTACAGAATGTTACTGGAAATGGTGATGAGAATATGAACCTGCGATTACATAAGGGTGAGATTCTCGGACTGGGAGGATTGGTTGGAGCAGGCCGTACAGAGCTGGCTCAGCTGATTTTTGGAGCAGCAAAGAAAAAATCTGGAAAAATGATTTTTAATGGAAAGGAAATTAACCCCAAGAGTCCAAGGGAGGCAATAGATTTAGGCATTGCATTGGTGCCGGAGGATAGAAAGCGTCATGGTGCTTTGCTTGGCGTGTCCATTAAAAATAATATTAATATGGCAGTATATGAAAGAAATTCTACGCTGAGTGTAATTGATTCCAAAAAGGAAAGAGAAGTTGCCGAGAAACAGAGGGTTGATATGGCAATAAAAACACCAAGTCTGGATCAATTAGTAAAGAATCTGAGTGGTGGGAATCAGCAAAAAGTAATTTTGGGCAGATGGCTTGCAGCGAACTCTGAGTTGGTTATCTTTGATGAGCCGACCAGAGGTATTGATGTGGGGGCTAAATACGAAATTTACAAGCTGATGAATGACCTGGTGGAAAAGGAAGGCAAGACTATTCTGTTGATTTCTTCTGAGATGGAGGAGTTGATGGGTATGTCTGACAGGATTATCGTGTTGTCAGAAGGCCATATGACAGGTGAATTGTCAAAGAATGAGTTCGACCAAGATAAGATTATGGCGTTTGCGTCAGCAGCGGTCAAGGAGGGGTAGTCTAATATGAAAGATAAAGTGGTATATCAATTAAGAGATAAGGCAATTTGGGTTGTGTTTGTAATATTGTTCATTGCATTTACTATTGCAAACTCTACATTTATTACACCGAATAACCTCATTATGATTGCACGTCAGGTGTCTATGTACGGTATTGCTTCCATCGGTATGACGTTTGTAATTCTGCTGGGAGGCATTGACCTGGCTACAGGTTCTATCATTACCTTTATAAATATTTTATGTGCATACTTCATGGTAAACAGTGGTATGAACATGTTTGTGGCTATTCTCCTGTCACTTGTAGTTGCAACATTAATCGGTACATTAAATGGTTTTATGGTATCTTCTATTGGAATGCCGGCTCTGATTGCAACCTTTGCAACACAGACGATTTTTAAAGGATTTGCATATATCCTCTGCGGCGGACGTCCTGTAAATGGATTTACAACGGCCTTCAAAGTAATCGGTCAGGGATATGTGGGACCAATACCTGTGCCAGTTATCATTATGATTGTATGTTTTGCACTTGGAAGTTTCATCTTAAATAAAACATATTTCGGACGTTATTTCTATGCGGTAGGTGGCAATGAAGAAGCTGCAAAATTGTCTGGAATTCGTGTTGGACGTGTAAAATACCTGGTATATTCATTATCAGGACTGTTCGCAGGTCTGGCAGGTATCGTAATGTTGTCACGTACCAACTCAGGGCAGCCAACTGCTGGTGATGGTTATGAATTTGACGTTATCACCTGTGTAGTTTTGGGTGGTGTATCTGTAACTGGTGGATATGGTAAATTGTCTAACGTAGCTGCGGGTGTATTGATTATCGGTGCATTGACAAACGGTATGGTATTAATGAATGTAAATTCTTATATTCAAATGGTTGTTAAAGGGCTTGTACTTGCATTTGCAGTTGGATTCGATTGTCTGCAGAAAAAGAGACAGACAACATAAATAGCTTTAATCAGGACCAGGAGACTTTTGTTTTTCTGGTCCTTTTATAACTTCTGGAAAAGGAGGAGTTCTTCCGGGTTTTAGTCTAAAGCTATTGACAGAAAATCGACTTGATATTACTATGATTTTGGGTGGGCGTTTGTGATTTTACACTTGAGGGCAAGAAAAAGATCACTGCACTTAATAATCAAGACGGAAAACAGGTGGTTAAATGAGCAAAAAAAAAATAAGTCCTAATGAGATTAAACTGAAAAACAGACAATTGATATATCAGTATGTCCGTTCGAACATTTCAGTTTCAAAGCAAGATATTGTTGTAGCTCTGCAATTGAGCCTTCCGACAGTTACTCAAAATCTACAGTATTTGAAAGAGCAGAAGCTCATCGATACATCCCATAAAATAAAAAATACGGGTGGTCGAAATGCAACTGCTTATACTTATATTCAGAATGCGAAAATGGCAATAGGCGTTTATATTACAGATCATCATATTAGTGCGGTAGCAGTAGATTTATCAGGACGTGTAACAGCAATCGTGAGAGAAAAAAGCCGGTTTAATCTGGATGATGATGAATATTTGAAAAAAATTGGCAGGGCGGTTGAAGAGGTAAAAGAACAGGCGCAGATACCAGACGAAAATCTTCTTGGCGTGGGAATCGCTGTTCCTGCAGTTATTTCAGATGATGGAGAGACTGTGCGCTATGGGTGGACACTGAATTTTACAGGAAGAACAAGAGCGGAGTTTGCAAAATATATTCCGTATACAAGCCGTCTTGTATGGGACTCTTATGCGACAGGATACGCGGAGAGATGGACCAATAGCAAATTGAATAACGCCTTCTATATTAGTTTGAGCAATAGTGTGGGTGGTTCAGTTATTATCAACAACGCTATGTATGGAGGTGATTCCCATAAAGGCGGAGAGATTGGCCATATGGTTGTTGTCCCGGAAGGTGGAAGACAGTGCTATTGCGGTAAATATGGATGCTTTGATACTGTTTGCCGGGCTACAAATTTAGACCAGTACACAGATGGGAATCTGGAGGAATTCTTTGTATTGCTCCGGAATGGGGATGAAAAGGCGGTGCAGTTGTGGGATGAATATATGAGGAACCTGGCCATAGCTGTACATAATGTACGGATGCTTTTTGATGGCATGGTTATAATCGGGGGCTATGTAGGTGCCCATATCGAAGATTATATACAGGACTTATGTAACAGGGTAGATAAATATAATCCATTTCAGGATAAAGCACAGGACTATGTTATGCAATGTACAAATAAGATAGAGGCAACAGCCGCCGGTGCGGCAATCCTTTTTATTGAGGATTTTCTGGACAGCATTTAATTAAGTATGGAGGAAAGGCTTATGAAAGCAGCAGTATATCACGGACCTCAGGATTTAAGAGTAGAAGAAGTTCCTGAGAGGAAACTGGAAAGTAATGAAGTCAGAATTAAGGTAAAATATTGCGGAGTCTGTGGAACAGATATTCACATCTATAATGGAGATGGGGGTTCTTTTGAAGTAAATCCCCCATTGATACCGGGACATGAATTTTCAGGTATCGTGGAAGAAGTAGGAAGCCAGGTGAAGGATTTCCAGGCAGGAGACAAAGTCAGCGCAGACCCTAACGATATGTGCGGTGAATGTTATTTCTGTAAAAATGCAATGCAGCACTTTTGTACAAATAATATGGGAATCGGAACTACAGTTGACGGCGGTTTTGCAGAATATGTAATTATGCGTGAAAAGCAGGTTTATAAAGTACCGAACCATTTGAGCTACATAGAGGCTGCAATGGCGGAGCCAATGTCCTGCTGTCTTCACGGAATTGATTTGTGCCATATCAAGGCGGGGGATACAGTCCTTGTTATGGGTGGCGGACCGATTGGTATCATTATGCTTCAGCTTGCAAAGAATGCAGGTGCTTCCAAAGTGATCCTTTCAGAACCTGTTGAAGAAAAAAGAAGCCTTGCTTTGAAACTTGGTGCAGATTTAGCAGTCAATCCTCTTGAAGAGGATGTGGAAAAGTTCCTTGCATCAAATTGTAAAAATGTAGATGTGGTTATTGAGTGTGTCGGAAATATACATACTCAGCAGGATGCAATCCGGTTTGCCGGAAAAGGCGCCACAGTTATGTATTTTGGCCTGGCATCTCCGGAAGAGGGCTTCCCCATCAAGCCGGATGATATCTTTAAAAAGGAACTGCACATTACGTCCTCATTTATCAACCCATATACCTTTGAGAGAGCAATACAAGTTCTTGCATCAGGAAAAATTGATGTGGAGAGTATTATTACAAATATTGTTCCCCTTGAGAATATCACAGATGTATTTACGAAACCGGAATACCGCAGAAGCGGGAAGGTTATGATACAGATGTCATAAAAATAGAATCATGGCTGCCCACAAACGGGCGGCCATG
The DNA here is from genome assembly GCA_013911065.1 of Ruminococcus sp. Classification (GTDB taxonomy): domain Bacteria; phylum Bacillota; class Clostridia; order Lachnospirales; family Lachnospiraceae; genus Muricomes. The sequence continues at coordinate 12,845 of JACERV010000042.1, read as the reverse complement.
ATTCATTTTTTATGTAATAGGAAAGTGCTTCTCCTATTACATAAAAACCCTCCGGGGGATCGCACTGGGTTGGCAAAGAAGGTGCTGCTATCGCAACCCAGCCCAGGCGAAGAACCTTGCAAGCAGGACTCTTGTATAATAGGAAACATAGTTTTCTGTTATATTACCTTTTTGATTGGGTGGCGGATTACAGTGCGGAGTTTTTCTGCTGCGGTTTTTCTCGGGTCACTTAGATAAATTTCGTGATGGAAGCGTGTCCCTGATAAGTCGGGTGCATATCCGTTTTCCTGTATAAAGGAATTCATCATCTGTATTGTTGCAGGTTCATCGTCATAACTACCGATGTGCATACATTGAACACAAAGGCCTTCATTGTATGAAAAGTACTGCACCTTAGAAAAATCACAGTGTTTCTTCTCTGTTGCTTCTCTAACTGCCCAATCGAATTCATCTTTTGTCACAAACTCGGGCAGCCGAATCATGGAAATCCATTCAAAGTCCTTTTTATGTGTATAGTCAATTCCTTCTGTATCACGCTGCCACCACAGACCTTCAAGGGGAGGGACTACATAGGGGAAATAGCCATCTATTTTATGATTTCCCTTATAACTCATTTTGATGGTAAAGGCAATGCCGTACAGCAAATTCATAGCCGCCTTATATTCACCATCCGGCTCATTGGGGTCACCTTTTCCCCGTACAGCGATATAATTTATTTCCGGTATATCAATCAACACCGGTTTCTTCGGGGGTAGGTAACATTCTTTGTATTCATTTTTGTAATCAAACGCCATTTTGTTTTTTCCTCACTTTCTTAGGTTTAGGAACAGGTAATTATATATTCCTTTCTCCATACTGCCTTAGCATATTTCTAAGGACGGACTGAATTTCTTCCCTAATATCCTCCGGTTCTAAAAGAGCTGCCCGGTCACGGAATGTTATGAGCCATGTAATCAGGTTTTCTTTATCTGTATAATCTGCATGAAATAAAAGTTTTCCATCTGATTGTTCCTCAAAACACCCAACTCCAAATTCTTCCACCAGCCGCCATTTACAATCTGGTTCAAAGAGTGCTTTCACTTTAATACCACCTGGAAAAATTCGCTCATTGCTTAAATCCGGAAAGGGGACAGCCCGTTTGTTAAATCTGTGTCCGGAAAACTGTACGTTGTCCATGCGGTTCAGTTTGAACAGCCGGTAATCTTCACGGGTCTTGCACCAGCCCCATAAATACCAGCTTGACCACCTAAAAATCAGATAGTATGGCTCGATGCTTCTCTGTGTCTCTCCCTTTGGTGAAAAATAAAGAAAATGAAGCTCCATATCACTGTCAATAGCACTTCGTATCAGCTCAATTTTGGGAGCAAGGGAGTCCTTATACCATGAAGAAAGATCAATCAATACAGACTGGTTCCCGGCCATAAAATCAGAAGAACCAACGGTTAGTTTTTCCATTAGCTGACCATAACGATTTGTGCCATTGATACTATCCAAACTTCGAAGCCCCGCCAGAATGTCCTGCATTTCTGTATTGGTCAAAAGAGTGCGGTCTACTTTGTAATTCTCCATAATGGAGATGCCACCATTTGCCCCCTGCCTTGTTACAATAGGAATCCCGGCTTTGCACAAATCTTCAATATCCCGGTTAATGGTTCGTCTGGAAACCTCAAATTGTTCTGCCAGACAGGGAGCTGTGACAACATCCTTCTGCAGCAGAATGGATAAAATTCCAATCAGTCTATCTATTTTCATGCTTGCTCCTTCATCAAAAAAATTATACTATTAATAACATGACACCTGTATGTCATGTTCATAATATAACAGAGAAAAATATTTGTAAATGGTGTATTTGGAGAGCGAATTATGTTGCCCCTTTTCGCGGGGGGATTTTTAAAAAAAGTTTGTGAAAAAATTCCCAAATCTTCAAAAAAGATTGACAGGAGACCGAAAAAAAACTAATATATAAATATGTTTTATAAAAGTGCTTTTTATAACCAAGAGGAGGATTGCAATGGACTATTTATTAGGAACAGACATTGGCACATCAGGGACAAAAACGATACTGATGGACACGAAGGGAAAGTTGATCACACAGGATTTGCAAGAGTATGATGTATTAACTCCAAAGCCACTTTGGGCGGAGCAGTGGCCGGATGTTTGGTATGAAGCTACGAAAGCATCTATCAGAAATACGGTGGAGAAAGCATCTAAAGAAGCTGGGATTGACAAAAGCCAGATTAAGGGAATTGCCATCAGCGGATTATATGGTGGTTCTGGAATTCCCCTGGATGAGAATATGAAGCCAATCCGTCCCTGTATGATCTGGATGGACAGAAGAGCACAGGAGGAGACCGACTGGGCGCTGGATACCATTGGAGAAGAGAAGCTGCTTGAGATTACCCACAACGGAGCAGACCCTTATTATGGTTATACTAAAATCTTGTGGATGAAAAACAAGGAGCCTGAAAATTGGGCGAAAACCAAACTATTTCTGCCTCCTAATGACTATGTTATTTATAAGTTTACTGGAGAAGTTGCAATAGACTACTCTTCGGCAGGAAATATTGGCGGAATTTTTGACATGAACAAGCGTACATGGTCAGAGGAGCTGATGGAAGCAATGGGAATTCCACTTTCCATGATGCCTCAGAGAATTGTAGAGTCTACCGATATTGTAGGTGGGCTTACAAAGGAGTGTGCAGAAGAGCTTGGACTTTGGGAAGGACTTCCCGTTGTTGCCGGAGGAATTGATTGTGGTGCAGCTAATATTGGGCTTGGTGTTTTTGAAGCAGGGGTATATGCAGCGGCAATTGGAACCTCAATGTGTGCGGCTTTGATTTCTGATAAGCCGGTAAAAGGGAAAGGTCTGATTGTATGGCCATATTTATACGACGCAAAAAAACTTTCTTATTATTTTGCAGGAGGAAATACGGCAGGTGCAATTGTGAAGTGGTTCAGAAACACACTCTGCCAGTTTGAGGTTGAGAGTCAGAATAACGGCGGACCAAATGCGTATGATATTTTAAACCAGCAGGCAGAGAAAATACCGGCTGGAAGTGAGGGGCTTGTAGTCCTGCCTTATTTCATGGGAGAGAGAAGTCCGGTTTGGGACTCTGATGCAAAGGGTACTATCGTAGGATTATCACTTACCCATACAAAGGGCCATATTTACCGGGCGTTTTTGGAGGCAGTTGCATATTGCCTGAAGGATGCTATGGAGGCAACTGGAGAAGATTTGGGAGAATACATTCTTCTTGCAGGTGGTGTTACAAAATCAGAAGTGTGGAAGCAAATTTTTGCAGATGTGACAGGCTACCCTGTAGTAAGTCCGATTTATGATGCAGAAGCGAATTTAGGAGATGTTATGCTGGCAGGAATCGGAACTGGCCTTTTATCCTATGATGAAGTTAAGACATGGCAGGTTTTGGGAGATAAAGTTATGCCAAATGCCGGGAATCATGAAAAGTATAAGAAGTATTATAAACTGTATAAGAGTATTTACAATAACTTAAAACAGGATATGAAAGAGCTTACAGAGGCATCTAAGCTATAAGAGCTGTTTACGGGAGAATAGGGAGCACAAAAGCGGGACATCCTGCCTTTGCGCTCTCTATTTATTCATATCAATTCATATCTGTAAGATGTTCTTGGCTCCATGTTTTTACAAAATCTAAGAACTTTAAAGTTGCCAGCATTGGTTCAGGGTTTTTAGAATAAGCCACTCCGAGGACTCTGGAATAGTGTTCTGTGAAGGATCTGACACAAATCTGAAAAGGGGCATTATACAATAACAGCTTGGGAAGGATTGTAATTCCGAAGCCCTGTTCCACCATTTTCAGTGTAGCAAAGTCTTCATTTAACCTGTAACGGATTTTAGGACAAATATTATTTAACTTAAAGATTTTTCCTGTTTCATAATCAAGGCCATCGGAAGATAGTACAAAATCTTCGTTGTTGATATCAGGTAATGAGACAGCTATTTTTTCGGAGAGGGGATGTCCCTTTGGCGTTGCCAGCATTAGCTCGTCATCACCCATTGGTATAAAAGGCAATTCAGGTACAGAATATTCAGATACAAAAATACAATCTAATTCCTGGGAGTGTATTTTCTCCTCCAGCTTTTTAAACCCATCGACTGTCAGCTCAAAGCGGATATTAGGATAAAGCATGGAGAATTCCTTCAGGATGTCAGGGAGCCAGTGGTAAGAGATGCTCTGTATGGCACCAATACGGATATAACCGCTCTCCAGGCTTGTCAGGCTGGCTGCAATCTGCTCAATGCGCAGCTTTTCGCTGCAGATGGTTCTCAGGGATTCCACAATTTCTTCAGTGTTTGGTTTTAACTCCATTCCGGATTTCGATGGGAAGAGATATGAAGCTTTCCAGGGAAGAGATGGTTCGTGGTTTGATGGTGGGAGGCCTTATTGGGTTGTTTATAGCGGAAGCTGCTACTTTTTCCGCTGAAGTTGCCGGGTGTCAGGTGGAGTGCGGAGCAGCCTCTGGTATGGCAGCCGCTGCGGTTACCCAGATGATGGGGGGCACCATTGAACAGTGTATTGATGCTGCGTCGATGGCGCTGCAGAATATTACAGGACTGGCATGTGATCCTGTGGCTAACCGGGTAGAAGTTCCTTGTCTTGGGAAAAATGTTATGGGAGGTTCTAATGCAATTGCCAGCGCAAATATGATTTTGGCGGGCTATAATGCTGTTATTCCATTAGATGAAACAATTGCGGCTATTTACGAAATCGGTCTGTCTTTACCACTGGAGTTAAGATGTACCTTTGGTGGATTAGGTAAAACAAAAACTTCGGTGAGAATGCTTGAAAATCAAAAATAAATAGCAGCAAGAGATTGGATGATTTATTGATATGGCTATCCCCTTAGCGGGAAATGTGATAGAATGGTAAAAAATTAATATTATAACAATAAAGAGTAAGAAGAGAAAAAGGAGGCAGATTCATGTTATTATTATCAAGAGAAGATATCAAAAAAGTATTTTCGATGCAGGAAGCTATCGAAGCAGATAAAACAGCATTTCAAATGCTTGTAGAAGGAAAATGTGAGGCTCCACTGAGAACAAAGATTCAGGCGCCTAAATATGAGGGGTGTTTCTTATTTATGCCTGCATATGTGGAAGAATCAGATATAGCATCTTTAAAGATTATTAACATATTCCCTAAGAATATTGACAATGGGATACCTTCTGCCCCGGCGCAGGTGTTTTTAATTGACGGAAAGACAGGTGTGGTGACGGCAGTGCTTGACGGAACTTATGTGACACAGTTGAGAACCGGAGCAGCATCCGGAGCAGCTTTCGATATTTTAGGAAGAAAGGATGCAAAGGAAGGTGCCCTCATAGGAACAGGAGGACAGGCAGCAACACAGCTTGAGGCCATGATGGCTGCAAGAAAACTGGATCAGGTTAAAATCTATGATTTAAATTATGAGCGGACGCAGCAATTTGCTGAAAGAATGCAGGAGGAGCTGAAGGAGTACGGCACAGAAATTATCGCAGTAAAATCTTCGGACGAAGCAATTGAAAATGCGGACCTGATTATTACAGTTACACCTTCTAATAAACCTGTATTTGACGGCAGCAAAGTGAAGGCTGGTGCAACGGTAAGCTGCGTAGGATCTTATCAGCCTCATATGCAGGAGATGGACCCGGTAATCCTGGAACGTGCAGGGAAAATATATTTTGATTCAGAAGAGGCTGTTCTCTCGGAGGCAGGGGATATTTTAATCCCATTGGAAGAGGGAAGGATTACGAAAGATGATTTTACAGGTGACTTAGGTGATGTAATCCTTGGGAAAGTGACCGGAAGAGAGAATGATGACGAAATTATCGTATTTAAGACGGTTGGAGTAGCAACACAGGATCTGGTTACAGCAAGGAACATATATGATAAGGCCGTAAAGGCAGGCATCGGAACCCGCTGGGAATAAAAACTGTATAAAGAATAAGGAGATAAAATTATGCCACATATTTCTATTAAATTGTATCCTGGAAGAACGGAAGAAGTGAAGCAGGAATTAGCGGAGAAAACACAGGCATTTCTGTCTGAAACAATGAAGATGGAACCAAAGTATTTTTCAGTAGCCATTGAGGAAATTGAAAAAGAAGACTGGGACGAGGAAGTTGTTCAGCAGATTAAAGAAGATACGTTGTATATTAAGCCAAATTTCTAAAGATATACAGGGAAGACTGACGCAGACTAGGAGGAAATGCAATGATATATATTAGTGAAATCAGTACAGCAGCGCCGGAAAAGGGACGCAATGCGACTGAGGATAAAGTATATAAAATACTCGACAAGCTGCATATTTCATATGAGCGGGTAGACAATGATGTAGTGGAAAGCATGGATGAATGTAAAGAGATTGACCAGGCTTTGGGAACAGAGATAAGAAAAAGCATCTTTTTATGTAATCAAAAGAAGACAAGCTTCTTCCTGGTGGTTATGCCTGCGGATAAACAGTTAGATACTGCAGAACTGAGTAAAAAAATAGGCGTATCTAAGTTATCCTTTGCATCAGGAGAATTGATGGAGGAGCATTTAGGAACGAAACCAGGCTCCGCATCTATTATGGGACTTGTAAATGATGAGGACGATTATGTGCAGCTTATTATAGACAAGGAAGTGGCAGAAGAGGAATGGTTTGGGTGCAATCCCGGAATTAATACTGCTCATCTGAAGATAAAGACAGATGATTTGCTGAAGAAGTTTTTACCTCACATTTATCACAAAGCGAAAATTGTAGAATTGTAGGTAGTCAAGGGTAAAAGTCCATAAAAATATGAATAAAATTTATGGAAAACGACTAAAATAATCTTAATTGTCTAAAGTGATTGCAAAAGAGTCTATGATTCGTTATGATAGGTGCAGACAATAAAGGTATTCAAATTGTCTCTAAGTAAAATTGAACAGCGGGATGATGTTTTCCAGGAGAGAGCTGTAAGACAGCCGCCGAAGGGGCAAGCCAGACATGTAGGTGTGTGAATACATGTAGGTGAAACTTTCAGGCAAAGGGACTGGGAAATGGACTGCATTCTGAATCTTGTGCTGTATGATAAAGCTTTTACTCGGGATATTTATCAAGGCAAAAAACAGGAAAGGACGAATTAGACACAATTGTGTTTAAGGCGTCCTCTTTTTTATGTAATGAAAGGAACAGCAGGCGGATGAATCAAAACAGTTATAAAATCATTACGAATAATCCATTGGTCTTGAAAAAGCTTGACAAAGCATACGACATCATATTCCATGAGATTTCCTACGAGGAAATTTTGAGAGAAGTGAGAGACAGAATCCATGAAGGACACCGGCTTTTATCACATCCTTTATCAGGAAGTGTGAAGCCCAATGAAACACCATACAAATCTATATTAATTACAAAAGGAAAGGAGATGAAATTGGATTTGAAGTCCCTTGAATTAATTGAAAATGCCATTTTAGCATGCGGAAAGTTTCACTTTAAGACAGACACATACACCTCTGAAACTTACAAAGATTTTCAGTTAATAGATTGGACTTTGCTGGAGAGCGGATTGGAAGCGGCAGATGTATGGTAATGCCGTATTGGTATATTGAGAGAAGTTTTAAAATCGTTGCTTAATGTTTGTGATTATTAAGGAGGGAATAGCAAGTGAGATTAGAGATGGGATACATTTACATTAAGGATATCCAATTTTCTGGGGAATCGAAAATTGAGGACGGAACCCTTTATGTATCCGAAGAGTCTGCGAAAGCGGTGGCTCTTGAAGATGAAAAGCTTAAGAGCGTATCATTTGATATTGCAAGACCGGGGGAATCTATCAGAATTACTCCGGTGAAAGACGTGATCGAGCCTCGGGTTAAGGTTGAGGGAAGAGGGGGAATTTTTCCGGGCGTTATCTCCAAAATTGATACAGTTGGGGAAGGTAAGACATATGCATTAAAAGGGATGGCTGTAGTGACAGCCGGTAAAATCGTTGGATTCCAGGAGGGAATCATTGATATGACCGGACCTGGTGCGGACTATACGCCATTTTCAAAAACATTAAATCTAGTTATGGTTTGTGAGGCAGTGGACGGGATAGAGCCTCACGAATACGAAAAGGCAGTAAGACTTGCAGGGCTCAGAGTGGCTGTTTATATTGGGGAATTGGCACGTACTCTGACACCTGACGAGACAAAAGTATATGAGACCTGCACACTCAAGGAAGGGATTGAAAAATACCCGGAGCTTCCGAGAGTGGCATATGTACAGATGCTGCAAAGCCAAGGGCTGCTGCATGATACTTATGTATATGGGGTAGATGCCAAAAGGATCGTTCCTACAATCTTGAATCCTACGGAGATTATGGACGGTGCAATCATATCAGGCAACTGTGTGTCTGCATGTGACAAGAATCCTACCTATGTACATCTGAACAATCCGGTAGTACACGATTTGTTTGAGCAGCATGGTAAAACATTGAATTTTGTAGGTCAGATTATTACAAATGAAAATGTATACCTGGCAGAGAAACAGCGTTCTTCCGATTGGACCGCAAAGCTTTGCAAAATACTGGATCTGGATGGGGTCATCATATCCCAGGAAGGCTTTGGAAACCCGGATACGGATTTGATTATGAACTGTAAGAAGATTGAGGCAGAAGGTATTAAGACGGTCATTATTACAGATGAGTATGCAGGACGTGACGGGAAGTCCCAGTCACTTGCAGATGCTGATGCAGCGGCAGATGCAGTGATAACAGGAGGAAATGCAAATCAGGTTGTGATCCTCCCGAAACTTAACAAAGTAATTGGAACTCTGGATTATGTGACAAAGATTGCAGGAGCCAGTGAAGAAACACTGCGCGGGGACGGCTCCCTGGAAGTGGAACTGCAGGTTATCACAGGTGCAACAAACGAGACAGGTTTCAACTGCTTAAGTGCAAGGTAGAGGGGAGGGAATAGTATGGCTAAAATAAAAGTTGTTCATTATATCAATCAGTTTTTCGCCCAGGTCGGCGGGGAAGAAAAGGCTGATTATCCGGCAGAGCTGCGTATTGGGGAAGCAGTAGGACCGGGGCTGGCATTTGCGGCAAATTTTAAGGACGAAGCAGAAATCATTGCAACAATAGTATGCGGAGATTCTTACTTTAACGAAAATCTGGAGAAGGCAAAGAAAGACATACTTGCTATGGTGAGGGAGCAGGCTCCGGATGTATTTATTGCCGGTCCCGCATTCAACGCAGGGCGATACGGTGTAGCTTGCGGCACCATCGCGGCAGCGGTGCAGGAAGAATTGGGGATTCCGGCTGTCAGCGGCATGTATGTAGAGAACCCGGGCGCAGATATGTTTAAAAATCAGATATACATGGTTGTTACAAAGAATAATGCTGCAGGTATGAGAGATGCGGTGTCCAAGATGGCTCCGCTGGCATTAAAGCTTGCAAAAGGTGAGACTGTAGGTGCATCAGTTGAAGAAGGTTATATGCCAAATGGTACACGTGTTAACTTCTTTGACAAGAAAAGAGGTTCAGAGAGAGCAGTTCAGATGCTCCTGAAAAAGCTGGCGGGTAAGGCATTTGAGACCGAGTACCCAATGCCGAATTTTGACAGAGTGGAACCTAGTCCTCCGATAAAAGACCTGTCACATGCAAAAATCGCCCTTGTTACATCTGGGGGAATTGTACCGAAGGGAAATCCGGATCATATTGAAAGTTCCAGTGCTTCACGCTATGGAGAATACGACATCACAGGTGTGTCAGATTTAACAGAAGATACTTATGAGACGGCTCACGGCGGGTATGACCCTGTATATGCAAATAAAGATGCGGACAGAGTACTGCCTGTTGATGTACTCAGAGATTTGGAGAAGGAAGGGGCAATCGGGAAACTTCACAACTTGTTCTATACAACGGTGGGAAATGGAACATCTGTTGCCTCTGCGAAGGCTTTTGCAGCTGAAATTGCTGCAAAGCTGAAAAAGGATGGAGTAGATGCTGTAATTCTTACCTCCACTTGAGGTACCTGTACTCGTTGCGGTGCAACGATGGTAAAAGAAGTGGAGAGGGCAGGACTCCCTGTTGTGCATATCTGTACAGTGACGCCAATTTCTGTGACAGTAGGTGCCAATCGAATTGTTCCGGCTATTGCCATTCCATATCCTCTTGGAAATCCGTCTTCGGAGATTGAGGAAGAAAAAGCTATCCGCCGTAAAATTGTTGAAAATGCCCTGGAAGCTCTGACAATAGGAGTAGATGGACAGAGAATTTTTGAATAAGAAATCTGCGGCAGCAATATCCGTGGAAGAGGGAGAACGTTTGCGATGAGTAAGATTTACGATGTGATTATTTTGGGAGGAGGCCCGGCAGGATTATCTGCCGGGCTGTACGCAGGCAGAAGCCGTCTTTCTGCCCTGATTATAGAGAAAGGACAGGATGGCGGACAGATTGCCATCACCGATGAAATTGAGAATTATCCGGGACAGGTACTGGAAGGAGAATCCGGTCCCTCCCTGACAGCAAGGATGACAGCTCAGTCAGAGAAGTTCGGTGTAGAGCGTGTATCGGATACAATCAAGGAAGTCTCTCTGGAGGGTGAAATCAAAGTCCTGAAGGGGGAAAAAACTCAGTATGAGGCAAAGAACGTTATCATTGCCACAGGCGCTCACCCAAGACCGATTGGATGCAAGGGTGAAAAGGAATATGCGAGTAAGGGTGTATCTTATTGTGCAACCTGTGATGCAAACTTTTTTGAAGACCTGGAGGTCTATGTGGTAGGCGGCGGAGATTCCGCAGTGGAGGAAGCCCTGTATCTGACCAAGTTTGCCAGAAAGGTCACCCTGATTCACAGACGAAACGAGCTGCGTGCGGCTAAATCTATACAAGAGAAAGCCTTTGCCAATCCAAAGATGGAGTTCTTCTGGGATACTGTTGTGGAGGAGCTCTATGGAGATGAGATCCTTCAGGGAATGATTGTGAAGAATGTAAAGACCGGAGAGACCAGAAAGGTAGACGCTGATCCGGAGGATGGACTGTTTGGGCTGTTTGGATTTATCGGGATGATTCCGAATACAAAAGTGTTTGAAGGTATTATTGATATGGATGAAATCGGGTATATCAAAACAGACGAAGACATGCATACCAATATTCCTGGAGTCTATGCGGCAGGAGATGTAAGGGTGAAAAGCCTGAGACAGGTTGTTACTGCGGCTGCGGATGGCGCAATTGCAGCGGTACAGGTAGAGAGAAGCCTGTCGGATTATTTTTAAGCTGGGAACAAAACAGAAATTTCAGAACCTTTAAAAACAGGCAGAAAAGGAGGATATGACAAATGGTAGATTTGGATAAGACAAACTTTGAAGAAGAAGTATTAAAAGCAGAGGGATATGTGTTTGTGGATTTCTATGGTGACGGATGTGTGCCATGCCAGGCATTGATGCCTAAGGTACATGAATTTGCAGAAACCTACGGTGAGAAGTTGAAATTTACTTCTTTGAACACCACGAAAGCCCGCCGTCTTGCAATCTCACAGAAGATACTGGGACTGCCTGTTATGGCAATCTATAAAGACGGTGAGAAAGTGGAGGAGGTAGTGAAAGACGATGCTACCCCGGAAAGTATTGAAGCGATGATTCAGAAATATATCTGACAGAAAAGCAAAACGGTATAACAGAAGAAAGGAGACAATATCATTATGGCTATTTTAGAAGGAAAAAAAGCAATCATTATCGGCGATCGTGATGGAATTCCAGGACCGGCAATTGCAGAGTGTGTAAAAACTGCTGGTGCTGAGATTGTATTTTCATCTACCGAGTGTTTCGTCTGAACAAGCGCAGGCGCAATGGATCTTGAAAATCAGAAGAGGGTAAAAGAATTTGCGGATGAATATGGTGCAGAGAACTTAGTTGTTGTACTTGGTGCCGCAGAAGGCGAAGCTGCAGGACTTGCGGCTGAAACCGTAACAGCAGGAGACCCTACTTTTGCAGGTCCGTTGACAGGAGTCCAGCTTGGACTTCAAGTATATCACGTATGTGAAGCTGAAATGAAGGAAGAATTTGACGAAGCAGTTTATGACGAACAAGTAAGCATGATGGAAATGGTACTCGATGTGGATGATATCGTTCAGGAAATGACATCTATCAGAGATGAGTACTGTAAATTCTTAGGATAAGATTACTTTTGGGTAAAACTGATTTATTATAACTTTCCATTTTATAGAAGAGGGAGCTTTCGCTTCTTCCAAGATAAAAGGGGCAGGTCCTGTGTACCCGTTAAGGGCCTGTTCTTTTTATCTATCAGAATAAACTTATAGAAAGGTGGATAACCAATGAATAGTGTAATTAAAGGAGCAAGTTATGTCTTAGTGCATACTCCAAGTATGGTTTTATATAATGGAACAACGCAGACAACAGAAAAGATTGTGAACCCCGAGTCTGAATATCTTAAATTACTACCTGAAAATCTGCGGTCTTATGAAGACGCAGTTACATACTGGCCAAACCAGACTTATATCGGAAATGCGCACCCGGAGGAGCTGGGGCAGGTAGAGTTCCCCTGGTACGGCAAGAAAAAAGAAGGCAGCAGCCGTTTTGGAAAATATGGCGAAATCATGCCGGAGGAAGAATTCCTGATTCTGGTGCAGGCTTGTGATATGTTCGAAGTTGTAAGGCTGGAAAAAGGTTTTGTAAGTAAATATAGAGATGCTTTTGTGAAAAATCCTGTTATATCTGAGGATATTTTAGAGAGAATCCACGAAGGGATTGAGCTGTCAGAAATTGAGCATTTTGTAAATGATGTGCATGCAGAAGGCTTATATTTTGAAGGAAAACTGGTCGGATGCGTAAAGACAGCTCATGATATTGACACA
>JACERV010000041.1 GCA_013911065.1 Ruminococcus sp. | reverse complement strand
CGCCAAAAGAACCTCCGCCTCCAAAAGAGCCGCCTCCGAAGTATCCGCCTCCAAACGGACCGCCGAAAAATCCGCCGCCACGCCCGCCTCTGCCGCCGCCACGCAAAAAGATTAGGAGAATAAATAATACCAGTCCGATGCCGATCCAGGAGCCGCCGTTTGAGGATTCCCCATAATCTTCCTCCCCAAATCCTTCCTGTATGTCCGCATCATCCAAATCGCCTGGTTCAGCCAGATTGTACTCAGCGTACACTTCCTTCAGAACTCCGGTATACATGGTCTTAATCCCCAGATCCCAATTGTCTTCTTTTAGCGCCGGTGTCCCCAGATTACGGATAATCCTTCCTGCCTTGGCGTCATTGATAGCTCCCTCCAGTCCATATCCTACCTCTATCCTGACTTCTCTTTCCTGTAACGCCAGAAGGATCAAGACACCGGAATTCTGGGATTTATCTCCGATTCCATATTCCCGGAACATCTCATTGGCATAATCTTCTATGGAGTTTCCGTCCAGAGTTTGTATGGCAGCCACTACCACTTGGGCTTTTGTCTTGTCGTTCAGCAATTTACTCTGTGCAATGATATATTGCTTAGTGTCATTACTTAAAAGACCTGCAAAATCATTTACATAGAACTCTCTTGTGGGAGCCTGGATACCGGCAGCCGCTTTTACCGGTAAATATGCCAGCATCAGCGTTAAAGCAACCATAATGCTATATACAAAAACATTTTTTATTTTTTTCATATGACTCCTACCATAATACACCCTATTGTTCCTCAAAATTGACTTCCGGTACCTGCTGTGCCCCCTCTGCTGCCTGGAAATACTCTGCTTTCTCAAATCCCAGCAAATTAGCAAAAATGTTAGACGGGAATCTCCTTATTTTCTGGTTGTATACTTTAACGGAGTCATTATAATCTTTTCTGGCAACTGCTATCCGGTTTTCCGTACCCGCAAGCTCATCCGAAAGTGCCGTAAACTGTTGATTTGCCTTTAGATCAGGATAGTTTTCCACAACCATCAGCAGTCTGCTCAGTGCTCCGGACAGCTGGTTATCTGCATCTGCCTTTTCTTCCATGCTTGTGGCACCTGCCAGTTTTGCTCTGGCATTGCTTACGTTTTCGATTACCTCTTTTTCATGTTCTGCATAACCTTTTACAGTATTTACCAGGTTGGGAATGAGATCCACCCTTCTTTGCAGCATTGTATCAATATTAGCTCTCTGATTTTCCACATTTTCATTGATTCCCACCAGGGAATTGTACTGGCTGACCCCAACAACCACCAGGATTATAATGATTGCAATTATTACCCATACAGCAATTTTACTTCCGGATCTTTTCATGATTTCATCCTCTTCGCATTGCCGGAAAAACCAGCAATGCTTCCATTTCTGTTGATTTATGTCCACTAGTTTCTTATTGGAAATATATTATATTTATTCTTTGAAAATGTCAATATTAAGTGTGACATTTTTTTGATCTATTATTAGACCTGTGCAGTGTTCTTTCATGTAATTATTCCATGGAAGCAGCTGTTCTATACCTGCGGGCTCATTTTTGTAGTCCGGCATATAAGCAACTCGGGATAATCTGCTGTAAAAAAAGGCATTCCGAAAATTTAGCAGGAATTATATCATAGTAAAATATACGCCCATGAAAGAAATCAAAAAAGCCCTCCGCTTTACAGCGAAGGACTAAACTTTCACCCCAACTATTTATATATCACATATCAGTCAAGGGAAAAATCTTTTATTTGTAAACTTATAAACACAAAGGGAGAAGTCACTAGGATTTTCCAATACTTGATGCATCATGGAACCCTATTTTTACACAATCCCCTGTGCGGTCATAGCATCGACTACTTTTTCAAAGCCTGCTATATTTGCACCTATTACATAGTTTCCTTTTACATCATATCTTTCAGCAGCATCTGCCATATTGTGACAGATGTCTACCATAATTCTTTTGAGTAAAGTATCTACCTCTTCAAATGTCCAGCTAAGTCTCTCACTGTTCTGGGACATTTCCAGAGCTGATGTAGCAACGCCGCCGGCATTAGCTGCTTTTCCAGGTGCAAATAAAACACCGTTTGCCTGAAGATATTCAGTTGCTTCCAATGTAGTGGGCATGTTTGCTCCCTCTGCTACTGCAATACATCCATTTTCTACCAGTACTTTCGCATCATCCAAAAGCAGTTCGTTCTGTGTTGCACATGGCAGTGCAATATCAACTTTTACAGACCATACGCCTTTTCCTTCATGATACTCAGAATTTGGTCGGTAATTTTTGTATTCTGTGAGTCTTGCACGTTTGATTTCTTTGATTTCCTTCAGTGCGTCCACATCAATTCCGTCCGAGTCATATATCCAGCCGTTAGAATCACTGACGGTTACCACTTTAGCGCCAAGCTGATGAGCTTTCTGCGTTGCATAAATTGCAACATTACCGGAACCTGAAACGGATACTGTCTTGCCCGCCAGATCAATTCCATTGAGTTTCAGCATTTCCTGTGTGAGGTAAAGCAGGCCGTATCCTGTAGCTTCTGTACGTGCCAGGGAACCACCGTAGCTTAACCCTTTTCCTGTAAGTACGCCTTCTGATAATCCGCGGATACGCTTGTACTGTCCATACAGATACCCGATTTCCCTTGCACCCGTTCCGATATCACCTGCCGGCACGTCTGTATCAGCTCCGATATATTTGCATAACTCAGTCATAAAGCTCTGGCAGAATGCCATAATCTCTCTGTCTGATTTTCCCTTAGGATCAAAATCAGAACCACCTTTTCCTCCGCCGATCGGAAGACCTGTCAGAGAGTTCTTGAAAATCTGCTCAAATCCCAGGAATTTTATAATACCAAGGTTTACAGATGGATGCAGACGAAGGCCTCCTTTGTATGGTCCGATTGCACTGTTAAACTGAACACGGTATCCTGTGTTTACGTTTGCCTGACCATTATCATCTACCCACGGAACACGGAACTTCAGTTGTCTTTCAGGCTCAATCAGTCTTTCCAGCAGAGCGTCTCTGCGGAACTTTTCCTCATTTGCCTCCACAACAACACGAAGGGACTCCAATACTTCTTTTACTGCCTGATGGAATTCCGGCTCCGCAGGATTTTTTTTCACCACTAATTCGATTACCTCGTCTACATACGACATCCTTTTTTACCTCCTAAAATATAAAATTGCGGGATTACAATGCATCCCGCAGTTTGACTACATTGTCTACCTGTCTATTTTAAAATTTGATTGCAGTTTTGTCAATCATAAATTTCATTTTTTGATAATGTTATCACTTTATAAACCTAGTTGGCAGAGAACCTTCTCTAAGGCATCCCGGAACCGTCTGTTTTGATTCTGCTTGAAATAATACAACATTTTTATTTTAGGGAAAGAAATAAGATATTGATAAACTGCATTCCCGGTAATTCCTGATTTTTGAAGTTTTGCAGGAATTTATTATTAATCATTCAGTTTTCTAATTTTTTTCATGAAATTTCCCAGGAAAACAAGATGTAATAGAATACAGCTTTGCAAACCTGCTAAATCTATTGAAAGAATTTCTAAAATATAATATTATCAAAGTGTAACATTCTATTTATGTAATATAGAAGGGAATTATTTTATGAATAAAAAAATGACAGCCATTTTATTTGCTTTATTTGCCGCTGTACTTTATGCGGTTAATATTCCTTTATCTAAAGTTTTATTAAAAGATGTAGCACCAATATTTATGGCTGTATTTTTGTATTTTGGCGCTGGTTTAGGGATGTCGGTCTATTCCGTATTTACCGGGAAGCTCAGAAATGAAGACAAGCTTACGAAAAAGGAATTACCTTATACAGCAGGAATGATTATATTAGACATTACAGCCCCTATTTGTTTGATGATAGGTTTGAATGAAGCAAGTTCTGCAAATGCATCCTTGCTGAACAATTTTGAGATTGCTGCTACTTCAGTGATTGCTTTATTAATTTTTAAGGAAGTCATATCAAGAAAGATGTGGCTGGCTATTTTGCTGATTATTTTATCAAGTATTTTACTTTCATTTGAAGGAGTGGAAAGTTTACAATTTTCATATGGTTCCATCTATGTTTTATTGGCTTGTATGTGCTGGGGCTTAGAGAATAACTGTACCAGGATGTTGTCTTCGAAAAGTACAATACAGATTGTAGTGTTAAAAGGGATATTTTCCGGTTTGGGATCCTTTGTTGTTGCTGTTATAACAGGAGAGCACCTTCCGCCTCTTATTTATATCGTATATGTCCTTATGCTGGGATTTGTATCCTACGGCCTGAGTATTTTCTTTTATGTAAAAGCGCAGAATGAATTGGGGGCTGCAAAGACAAGTGCCTGCTATGCAGTATCACCTTTTGTCGGAGCACTGCTATCCTTTGTTATTTTAAGGGAAGCTTTATTAAAAACCTATCTGATTGCTCTGATAGTCATGGCTGCCGGCACAGTACTTGTTGTTTTAGACACGCTGCTCATCAGACACAGACACCGCCATACACATACGTTTGTACATACTCATGATGGGAATACACATGAACATGTCGTAGTGCATGAGCATGGGCACCGTCACCTGCTCAATAAGCAAAGTAAACATTTTCATAAACACATTCACTCAAAAATGTAATTCCATACAAAATCACCCCTGCTTCATATGGAAGCGGGGGTGAAGTATCTGCCTTGACTGCAATAATTTTCTTAAAGTTGTCAGCGTCCTATAAAATTCCAAAATTTATTTTTTAGCTCATGAATAGACACCAATCCAGGTAAATCATCCCTTTTTTCTCTGTAGAATGTACGGGCAAAATCCACTGTATATATTAAAATCAATACTGCACCTGCAATTCTTCCTATACGGAAAGGAATTGCATTTACAATCCGCTCTACAAACCCATGGAGGACACCAAACAAAATCAATGTATATAATCCCCAGGCCAGGGTACTCTCAAGACAAAGAATACCTTTATAATTAAAGGGCTTGTCCGTGTAGTTCCACCATATCTCTCCAAACAGCCTTTCCATAATTCTTGCAGTAATCCATTCGATCGCTGTTGCCAATATGGCGCCCAGGAAAAATAACAGCACCCGGTTATGGCTGTACGGACTCAGCAAAAAATAAACGGTCAGGGCGCCCACTCCATAAATCGGGCACAGGGGACTTTTCGAAAAGCCCCGGTTCGTCAGCTTTCTGTTACAGATTGACATATAAATGGACTCTACAATCCATCCAAGGACGCTGTATGTGAGGAACCACAGCACCACATGATACAGATCATTCCCTAATATCATCCTATTCCACATGTTTACATCTCCATTTTATCCTTGATATTCTGAATATCCTGAAAGATCCTCTAATCGCAGTAGATTGAGACAATAGTATCTTCTTTTCCACCGAAATACAATCCTTCAGGAAGTGTTTTATATAATAAGGAAACTGCATCCCCTGTTATATAAAAATAGAGTGTTTTTCAACACTCTATTTATCTGCACATATTAATTATATTTACGTTTTCTAGCAGCTTCAGATTTTTTCTTACGTCTTACGCTTGGCTTTTCGTAATGCTCTCTTTTACGAATCTCCTGCTGAATGCCAGCCTTTGCACAGTTTCTTTTGAATCTGCGTAAAGCGCTATCTAACGTCTCGTTTTCTTTAACGATTACATTTGACATAGTCTCACACCTAACCTCCCCTCCAGCCTTGTATTGTGCATCATACGACTGTTCGGGTATTTTTGTTGCACTACAAAAGATTATATCATATTTTCGCTAAACGTCAACTGTTTATGGCAAAAAAACTAAGAAAGTTGTCCTTTCAGTACTTCCGGCGTTTTTGCAAGTGCTTCTTTAATGCCTGCCGGATTTTTCCCGCCGGCCTGTGCCATATTCGGGCGTCCGCCGCCTCCGCCGCCTACCAGACCTGCGATTGCCTTAATCAGATTACCGGCATGAGCGCCCTGCTTCATGGCTCCTTCTGTTGCAGTTGCCATAAGATTTACTTTCCCTTCATTTCCAGATGCCAGAACAACAACGCCTTCACCCATCTTATCTTTTAACTGATCTCCCAAATCGCGCAGTCCTGCCATATCTACACCATCTACCTCTATCGCCAGGAGCTTTGTGCCCTGTACCTCCTGTATCTGATTCATGACATCACCCATTGCATCCTGAGCAAGACGGCTCTTTAAACTTTCTACCTCTGCATGAAGAGCTTTATTTTCAGCAGTTATATGAGAAATCTTTTCAGCCAGGTTATCCGGAGCAGCTTTAAGTACTTTTGCCGCTTCATTCAGCTTTTCTTCCAGACTGTCATAGTAATCCAGTAGCCCCTTTGAAGTCAGTGCTTCAATACGGCGTACACCTGCCGCTACACCCGTCTCGGAAATAATCTTGAATGCCATGATTTCACTGGTGTTCTTTACGTGTGTACCTCCGCAGA
This sequence comes from Ruminococcus sp., assembly GCA_013911065.1. Taxonomy (GTDB): domain Bacteria; phylum Bacillota; class Clostridia; order Lachnospirales; family Lachnospiraceae; genus Muricomes. Next base: position 27,485 of record JACERV010000041.1, on the reverse strand, counting down.
ATTCAATAGAAAATCCTGTCATATTTACTACACGTACAATATCGCCGTATTTTTCTCCGAAAAGTGCTTGTGCACCAGTTTTCTTTGCCTCTTCTATCGGCATATTCTGAATATCAACGACCAGGGATGATGCAATCTGTTCATTGACAATGTTTTCAACCTGCTTTAATTCTTCTTTTGTCAAAGCAGAAAAATGTGTAAAATCAAAACGGAGGCGGTCTTCGTTTACGCTGGAACCGGCCTGCTCTACGTGAGTGCCAAGAACCGTCCGTAAAGCCTTATGAAGCAAATGTGTGGCACTGTGGTTTCTTGCTGACAAAGCACGTTTCTGGGCATTCACAGACAATTCTGCCTTATCCCCTGTCCGGATCATCCCTTTCACGACCTGCCCTGCATGTCCTATTTTTCCGCCTAAAAGCTTGATTGTATCTTCTACCCTGAATTCTCCTTCTGCTGTACGAATGATACCTGTATCCGCAGCCTGACCACCGCTGGCAGCATAAAATGGAGTATCCGTCACAAAAATGGTTCCTCGTTCTCCCTCTGAAAGGGCATCTACAATTTCAGTCTCAGAAGTTAATACAGTAATCTTAGACTCATAGTCCAAGTTTTCATAACCTACAAATGTACTTGTAACATTTGGGTCAATAGACTCATATACGGTCACGTCAGCTCCCATATAGTTGGACACACCACGTGCCGCACGTGCAGTATTCCGCTGTATTTCCATAGCAGCCTGGAATCCTTCTTCGTCCACATTCATTCCCTTCTCTTCCAGTATTTCTTTTGTCAAATCAATCGGAAATCCATAGGTATCATACAATTTAAATGCATCTTCACCGGACAATGTTTTCTGTTGCCCTGCCTCCATTTCCGCGACCATATCGGATAGAATTCCCAGCCCCTGGTCAATGGTCTTATTAAATTGTTCTTCTTCCTTTGCAATTACCTTAAGAATAAAATCTCTCTTTTCTTCCAGCTCCGGATAACCATCTTTAGAGCCTTCTATAACAGTTTCAGCCAGTGAAGGAAGGAAATTACCTTCGATATTCAGAAGTCTTCCGTGACGGCATGCCCTGCGCAGCAGACGGCGCAGTACATATCCTCTCCCCTCATTGGACGGCATAATACCATCAGATATCATAAATGTAACTGAGCGGGCATGATCTGTAATTACGCGGATAGAAATATCGGTAAGAGAATCCTTTCCATACTCCACATGAGCAATCCGGCATACATGGGTGCGGAGTGCCTTGATCGTGTCAACGTCAAATATAGAATCTACATCCTGCACTGCCGATGCAAGCCTTTCCAGGCCCATTCCGGTATCGATATTCTTCTGTTCCAGTTCTTCGTAGTGTCCCTTTCCATCATTATCAAACTGAGTAAACACATTATTCCATATTTCCATATAACGGTCACACTCGCAGCCTACCGTACAGTCCGGGCTTCCACATCCGTATTTTTCGCCTCTGTCATAATAAATCTCTGAACAGGGACCACATGGACCGGAACCATGTTCCCAAAAATTATCTTCTTTTCCAAACTTAAAAATACGCTCTGCAGGAATTCCCATCCTTTCATTCCATATTTTAAAAGCCTCATCATCGTCTATATATACAGAAGGATATAGCCTGTCCGGGTCAAGGCCCACAACGTCTGTCAGGAATTCCCATGACCATTCAATCGCCTCATTTTTAAAATAATCTCCAAATGAAAAGTTCCCCAGCATTTCAAAAAATGTGCCATGGCGTGCAGTCTTTCCTACATTCTCAATATCTCCTGTACGGATACATTTTTGGCAGGTTGCCACTCTCTTCCTCGGAGGAATCTCCTGTCCTGTAAAATATGGCTTCAACGGTGCCATACCTGAATTAATGAGCAGAAGGCTCTTATCATTGTGTGGCACTAAAGAAAAACTTTTTAGTACCAAATGCTCTTTACTTTCAAAGAATTCCAAAAACATCGTTCTTAATTGGTTCACTCCATATGGCTGCATAATCTAGCCCTCCCTGTTTCTTTATCTGAGGCAGCATCTTCTGCCTTTATATGTGTATCATTATAGTTTGCACCTGGCTCTAGAAAAGACATCATAAAATGTTCAATATTCCGCCAAGTACCCTATCCAATAGAAACAGAGTGGATATTATCCACTCTGCATGCCTAACCTATCATATCATAGCCGTAAAAGTTTTTCAAATGTTATTTCAATTCAATATCTGCCAGTTCCTTAGACGGAATACTGCTGGAAGAATTCTTCACATAATTGCTGAGAGCCTTTTTGGCTTTTGCTACTGGAATATTGGTTCCTGCTCCTGCAATGCATCCTCCCGGGCATCCCATACCTTCAATCAGACATCCGTTCATTTTTCCGGCTTTAGCCAGTGTCAGAATCTTTTTACATTCAGCAAGTCCTTCCGCATGTTCAATATTTACGTCCACATCGGGATAGTATTCATTGATACATTTCTCAATGGCTTCCGCAACACCGCCTGCACAGGCATAGCCACGTCCTGCACCTGTAGCATCATGGAAAGAAGACTCTGCTTCATATTTACTCAAATCAATTTCTTTGGCATCAAACATAGCCTGAACTTCTTCAAAGGTTACTACAAAGTCTACATCGCTGCGGACAGACCTTCTGGAAGCTTCTAACTTTTTAGCTGCACAGGGACCTATGAATACAACCTTTGCATCCGGATTTTCCTGCTTAATTGATCTTGCTGTAGCTACCATAGGAGTTAGTTCCCGGGAAATCTGATCAATTAAGTCGGGGAAAAACTTTTTCGCCATCATCGCCCAGGAAGGACAACATGAGGTCAGAAGAAAGGGCAGATCCCCTGATACTACTTTTTCCACATAGTGATGGGCTTCTGCAACTGCACCGATATCCGCTCCAAGAGCCACTTCATATACTTCAGAAAAGCCCAGTTCCTGAAGGGCGGCCTTGATATTCTTTTGAGTAATATAATCCCCAAACTGACCGATAAAAGCAGGGGCAATCTCAGCTATGATTTCTCCGCCTTCCTGCAATGCGCGGGTGAGCTGGAATATCTGAGATTTATCGGAAATGGCTCCAAACGGGCAGCTTACCATACACATTCCGCAGGATACGCATTTATCTGTATCAATATACGCTCTTCCGTATTTATCTGATATAATTGCATTTACACCGCAGGCATTTTTGCAGGGTCTTTCTTTTTTAGCTATGGCATCATAGGGGCAGGCAGATTTACATTTCCCGCATTTGATACATTTTTCCTGGTTGATGTAAGACTTTCTTCCTTCTACAAAAGAAACTGCATCTTTTGGACAGACCTCATGGCAGGGGTGTGCAAGACAGCCTTTACACATATTGCTGACCTCATATTTATTTTCTTCACAGCTTTCACAGCCTGAAGGAATTACCTGCATAAGCGGAGGCTCGTAATACTTTTCAGAAATATTACTAAATTCCACTCCTGAGGTCAGATGTACTGGTTTATTCTCCGGGCGCAGTGACAGGCCCATGGCAAGACGAAGCCGTTCCCTGACGATTGCCCGGGCGCGGTAGGTGCTCTCACGGTACTTTTCAGTGTCATCATTTACAATTTCATAAGGGATTGCTTCCATATCATCCAAAAGCGTATCCGCATTCGCTTTAAAGCCCAATTTCGCAACTTCCGTAAACACTTGTCTCCGAATTGCCCTTACCGGGGTCTGCAGTCCTCTTATCATAGGTTCTCATCCTCCTGAATTCCCTTGAAAAACGGCAGTGCTTCCACTGCCGGGTTCACAATCATTTGTCTTGCTGCCAATACTCGGTAAGCATATCTCAACATATCCCATTGAACATTAGCAGTTCAATAAGTATACCTTTTTGCAAAATAATCGTCAATACTTCTGCTTGTATAAAATAGGGTACATTTATCGCTTCCGAAACAGGTCCTGGGCATAATAAACAGACTGCATTGCATCCTTCCCATAGAAATCAGCTCCAATCATATCCGCATATTCCTGGTTTAAAACTGCGCCTCCAACCATAACTTTACAGTCCGGCACATTCTTTCGGAGCTGAGTTATAGTTTCCTCCATGCTGACTACCGTAGTTGTCATAAGAGCACTTAATCCTACAAGATAGACCTCTTCCTCTTTTGCCTTTTCCACAATCAGCTCCGGTGCCACATCCTTGCCCAGGTCGATGACATCGAAACTGTAGTTTTCCAGCAGGACTTTTACAATATTTTTTCCGATATCATGAATATCTCCTTTTACGGTGGCCAGTATAATCTTATTTTTCTTTTCGTGCTCCCCGCTGTCTGCAGGCAGGGATTCCTTTAAAATGGCGAACGCTGCTTTTGCAGCCTCCGCACTCATCAAAAGCTGAGGCAGAAAAACAGTTCCTTTTTCAAACCCCTTCCCTACATAATCCAGTGCGGGTATCAGATGTTCATTGATAATATCCAGCGGAGCCTGTTCTTTCACCAGTGATTCCGTGATATGGTGTGCCTCTTCCCTCAGCCCCTTTTCTATTGCCGCTTTGAGAGACATCTCCGCGGCGCCGGAGGATACGAAAGGTGCTGCAGGGTTCTCTCCTGCATATTGGGAAATATATTTCTCACAATTGCTATCCAGATTCATGAGAGCATGGTATGCATAATAAGACTTCATCATGTCCCCGGAAGAAGGATTGATAATTCCTGCACTCAGGCCGTTTAACATGGCCATTGTATAGAAGTTTGAATTAATAACAGGGCGGCTGGGCAGACCAAAGGAAATATTCGATACGCCGAGAACCGTGTTGACCCCCAGGCCTTCCCGTACCTTTTTCAAAGCTTCCAGTGTCACCTTTGCCCCCTCCGGCTCAGAGCTGATTGTCATGGCCAGCACGTCAATTACAATATCTTTCTTGTGTATTCCGTACTTTCCGGCTTCGGTAATGATACGCCGGGCAACTGCTGCTCTTCCATCCGCTGTTTCAGGAATTCCTTCCTCATCCAGGGTAAGCCCTATGACAACCCCGCCATATTTTTGTATCAGAGGAAATACGGCATCCATAGATTCCTGCTTTCCGCTGACAGAGTTCACCATAGCCTTGCCGTTATAAATGCGCAGGGCTACCTCCATGGCTTTCGTATCCACAGTATCAATCTGAAGAGGAAGGCTGGTTACACTCTGCAATTCTTCCACCACTTCTACCATCATGGCTGCTTCGTCTATGTCCGGAAGCCCTACATTCACATCCAGAATATGTGCGCCCTGATCCTGCTGAGTGATACCTTCTTTCAGGATATAATCCATGTCATGTTCTTTCAGTGCCTGTTTAAATCTCTTTTTCCCGGTTGGGTTAATACGCTCGCCGATGATTTTAGAACCCTGTCCCAGACATATGGACTGTCCGTAAGAAGAAACCATTGTAATATCTTTTTCCACGACTGGTTTAGGAGTCATTCCCCGGCAAAGTTCTGACATTGCCTTGATGTGCTCAGGTGTGGTGCCGCAGCATCCGCCGATAACAGCAGCCCCCTGGTTTACAACCTCCTGCATGGTAGCTGCAAATTCCTGAGGGAGGACATCATAACATGTTTCTCCCTGAATCTGCTTTGGCAGACCCGCATTGGGTTTTACAATTACAGGCAGTGAAGTGTACTGGAGTATCTGGTTAAGAATGGGAAGCATCTGACGCGGCCCCAAACCACAATTGATGCCTAAAGCATCCACGCGAAGTCCCTCCAGAAGTGCTACAACTGCAGGTACATCTGCTCCGGTAAGAAGCTTACCCCTCTCATCAAAAATGGTAGTTACAAATACCGGAAGGCTGGTAGTTTCCTTTGCGGCTAATACGGCTGCTTTCAGCTCATAGGTGTCGCTCATCGTCTCAATATGAATCAAATCAGCTCCTGCCTGGGCACCGTAAATCATTACTTCACTGAAGGTTTTATATGCATCCTCAAAGTCCAAGTCTCCCATGGGCTTTAAGAGCTTTCCCGTAGGTCCGATGTCCAAAGCAGTGTAAATTGTTCTCTCAGCCGTTTGTGCTTCCCCGGCTGCTCTTTTCGCATGTTCCACTGCTGTATATACGATTTCCTTAAGGGAACAGGATTCGTCGTGAAATTTCAATGCATTCGCTCCAAATGTATTCGTCAGTATAATATCACTGCCTGATTCGATATATTTTTTATGAATGTCTGTAATGATGTCTGCATGAGTTATATTCCATGTTTCCGGAAGCTCTCCGGGCTTTAATCCCTCCGCCTGAAGCAATGTTCCCATACCGCCGTCGAAAAACAGCAGCTCTTTTCCTAATCTGTCTAAAATCATAAAGTATCCCTTCTATATGTGCAGTCTTTTTTGCCGCAGGATTCGCAGCCTTTGATGTGACATTTTTCCATTGTAGCGCTGGCGCCTATGACAGCTGTGACGGACTTTGTCGGAGTCATCATATAACTGTCTGTCATAGTCAGTCCGATATGCTTTGCACAGTCCAGCATCTGCATGAGTACAGCCTGGTGCCGGATATCAAAATCTCCGTATCCGGGGCTGAACCTGGGCCTGAGATATAGTCCCTCAGCTTCGAGTTCTCTGCCGATATTACGCTGGCATTCATCACAATATTCTTCCAGCATGGCGGCTGCACATGCCTGGAGTATTACTGCCTTAGCCATATCAGTTAAAGATGTTCTTGTAATCAGCCGGTCAACTCCTGTTCCCAGGGTTGCACCAAATAGCACAATCTTACTGCATCCCCGAAGATTCCGCCCGAGATTTCGACTTTGTATCTCCGCTTTGCCGATTATAAACTTGTCATCCGCTATCTGCTCCAAATCAAAGATGCGATAGATGGATTTCCTGCCTGCAGCAGCTTCCAGATTCCCGAAAGAATCTGAAATCAGTGCAAGAGTAGAATCGTCTACCGCATGCTTTCCATATCCCAGATAACGGATGGCTTCTTTTGTCAGCATATCCATCTGTTATACTCCTAGCTCTTTATAATTTCTGATAAATTAGACATAATTGCTTCTGCGATTTCCGGCTTATTCATAGAATAAATGTGGATGTTCTTCACACCATTTGCCAGCAGGTCAATAATCTGATCCGTGGCATAGGCAATCCCTGCCTGCCACATGGCATCCGGGCATCCGCCAAATCGATCCAGGATAGCCAGAAACCTTCTGGGGAATATAGTCCCGGACAGCTCTTGGCTTCGCTTCATCTGTGCTGCGCTTGTAATAGGCATAATACCTGGCAAAATAGGTACTGTGATGCCAGCCTCCCGGATACGGTACAAAAAGTTATAGTGGATATCATTATCAAAGAACATCTGTGTAGTCAGAAAGTCTACTCCTTTGTCCACCTTTTCCTTCAGGAATCCGATGTCCTCCTTCTTATTCTCACTTTCCACATGCCCTTCCGGATAACATGCTGCACCAATACAGAAATCTCCGTTTTTATGTATCTCCTCAACCAGCTCGGATGCATGCTGGAAGCGGTCTTCCGAAGGGAAAGTCATTCCTTCCGGAATGTCCCCGCGCAATGCCAATATATTTTCGATACCAAGCTCCTTCAGATTCTTTATTACATTTCTTACTTCATCCTTTGTGGAAGAGGCACAAGTGAGATGAGCCAGGCTTTCCACACCCAAGTCTTCTTTAATATGCCTTGCAATTTCTGCCGTATTCTTACTGGTTCCTCCTCCGGCCCCGTAAGTAACACTGATAAAATCGGGTTTCAATTCTGCAATTTTATCTGTGGCCTTCAATACCCTGTCAAATCCCGCGTCCGTTTTGGGCGGGAATACCTCGAAGGATATATGAATTTTGTCTTCCCTCAGTCTGTCTATAATCTTCATGTCGTTCATTCTCCTGTTTTGTATCTTAAACTGCCTTTCGAACAGTTTTTTTCTTTATTCTTCAATCAGGCTTTTATATAATTCCTGATATTGTTTTGCAGAATTTTTCCATGAAAAATCCTTATTCATGGCACGTTCTACAATTTTATTCCAGTCACGCTTCTTATCGTAATAAATACGTTCTGCATAACGGATTGTGCTTAGCATTTCGTGTGCATTGTAATTAGAAAAACTAAATCCTGTTCCAGTTTTTTCGAATTCATTGTATGGTTCTACGGTGTCTTTAAGTCCTCCGGTCTCTCTCACGATAGGAATCGTGCCATAGCGAAGGCTCATAAGCTGGCTTAAACCACATGGTTCAAACAGCGACGGCATCAGAAATGCATCGCAGGATGCATAAATTTTGTGGGATAAGTCTTCCGAATAAAAGATATTTGCGGACACCTTTCCTGAATATTTCCATGCAAAATGCCGGAACATATTCTCATATCTTGCATCACCTGTACCAAGTACAACAATTTGTACTTTATCCTGGCATAATTCGTCCATGATATAATCTATCAGGTCGAATCCCTTCTGGTCTGTCAGTCTGGATACCATTCCAATAAGCATGGTTTTGGAATCCTTCTCCAGCCCCAGTTCCTCCTGCAGAGCCAGTTTATTTAATGGCTTATTCTTGCGAAAGGTATCTACCGTAAATTTCTTGGCAATCCTGGAATCCAGGAAGGGGCTATACTCCTCGTAATCAAGTCCATTCACAATACCACACAAATCATTGGAGCGTGCCCTCATCAGGCCGTCAAGTGCTTCTCCGTAGAATGGAGTCTTAATTTCCTCAGAATAGGTCTGGCTGACAGTTGTAACTTTGTCTGCATATACGATTCCGCCTTTCAGCAGATTGGCATCTTTGTATGCCTCCATTTTATCCGGTACAAAATAATACTCTGGCAGTTCTGTAATCTGACGGACAGTCTTAGTATCCCATATACCCTGGAACTTGAGATTATGTATCGTCATGATGGTCTTAATTCCTCTGTAATATTCTCCCAGGTAGCGGAAATTGTCAATATAAACCGGGATCAACCCAGTCTGCCAGTCATGGCAGTGGATCAGGTCAGGACGAAATTCGATAACGGGAAGAATACTGAGTACTGCTTTTGAAAAAAATGCAAACTTTTCAATATTCCACTTGGGATCTCCATCATAAGGAGCAGGACCGTTGAAATAAAACTCATTGTCAATAAAATAAAATGTAATATTTTCATAGACACATTTCATAATTCCCACATATTGATTCTGGCCGGCAATGTCCATATAGAAATGTTCTTCATATTCCATCATATCTTTCCATTTTTGATTTATACAGGAGTATTTTGGAAGTACAACGCGTACATCATATTTTTTCCTGTTAAAATATTTTGGCAGTGAGCCTACAACATCCGCAAGACCTCCGGTCTTAATAAACGGTACACATTCTGAAGATGCAAATAAAATGTTTTTCATAGATACCCTCCCATTCCTTCGTACTAAGTGCAATAACTTTACCCGCTTGCAATCGAACTACTTTTAGACATTATAACTCATTTTACGAGTAAAGGAAAGAATTATCTGTGCTTATATTCTAGTTGGATGGTATCTGCAATCAGGGCTATAAACTCTGAATTTGTCGGTTTGCCTTTTCCGGTGCTGACTGTATATCCGAACAATTCATCCAGTGTATCTAACTTACCGCGGTTCCAAGCAACTTCAATGGCGTGACGTATGGCACGCTCCACCCGGCTGGAGGTTGTCTGATATTTTTTAGCAACGGTAGGATAAAGCACCTTAGTGATTGCGTTGAGTACATCCATGTCCTCAACAGACATCATAATTGCATCTCTCAGGTAATGGTATCCTTTGATATGGGCCGGTATCCCAATTTCATGCAGCATATTTGTGACACGATTTTCAAGGTCCTCTTCCCTGGAATGAGTATTTACGGTTAATTCTTCATTTTTCTTATCGTGATTTTGGAACATGTTTCTTACAGTTTTGATACGATTCACTAACATCTCGTTATTGAAAGGTTTCATGATGTAGTAATTTGCGCCTTTGTTGAAGGCATCTTCTGTAATTTTTTCCTGTCCAACCGCTGTTACGACAATAAAATCAGGGCGTTTTGTCATAGTTTTATCTTGATTAATACGCTCCATAACGGTCAATCCGTCCATTTTCGGCATAATCAGATCAAGAAGAACCACATCAGGCTGTTGATTTTTGATGATTTGACACATCTCTTCACCATTTTTAGCCTTTCCCACCACATTGAGTTCCTTGTCCATGTTGATAATTTCTTCCAGCAGATTCAGAATTCTCTCATTATCATCAGCGATGGCCACGTTCAAATGTTCCATAATCCCTCTCTCCTCTAAGGACCCGGACTGAGAAACGCCACGCGATTATTATATCTGCCAATCCTTGCAGAATCAAGGGTAATTTGTTTCATTAATTCGACAAACACCATCACAAGGCTGTCACGCAACATTTCTCAGCATATTTTCTATAAAAATACCGTAGCCTTTTGTGGAATCCTGTACAAACACATGAGTTACTGCACCTATCAATTTCCCATTCTGCAGAATGGGGCTGCCGCTCATTCCCTGTATAATTCCGCCTGTTTTCTCAAGGAGTGCGGGGTCTGTAACCTGAATGACTAGACCTTTGTTCACTTCTTGTCCGGAATAGTCGATATCTGTCACTTTAATATTATATTCCTGAACCTTATTGTCAATGAAGCAACGTATCGTCGCGTCCCCGATTTCTATTTCATCTACAGAAGCAACCTCAACAGGAAGCTGTTCTGTAAACAAATCGTCGATTTTTTCTACTTTTCCATAAATCCCTGCATCTGTATTTTTTTCAATTGTTCCAAGCTCATTATACCCATTATACACAATAATACCTTCCATGCTCCCCGGAATTCCATTTTCACCTTTTTTTATGGAGTGGATGCTGGTTTTATATAAAGTGCCGTCGGCAATGGAGAGTAATACATTGGTATCGGTATCATGTATTCCATGTCCCAGAGCTCCAAATTCACTGTTTCCCGTCAGAAATGTAATGGTTCCCAGTCCCTGTATATTATCTCTCACCCAGATTCCTAATTTATAGTCATTAGGTCCGGATTCTACTGGTTTGATTTTAACATCCAGAATTTCTTCGTTTCTTCTAAGCTGAAGAATAACCTCATTTTCATTTAATTTTTTTAAAGCATTTATCAGTTCTTTCTTGTTTTCAATTGCTGATCCATTTAGCCCGGTAATATAATCACCTGATTTTACAAGGTGGCCCGCAGGTTCGTACTCTACTCCGTCTACTCCCTTAATATGTTCTGTATCCAGAACCATGACTCCGTCAGTTTCCATATAAATACCCACAGGCATACCGCCCACCAGAACCGTGTCGCTGCTGATGGCCTCAGTGCTGACCTCTGTCTTCTGGTCCATGGCATCTGCGGCAATCCATCCGAAATAGGCCGCAGCAGATAAAAAAGCAGCAGAAAACAGAACGAGCATTTTATTCTGCCAGTGTCTCATGCACCCACATCCTTTCTTTATTTTTATAAAGATAAAAAAACAGATACCAATTCGGTATCTGTTTTAGTATGTGTGCATGTAGTCTGTTTCACACTAGTATTATATTTCACTCTTTGCCATTTCTTTCATTTCGGCAGCGCTCTCTAAAATCTTACTGGTTATATTCGCTCCACCAAGCAGTCTTGCCAGCTCTTGAACGGAGTCCTGTTCTTCCAGGCAGAAAATTTCTGTTTTTGTTATTTTTGATTTTGCTTCTTTACGAATCAGATAATGGGCATCGGCCATAGCTGCTATCTGAGGAAGATGGGTAATACATATGACCTGTCTGCTTTTGCCTATCACATGCATTTTCTCTCCAACCCTGCCGGCGGTAATACCGCTGATTCCCGTATCTATTTCATCAAAAATTAAAGTAGGCGTATCCTCTTTATCAGCCAGTACAGATTTGACTGCAAGCATAATCCTGGAAAGTTCTCCTCCAGATGCCACATTACCCAGTGGCTTTACAGTTTCACCTGGATTTGTAGATATATAGAACTCACCTTCGTCTAAACCATTGGAAGTATAGGTATCCAGCCTGCTGATTTTCATTTCAAACTCTACCTCAACAAAATTCAAATCATTTAATCCTTGTTTAATCTCTTTTACAAAAATTTGTGCGGCTTTTTTTCTCGCTTTTGTCAGTGCCTCCGAATATTTTTTTAATTCCTTTTCACTGTCTGCATATTTCTTTTCTAGTTCTGCAATATAATTTTCATAATCTTTCAGTTCATTTAGTCTTTCTTTTTTGGCGCTGCAATATTCTTTGATTTCATTTACATCTTTTCCATATTTTGCCTTTAAATAATTTAACAGGTTCAGACGGTTTTCTGTCTCATAATACTCTTCCTCAGAAAATTCAAAACTTTTTTCATATTCCGACAGTTCCCGGTTAAAGTCATTCAAAAGACTGTCAATTTCTACAAGCTGCTGATACAGGGCTGCACCCTGTTCGTCGCAGTCTTCCACACTCTGAAAGCAGCGGATAGCACGGCTTAGAAAGTCACTGGCATTTCCCTGGGCACTTTCGCTTGTATATCTGTATGTTTCTGCGATACTTTCTGTGAAACGTCTGCTTTTTGTCATACGCTGATACAGGGTGTCCAGCTCCTCGCCTTCTCCATCCTGCAGCTCTGCCTCCTCTATTTCGCGGATTTCAAATTCAGCAAGTGAGATTTCCTTTCTCCTGTGCTCTTCGTCCAGACCTGACTCTTCCAATGCCCGTCTGCACTTTTGAAATTTCCGGAATGCCGAAGAAACGGAAGCTTTCAAATCTCCCACTTCGTCCCGGGCATATGTATCCAAAAGGGCCAGATGATTTTTCTTATGAAGGAGAGCCTGATGTTCATGCTGGCCGTGGATGTCAATTAAAAGGCTGGCTACATCCTTGAGAATCCCCATATTAACTGTTTCTCCGTTAATCTTGCTGATACTGCGGCCTTCCATTAGCTTTCTGGTCAGCACAAGCATTCCATCCTCCGGAAAAATATCCAGTGTTTCCAATTGCCTCCTGACAGCCGCATCCTCTACTGAAAATGTCAGCTCCACAAGGCCGAATCCAGCCCCCTGCCTCAACATATCGGCATTGTATCTGCCTCCCAGGGCAAGATTTACAGAGCCCAGAATAATGGATTTCCCGGCTCCTGTTTCTCCAGTCAGAATATTGAGTCCCGGCTGGAATTCTACTTCAATTTCATCAATTAATGCTAAGTTTTTTACGTGCAGATATTGTAACATATATTTTCCCTAATTCCCTTTTGACACAATCTTCCGAATCTTGTCCATGACAGCTACGGTTTCTTCTGCACTGCGGATTGCACACATAATGGTGTCATCTCCTGCAATACATCCCACCACTTCTTTCCATTTCATAGCATCCACTGCGGCAGCCACTGCCATTGCCATACCGGATACAGTCTTAATTACAAGGATATTCTGTGCCATATCCATAGAAACATAGCCATCCCTCAGCACACGAATATACTTTTCACTCATTCCATCCTCTTTTGGCTTCAGGATTACATATTTCTGCTTACTGCCATCCACAGATACCTTCGTAAGCTTCAAATCCCTGATATCCCTGGAAACCGTTGCCTGAGTCACTTTAAACCCGGCATGCTTTAAACGTTCCGCCAGCTCCTCCTGCGTTTCAATATTATTCTGGCTGATTAGTTCAATGATTTTTGCATGGCGACTGACTTTCATGATTCTAGTTTCCTTTCATTTTTTTGCGCAGTGTTTTCATAAAGCTTTCTTTACTGAGCTTCACTAACTTTGTTGTTTCTGACGCTTTTTTTATAAAAACTCTATTTCCTGTTACGAGAGGAATTGTGTTAGTACCATCAAAAGTAACAGAAGCATGCTCTATTCTGCCGTACCTTCCCTTCCCGATTTCTACTTCGATGGTATCTTCTGATGATAATACGATACTGCTTGTATTCAGTGCATGAGGGCAGATAGGCGTTATAACAAACATGCTTGCCGTAGGCTCCACAATGGGGCCTCCCGCCGAAAGGTTATATCCTGTCGTTCCTGTAGGCGTAGAGATAATCACCCCGTCAGCATCATAACTGTTCAGCAGCTCCCCGTTGACATAGATATTAAAGTGTATGACACGAAGAGAGCCTTCCCGGGTAACCACAATGTCATTTAGTGCTACATGTTCCCCCATATACTGCACCTTGCCCCGCATCATCATCCGTTCTTCAATGACGGGCCTGGAATGAAACAATGTATCCAGAGCGCTGCGGAAATCCTGCAGCTCCACTTCTGTCAGATACCCCAGTGTACCCAGGTTAACGCCAAGCATCGGAACATTGTAACCCTCCAGCTCCCTTGCCGAGCGGATGAAAGTTCCGTCACCTCCCAGTACCAGTGCACAGTCCATTCCTTCCGGAATTGTCCCTGCTATGATATTTCCTTCTTCATCTTTCTGGGACAGAATACCGGTTTTGCCGTTTTGCCTGATATATTCCAGGATTTCATTTGTGATGCAAAAGTCAGCATCTTTCAGTTTATTTGTTATAATGTAAAAATTATCCATCATAGCCCTCTTACTTCGTCAATGTTTCAAATGCTTCCTCTACCACTGTTTTTAAGTCAATTTCTATTTCAGACGCATCTGCGCTGCATTTCTTTAGATGTATCAGATATTCAATATTGCCCTCAGGACCTTTAATTGGAGAAAAGTCAATATTTTTCACTTCAAATCCGATAGAATTTGCATACACCGCTACCTTTTCGATTACCTCATGGTGGGTGCTCTTCTCCCGGACTACGCCTTTCTTTCCCACCTTTTCTCTGCCTGCCTCGAACTGTGGCTTAATCAGGGCCACAATTTCGCCATTCTCTTTCAGATAGTTGCGGATAGGCTCCAGCACTTTTGTCAGAGAAATAAAAGAAACGTCTATGGAGGAAAAATCCACAGGCTCCCCAATATCCTCAGGGGTCACATAACGGATATTGGTTTTTTCCATGCATACTACACGGCTGTCCTGCCTCAGCTTCCAATCAAGCTGTCCTCTGCCCACATCTATAGCAAATACCTTTGTGGCGCCGTTTTGCAGCATACAGTCGGTAAATCCTCCCGTGGAGGATCCCACATCCGTACATACCTTGCCCTTCACATTAACGTCAAATCTGGCGAGGGCCTTTTCCAGTTTCAGGCCTCCCCTGCTCACATAAGGCAATAAATTTCCTTTTATTTCGATTTGTACCTCCTGGGAAAATGCGGATCCAGCCTTATCCTCCCGCTGTCCTTCTACAAAAACATTTCCGGACATGATAACCGCCTTTGCCTTTTCCCTGGATTCTGCCAGACCGCGTTTTACCAGCAGTATGTCTAGTCTTTCCTTCATCCTGTTCTTTATCCTACGCTTTCTTGTTCCTTATTGTTATATACTCCGTAATGATTCTTTTCGTAACCGTTTTACAGTCCAGCCCGACCTCACGGCGCAGCACATCTACACTGCCATGCTCTATATAATCATCCGGGATTCCAACATTGAGCACATGAGCATCAAGGTAGGCACGGGACATGTATGTAAGCACCTGCTCCCCATAACCACCAGTCAGAACATTTTCTTCTATAGTCACAAAAAGTGTGTGGTCCTGGACCATTTTTTCCAGTATTTCTGTATCCAGAGGCTTTATAAAACGGGCGTTAACCAGACTGCAGCTGTAGCCGATGTCCTTCAGCTCTGTACGTACTTCCTCTGCCAGGGCAGCCATATGTCCGGCAAAGAAAATCACAATATCTTCCTCTTCATAGAGAACTTCACTTTTTCCATATGCAATAGGTGTGCGGAATTCCTTCAGGCCTTCATAAGCATCTCCTCTCGGATATCTCAATGCAATGGGATATTCAAAATCCACGGCAAATCTTACCATATCGGCCATCTCCCAGCGGTTCTTGGGTGACATAACTGTCATATTCGGGATGGTGGACAAAAAGGACAAGTCAAATAAACCCTGATGCGTCTCGCCGTCACTTCCTACCAGACCGCCCCGGTCCACTGCCAGAACAACTGGCAGCTTCTGCAGACAAATATCATGAATTGCCTGGTCATATGCGCGTTGTAAAAAGGAGGAATACAGTGCAACAACCGGTTTCATCCCCCCTGCTGCAAGACCGGCAGCAAAAGTCAGCGCATGTTCCTCTGCAATTCCAACGTCAAAAAAACGTTCCGGAAAATATTTCTGAAAACGAGAAAGTCCTGTGCCGTCTGCCATAGCAGCCGTGATTGCAGTGATCTTATTATCCTGCCGGGCAGCATCACAGAGTACTTTAGAAAACACATCTGTATAGCTGTCCTTTTGAGCGGTACCTTTTGATTCTCCTGTCTCCACTTTAAAGGGTCCGGTTCCATGAAAACGGGAGGGGTTTTCCTCCGCAGGCTTATAGCCCTTCCCCTTTTTTGTCAGGACATGGACGAGAACCGCATGGTTCACCCTCTTTGCCTCATTAAGAATCTTGCAAAGCTTTCTTACATCATGACCGTCTACAGGGCCAAGGTAGGTGATTCCCATATCTTCAAAAAACATGCCCGGGACAACGAGCTGTTTGATACCGCTTTTGGTTTTTTTCATTTGGTGTAAGATTTTTTCACCCTGTACAGGTATCTTTAAAAGGGTATCTTCCACTCCTCTTTTCAGTCCGGTGTAAGCTTGAGCTGTACGCAGACCATTCAAATACTGGGACATTCCTCCCACATTTTCAGAAATAGACATGTTGTTGTCATTTAAAACGATAATAAAATTACTTTTCAGCCGGGCAGCATTGTTCAAAGCCTCGTACGCCATACCGCCTGTCATGGCCCCGTCACCGATGACAGAAACAACAGAATGCGACTCTCCAAGAATATCTCTGGCAGCCACATACCCCATTCCGGCGGAAATTGAAGTGGAACTGTGTCCCGTATCAAAGGCATCACAGTCACTTTCTTTTCTTTTCGGGAACCCGCTCATACCCCCATATTTGCGCAGGTCATCAAACCCTGCCTGCCTGCCTGTTAAAAGCTTGTGGGTGTAAGCCTGATGTCCTACGTCCCAGATCAACTTATCTTCCGGCAGAGAAAAAACAAGGTGTAATGCCATGGTAAGTTCAACCACACCTAAATTTGAGGCCAGATGTCCTCCGGTTTTACTGATTTTCTCAACCAAAAATTCCCGAATTTCTTTTGATAAAATTTCCAGCTCTTCCGGATTCAGCTCTTTTATATCATTTTCCTTTTGAATTTTTTCTAATATCATAAGGAGACCTCCCTATTTGTCTCTATCTATCAGTGATTCCAATAATTGGGGAAGATATTCGTCCTTTGGCTTCAGACTCATAAGAAGCTGTACTGCCTCATGAGAAATTTTCTCAACCAGTGCCTTAGCTTCTTCAAGCCCCTTCCAGGTGATATAGGTGGTCTTTTCATTTTTCTCGTCGCTGTGTATTGGTTTTCCCAGCACTTCCTTGGTGCTTGTTACATCAAGAATATCATCCTGAATCTGGAAAGCCAGACCTATCTTTCCTGCAATTGCTTCTACTGCGTCTACCTGTTTTGCATCTGCTCCTGCAAGAATTGCCCCAATCATCATAGATGCCTCAATCAGGGCACCTGTTTTCAGTTTATAAATAAAATCCAGTTTTTCTCCGGATATAACCTCCCCGGCAGATTTCACATCTACCACCTGTCCGCCAATCATTCCATAAATGCCGGCCTTTGAGGACAGAATCTGAAGTGCCTTTCCTATCCGGCAGCCCTGCTCCGGCTCTATATCAAAGGCTTTCGCCGCGGTTTCAAAAGCACAGTTAAGCAGTGCGTCACCGGCCAGAATCCCCATATCTTCACCGTACACAATATGCGTTGTCTTTCTTCCCCTGCGGTAATCATCATTATCCATAGCAGGCAGGTCATCGTGAACCAAAGAATAGGTATGAATCATCTCTATAGCTGCCATAAAAGGCTCAATCACCTGGCTGTTTCCGCCCAAGAGTCCATAAGTCTCCTGCATCAGCATCGGGCGGAGACGTTTGCCTCCTGCCATCAGGCTGTATTCCATAGCTTCCATAATGACTGCCTGGTAACCTTCCGGCTTTGGAAGATAAGCACGCAGTACATTTTCAATTGCTTCTACTTTTCTTTGATATGTTTCCTTAAAATTCATGGGTCTCTCCATCCTCGTCCAGTATCTGTACTTTCTTTTCTACAGTATCTATCGTTGTATTACACTGTTTTAATAGGTTCATCCCTTTCTGATAGAGTTGAAAGGATTCCTCCAGGGTAACTTCTTCCCTCTCCAGCCTGGAAATCACGCCCTCCAAACCTTCGAACAACTCTTCTAAGGAAGGGGTATTCTCGTTCTGCATTTTATTCTCCTGCTCTGCCACCTGGCTTCACCTCCGTCATACTTTTTACTTCTGCCTCCATGTATCCATCCGTCACATAAGCCTGTATTATATCTCCGGGAGAAACCTGTTTTACAGATTTAATATTCTCTCCTTTTGCTCCTTCTATATAAGAATAACCATGATTTAACTTTTCTAACGGTGAAAGACCTTTTATCTGCTCCAAATATAGTGCAAACTGGTGTTTTTTTTCGTCCAGGCTGCGTTTCATCAGCATCCGCAGTTTCTGTTCCATATCTGCAGCATACTGTCTTTTCTCTATAAGTTTCTGGCGGGGATGTGCAAATCTTAGTTTCAGCGCCGCCTGTTCACTTCTCATTCTCTCTCTGGAAATCCCCTGCGTTATAGTTCTTCTCAGGCGAATTTCATATTCCCGCATAAGTCCTGCTGTTCCCAGGTATTCATAAACCGCCAGTTCCGCCGCTGCCGAGGGGGTCGGTGCCCGCAAATCTGCAACATAGTCTGCAATGGTTGTGTCTGTCTCATGCCCTACGGCAGAAATCACAGGTACACGGCAATGGAAAATAGCCCTGGCTACGGACTCCTCGTTGAATGCCCATAGGTCTTCTATAGAGCCTCCGCCCCGCCCCACAATCATCACATCCACACCTTTCTTTTCCAACATCTCAATTCCACGGACAATACTGGATGCCGCACCTTCCCCCTGTACAAGAGCGGGGTACAGAAGCAGCTGTACATAAGGATTCCTTCTGGATGCGATATTGATAATATCCCGGACTGCCGCCCCTGTGGGCGCAGTTACAATGCCGACTGTTTTGACATACTTTGGAACAGGAAGTTTGTATTCCTGGGCAAACATCCCCATCTCTTCCAGCTCCCGTTTCAGCTTCTCAAACTTTTCATACAAAAGACCTGCTCCGTCCAGTATGATTTCCTTGGCATAAAGCTGATATTTGCCGTCTCTTTCATAGACACTGACTGAGCCAAGGGCAATCACCTGCTGTCCCTCCTGCATACGAAAAGAAAGCCCTGACCGTGACCCTGCAAACATCACACAGGGAATCGTGCCGGACTCGTCTTTTAAGGAGAAATAGATATGTCCTGAAGTATGATATTTGCAATTAGAAACTTCGCCTTTTACATAAATTCTATTCAGCATGAAGTCCTGGGCAAACATATTTTTAATATATGCATTTACCTGCTTTACCGTATAGACGTTACGCATAGCAGCCTCCTAATTTCCGGTCAGCTTTGCAAGTACTCCATTGACAAAAGAAGGGCCTTCCTCTCCGCTGAACCGTTTTGACAGTTCTACAGCCTCATTGATAGCCACACCCGTGGGAATATCTTCATCCCATTTCATTTCATAAACAGCAAGGCGCAGAATTGTTAAATCTACCTTATTCATACGGGTGGTTTTCCAGCCTGTTGTCTTTTCATTCAAAATTGTGTCAATCTCGGTTACTTTTTCTATTACTGCCCTGGTCTTGTTCTTTATATGCTCTTTCTCTTCCTCTGTAGCACTCTGAAGGTAATCAAGATAAAGAACCAGATGTTCCGGTATATCTTCCATATCAATAAACTCTATCTGAAACAGCATCTTAAAAATGTGCTCTCTAAGTTCCCTTCTTACCATATCGGCTCCTTTCCATCCACATCCTTTTCTATTAAATGGGAAAAGCACTTTCCTATTACATAAAAAAGGATGTCTTACGACATCCCCTATTATACTACACTTCTGCTATTGTTTGCAATGAAAAGGTTATTCCTGGCTTTCCATTTCCACACCCGCTACTTTGATGTTAACATCAGCCACTTCCAGACCGGTCATGTTTTCCACGGCATTCTTCACCTTTTCCTGCACTTTGGAAGAAATCTCCATGATGCTGTAGTTATATTTCAGGTTCAATGCCAGGGAAACGGTTACTACCCCCTCAAGCACGTCTACCTTCACACCTTTTGAAAGGTTCTTCATGCCCAGTTTGCTGACCAGTTCATTGGTAATATTTCCGGCCATAGATGCCACTCCTTCAACTTCTGTGGCAGCAAGGGCAGCAATAATTGCAACTACTTCGTCCGCAATCTTTACCTCTCCCATGCTGGAATCGTTCTGTATGGTATAAGTATTTCTTTCGTCCTTTGTCATCGTAAAAACCTCCTGTTTGGATTAATTTCTTCCCATATTATAACAAATATCCTCCTGTTTGAAAAGGACAATATCAAGACTGTCCGAACTCGGAGAGTTTTAAATCCTTATTTCTGTCCAGAGTCATGCGTATACTCCATTCATGTGCAAACAAAAGCAGGGGTCTGTCTTTTAAGTCCTTAATCTTCTTCATATCGGAAGTTCCTACCAGTTTATCTAGATTAATTTCCTTATTCTCAATCCAGCGGATATGTTCGTAGGGAAGGTTCTCCAGTTTAATTTCTACATTATATTCACTCTGCAGGCGGTACTTCAGCACATCAAATTGCAGGACTCCGACTACACCTACAATGATTTCCTCCATTCCGGTGTTGTATTCCTGGAATATCTGAATGGCACCTTCCTGTGCGATCTGGTTGATGCCTTTTACAAACTGCTTACGCTTCATAGTATCTATCTGGCGTACCCTGGCAAAATGCTCAGGGGCAAAAGTAGGAATTCCTTCATAGGTGAACTTGTCCTTTGAAGTGGTCAGCGTATCCCCAATGGAAAAAATTCCCGGGTCAAATACGCCGATAATATCTCCGCCGTAAGCGGTTTCAATCATCTTTCTCTCACTGGCCATCATTTGCTGAGGCTGGGAAAGCCGTACATCCTTTCCTCCTTGAATGTGATACACAGGCATACCGGCTTCAAACATACCGGAACAGATTCTCATAAAAGCAATTCTATCTCTGTGTGCCTTATTCATATTTGCCTGAATCTTGAATACAAAAGCGGAGAAATCCTTCTCTGTCATCGGATCTATCTCCCCCTTGTCAGACATTCTGGGAAGCGGAGAACTGGTCATTGCCAGAAAATGCTTCAGAAAGGTTTCAACACCAAAATTTGTAAGTGCGGAACCAAAGAAAACCGGTGAGAGCTGTCCCTGGCTGACCAGCTCCTGGTCAAACTCCGCAGCAGCGCCGTCTAAAAGCTCTATTTCCTCTTCCAGCGTGACACGTGCTTCGGTCCCAAGTATCCAGTCCAGTTCCGGATTGTTAGCATCAAGCTTCTTCACTTCCCCCACAGAGGTTCCTTTATGTGTGTCTGAAAACAACTCTACTTCCTTTTTCTGTCTGTCATACACTCCTTTAAATTCCTTGCCTGAGCCAATAGGCCAGTTCATCGGACATGTTGCGATGCCCAGCTCCTTTTCAATATCATCCAGCAGATCAAAGGTATCCTTTGCTTCTCTGTCCATTTTATTAATGAACGTGAAAATCGGGATATGCCTCATTACACACACCTTAAATAGTTTGCGGGTCTGTGCTTCCACTCCCTTAGACGCATCAATTACCATCACCGCCGAGTCTGCAGCCATCAGTGTCCGGTAGGTATCTTCGGAGAAATCCTGATGTCCCGGCGTATCCAGGATATTGATGCAGTATCCGCCGTAATGAAACTGCAATACGGAAGAAGTAACAGAAATACCTCTCTCCTTCTCGATTTCCATCCAGTCTGAAACTGCATGTTTTGCTGTTGCTTTTCCCTTTACAGAGCCGGCATGATTGATTGCCCCCCCATAAAGCAAAAACTTTTCAGTCAGGGTGGTTTTACCGGCATCCGGATGGGAAATAATGGCAAACGTCCTTCTTTTCTTTATTTCATTTGTAATCTCTGACATATTTATAATCTCCAGTCTTCATTTAGCATACTAAGTAAGTTTATCATAAGACGAAATCTGCCGCAATTAGTTACTGGAAATATTCTGCCCATTTTCCCAAAAATATTCTTTTCCAGAGTATCTTTTTACTCTCCGCCTGTTACTTCTCCTTCACTGATAGGCGTAATAACAACATTTTCCGGTGCAATACTGGTCTTTCTTGTTACAATATCTTCAATTTGTGCACGGTTGGCATCTGTCAGTTCCGCACTCTTCACAACGATATCTGCAGAATCGACTGTCAGGCTTACCACAGCTTCTGAAAATCCTTTTGATGCCATCAGTGTCTCAATTGTTACTTCCTGCTCAGATAATTGTGTCATCTGGACCATCTGTGCAATCGCATCCTGTTTTTCTGCATCACTGATGTTTGTATTATCAATGATAGCCTGCAGGGTTTCCTTATTCTGAGCACGTACCTGTTCTCTGGCTACTTTAGCCTGTGCTACAGTTTTATCTGTTCCGCTGCTTGTCAATACTGCTTCTCCTGGTGTTCCATCCACCTCGGAATCCGTACTTGCGATATCCCCGGTGCCCGTTTCCAGGTCTTCCTCCGATATATCCAGCAGCTCCTTATTCGCCAGCTCTGCATTTGCCTCTGTAGAACTTTTCTCTGACTGTCCGAACAGCCGGCCTGAATAATTCAGGTATCCGGCAATGGCAATCATAATTGCCAGGGTGGTAATGATGATCTGATTTTTCTTAAATAAACGCTTCACTTGGAATCCTCCTTTTATGTATCAGTCCTTTTCATTATTTTTATTTTATGCGCCTCTACACCGAATAATGCCTGGATTGCTTCCGTAATATTCTGCACCACTACTGCATTATCCCCGCCCTGTGCAATGACAATCACACCCTCGATTTCGGGGGTCAGTTCTTTACTTACATAGGGAGACTGGGAACCGTCAGAAGACTGCTCATAGATACTTGTTTTGTCTGTCGTGTTATCCCGGACAGACCGTGTCCCGCCGGAACTGTCCTCTTCCTCTGTAGTTTGGCTGCTGCTTTGCTGGTCCTTCTCTACGACTTTCTGACCGGAAGATTTCAGCGTAATCATTACTTCGGCTTTTCCAACTCCCTGCACATATTCTAACGTCCTGGAAATGCGTTTTTCCAGATACTGCTCATACTCCTCATCGAAATTGGGATTAGAAGTGCCGGTATTTCCTGGGCTGTCAGCATTTCCTGTGATGTCCGCCGTTTTTTTATCTGAAGTGGGAATTACAATTACGACAAGCAGAATCCCCACAAGCAGAAGAATTAAAAGCTGGTTTTTTCCGGGGAGCCGGCTTTTATCTTTTAGCTGCCTTAATATTTCTTTCCATTTATTCTCCAACCTGAATGTCCTCCACTTTTATTTCATTAGAGGTATCCTCTGTCTCTTGCTGCCCTCCTGTATGATATTGGTATTCATTGGGAAGGAAGTCCAGAATATCCAAATCTTCAAAATATCTTTGCTGTTTTTCAATATCATCTTTTGACATTTCATACTCTTTGCTGTGATACAGCTTGTAAAACTGATTTTCAATTCCGGTGAGCTTTAAGATTGGTGTAAGCATCAGCAGTATCATAATCATTCCGGAAAAAAACTGAACATATTTTTTATATCCCTTTCCAGGTATGATCTGAAGCACTGCCGTGACAATTACAAGAAAAAATGCCAGGTTTTGAATCCAGTCATATAAATAATCAAACATTCCTCTCCTCCCCTATTTTCCAGGTTAGGTGGTGGTAGCAGTTACAACTGCAATTGTCAGCAGAAATAATACACCTGTTGAGAATACCACTTTTACAAGAAGCTCATACCCTTCACTCACACCGCTGATACAGTTTGTAATCCTTTTATCAGAAACAGGCTGGACCAAGGCTGCCGCCAGTTTATACATCAGCATCATAAAAACAACCTGTAAAATAGGTACAGCACAGATAGAAATTAGTATGACTGCCCCTGCCATTCCAATCCCATTTTTAATTAGTACAGCAGTACCTAATACCACATCTGCAACTCCTCCGATTGCATTTCCAATTCCGGGTATAGCCTGAGCAGTCCGTGTCAGGGCACTGCGTCTTAATGCATCAATGGCAGGTGCAAGCATACCTTGAATGATATTAATTCCAATTACAAAAGTAATCAGAGTTTTCAGAATCCAGGAAACCAGCTTTTTTAAAAGCTCAGCCAATTGGGACAGATACTCCTCTTCTGCCAGGTAATTCATC
The DNA here is from genome assembly GCA_013911065.1 of Ruminococcus sp. Taxonomy (GTDB): domain Bacteria; phylum Bacillota; class Clostridia; order Lachnospirales; family Lachnospiraceae; genus Muricomes. Next base: position 3,116 of record JACERV010000041.1, on the reverse strand, counting down.
ACCTGTACCATAATATAAATATTGACGATTGGCAGGAGGAACCGTAAAATTAAAGCCTCTGCCACATAAATTAAAAATAATACGATATTATAAAAAATCAGTGAGCTGCTGCTCCCTGAGGCAATCGCCACTGCAAGAAAATAGCTTGGACACAGCACCCTCATAAAATCCAGCAGTACTTCCAATTGTCCCTCAATTCCTTCCATTGCAATCCGAAATGCATTCAGGCACATTGTAATCAAAAGCATATACAAAACGTAAAAGCTAATTTCTGATACCTGTTTGTTTTGAAAGGCATTGGAAAAGTTCGTAAAAACAGCTGCTATAATTGCGATTAGGAGCATGTAGACCAGATTCTGCCTGTTATGTTTAAATTCATAAAAAAACCGATCCGATATAAACTCCATAATTTCTTTTCCTGCATTTTCTCCATCTCCCTGTATCAGGGAAGATACCAGTTCCTGGAAGCTAAGCTTTTTCTCCGGGAATATTTTTTTCAGACTGTCATCTATTTCCGCAAAATCAAATTCCGAGAACAGTTTATTTTCTGCTTCAGTCTCAACTGCGTTATAGTCCACCTCATCCCAGGCCTGTACCTCATCTGAGGTTGTCTCCTTCTCGGATTCATTACCGGTGGCATGTACAGTCATACAAGTCCCCCAAAAAGCTCCGAAAAGCATAGCCGCAAAAATCAGAGGAATTAAGATGACACGGCCATATAATTTTCTTTTTTCTCTCTTCATGCCAAAAACTCCCGGATTGTTTCTAAAAGAGCAAGTAATACAGGCATTCCAAGGGCCAGTATGGTCAGCTTGCTGAAAATTTCAATCTGTACAGCTATCGTTTGATAACCTGCGTCTTTACAAACGCTGGACGAGAACTCAGCAATATAAGTAATCCCCACCATTTTCAGCATAGTAGCAATGTAACTTGTATCTATTTTAATGTATTGGTTCACTTGCGCCACGGCTTTTACGAATAGCTCCAGCCTGTCTACAATACATGCAAAAATGAGAATACTGATTGCCACGCTCATGTAAACCCCATATTCTGATTTTCCGCTTTTAAGCTGTATAGACAAAAGGGCACCTATTACACCAATAGCCCCTATCTGAATCATGCTCATAGAATACCGCTCCTTTCAAAACTGCCGCCGGAAAACATCTATAGGGAAAATAATTGTTTAATAGAAGTGAATAAATCATATATGTAAGGCAGTACCCATGATAATACAAGGATCAACCCTGCAAAGCTGGCCAGAAACGCATGTTCGTCCCGTCCGCTGTGCTTGAGCACCTGGCTTAAAATAGAAACCAGTATCCCGACTGCCGCAATTTTAAATATTAGATTTATGGTCATGGAAGCCTCCCGTTTACGTCAAATTAGTATGACAACCAGAAAAATCCCCCCCATCACACCAAGACAGTTGCCAATTCTTTTCTTTGCTGCCATCCCTTCTCTCACTTTTTCTATTTCCAGCTCCAGTCTGTTCAAATAAAGCTGCATCGTTTTGCTTGAAGTATCTCCGTCCAACTGGCCCAGGAAAGTTCCCAGTTCTTTTAATTGAATAGAATGTACACTTTTTAAGCGAAGTTCACATAGGTATTTGTCTATGGACCTGTTCCATATCTTGGAAAACCCATTTTCTTCCCTGGCCTCGACCTGCCGTTCCATAGCTCTGAGCCAGGTCCGGTATGGTTCTTTTACCCTCATAGCAACTCTTCCAAACACCTCACCAAGAGGGGCATTGGAATATTCCATCTCACCTTTCAGCATATACACAATATGGCGGATATATAAAAGTTTTTCCAAATACCGCTGCAATTCCGTCCCGTATACAACGCCTGCGCCTGTAGTTGCAGCAATAATCAACAGGCTGCCTATAAATCTTTGCATAACAGGCTCCCCCGTTCATTATAAACTGCCCGGATTTCTCCGGGGGTTCTCTCATTTCCCAGTATAATATAACGTTCAAACCTGCGTTCCCGAATCAGTTTTCCCAACACAGGCTTATCCGTAGCTTCATCCATAGACATTCCATGTACACTGGCAATCATTTTACAGCCGCACTGCATGGCATATTCAATAGCATGAATATCCTCGGGGGAGCCAATTTCATCTACTGCTATGACCTGAGGTGCCATAGAGCGTATCAGCATAATCATTCCCTCAGCCTTAGGGCAGCCATCTAATATGTCCGTACGCATCCCCAATTGATTTTGGGCAATTCCCAGATAACACCCGCCAATCTCAGAGCGTTCATCCACTACGCCCACGGTGCAGCCTTTGGTATACATATTTCCGTCAGATATCTGGCGTATCAAATCACGGATTAATGTTGTCTTCCCGCAGCGGGGCGGCGAAATCACCAGTGTATGGCATACCTGTCGGTTCTTTGTAATAAAAGGCATTATCCTGTCCGCGCATCCCAGAACCTCATGGGACATTCTTATATTTACAGACGAAATATATTGCAGATTTTTCACCTTATTACCTTCCAGTATTGCTTTTCCCATCATACCCACACGATGTCCTCCTTCAATCGTAATAAATCCCTGTCTCATCTCCTGTTCATAAGCATAAAGGGAGTAATGGCTGATATATTCCAGCGTCTCTCTGACTTCTTCCTTAGTAACTAAATGCCCCTGCTCCTGTCCTGACGGCAGAAGCCGTTCCTCATTGTTATAAACCAGGCTGAGAGGCTTCCCAATCCTCATTCGAATCTCCTGTACTTTCCTAAAATCAAGTCCCTCCGACTCTACAACAGCCCGGACAGACTTTGCAAGCACCTGGAGCACTTGCTGTTCTCTGCTTTCTATATTCATCTTGTCCACCTCTTTAAACAATATATGTAGACATCTTAAAAATATGACTGTAAATGATCCGCGCAGCAAAGATGGCCTTTTTCATTGTATTTATACATGTCAGGATTTATACAAAAAAACCCTCCCCAAGGCACTTCGAAAGTACCTTGAGGAGGGTTTATCTCATAGTGCGCCCGGCGGGCGCACGTTCTTACGAGTGCAAGTCTCGAATCCGCCTGGTAGTGGGAAGGATATAGCTGAACACCAAGGGTGTCGCGGGTGACTGCGAATCTGAAGGAAGGTGCAGGCAAA
>JACERV010000040.1 GCA_013911065.1 Ruminococcus sp. | reverse complement strand
GGCAATACACTCCTTCAAATAGTTAAAGCTATAGGTCTTTATAAAAAGTCCACAGTGTCACTATTGATTATAACAAAGTTGAAAAGAAAGGAGAGTATGGTGTGGAACTAACTACATCATACAAGGTATTTATGAGGTTTATTCACATTGCTGATGTGCATTTAGGGGCGCATCCGGATGCCGGAGAAACGTATAGTGAGAGGCGTCCCCGAGAGTTGTGGGATTCTTTTTCACGTATCATAGCTCTGTGTGAGAAGGCAAAAGCAGATGTTCTGCTGATTGCAGGAGATTTATTCCATAGGCAGCCGCTTTTGCGGGAATTGAAAGAAGTAAACTATTTGTTTTCCACGTTATTACATACACAAGTTGTTTTTATTGCGGGAAACCATGACTATATAAAAAGGGATTCCTACTATAGGACCTTTGATTGGAATCACAATGTGCATTTTCTGCAGGAGGCGGAGATGGGGTGTGCGGTACTGGCTCAATTGGACCTGGCTGTATATGGGTTCAGTTATCATGCCCGAGAGATACGGGAAGAGAAGTATCATATAAAGGCACCCGGAAAATACCGTTATGAGATTCTGCTTGCACATGGAGGAGATGAGCGGCATATACCTGTGAAAAGAGAAACGCTGGAGACTTCCGGGTTTGATTACATTGCGATGGGGCATATCCACAAGCCCCAGGTTTTAGTAGAAAATCTTGCGGCTTACGCAGGGGCACTGGAGCCGGTAGATAAAAATGATACGGGACAGCACGGATATATCCGGGGAGAAATTACGGAAAGAGGAACTTTTACAGAGTTTATCCCAGCTGCTGTGAGGGAATATATCCACCTGGCGCTGCGTATAAATGAGTCTATGACAAATGGAAGCTTGAAGGATTACATCAGTGATGTGATAGAAAAACGAGGTGTGGATAACATGTACAAGTTTATCCTCCGCGGGCTTCGTGACCCGGCAGTGGAATTTGATACCGGGCATATGGATACATATGGAAACATATTGGAAATTGTGGATGAGACCCAGCCGGCTTATGGTTATCAGTCTTTGTATGAGGAGAATAAAAATAATCTCATAGGCAGATATATTGAAGCATTTGAAGGATGCGGGGAAGGCAGTATAGAGCATCAGGCTTTGCAGGAAGGGGTGCAGGCCCTGCTGGACAGCCGCCTGTAATTTGAATGCATGGGCACAAGGCCACCTGTATTTATGAGCAGGCAGCAGAACGGATTGCAACTATCTTTTTTACGGCGGGGGAAAAGTATGGAGATTAAGGAACTGTATTTAAAGAACTTCGGAAAATTTTCGGACCAGCATTTTTTTATAAACAAGGGAATCCACATTTTTTATGGTGAAAATGAATACGGGAAGTCTACGATTTACGCTTTTATAAAAGCCATGCTTTTCGGAATGGAGCGGGGAAGAGGAAGGGCGGCGCAAAATGATGAATTCAGCCGTTATGAACCTTGGGAAAACCCGAATTACTATGCAGGTATTATGCGCTTCACCAGCGGAGGAAAGAGTTTCCGTCTGGAGCGCCAGTTTGACAGGTATTCCAGAAGTGCAAGTCTGGTATGTGAAGATGATGGAGAAGAGTTATCCCTGGAGGATGGAGACCTTGAAATGCTGCTGGGTCAGGTGACCGGGGAATCTTTTGAAAATACGGCAGCTATAGGACAACTCACTGCAAAGCCTGGGCAGGGACTGGCGGAAGAGCTGAAAAATTATGCTGCAAATTATTATGAAAGCGGCAGCAGTACGGTGAATCTTAACGGTGCACTGGAAACGCTGCGGCTGCGCAGAAAAACAATAGAGCGGAAGATAAAAGAACTGGCAGAAAATCAGGAAGTGAAAAAAGAGACGATACGCCAGGAATGTCAATATGTGCTGAATGATATAGAAAGGCTGCAAAAAGAACTTGAGCATAATGATAGAAAACAAAGTACGGTACAGCCAGAACAAGCAGAAGCAAAAGACAAGAGTATTAAAAAGCTGGCTGCAGTTGGAATTTTTGGTGTTTTTACAGGTTTGCTGGGGAAGTTGTGGAGTATATCTGCAGCAGATTCACCAGGGATTTCCGGCAATAGCATAATCTCCGGTTTTTGGTGGATTTTGTTAGTGTCCGGTCTGGGGCTTCTCTGTGCAGGCATTGTGAAATACTGGAAAAATTACAGAAATAACTCTCTTGTAAAAGAAAAACAGATGGAAGAGGAAGCTTTGAAAAAACTTCAATGGGAGAGCCAGAGAATACAAGGTGAGTGTAGGGAGAAGCGGGTGATGCTTCAAAACTTACAGGAGCAAATGGCTGAACTTGAAATACCCGAAGAACCAATTAAAAATCTTCGGGTAACGCGTCAGGCCCTATTGCTTGCAGAAGAAAAAATGCTGGAGGCCTCCAAAAATATGGTACAAGGATTCGGTACCAGATTAAATCAAAATGCATCCCAGATTCTTGAGCAGATAACTGACGGCAGGTATACAAAACTGCTGATAGATGAACAGTTAAATATGGTACTGTTCAGGGGTGGCAGGAGAATTCCGGTAGAGAGGGTATCACGGGGCACAATGGAACAAGTCTACTTTTCACTTAGGATGGCCGTAATAGACCTGCTTTATGAGGAGCCGCAGCCAGTTATTCTGGATGATGCATTTGTATACTATGACGAAAAAAGATTAAAATCGACCTTAAAATGGTTGAGCGAACAGGAAAGACAAGCTATAATATTTACTTGCCAAAAGCGTGAGCAAGAAATTGTAAAACAATTCTGAAAATGGCTTGCAAAGGGGACTGACCCTTTTCAAAAGGGACTGTCCCCTTTGAAAAAGCCCTTTTGAAGCCGCTTTGAAAGGAAGAGATACATGAAGATAGAGCTGCCAAGAAAAGTGATTATGATTATTAACAACCTACAGTTGCATGGATATGAAGCCTTTGCGGTGGGAGGCTGTGTGCGTGATTCTATTCTCTGCCGGAAGCCGGAGGACTGGGATATTACGACTTCGGCCAAGCCGGAGGAGATTAAGAGGCTGTTCCGCAGGACTGTGGATACAGGGATTGAGCATGGCACGGTTACTGTGCTGATTGGTAAGGAAGGGTTTGAAGTGACAACTTACCGGGTTGACGGCACGTATGAGGATAGCCGGCATCCTATTGGGGTGACTTTTACGACAAATCTGGAAGAGGATTTGAAGCGCAGGGACTTTACGATTAATGCTATGGCTTATAATGATGAGGTGCGCCTTGTGGATGTGTTTGGCGGGATGCAGGATTTGAATCATCATTTAATCCGTTGTGTGGGAGATCCTATGGAGCGGTTTTCTGAAGATGCACTGCGGATTCTGCGGGCTGTCAGGTTCTCCGCCCAGCTTGCCTTTCCCATTGAGAAGGAGACTGCGGAGGCTATCCGGAAGTTAGCGCCGACTCTTAAGAATATTAGCGCGGAGCGTATCCAGGTAGAACTTGTGAAGCTTCTCATGTCCGACCATCCGGAGCTGATTCAGGATGCATATGAACTAGGAATCACTAAAGTGATTTTGCCTGAGTGGGATGCAATGGCAGGAGTGGAACAAAATACCCCTCATCACAAATATGATGTGGCGGAACACACCCTCTGTGCTTTGAAAAATGTAAAAAAAGATAAAATTTTACGTCTGGCAATACTATTTCATGATATGGGAAAACCTTTCATGAGGACTACAGATGAGGTGGGAGTGGATCATTTCAAAGGCCATGCTCTTGTCAGTGAAGAAATTGCACGCAAGGTTTTAAGGCGTTTGAAGTTCGATAATGACACGGTGAAAAAGGTAACCCGGCTTGTGTGCTACCATGATTACCGGATTGAAGCAACACCCGGAAATGTACGGCGCGCCATGAACCGGATTGGCGTAGAGCTGTTTCCCTACTACCTTGCCGTACGAATGGCTGATGTGAAGGCGCAGAGCCCATATGAGCGGAGAAAAAAGATTGAAAACATTGTAGAAATGCGTGAAATCTATCAGGAAATACTCATTAACGACCAATGTGTAACCCTCAGACAGCTGGCCATCAGCGGAAAAGATTTGATGCAGCTTGGGATGCAGCCGGGACGCCAGATGGGAGATATGCTGAATGAACTTCTGGAGCTTGTCATTGATGAACCAGAAATGAATGAAAAAGAAAAATTATGTAGCTATGTGAAAGAAAAACTTGGTATCTAGCATACTCGGGCTGCCCTTTTCATACATTAGAAAGAGTCAGAATCGTAGAATCAGGGGGCAGCCATGAGAGAGTATGAATTAGAAATCTTGGAACAATATGAGATAGAAGTAAAAGGCACCCGCAAAATAAGGGGTGCGTTTTTTTGCGACACAAAAGAGGGCATAATGCTGTTGAAAGAAACCGATGTTTCGGACCGGCGTGCCCCTTTACTGTATGCCGTTCTTCACAGCTTAGAGGAGGATGGTTGTTTCAATGTAGATACTCCGATTTACAATAAAGAGGGCGGGCTGGTCAGTGAATCACGGGATGGCTCAAGGTATATGCTGAAAAAATGGTATTCCGGCAGAGAATGTGATGTAAAGCGGGAATATGAAATTTTACAGGCATCCAGGAACCTGGCTGAACTGCACAATAAAATGAGGTGGCGGCCTCCTCAGAAAGCGGAAGACGCCTCGGTCATACGTCCGCCTACAGGGAGACATCTGCGGGAAGAATTTTTAAGGCATAACCGGGAATTGAAAAAAGTACGTAGCTTTATGAGGAATAAAGTTTCTAAAAGTGTATTTGAGTTTCTTCTTCTGGAGTATTTTGAGAAAATGTATACTTTAGCAGAGGAAGTAACAAGACGTCTGGAGAAATCCGGATATGATGTTCTATACAAAGAAAGTATTGAGAACCAGAGCCTTGTACATGGTGACTATAATTACCACAATGTTTTGTTTACGTCAAACGGAATAGCTACCACTAATTTTGAACATTTTAGGGTAGACGTACAGGTGCAGGATCTTTATTATTTTCTGAGAAAAGTCATGGAAAAACATCAGTGGCGGGAAAGTCTGGGGCAGTCTATGCTGGAGGCATATCAAAGTGTGCGTCCTCTGGATTCAAGGGAATTGGAGTGCATTGCACTCTGCCTTGCATATCCGGAAAAGTTCTGGAAAACAGCGAATACTTATTATCATTCTAATAAAGCCTGGATTCCGGAAAAAAATGTGGCGAAGCTGCAGACAGCCATTACGCAGACAGAAGAGAAACTTCGGTTTTTAGAGAATATATTCACTTTCATTTTATAGGTGCCTGTTGTATAATAAGAGCATATTATTTAAGGCAGGAGGTACCAGCATGGAATACAAAGCAAGATACGAGGCGTGGTTATCAAACCCATATTTTGACGGAGATACAAAAGCGGAGCTTGAGAGTATCAAAGAAGATGAGAACGAGATTAAAGAACGTTTCTACACAGACCTGGAATTTGGTACGGCAGGCCTGCGCGGAATCATTGGCGCAGGGACTAACCGTATGAATATTTATACGGTCAGAAAAGCAACCCAGGGATTGGCTAATTATATTAAAAAAGGCGGGAACGTAAACAAAAGCGTGGCAGTGGCTTACGATTCCCGCCGTATGTCACCGGAGTTTGCCGGGGAAGCGGCATTATGTCTGGCGGCAAATGGAATCAAAGCTTACGTGTTTGAATCATTGCGTCCTACCCCGGAATTGTCATTTGCGGTCAGAGAGCTGGGATGTATAGCTGGAATCAATATCACGGCCAGCCACAATCCTCCGGAATATAACGGATATAAAGTATATTGGGAAGATGGTGCACAGATCACTCCCCCTCACGACAAAGGAATCATGGACGAGGTAAAAGCGGTGGAGGACTACACCACAATGAAAACCATGAGCCTGGAAGATGCAAAAGCAGCAGGTCTGTATGAAGTCATCGGTGCCCAGGTGGATGATGCTTACATTGCGGAGCTGAAGAAACAGGTACTTCACCAGGATGCAATTGATGCAGCCGGAAAAGATATCAAAATTGTTTACAGCCCCCTGCATGGAACTGGAAACATCCCGGCCCGCCGGATCTTGAAGGAACTTGGATTTGAAAATGTATTTGTGGTAAAAGAACAGGAATTGCCGGATGGAGAATTCCCTACCGTATCCTATCCCAATCCTGAAGCAGAGGAAGCTTTTGAACTGGGCCTGAAACTGGCAAAAGAAATTGATGCGGATATTGTGCTTGCTACAGACCCTGATGCGGATCGTCTGGGTGTCCGTGTGAAGGACAAGAATGGAGAGTATCATACTCTGACAGGAAATATGTCAGGCTGCCTGCTGGCTGATTATGAAATCGGACAGAGAAAAGAATTAAAAGGTCTTCCTGATGACGGATATTTGATTAAAACCATTGTTACATCCAATATGGCAGATGCGATTGCGAAGTATTACAATGCGGGGCTGATTGAGGTACTGACTGGCTTTAAGTATATCGGACAGCAGATACTTGGATTTGAGACAAGCGGAAAAGGTGAGTATTTATTTGGATTTGAAGAAAGCTATGGTTGTCTGATTGGTACATATGCAAGGGACAAAGATGCAATTATTGCTACCATGGCTCTCTGTGAGGCAGCCGCTTTTTATAAGACAAAGGGCATGAATTTGTGGGATGCCATGATTGAGCTGTATGACCGTTACGGATATTACAAAGATGATATCCAGTCCATCACATTAAAGGGAATCGAAGGGCTTGCCAAGATTCAGGAGATTTTGGATACACTGCGTAAGAATCCTCCGGCAGAGATTGGCGGATATAAGGTCGTGGCAGCGAGAGACTATAAAGAAGACACCATCAAAAATATGGAAACGGGAGAGGTGACGGGAACCGGTCTGCCCAGCTCCAATGTACTTTACTATGATCTGACAGACGATGCATGGGTTTGCGTAAGGCCATCAGGTACGGAACCAAAAGTAAAGTTTTACTATGGTGTTAAAGGGGATTCTTTACAGGATGCAGATGACAAATCAGAAAAGATGGGTAAGGAAGTTCTTGCCATGATTGATAACATGATGTAACATATTTTTCTTGGACAGGTTTTCAAAACTCTAAAAAAGTGCCAAAAAACGCGATTTAATGGGAAAACTCCTTGACAAAAATAATGGAAACGGTTATAACAGTACATAAGGGCCAATCATGTGAACGCCAGTACATGACAGCCTTTATTAAACTGTAGAATATTGTATTCTAGTACAATAAAGAGGAGGAAAATAATCCATGAACAAAACAGAATTAATAGCAGCTATTGCAGAAAAGGCCGAAATTTCTAAGAAAGATTCCGAAAAAGCATTAAAGGCTTTTACTGATGTAGTTACAGATCAGTTAAAAAAAGGTGATAAAGTACAGTTAGTAGGATTCGGTACCTTTGAAGTAAGCGAAAGAGCAGCAAGAGAAGGAAGAAATCCACAGACTGGAAAGACCATGAAGATCGAAGCATGCAAAGCTCCTAAATTCAAAGCTGGCAAGGCACTAAAAGATGAAGTGAACGCTTAATAAGCGAAGAGTCCATAAAAGAGTAATATAAACTTACAGAAGATGTCCCCCGCTTTCGCTTTGAGGCGAAGGAGGGGGACGTCTTTGTATAAACAGGTGGGAAGGAATTAAAAATGCGTTTAGATAAATTCTTAAAAGTATCCCGTCTTATTAAAAGGCGGACCGTGGCAAATGAAGCATGTGATGCAGGAAGGGTATTTGTAAATGGGACTGCAGCGAAAGCATCGGTAAAGGTAAAACCCGGCGATATTATAGAAATCCAGTTTGGGACGAAAGCGGTGAAGGCAGAGGTACTTCAGCTTCAGGATACGACGAAGAAGGAAGAGGCAAAAGAACTGTTCAGATATTTATAAGACATACTTACCGAATCTTACTTCGCTTTTTATATAATAGGAAACTGTGTTTCCTATTATATAAAAAGCCATCCGGGGGATGCGCACTGCGGGCATAAGAAAGATGGCCGCTAAAGCAACCACGCTTTGGCGCGCGAGTCCGGCAAAGCCTGACTCTTTGTTATATTTTTCTGGGACTTGTCATATATATAGAAAAGCATAGTGAAGGGAGAAGGTAAGTGTATGGAAGAGCGGCAAATGCCTAAAGTGCATAAACTGGTTGTAAACAACAGAAAGACAAGTATGGTCACTGGAGTCCTGGATGTTCTTTCTTTTGATTTAAATGAAATCTTATTGGAAACAGAACAGGGAATGTTAATGGTGAAGGGAACCGATTTACATGTAAACCGTTTAAGTGTGGAAAAGGGAGAAGTGGATTTGTCAGGAAGTATCGACAGTATTGCATATTCCAATGCAAATCAGGCCGGAAGGCAGAATGAAAATTTCTTTGCAAAGCTGTTTAAGTAGGTCCGCCTATGATGTTGGGAATAGGGAAAGAGGCAGTAATATTTTTTTATGCAGGACTCTCAGGAATTGTCGTACTGTTCAGTTATCAAATACTCAGGCTGCTGAGACATCTGATTAGACATCACATAGCTGTCATCAATTTAGAGGACTTTTTTTATTGGATTGGGGTCAGTGTGTATTTGTTCCGCCAAATGTATAAAACGACATATGGTAGCATCAGATGGTTCTTTGTACTAGGTGTGGTATGTGGAATAATTTTCGCCAATTTTGTACTTTCTTTGGCAAAAAAAACATATGGAAAAATCAAGAAAAGCCTTGAAAAAAAAGGTAAAAACCGATAGAATAATTTTATTAAGCAGGGGTGTCTAATAAAAAATAAGTAGGGTGAGTATACATGACGAATAGGAAAAAAGCGGGAATGCGCCGGTCGGGAAACCGGAAGCGAAGCTCTGGTTTTGGCAGTCACAGGCGTAGTGTAGCTGTGATTACTATGATATTGGTATTACTGGTGTGTGTGCTGACGGTAAATGCACTGACACTGCATGCCAGGAACAAGGATTATAAACAGCAGGAGGCGGAGCTGAAGGCTCAGATTAATGAGCAGAAGGACCGCACAAAAGAGATCAAAGAGTACGAAGAGTATGTTAAGACAGATGAATATGTAAAAGAAGTTGCCGAAGAGAAGCTGGGTTTGGTGGATCCGAATGAAATTATATTTAAACCGGCAGGTTAGGCATGTTTGAAAAATCTAAATAAAGAGATTACATGAGTACACTATATATACACTACGAAAGATAAGCTCCAGGAGAATTCCTGGAGCTTATTTATGTAATTAGGAAACTGTGTCTCCTATTACATAAATACCCTTCGGGGATCGCACTGGGGTGTAAGCGGCAGATGTCGTTATGCGGCCAGCCCAGGCGCAAGAGTTTGCTTCGCAAACTCTTTGTTTTGTAATAGGAACTGCGTTTCCCATTATATAAAGACCTCCGGGAGATGCGCACTATAGAATATATGGAGAATAAGGAGAGATAAATATGGACGATGGACAAGTTTTACATGCTAGTCCCTATGTGGCCCAGATAGAAAAATTTGCAGATTCTCTGAAACAACTGTCTCATACTTTTTTAAAACTGGAAGAGCAGAAAAAATCCCTCAGCAATGAGGAGATAGAGGCAATGTTTGAGCGGGTGAAAGACAAGGTATGTGAAAACTGCGAAAAATGCTCCTGGTGCTGGGGAGAAAATTTTGTTCACACGTATCAGATGGGATACGAAATCCTGTCGGCGGTGGATAATTACGGAAACGATTTGAATACAGAGACAAAAAGAAAGTTGCAGCAGAGATGTATTATGGCGCCCAGGTTTTTAAGGGAGATGCTGGAAGCATTCCACGATGCAAGGCAGAATATGATATGGATTAACCGCATTGCCCAGAGCCGGGAAGGCTGTGCAGTGCAGATGGATACTTTTGCCGATATGATTCGAAATACGGCGAAAGAGCTGGAAGATAGTATGTTTACGGACGAACGGCTGGAGAAAAAAATCAGCACACATTTGAAGAGGAAGGGAATTCGTGTTTTATATACTAATTTTTTTATGAACCGGGAAGGAAAATATGAAGTCCATGTCACTGCCCGTGCAATGCAGAATGAATGTGTCACGACAAAGGAACTGGTCCGGGGCCTGTCGGAAGTTATGGGCCGCAGGTTTGTGCTGGATGGAGTACATGGACAGATTCTGGGGAAAGATTACACGACTGTGGTATGTATAGAAGGCCCTGGGTTTTATACCCTGCAGGGTGTGGCACGAATAGGGAAGGGCTGCAACCAGATATCCGGGGATAATTTTATGATGCTGGAGCTGCCCGGGGGACGCCAGGGGGTGGCATTATCTGATGGTATGGGTTCAGGCGAAAAGGCATGCAGGGAGAGTACGCTGGTCATAGAGCTTTTAGAAGAGCTTTTAGAAGCCGGATTTCCGGAGAAAACTGCCATTCAGATGATAAATACTACCCTCGTAATGGGAAGAGAAGAAATCCATTTCTCTACCATTGATATGAGTGTATTTGATTTGTATAGTGGAGTTTGTGAATTTATTAAAGCAGGTGCATCATCCACTTTTATTAAAAAGAAGGATGGGGTAGAACACTTAAGTTCTACAAGTCTTCCTATTGGAGTGCTGCATACCATAGAAATAGATTCCGTTAAACGCCAGTTAGAGGACGGAGACTTTGTTATCATGGTAACCGATGGAATTATGGATGCCCTGCCTGTGGGTGAACAGGATATTCTTCTGGAAACCATTATCCGGGGGACGGCAATGAATAACCCCAAAGAAATGGCGCACCACATATTGGAACAGGTATTGAACTGGACCGGAGAACTTCCGATGGATGATATGACAGTGCTGGCGGTTGGAATGTGGGAAACCAATTAGAGGGAGGGGGCTCCCTGAAACCGGGCGGCAAAATATCGTTTTGTCTGTCCGGAGAGTACGAGTCCCCCTTGCATTTCGGGGGGAAATTGGGTATAGTATGACATATGATGAAGAAAGTGGATATGTTTATTGAGAAATATCATATGATTGCAAATAATGACAGGGTAATTGCGGGTATATCGGGAGGTGCAGATTCGGTATGCCTGCTTTTTGTGCTCCTTGAACTTCAAAAAACGATGGGCATTGAGATTATAGCTGTTCATGTGAATCATGGCATCCGGAAGGAAACTGCCGGGAGAGATGAACAGTTTGTGCAGAAGCTGTGCGAAGAGCATCAGGTAGAATGTGTAGTTTATCATGAAAATGTGGAATTAATCGCCAAAAAGAGGAAACAATCTGTTGAGGAGGCAGGACGCATTGTCCGCAGGGAAGCATTTGAGGAAACCCTTGTAAAATATCAGGGGACGAAAATTGCTATGGCCCATCATCAGAATGACAATGTAGAAACTCTCCTTATGAATCTGGCAAGAGGAACCGGCCTAAAAGGGCTTGGGGGAATACGTCCGGTAAACGGTCATGTAATTCGCCCCCTTTTGTGCCTGAACCGCAGAGAGATTGAGGTATATTTGCAGGAACTGGGACGTGACTATTGCCGGGATGAGACTAATGAGGAGGATGACTATACCAGGAACCGCCTGCGCCATTTTGTAGTCCCTATTTTGGAGGAACAGGTCAATGCCCAAGCTGTGCGGCATATGAATGAAGCAATGGAGCAAATACGGCAGGTCTGGGATTATATGGAGATGCAGACAGAGAGTGCATATGAAAGCTGTGTGTCAGAAACACCGGACGGGAATATTAATATAAAAGAGGAAGTGTTTAGCAGACAGCCGGAGGTACTTCAGAAACTGCTGGTTAGAGCTTGTCTGGCAAGGGCAGCAGGGTCGGAGAGAAATATAACCATGGCCCATGTGGAGGCTGTAGTGGAATTATTCCATAAGCAGTCCGGTAAGAGCCGTAATCTCCCATATTCTGTGAAAGCATTCAGAAATTATGAAGGAGTAGCGCTTAAAAAAGCAGGGGAGGACCAGGAAGCGGAATTTTGTCCCAGAGAGCTTAAAATTCCGGGTGTTACTGTAGTGCCGGAATTGAATCTGGAAATATGCTGTACGATTCTGGAAAAGACAGAGGATTTTTCTATAAAACATGTGCCCCAAAAAGCCTACACGAAATGGTTTGATTATGATATAATAAAAAGCAATCTGATTGTCAGAACAAGGCGGAGCAAGGACAGCATTATAATTGATCAGGCAGGCCGGAGACAGAAGATAAAATCCTATTTCATTAACGAGAAAATTCCCGCTGAAATACGGAAGAAACTTCCGCTGATTGCAGATGACGGGCAGATTATATGGATATTGGGATATCGGATGAGCAGTGCCTACCAGGTCACAGGAAAGACACGCCAAATACTGGAGATAAAAGTAACGGAGGAAAAAACGGATGTCGGAGAGAATTAAGGTTTTAATATCAGAAACAGAAGTAGATGAAAAAATTGAAGCGCTGGGAAAGCAGATTAGCAAGGACTACGAGGGAAGGCAGGTACATTTAATCTGCGTATTAAAAGGGGGCGCCTTTTTTATGTGTGAATTGGCAAAAAGAATTACCACACCAGTTTCACTGGATTTCATGAGCGTCAGCAGTTACGGGGACGGGACTTCCAGCAGTGGTGTTGTGCGTATTGCAAAAGACCTGGATGAGTCAATAGAGGGAAAAGATGTCTTGATTGTGGAAGATATCATAGATTCAGGAAGAACCTTGTATTATTTGATGGATGTTTTAAGACAGAGGCATCCAAATAGCCTGCGTTTGTGCACGCTGCTGGATAAGCCAGAGAGAAGAGAAAAAGACGTAAAAGTGGATTATGTTGGATTTGAAATACCGGATGAGTTTGTAGTGGGCTATGGTTTAGACTATGCTCAAAAATATAGAAATCTGCCATATATTGGTGTGGTGGAAGGAGTAGAATAGGAAGGAGTAACACCATTGAACAACAAAAAGTATAAAAACGCAGGCGGTGCCACGTTCCTTACATTTATTGTAATTGTTTTCCTTACACTTTGGCTGGCAAACAGAATGCAGGTCAGAGATCAGGAAATGACATACCAAAGCTTTGTACAGGAAGTGCAGAGTGATAATATTCAGGAAGCGACAATAAAACAGAATAAGGCAGTTCCTACGGGAGTTATAACTGTGACACTAAAAGAAGACGGAACTGTAAAACAAGTAAATGTATCAGATGTAAAAGAGGCACAGGTGCTTCTGGATGAGCATGGAGTAGATTATAAGATGCCAAATGTCCCAGAAGATTCGTGGCTCACGAATATCTTGATGCCGCTGGTTATTACACTCCTGGGTATCACGCTGATATTTATGTTTATGAACCGCCAGGGAGGCGGTGCTAATACAAAGGCTATGAACTTTGGCAAGAGCCGTGCGAAGATGAGTACGGAGACAGATAAAAAGGTAACCTTTGCGGAAGTGGCGGGGTTAAAGGAAGAAAAAGAAGAACTGGAAGAAATCGTAGATTTTCTCAAATCACCTAAGAAATATATCCAGGTAGGAGCGAGAATTCCGAAAGGTGTGCTGCTTGAGGGCCCTCCGGGAACTGGTAAAACCTTGCTTGCAAAGGCTGTTGCAGGGGAAGCAGGCGTTCCTTTCTTTAGTATTTCCGGTTCTGATTTCGTAGAGATGTTTGTCGGTGTGGGAGCGTCCCGTGTCCGTGATTTGTTCCAGGATGCAAAGAAGAATGCCCCATGTATTATTTTTATTGATGAAATTGATGCAGTTGCCAGACGCAGAGGCAGCGGCCTTGGCGGAGGACATGACGAGAGAGAGCAGACCTTGAACCAGCTTCTTGTAGAGATGGACGGTTTTGGGGTGAACGAAGGTATTATTGTCATGGCGGCGACGAACAGAAAGGATATTCTGGACCCTGCTATTTTAAGGCCGGGACGTTTTGACAGAAACGTCATTGTAGGCAGACCTGATGTAGGAGGCCGGGAAGAAATCCTGAAAGTTCATGCGAGAAATAAACCATTGGGTGATGACGTAGATTTAAAACAGATAGCTCAGACCACAGCAGGCTTTACCGGAGCGGATCTGGAGAATCTTTTGAATGAAGCTGCGATTTTAGCTGCAAAGGAAGGGCGTGTATATCTGGAGCAGGCCGATATCCGCCATGCATTTATAAAGGTGGGCATTGGACCGGAGAAGAAGAGCCGTATTGTATCTGAGAAAGAGCGCAAAATTACGGCTTATCATGAGGCAGGCCATGCCATTTTGTTCCATGTACTGCCGGATGTGGGACCTGTATACAGCGTTTCTATAGTACCCACCGGAGGAGCAGGGGGTTATACGATGCCGCTTCCGGAAAAAGATGATATGTTCAATACAAAAGGGCATATGCTTCAGGAAATTACCGTTTCGCTGGGAGGCCGTGCTGCAGAGGAGAAAGTATTCGACGATATTACAACAGGAGCGTCTCAGGACATTAAACAGGCTACAGCAATTGCCCGTTCTATGATTATGAAGTTCGGTATGTCCGAGCGCCTTGGCCTGATTAATTACGACAATGACAGTGATGAAGTATTTATAGGGCGTGATTTTGGTCATACATCAAGAGGGTATGGAGAAAAAGTGGCAAGTACAATTGATGAAGAGATTAAACGTATTATAGATGAGTGCTATTTGAAAGCAAAGTCTATCTTATTAGAATATCAGTCCGTTCTTCAGGCATGTGCGGAATTATTGCTGGAAAAAGAAAAGATTACAAGAAGTGAATTTGAAGCACTGTTTGAGGAGTAAATGAGAATGGGGCAAGTACTTTCAAGGTGGGAGAGGCTTGTCCCAAAGGAGGCTTTTTATGAATAAGGACGCACTATTTAGTGATGGAACGTCCAGCTATGTGATTCCCGCGGAACCGGAAGAGCATGAGAGGGTACGGCTGCGGTTCCGTACAGCGAAAGGTGATGCAGATGAGGTGTTTCTCTCCACTGGGACGGGTAAGTACCAGATGGAGAAGGCATACGACTTAGGAGAGTTTGACTATTATGAGATAGAGTGGCAGTTGGGAGCGGAACCATTTTCTTACTGTTTTGAAATCAAGGCAGGTGAGGAAGTCTGTTATTATAACCGCTGCGGTGCTGCAAGGGAAATCCTGGATGTTTATATGTTTATTATTGTTCCGGGCTTTTCTACGCCGGATTGGGCAAAGGGCGCCGTTATGTATCAGATATTTGTAGACCGGTTTTATAACGGTGACACGTCCAATGATGTAGAAGACCGGGAGTATATTTACATAGGAGAACCCTGTCAGAAGGTAAAGGACTGGAGCCAGCCGCCGGCACCCGTGGATATCCGCAGATTTTATGGCGGGGATCTGCAGGGGGTCATGGATAAGCTGGATTATCTTGAAGAATTAGGAGTAGAGGTGGTTTATTTCAACCCTCTGTTTGTTTCTCCTTCTAATCATAAATATGATATACAGGATTACGACTATATTGATCCGCACTATGGGAAAATTGTAGAGGATGGCGGAAACCCTCTTCTTGAGTGGGAAACGGATAACATCACAGCCACCAAGTATCAGAAACGGACCGGTGCGAAAGCCAATCTCGAGGCCAGCAACGAGTTGTTTATTAAATTGGTGGAGGCGATGCACATCCGGGGAATGCGTGTCATCTTAGACGGAGTATTTAATCATTGTGGTTCTTATAATAAATGGATGGACAGGGAACGAATTTATGAGCAGCAGGAGGACTATGCAAAAGGTGCGTTTGTCAGTGCAGAAAGTCCATACCGCAGCTTCTTTCATTTTTTTAATGAAAGTGAATCCGCATGGCCGTATAATTACCAGTATGATGGGTGGTGGGGGCATGATACGCTTCCCAAGTTAAATTATGAGGAGTCTCCTTTGCTGGTACAGTACATTATGAGTATTGGTAAAAAGTGGGTGTCACCGCCCTTCAACGTGGATGGGTGGCGCCTGGATGTGGCGGCAGATCTGGGTTACAGCAATGAGTATAACCATATGTTTTGGAAGCGCTTCAGAAAAGAAGTGAAGGAGGCAAACCCGGATGCACTGATTCTGGCTGAGCACTACGGAGATCCTACCGAGTGGCTGCGGGGGAATGAGTGGGACAGTATCATGAACTATGATGCATTCATGGAACCGGTAACCTGGTTTTTAACCGGCATGGAAAAGCATAGTGATGAGCGGCGTACAGACCTTTGGGGAAATGCAGACAACTTTGTAAATACAATGAATCATTTTATGGCAACTATGCTTACACCATCTCTCCAGGTAGCAATGAATGAATTATCCAACCATGACCATTCCCGCTTTCTTACTCGTACAAACCATATTGTAGGACGGGTAGGGCAGTTAGGGTATAAGGCAGCGGAAGAAGGCATAAACAAGGCTGTTATGCGTGAGGCTGTTGTGATTCAGATGACCTGGGTGGGAGCACCTACCGTATATTATGGAGATGAAGTTGGCTTATGCGGCTTTACGGACCCGGATAACCGCAGAACATATCCGTGGGACAGCGGAGACGAGGAAATGCTGGAGTTCCATAAAGAGATGATCCATATCCACAAAAATGAGGCACCTTTAAAGACCGGTTCCCTGAGGATGCTGTACTGGAGAAAGAATATCCTGGCATACGGCAGATTTCAGGGTGAGGAACAAATTATAGTAGTATTAAACAACAGTAAGGATTTAGAAGAAGTCACAATACCTGTGTGGCTGGCGGAAGTACCTGTGACGGGACGTATGGAACGCCTGCTTTACTCTTATGAGGAAGGATATACGACGGAACCGGATGAGTATCTTGTTATAAATGGAGAAGTTGTATTGAATATAGGGCGGCATTCCGCTATTGTGATGAGGACGAAAAAAGAAGAATAGAACAAAATGGAGAGAATCTCTCAGATTAGTGATAGTATCACAGTCTGAGAGATTTTTTTTTGCAATTAGGAAGCTGCATAAACATCTCTAAAAAAATCCCCATTCTCCTTCTAAAAAAATTTGCCTTTTGAAAACTCCTCTAATTTATTATACTCAACCTATAAAAATCATAATAAAAATGGAGGTAAAAGAAATTATGAAAAAACGAGTAAGTCTTTTATTGGCACTTGTAATGCTGGCGACTATGTTTGTCGGATGTGCTGATAAAAAAGGTGAAGAAGGCACCAGTACAAGTACCAGCAGTAGTGAGGGTGGAAGTAAGACAATAGCACTTTGTACAGAAGACCTGGAAACTGAATTCTGGGTTGCCGCACATAAGGCGATTGTGGATACTTTAGAAGAACAGGGCATCAAGGTAATTGAGACAAACTGTCAGGGCGATGCCAACAAACAGTTGGAGCAGGTAAAAGATGTCATTACACAGAATGTAGATGGAATTATTGTTATTCCCAAAGATGGTGATACAGCAGTTGCAGTCACAAAGGAAGCAAATAATGCGGATATCCCGATTGTTATCTTTAACCGGCCGCCAACAAGTGATGAAGGTGCAAATATTACCGTAGTCTGTGATAATGCGACAGTTGCCGAAGCGTGTGTGGATTATATGGTTGAGGAAGCAGAAAAGAAATTTGATAAAACAGGCGAAAAGCTGACTCCGCTTATTATGGTGGGAGATCTTGGAGATCCCAATGCCATTGCACGTAAAGAAGGATTTTATGCTGCAATCGAAAAGAAACCGGAGCTTTTTAATAAAGTAATTGAAGTTCCCACCGAATGGGATGCGGCAACAGCGCTTGCAAATCTGCAAAGTGCGGTACAGGCAAATCCAGATGTTGATTTCTTATTTACATCGTCTGACTTCCTGTTCCCGACAATTCAATCTGTACTTGAACCATTGGGAAAATGGGTAAAAGTTGGTGAAGAAGGACATGTAATCATGGGAGGCCTTGACGGAGACGCAACTGCCGGAGAATTAATTGATGAAGGTATCATTGAAGGAACGGGAGTTCAGGATGTATATAATGAGGCTGATCTGGCAATCAGCGGGATCTTAGATGCAATTGAAGCAGGCGAAACACAGCCGGATGAAATTCGTGAAGATCCAGGGTTTGCGCTTACACAAGGCAATCTTAAAGAAAAAAGAATGGACATGTGGGGAAATATTTTAAGAGAACAATAAAAGCCAGGAGCTGCCGTAAAATAGACTTTTCTCATCTGATATTGTATATATGCTTAAAGCAATATTCAGTATAAATGTTCTGTTTTGCGGTGGCTCTCAGCATTAATGGAGGTTATGTTATGAGTGCATTAAAATCTGAAACATATAGACAAAAAAAGCCGGCAAAGCAGGTTATACAGCGGATATTCTTATCTGAATATTTTATATTGATTATGAGTCTGATTTACTTTGTCTGTGTGATTCCCTTTGCACCTAGAATTATTTCGCAAAGCAATTTATTAAATTTATTATCAAATCTATGGCCGTTGCTGGTTATTGCAATTGGGCAGACTTTTGTACTGCTCCTTGGTGGAATTGATTTATCTCAGGTGTCAATCATAGGAGTAACCAGTGTAATAGGCACAGCTTTAATGAGCAATTCCTTTGACCCTGCAATTTTTGAAGGAACGCCGCTTTGGGGATGGCTGATTCATGAAAATGGAGGCCCCCTTGCGGGCAGTGCGGCATCAGTGCCTGTCAGTATATTTGTGATGCTAATAATAGGGACGCTGATTGGATTGTTTAATGGATTCTTTGTTGCAAGATTCAAAATGCCTCCATTCATGGTTACATTAGTAACACAGATGTTTTTGCTGTCCTTTGCAATCTACCTTACACAGTCAAGAAATATCATGGGATTACCGGAAAGCTTTTCAGCATTTGGGACAAAATCTTTGGGATTCATACCCTATGCGGCTATTTTTGTGGTTTTAATAGCACTGGGGGCGCATTTTATTCTGGCAAAAATGGTACTTGGAAAATGGATATATGCAAGCGGGGAAAATGAAGTTGCAAGTGTTGTTTCCGGGGTTCCTACGAAAAAAGTAACTTTATTTTGTTATGCAATGAGCGGGTTTTGCGCGGCAGCAGGTTCGGCAATTTATTCTGCAAGGCTGGGGATGGGAAGGCCTACATTAGGTGAAGATATCATGATGGATATTGTTGGCGCTGCCATTATTGGAGGAACAAGCTTATCCGGAGGAAAAGGAAAGGTAATGTGGACTCTGTTTGGTGTATTTTTCTTTACGCTGCTGTTTAATACATTAAATCTGTTTAATTTGTCATACTTCACAATTAATATTGTGAAAGGGCTTGTCATTTTAGCGGCAGCATTCCTTGATGTAATCAGAACAAAATTAATGACTAGAATGTCGATTGTGAATGGGGCAGGTGTTTAATATGAGTGAATATGTATTAGAATTACGGCACATAGCGAAAAGCTTTTTCGGAATTCCGGCATTAAAAGATGTCACGTGGGGGTTAAAAAAAGGTGAATTGCTGAGTTTAATTGGAGAAAATGGTGCCGGAAAGTCCACTATGATGAATATTGTAGGAGGAATTTTACCGGCAGACAGCGGTGAACTCTATATAAACGGAGAACTATACAGGCCCACCCAGCCATCTGATGCAAAAAAGGCTGGAATTGCATTTATACATCAGGAGTTGAATTTGTTTACCAATCTTAGCATCAATGACAATGTGTTTATTGATTCATTTCCCAGGATAGGGGTTCTGCCCCTTATCAAAAAAACTGAAATGAGCAGAAGGGTGAAGAAGGCCTTGGAAGCAGTGGACCTGCACGTTTCGCCGGATACGATTGTTGAAAAATTATCACCCGGGGAACGCCAGCTGGTGGAGATTGCAAAGGCACTGTCCTCTGATCCCCAGATTTTGATTTTTGATGAACCAACGACTTCTTTGACCAATAAGGAGACAGAGAAATTGTTTGGGATTATTGACAAGTTAAGGGAAGAAGGAAAATCCATTATTTATATCTCTCATATTTTAGCAGATGTAGAAAGACTGTCAGATCAAATTATTGTTTTACGTGACGGCTGTATCACGGATGAGGATAAAAAAGAAAATTACACAATTGACAGAATGATTCAATCCATGATTGGCAGGGAAATCAGCCAATTATATCCGACTAAGACGAATAAACCGTCAAAAGAGACTGCATTAAGTGTAAAAGGTCTGTCTCAGAGCGGGATTGTACATAATATCAATATGGACATACATAAGGGCGAAGTCGTGGGAATGTTTGGATTAATGGGATCAGGACGAAGCGAACTGGCAAGGATTATATATGGATTAGACCCCTATGAAGCCGGGGAAATAATCATTAACGGGGAAAAGGTAGAAAAACATAACCCCCAGAAAGCGATTGAACATAAAATAGCATTTGTAACAGAAAACCGGCGGGAAGAAGGATTATTGATGGAGTTTTCTATTTTAGATAATTTATCATTGGTTTCTGTACCCTCCAGTGCAAAAGGGAAACTTAAGATCGTCAATGATGAATGTGTTAAAAATAAAGCAGAGGACATTGTAAATAAATTAAAGGTGAAATGCCCGCCTATTGAGAATAATCCGGCAAAAAGCATGAGCGGAGGAAATCAGCAGAAGGTGGTTATCGGAAAGTGGCTGCTCACTGATCCGGAAGTTTTTATTGTGGATGAGCCCACAAGAGGAATTGACGTAGGCGCAAAATATGAAGTATACAATATCATTAATCAACTGGCAACAGATAAGAAAGCTGTATGGGTGATATCCTCTGAACTTGAAGAACTAATGGGGATTTGTGACAAAATATTGGTTATGGGAAACGGAGAAATTCATGGAGAGCTTGCAAGAGAAGAGTTCGACAAAGAAAATATTCTGAAAGCGGCATTTAACCAGACAGTTGAAGATAAGACAGAAAAGGGGGGAAGATAAATGATAGGGAATAAAAGTATAAAAATGGTTATTTTAAGAAATATCCCCATTATATTATTTATTGCAATCTTCTTAATATTCGGCATTTTTTCACCTAAATTCATCAGTGTGGATTCCTTTAAAAATATTCTGGTATCCTCCTCTTATGTCGGAATCATTGCAATTGGTATTATGTTTGTATTATTAACGGGAGGAATTGACTTATCCATAGGCTCTGTGATGTATTTGTCGGCAGCTGTTACCGGGTTGTCGGTTCAGAAATTACAGGTACCTACTGTTTTAGCAATCATCATAGGCCTGGGGATAGCAACGCTGGTTGGTGTAATAAATGCCTTCCTCATTGTCATATTGGATATATTACCATTTATTACGACTCTGGGCATGATGGTATTTGTAAAAGCAGTTGGTCTGCTGATGACGAAGTCTGAATCGGTAAAGCTGCCCAAGGTTATAACCTCAATGGGCTCACAGTCGGTTTTGGGGATCCCGATGCCAATTATTATTTTCGCTATAATTATTTTATTTGGAGTCTTGTTTTTAGGAAAAACAAAGCTTGGCAGACAGATTTATGCCGTAGGAAATGATGTGGAGGAAGCAAGAAAAGCAGGAATTCATACGAAGAAGGTTCTGTTTACATGCTATGTAATGTCAGCCCTGTTTGCGGGTATTGGAGGAATTATATCTGTGGCACAGATTGGGATTGTCAATGCCGCATTCGGGAAAGGGGAAGAGTTCAATGCAATTGCAGCCGCGGTACTGGGCGGAGTAAGCCTTGCCGGGGGTGTGGGTAAGGTATTTCCGGGAGTGGTGCTGGGGGCGGTTATGATTCAGATGATTCAGGCCGGGCTTGTATTCATGCAGACTGACTTATATAAACAGCCATTAATATCTGCAGGAATTATCTTCCTGGCAGTATTCCTTGACAGTATAAGAAGTAAATACATTGCAAAGGCAGAAAAAAGAAACATTAGAAATGAAAATAAAGGGCTGCAATAAAGTTTTGTGTTGCTGAGTCAGCCTTGTATAGGAATAAAGGGAGATGTTGCAAAATGCAACATCTCCATCTTATATTATTTTAAACCCGGAAAGTAAGTATGCAAATTGGAACGGTCTACCTTTATTAACCCGGTGTATGTTTTTTCGGGAATGACGTCTGTAATATCTTCAGCCAGGTCTTTGATTGTCAGTGAAGAATGATTGATGTCATAAAGAAAATTACCTCCGTAATAAGTGAAAAGAGAACGTTTTTGCCCGATAATAACATCAACTTCTTCGCTGTCAACTAATTTTAAATTAGCCGGTTCAATATCCATTGCAGTGACTTTGATATCTTTTTCCGGAGCATTATCCCGTATCCCCTGGGCAATACCACAAGCACTGTTACTGTTAAAGCCTGAGAAACCTGCAATGTCGGGATAGGTTTCCAGTACCTGGGCAGTAATGCGGGCTGATTCATCTGAGTTGGCCATATCATCGTATTCTCCTACGATCGTAATGTCAGGATAATTTTCAATAACACTGTAGTAACCGGCGAAGGCGGCCTCTGTCGTATCAGCGCCTCCGATTCCCATTATAGCGATTTTACCCTGCCCGCCAATTAGCTTTACCATGGATTCTGCCTGTGCAACCCCAATATCGTACCAGTTGGAACCTACGAATGCGATTCGGGAAGAGGATTGTACATCCGAATCCACAGTGATTACAGGAATTCCTTTCTGAATGGCTTTATTAATAGTGGGGGCAAGACTTTGCTCCATTCCCAGGACCAGTATGCCTGCCGGCTTTCTGGCAATGGCTTCTTCCAGGGCCTCAATCTGTCCGGTGATATCATATTCTCTGGGACCCATGATCGTTGTAGTGACATTTTTTTCTTCTCCGAATTTTCGGAATGCAGGAATATCATTTTCCGTAAACATAGGGTCCCCGGTCATAGTAGAAACCCAGATATATTCTTCCTTAGAACCTTTGGTCTGAGCGGAACTGATATCCGGTTTAATCAGGAGATAGAACTGGAACACAATAACTATGAAACTTAATATCAGCAAATACAGTAACATTTTATTTTTATCTAATTGTTTCATGTTTGCCTCCTCCGGATTGAATTTGTTGAATGTACTCATCAGGTGTTACTATATTGCACAATAATTTTTGAGCTAAAGTTTCCTCTCCATTATCAGAATGAAAGGAGGAAACATGGTAATTATTCCAGCCTGGATATGGAATACTCAGACGCATTTTCTCCCATTCCTTTGAAATGGAGGGATTAATGGTATATTCCTGTATATTGGTAGTAGACTTGGTTTCGTCAATATAGGATTTGACAGTATCATACTGCGTATAGTAATCCAGAAATTCCCTGCACATATCCTGATTGGATGAGTGGCTGCTGATACAGAGTACAGAATCTACAGGGGAGCCCATGACATATGTCTGGTCTTCATTCTGAATATAAATTCCTGTCACCTGAATATCTATTTTCTGCATAATAGAATCAGATAATTGTGAAGTTACATCCTCCGATGTAAATGCCATGGCATAGGAAGAATCCAAAAAGGCAGCAAAGGCCTGCTCATTGCTCATAGAAAAAAGGGTGTCATTTATATAATTCTTATGGAGCATTTGATACGCATTAGTAATGGATGCTTTTTCATCCGCGGTAATACCCTTCAGTACTGGTTCAGAAATCAAAGCAGATAAGAAGTTCTGCGCTGTGCGGCAATCACTTAAACCTATTGCCAGCGGTGGGATATTGGCCTGGGATAATACTTCACATGCTTTATAAAAGTTTGGAATACTGTTTGGCGGATCTAAATCATATTTCTCAAAAATGGCTTGATTATACCAAAATTCCTGAAAATCGCTTTGATAGGGAATGCCATATATTTCTTTTGTACCTGAGACTGATTTTAGAAAATCAACAGGTTCATTCCAAAACCGGGACAACATGGAAATATTTGTAACAGGGGTTAAGGAATCAGAGTTTATATAGTCTTTATAAAATTCCACAGGTATTTCTACCAGATCAACAGAGGCATCCGTCTGTAGTTTGGAATTTAAGAAAGAAATATAATTTGTTTTGGGATAACGCTCTATATTAAGGTAATAGCCGGGGTATTGTTTATGAAATCCATCTATGATTATAGTAGGTATCGGCTTCCATGTTAAAATGGATATTGTCTTACTCTCTGATACCGGCATATTTTTCTTTTGAATAGATATCAATGCAGTGTATACAATATTTATAAACATAAGAAGGGTGATAAGAGATAAAATTAATACACCAAGCTTCTGGTAATTTTTAGTATTTTGCATAAAAGACCTCTCTTAAAACAAAAGAAAGATAGTAATGTTGACCATTTAATAATATAATAAAGGCATATAATATGCAAGAAATATCAAAAATGAGGATGAGCGGTAATGGGAAAAATACAAAATGCGTATCGGAATTTAAAGTTTGGAAATAAACTCATCGTAATCTTCCTGATTGTTATCATTTTACCGGAAGTGGTGTTGAGCGCTTTCAGTGCCTACCTGGGAAGTTATTCTTTAAAAAATAAGGTCATGAAGTCCACACAGGAAACCACCCGGCAAATGATTGATAATATTGATAATGAAATTAACAATACGATGAATCTTGCCATGCAGGTAACATCAGACAGGAAGTTAAAGGAAATATTAGCCCAGGAGAAAAAGACAACTACAGCCTCTTATTATGAGGATGAACAGTATATGAATAACCTTATAGATATGGCATTTGTTACTTCTTTTGCAGTAGAAAACATATACATATGCTCTTATAATGGAATGGTTTACACATCAGATAAAAATTATCTGAGCCTTAGAACAGAATATGACTTTACCAGAACCCAGTGGTTTGCATTTATGAAACGCAGTGGAACCAATACCTTGATCCTCTCCACTTATGACAGGGCGGCTGTAATTCAGGAAGGAGCCGAAAAAAAGCTATTTTCTATTGTGAAAAAAATATATGATGAAAATAATAGAAAAGAAGTAGGCTGCATTATTATAGATTTAAGCTGCAATACATTGGGAAATCTGCTCCAGGATATGAATAACAATAAGGGGCAGAAGGTGGTGATTGTTGACGACAATAAAACCATTGTTTATCACCCAGATTCCCGGTATATAGGAACACAATTCCGAAGTGATTATATCAGTGATGCCCTAATGCGGAAAAGCGGATATCTGGAATCTGAAAAAGAAAACAAATTTGTAGCCTTTAGCACATCGGAAATAACAAAATGGAGCGTAATTTATGAACTGGAAGCAGCAGCTCTTCTTTCTGATATAAGGAACCTGAGAATTGTAATTATAGCAACCACTTTACTGTGTATTATTGTATCACTGTATCTTGCTTTTACTGTTAAAAGGTCAATGACTGAACCGATTACACAGCTTCAAAAGAAGATGAGACAGGTAGGAAAAGGGGATTTTGACATTGATGCTGATACAGGTACACAGGATGAAATAGGGCAGCTTGCAAGCTCCTTTGATAAAATGGTTAAGAAAACAAAGCAGCTGATTGACAATGTATACCAGTCTGAAATCTATCAAAAGGAAGCCGAGCTTAATGCTCTGCAGGCACAGATTAATCCCCACTTCCTGTACAACACTCTGCAGACCATTGATATGATGGCTGAAGCAGAAGGTGCGGACAGTATCAGCGATGCCTGTCAGGCATTATCTAAAATGTACAGATATTCCATTAACAGAGGCCAGGAATATGTTTCTCTGAAAGAGGAAATAAGCCATATAAAAAATTATATGATCATTCAGAAATTGAGATTTGGTAAAAAGATAGATATATTTTATGAAGTCGAGACAGGATGCGGTGAACTGCTCATTGTAAAACTTCTCATACAGCCATTAGTTGAAAATGCGGTGGTTCATGGAATTGAAAATTCCATTGGCAAATGCCAGGTAGTTGTCAGGGCATATCAGAAGGACGAAAAGCTTGTTATACAGGTGGAGGATGACGGCGATGGAATTCCCGGAGAGCGTTTGGAGCAATTAAATAACAGGCTGGAAAATTACTCCAGAAATGATATTGTCCACAAAGTGAGTTATGAGGGAACCCACAGCAGCATAGGGCTGGAGAACACCAACGCAAGAATTAAATTATATTTTGGAGAAGAATACGGAATTAAAATAAGCAGTAAAGAGGGCGTGGGAACGCTTGTGGAACTGAATCTGCCTGTGAAAACCATATAGGAAGGAGGAAGAAAATGTATAGAGTATTAGTGATTGATGATGAGGAAATTATCAGAAACGGTATTTGTAAAAAAATAAACAGATTTTTTCCGGAACTGGAAGTAGCACCGGCTCAGGAAAATGCAATTGAAGCATTACATTTTATACAAAATAATCAGGTGGATATTGTCCTGGTAGATATCAAAATGCCAATGATGGATGGTTTAGAGTTTATTGCAAAAGCAAAAGAATATAATCAGTTCTTAAAGTTCATTGTAATAAGCGGATTTAAAAATTTTGAATATGCCCGCACCGCAATTACTCTTGGAGTAAACGATTATTTATTGAAACCAATTGATAATGAAGAATTCAAAAAACAGATACAGGAATTGTTGGATGATTTAGACAGAAATAAAGAAAACCGGGCAATAGAGTCCAGGATTAAGACCAAGGCTTATGAAGGGACAACTTATAAGAAAAACAGATATCTTACAGAACTGGTAAGTGCAGATGCAGAAATTGATACAACAGAGCTGTTGTCGGATCTGAAGGAAATGGGAATTGTTTTTAAGCAAAAGAAATATGTTGTACTAACGATTATTGCAGGCAACATTAAAGAGATTCCTGAATTCAAGAATGTGTCCGGACTGGAAATTCTTCAATATGCTGTCTGTAATGTAATAGACGAAGTATTTACTAATTGTGAAGGCCGTTCTTTTACTCACTTTAAATATGATAATCAATTTGTCCTGATTCTAAATACGGATACAACGATTGCAAGATATTTTTTGATTGAGAAAGCAAATAAATTAGTTACAATTCTGGATAATATTTATGGCTTAAACTTACATATTGGAATAGGGGATGAAGTAGAGGCGGTGGAAGATGTCTGTAAAAGTTACAGACAGTCGGTACAGAGTGTAATGCAGTGTAATTTGCCAAGTGTAAGCTCCGTATGTCATTTCTCTGAAATTAAAATAAAGAAAAGTGATATTCAAATTATTACAGGATTAAAAAAGGATCTTCTGGAAAGCTTTATTAAAACTCAGAATGAAGCAGAAATTAAAAAATGCCTGCAGGAAATATTCAGAGAAGCAGTGAAGAATAATTATGCGAATATAAAAATTATTTCTCTGGATATTTATTTTATAGTATTAAAACTGCTGAAAGAAAATGAGAAAGATACAGATATAGCTTTAGCCATGTTTGAAGAAATTGAAGAAGCAATCGGTGCCAATAGCAGCATAGAATTGTTAGAGCGGTGGCTTGAAAATAAGTTGATTGAGGTCAGTCAGCTGTTTTCAAAGAGCAAAAAAAATTATGGAAAGCCCCTGATTGAAGAAATTATAGAATATATAGAAAAGAATTACAGCAAAGATATAAGCCTTGGGGGAATCTCAAAGAAGTTCTTTATTAACACAAGTTATTTAAGCCAGTTGTTCAAAAAAGAAAAGAATATCAAATTTATTGATTATATTACAGGATTAAGATTAAATAAAGCGCAGGAGCTATTAGTGGCAAGCAGTTTATCAGTGAATGAGATAGCAGGAGCAATTGGTTACAATGATGCAAGATATTTTAGAGAAGTATTTGTGAAGCATTTGCATATGACGCCTTCCCGGTACAGAAAAGAAAATACTTCCGACTAAAAAAAATCCAAAAATATTATAAAAAAAATGTACAGTTAATAAAAAATGAATATGATAATATGACGTGTGTAAAGAGAAGAATATTTTTACACACGTCATTTTTTGCGGAAACTTTAAATAGAAAGGGGAGGTGAAGACATGAAAAACAAAGAGATTATCCAGGAAATTGAACGAACTATTTCCATGGAGGCAAAAGCTATAGAATCGCTGTTGACCACTGTGGACAAGGAAAAGGTTGCAGAGGCAGTCACATTGATTGGTGACAGAACCGGAAAGGTTGTTATCTCCGGATGCGGAACTTCAGCAATGGCAGCCAGGAAAGGAGTACATTCCTTGAATTGTATTGAATGTCCTGCAGTATTCTTAACTCCATCGGATGCAGTGCATGGAGGGCTGGGGGTGTTGCAGAAAGAGGATATTCTTATTTTAGTTAGTAAAGGCGGCGGGACAGAAGAACTAGTACATATGATTCCAGCCTGTAAAGCAAAGGGGGCAGCATTGGTTGCAATTACAGAAAATGAAGAATCTGAGATTGGGAAAATGGCAGACATTTGCATTAAAGTAAAAATCAATCAGGAACCATGCCGGTTTAATATGCTTGCCACAGCAAGTACATTGGGTGTAATTTCAGTTTTTGACGCTATTTGTATTTCTCTGATGAAATATACAAATTACACAAAAGAACAGTTTGCAATCATTCATCCCAAAGGCGCAGTAGGTGACCGTTTGTTAGGTAAGGTGAAAGAGGAATGAAAAAAGGATATATGAAAGCCGCGGTATTCAAAGACATAGAGCATATTGAGATTGAGGAACGTCCTATACCTGAATGTCCCAGCGAAGGGGTGTTGGTGAAAGTACATGCATGCGGAATTTGCGGAGGAGATATTAGGAATTATTATAATGGATTAAAGGATGGCATCAAAGATCAGATTATGGGACATGAAATTGCCGGAGAGGTAGTGGAAGTTCATCCGGATGTCAGACGGTTTAAGGCGGGAGACCGGGTTGCTCTTGCACCAGATGTAAGCTGCGGTGAATGTTATTACTGTAAAAGGGGACAGGTGAATTTATGTGAAAACCACCGTATGCTGGGGACACACTTTCCGGGAGGATTTGCAGGGTATATTGCCGTACCGGAAGTAGTTATGGAGCGGGGATTTATTGAACACATTCCGGAGGGCATGAGCTATGACCACGCCGCATTCGGAGAGCCGTCATCAGGGGTCCTGGCTTGTCAGGAGTATAATCAGGTTTCCTATGGTGATACCGTTATCGTGATAGGAGATGGCCCTGTAGGATGCCTTCATATGGAAGTGGCAAAAGCAAGAGGGGCAAGAAAAGTCATTATGCTTGCAAGAGGAAGAATGAAGCAGGCACAGAAATTTGGATTTGAGTACATATTCAGTAATAAGGATCCCAAAGAAGCTACGGATAAAGTAAAAGAACTGGCAGGTCCGGGAGCAGATATTGTAATCTGTGCGGTACCCAACACTGAGGCTCAGCAGCAGGCATTAGAGTTAGTCAGAAAAAGAGGAAGAATCATAATCTATGGCGGGGTCCCAAAATCAAATCCGATGACAACATTGGATTCCAACAAGATACATTATGATGAAATCATGATATTAGGTGCTTTTTCCTATCCGTGTACAGGGCTGTATCATGCACTTCAGGCTATTCATAACAAGGATATTCATGCAGAAATGTATGTGAATGGAAAAGTAAGTCTGGACAACATTGTAGATGGAATGGAAATGGTAACCAGCGGACAGGCAATAAAGGTTGTAGTTGATCCATGGATGTAGAAGGAGAAAAACATTATGTATGAAATTGATACAAAATTATTAAAGCTTGAAGCGGAAGGAAAACCAATCCATGTGGCCCTTATTGGTGCAGGCCAGATGGGCAAAGACATTGTCTCACAAATCTCTGAAATGAAGGGAATGATTTGTGATATTGTGGTGGATATCAATACGGATATTGCAGTGGATGCATATAAGCAGGCGAATACAAAAGAAGACATTGTTGTAACAGATTCGCTGGAGGAAGCAGAGGCTGCCCTTGCAGCAGGAAAAAGAGTAGCAACCACAAACTACAAGCTGGCAGTTGCAGCAAAACCCATTCAAAGTGTAATCGATGCAACCGGATCTCCTGAAATGGGGGCCAGAGTTACCACAGAATGTATTTTTTATAAAAAGCACATTGTTATGATGAATGTAGAGTGTGATATTACGGTGGGACCAATCTTAAGAAAAATGTGTGAGCAGGCAGGAATTG
Source organism: Ruminococcus sp. (assembly GCA_013911065.1). Lineage (GTDB taxonomy): Bacteria > Bacillota > Clostridia > Lachnospirales > Lachnospiraceae > Muricomes. Next base: position 7,375 of record JACERV010000040.1, on the reverse strand, counting down.
TGTATTCATTGACGGCAGGCGACGAGCCGGGGTCCATTATAGAAGTGTATCGGTTTGCCAAAGCCTTAGGATTTGAAGTGGTGGCAGCAGGAAAGGGGAAGAACAATCCTCTGGACTTGTATGCAAATCCGGGACAGGAGGAATGGATGACAAAAGCAGCGGCAAGGGATATGAATCCCCGCATGCTGGTGGAATTCGTGGACGGATCAAAAACTATGATAGAGATGTGTGCGGTTTCAAACGCAACTGGTCTAAAAGTAGATGTCAGGGGAATGCATGGCCCAAGCTGTAATGTGAAAGATCTGGCAAAGGTTTTCTCTTTGAAGAAACAAGGAGGGATCCTGGAAACTACAGGGGTGGTAGACTATGGCATCGGTGACATTAACCCGGGAGTTTTTGTTATCGTAACTACGGATAATAAAAGAATCATTGACGGATTAGTACAAAGAGATATGGGAAAGGGTCCTAATTATTTACTGTACAGACCATACCATCTCTGCTCCATTGAGACTCCCATTACCGCAGCGCAGGCGGTATTGTATGGGGAGTCAACAGCCCATCCTATGGACCGCCTGACTTCAGAGTGTATTACTGTTGCCAAAAAGGATTTGAAGGCGGGAGAAACATTAGATGCAATCGGAGAATATTGTTACCGGGCATCTATTGAACATGCACATATAGCAAAAGATGGGAATATGCTGCCGGTGGGACTGGCAAAAGGAGCAGTATTAAAAGTGGATGTGCCTGTTGATACGGTGATTACATACGATATGGTGGAACTTGATAATTCATCGGTATTACTTCAATTAAGACGTATGCAGGATCAGTTATTAGGGTAAAAATGTATTTGGCCCAGGCCAGGAAAGGAAAACGTATATGGAAAATAAAGTGTTAGTTGGTTATGCACCGACAAGAAGAAGAATTTTTAGTGCAGAGGATGCTCTCAAGTATAAAAAGCTAATTGCAGAAAAAATGCAGGGGCTGGAAATTGAATTTATTGATATTGAAGACATCAATGAGGAAGGCTTGCTGCGTTGTGCGGAAGATGTAGATGCAGTAATTGAAAAATTCAAAGGTGCAAAAGTAGATGCACTTTTTATCCCTCACTGTAACTTTGGTTCCGAGCATAGCTGCGGAAAAGTTGCGAGAGCATTAAATGTGCCGGTATTGTTATGGGGGCCCCGGGATGAGGCACCGGAGGCAGACGGAAGCCGGCTGAGAGATACACAATGCGGACTTTTTGCAACAGGAAAAGTATTGAGGAGAATGAAGGTGCCTTTTACTTACATGCCAAACTGCAGAGTGGAGGACGAAAGCTTTGAAAAAGGACTGAAAAACTTTGTTGCTGCAGCAAATGTAATCAAAGAATTCAGAAAAGCAAGAATTCTTCAGATTGATACAAGACCGGCAGATTTCTGGACTATGATGGTAAATGAAGGTGAGCTGTTAGAAAAATTTGGAGTTCAGGTATTCCCGATCACAATGGTTGAATTTGCAGATAGAGTAAAAGATTTGGAAGCATCTGATAATCAGGATGTAGCTGATACCGTTGATTTTATTCATGCTAATATGGAAGTGTGTATCCCGGAAGAATCAGTTCGGAGAGTAGCGGCATTAAAAGTCGCCATGAAATATTTCGCAGAGGAAAATGATTGTAATGCCGTGGCAATCCAATGCTGGGATGCATTGCAGCAGGCACTTCATGTGATGCCCTGCTGCGCCAATGCCTTACTTACGGAGGAAGGAATACCGGTAGTCTGTGAAACTGATATTCATGGAGCAATTACGGCTATTATGGTTCAGGCAGCAGGAATGGGGGAAACTCCCAGCTTCTTCGTAGACTGGTCTGTACGCCATCCGGAAAATGAAAATGGAGAGTTATTACAGCATTGTGGCCCATGGCCGATTTCTCTGGCAAAAGAAAAGGCAAAATTAGACAGGCCATTCGCATTCCCGGAACATTGTCCTGGGTCAGTGGTTGCAGAATTGAAACCCGGTGAAATCTCAATTCTTCGATTTGATGGGGATAACGGAGCGTACGGCATGTTAATGGGTAAGGCAAAGACTATTGACGGACCGAAGACAATTGGAACATATGCGTGGGTGGAAATTCCAAACTGGTCTAAAGTAGAAACTATGATTGTAAAAGGTCCTTATGTTCATCATGCAGTAGGTATTCATGGTGATGTATTACCGGTAATCTTAGAAGCATTGACCTATATTCCGGGAGTACGTGCAGATTTTTATGATGGAGAGCAGGAGAAGGAAGCGAGAAATTTTTATTTCCAGTAAATCGTTAAGAGGTGACATATGTTATTAGGGATAGATTTGGGTACAACCGGTGTGAAAGCAATGGTATTTGATGAGGATGGAAAGCCTGCGGGGTATGGTTTTCAGGAATATGATATTATGTGTTCGAAAGCGGGATACACGGAGCAGGATGCGGAAAGTTTGTGGCTGTGCACAAAGACGGTCATATGTGAAGCGGCACAAGAAGCCGGAAAATACATAAAAGGTATCTCAATATCAGTGCAGGGTGATGCGGTCATCCCAATTAACAGCAAGAGAGAAGCCCTGGCATATGCACAATTGGGAATGGACTATCGGGGAACAAAAGAGGCGGAATATTGCAATACAACGCTGGGGGGAGAATACTTGTTTGAGAAGACGGGTATGCGCCCTCACCCGATGAACTCCCTGATTAAAATACTATGGGTGAAAAATAACCTGCCCCAATTATATGAGCGGACCTTTAAGTTCGTAACATATGCAGATTTCATCCTGGGAAAGCTGGGAAGTGATGAAATCGTGCTGGATTACACCATGGCAAGCCGGACTATGGGCTTTAATATTCATACAAAGATGTGGGACCAGGAAATACTCTCCCGGCTGGAAATACAACAGGATAAGCTGGGTCGGGCAGTTCCTTCAGGGGAAGTCGTGGGAGTCATTGATAAACAGCTGGCAGAGGAACTTGGAATTCATCCCGGGGCCGTTCTTGTGGCAGGAGGACATGATCAGACCTGTGCAGCCTTAGGGGCAGGAATCGTGCATGAAAATATGGCATTGGATTCTCATGGCACTGCAGAGGTGATTTCTGCAGTATTTCAGAAACCTCATGTAGAGCCGGCAATGTATAAATGTTTCTATCCCTGTTACATTCACACAGACCCTGATATGTATTTTACATTTGCATTAAATCATACAGGAGGGGTGCTGCTCAAATGGTTTGTGGATGAATTCTGCTATGAAGATAAAGAAGCAGCAAAAGCCGGTCATAAACAGGTTTACGATTATCTGTTTGAAAAATTGCCGGAAGCCCCCTCCCCTGTCCTGATGATGCCGTACCTTAACGGAAGTGGGAATCCAACCTGTGACCTTAATATGAAAGGGGCATTTCTGGGTCTTACCATGACAACAACAAGGTATGATATTGCCAAGGCAATTCTTGAGGCGCAGGCATTTGAAATGAAATTAAATATTGATACCCTGAAGGATGGAAATGTAATCATTCAAGAATTAAGATGTGTGGGCGGCGGCGCAAAGTCCCAGGAAGGCTTACAATTAAAAGCAAATATCCTGGGAATGCCCGTATCAACACTTCAAATCAGGGAAGCTGCCTGTTTGGGGGCGGCCATGCTGGCAGGAGCTGCCACAGGAGTATTTGAGAATATAAAACAGGCGGCACAGATTGTAAGAACGGATAAAATATATCATCCGCAAATGGAAATAGTGTCTCTTTATAAGGAACGATATTTCCTTTATCAATCCCTATATGAAACACTAAAGCAGACGATGCATTCTTTGTAAGATCATAAAAAGAGGTGGAGGATGTTGATGACACAGGAACAATATAAAAGAGACATGGTACAGGCAGGCAAAGAGCTGTATGAGAAAGGGCTGCTTGTAGGTACAGATGGAAATATCAGTATTCGTGTTGGGAAAAATGAAGTATTAATTACAGCTTCCGGGATATGTAAGGGTAAGATGCAGGTACAGAATATTACGAAAGTAGATATGGAAGGAACTGTACTTTGGGGTCAGAAACCGGCAAGGGATATTAGAATGCACTTGGCGGTATACAGACAAAGACCGGAGATTAAAGCGGTAGTTCACGCACATCCTCCGGTAACAACGGGATATGCAATGTCAGAGGTTTCCTTTGATGAAGTACCTTTGCCGGAAGTAATGTTTGCATTAAAAGGGATTGCAGTTACAAAATATACAACACCGACTACAATTGAAGTACCAAGAGAGGTTACAAGAGTCTTAAAAGAAAATCCTGAAAGCGAAACAATCTTACTGGCAAACCACGGTGCTCTGACAATAAGTACCATAGACGTATTTGATGCGTTTTATAAAATGGAAATCTTAGAGATGTTTTCAAAGGCAAATATTGTTTCTAAAATTCTTGGTCATACAAGATACTTGAATAAGGAACAGATGAAAAATGTCAATAGATTAATACAGGGAGAACACCCGGATTCTGTTATCAGTCCGGATACAAAAGACTAAAAACAGGATGAAAACAATGGTTGTTAAATGGAGGACGTATGGGAAACTATTTTATGGGATTGGATTATGGAACAGGCGGCTGTAAAGTGTGTATTATAGACGAACATGCAGATGTCCTTGCCTATGCTTACCGTCAGTATGAAATTCTGACAAATCAGGATAATTATTCGGAACATAAAGCAACAGATTACTGGCCCCTTACCTGTGACATGATAAACGAGTGTATTCAAAAGGCAGGGGTGGACCCAAAGGAAATTAGAGGAATAGGGACATCGTCAGCCCTTCCCTCGTTAGTACTTGTTGACAGAGAGGGAAACCCGGTACACAATGCATACAATTTGATGGATCGAAGAGCAGACAAACAGGAAAAATGGCTGGTTGAACATGTAGGTGTTCAAAAAATCTTTGAATTAACAGGAAACAGAATTGAAGATCATCCGATTCTTGTGAATCTGTTATGGGAAAAAGAAAACCGGCCGGAGGCTTATAAAAAAATTTATAAAGCATTGACTATAGACGGATATATCAGATTAAAACTGACGGGAACACACACAGCTCATCATTCAGCAGGTACATTCTATGGCGTGGCATATAACCTGAGAGAAAACAAGTTTGATGAAAAGCTTATGAAAGAGCTTGGTATTTCTATGGACCTGATGCCCGATTTTTATCGTTGTGAGGATATTGTGGGTGAAGTAAGTGAGCAGGCAGCAGGTGAAACCGGACTTGCACAGGGAATAGAGGTAGCAGGAGGCCAGGTGGACTGTAATGCAGGCTGGATTGGAGGCGGGGCCATAGCAGCAGGCGATGTCCAGATGAATCTTGGAACTTGCGGAAATATCGGAATTGTACATGAACGGGAAGAATTCTTTGAAAATATGTTTAATATCAGATACACGACAGATTGTACCAAAACTTATATTACTGTGACAACAACTCAAACAGGAGGACAATCACTGCGGTATCTGAAAGAAAATTTCGGTGATTTAGAAACAGCCATGGAGAAGCTGCTTCCGGATTTTGATGCATATGACTATTTGAATATGGAAGCTGAAAAGATTTCTGTGGGAAGTGAAGGGCTGGTAGTTCTTCCATATCTCATGGGAGAAAGAACGCCAATATGGGATAATGATGCCAGAGGAGTTATATTCGGATTATCCCTGTACCACACAAAAGCACATCTGGTCCGGGCAATGCTGGAAGGGGTTGCATATGCACTGTATGATTCTTTCCGGATTTTAAAAGACAGCGGAATTCATATTAATTATCCTCTGGTTATGAATGAAGGCGGAGCAAAGAGCAGACTGTGGAGAAGAATTATTACAGATGTCCTGAACGTACCAACCGTTTTTGTAAAAAACAGAGTTGGTGCACCATACGGAGATGCATTGCTTGCAGGAGTGGCAACCGGATATTTTAAGGATTACAGCATTGCGAAAGAAAAAGCAGAGTATGTGGAGCCAATGGACCCCATCCCGGAGAATCATGAAATATATATGCAGTATTTCGATATATATAAAAGCTTGTATGAACATGTAAAACAGGACTATAAAACCCTGAGTAAGCTGAGAAATAGGAGCGGCCAGGAGGAAAAGTAATGAAAGATTTTGAGATGAAGCTAAACAGAATATATGGCTATCTGGAAAAAAATAATTATGACGGAATGATTCTTGGCAGAAGAGATAATTTTTCCTGGCTCACCGGCGGAGAGGAGAGCGGAGTCGTACTTAATATGGAAACAGGTTTTGTCTATCTTGTGATTACCAGAACAAAAAGATGGGCAGTTGCCATGCGGGCAGATATTGACAGAGCTATGCAGGAACAACTTCTGGGGGCAGATTTTGAACCATGTGAGTTAGACTGGAAATCCATAAGTAAAGAGGAACAGGCTGTCAAATTACTGGGAGGGGGAAAAATTGTATCAGATATCCCGATAGAAGGTGCAGTTGCAGACCTGGAAGGAATCTACAGCCTGGAATATCCGATGACGCAAACGGAGGTTGAAAGATATAAAGTCTTTGGAAAGCTTTGTGACCGCATATTAAAATACACAGCAGATAAAATCCGCCGTGGGATGACAGAAAATGAAATAAAAAGGATATTTATACAACAATGTCTACAGTATGACATAGATATCGATGTATTATTAATCGGAAGTGATGAAAGAATCTCATGCTACCGGCATTGTACACCTACAGATAAAGTGATTGAGAAAACCGTGCTCATATCTCCGGCTTTAAGAAAAAAGGGGCTGCATGCAAATCTTGCAAGAATGATTTCCATAGGAGAGCCTGACGGGGAATTGCGTAAAAAGTATAATGATGTTTGTGAAATTCAGGCAAAGATTATTGCTGCAAGTAAAAAAGGGGTGCGATTTACAGATATTCTTAATCTGCAAGAAAAATTATATGAAGAAAAAGGGTATGCAGATGAATGGATGAAGCATTTACACGGAGGACCTATTGGATATATGCTTACCGACGGAGCCGCAATGTTCAATCCTGAGAAAACCATGAGCACAGGCCAGGCATATGAGTGGTATGTCACAGTCACCGGGGCGAAATCAGCTGAGTTAATTATGAATATAGAGGATCAGATAACAGTATTATCCCTTGGGGGATACTGGCCGGAGAGGGAATATGGAGATGGTGCTGAAAATACTGTGAGTCTGCCGGACATCCTGGTGTTGGAATAGGAAGTCATTGGAATATTTTAAAAGTTAAAAACGGAAAGAACGGGAGTGTAAGATAGAGTGTGTAAGTTCAAAATGAACTTCACACTCTGTTTTTTTGTCAGGATATGTTAAACTAAACAACAGAGAAAAGGAAGGATAGAACTACTATGGCAAGAAGAAAACGTG
>JACERV010000039.1 GCA_013911065.1 Ruminococcus sp. | reverse complement strand
TGTAATTATATAGGTACAGATCCACAGTGCCTTTTCAAAATATATCAGAGATGGATTAAAATGCCCAGAGAATCTGGGAGAAAGGAAAAATCCAATTACCATCTAAGATAATTGGATTATACGTAATCATATGGTTCAACCTAAGTATCATGTTTTTATCTGCACAAGCTGCAGAATTAACGGGCAGCAGAAGGGATACTGTTTTCAGCAGGGAAGTGTGAATCTTATACAGGATTTTATGCAGGAAATTGAAGACCGTGAGCTTTCAGGAGAAGTTGTTATTAATAATACAGGGTGTTTCGGTATCTGTGACAAGGGACCGATTGTTGTAGTTTATCCGGAAGGAGTATGGTACGGAAATGTAAAACCGGAAGATGTGGAACGAATTTTTGATGAGCATTTTGAAGGAGGAATACCTGTAGAAGATTTGAGGATTTAAAATAAGGGAAATGGAGGTATATCTATGATAAGAATTATAGATGCTACACTATGCATTCTTGATAACTATAATTTAACCCGGGAACAGATATATCGTTTTGTGGAGCTTATGGGAAAAATCGGTATCAGAAATCTGCAGATTTCTGCCGGCGTGTATGAAAAACTGGAGGGAAACCTGCCGGATGGAATGACCTATTATCTTGAAGTGGATACCGTTTCCTACATGAATGAAGATTATCCAAAGGATAAAAGGATTAAATATTATTTTACCCCCAAGCAGAAAAGAGGAAAAAGAGAAATCGAAACCTATCAGATTAATGATATGGAAGAGCCGGTAAAGATAGTACCGGCTGAAGAAAATTCGCTGCTGAGGGTTACAGGATTAGATAAACTTCTGCTTGGAGGGTGCAATGTGGGGCTGGAGACATTAAAAAAGAGATTTGAATTAAAGCAGCTTATTCTATGTCCGGAGAATACTTACCACTGTGCAACGGCAATTGCAACCCTGTTCCTTCAAAATAAGGGGTATGCCGTTGTATCAACCTTGCTTGGGATTGGAAATAAGGCCGCAACAGAGCAAATTCTCATGGCACTGCATGTGATTGAACGATACATGGTGAATCATGATTTTAAAGATTTCTCAAGGTTAAAATGCTGGCTTGAGGATGTATTGAAAGAGGAGATATCTCCCATGGCACCCGTACTCGGCACCCGCATTTTTTATGTGGAATCAGGTATTCATGTCGATGGCATTTTAAAAAAGCCTGCCAATTATGAACCATATCCTGCGGAGCTGGTCGGTTTAGAAAGGGAAGTAATTCTTGGAAAGCACTCAGGAAAAGGTTGTGTTACTTTTAAATTAAAGAAACTTCATATGGAGAATACATTTCAAGATCATACAGAAGACCTGCTTCAGTTGATCAAAGAAAAAAGCAGGGCACGGGGAACCGCCATTACAGAGGAAGAATTTATAGAAATGGTCGGGAGGTATGAGACTTATGATGAAAAAACTTAGTATAGTGGATACAACATTGCGTGACGGGGAACAGTGCCCGGGAGTTGTTTTTTTCCCGGAAGATAAGGTGAAATTGGCACGGGCACTGGATGAAATAGGTGTATCCGAGATAGAAGTCGGAATATTTGACCGGAAGACAGAGGGGAGGGAATATCTGTCTAAAATCATGCACCAGAAAAAACATGCCAAAATATCACTTTGGAGCAGGCTGAACCCTGTAGATGTTATGGAAGCATGCCGTCAAAAACCGGATATCGTGCATATCGCAGTTCCGGTCAGTTATGTACAGATTTACTCCAAGCTCAATAAAAATAAAGCCTGGGTAGAAAAACAGTTCATGGAATGTATAGAAATAGCGAATAACTTCCATGTGCAGGTGACACCCGGATTTGAGGATTCTTCACGTGCCGATATAGGATTTATGATAAAATTGGCGGTTCAGGCTGAAAAAATGGGAATAAAAATTATCAGGCTGGCGGATACAGTCGGTATTTTTACACCTGTACGTGCAGGAAAGCTGGTAAAAGAAATACACAGCCATTCTTCTATAATGATTGAAGCACATGAACATAATGATTTTGGTATGGCTGTGGCCAATTCCCTGGAAATGGCCAACATGGGGGCAGGTTTGATTGATTGTACGATACTGGGTATTGGCGAACGATCTGGGAACTGCAATATGTATGATTTTATTCATGCCTGTGAAGTCCACTTTGACACAGGAATTGACAAACGCAGTGTACTTAAGATTGAAGAACTGTTATCGGGGATGATTAAGCCGGATAGAAGAAAATTCCTATAGGAGGACAATGTGAATATTAAATCAGCAAAATTAAAAGAAGGTTATATTTTAAGAGAGCTTGGAGGAGAGTTTTGCATCTTTTACGAAAAAGACAGTGATAACGGTTCACTGACAGGACTTCCGTCTGTCAATGAAGCCTGTATCTTTTTATGGAGCAGGCTGGAAAAGGGTGCGGATACCGAAGAGCTGATTAGCACAGTTACTGATAAATTTGAAGTCAGCAGAGAGGATGCTGAATATGAGGTGGGCGAATTTCTTGCAAAGCTGATTCATGGAAATGTGGTAGAAATTGAACAGTGAAAGGGGGAACATTATGGAAAGAATTGCTGTATTTACAGATCAGAACGGAAACATGGTTAATTTTTATGATTGCGTCTGTTTTCAGATATTTCTAAAAATAAAAAGAGAATTTATACTTGAGAAAACCATCTATTATGATCCGATTCCGCAGTCAACTGTGTCAGAGGTAAGAAAGTCAGTAAAGTATTTGACAGAACTTCTGGAGAATTGCAAAATAGCAGCATTTAGAGATATCAGTGGGATTCCCTATACCATTTTGGACAGGGAAGGGTTCTTGATTTTTCTGGTTCCGGATTATACAAAAGAAACGCTGAATGGAATTGTATTGGATTTGGAAGAAATGAAGAAGGAAAAACGGATGAAATGGGAATTGGCAGAGAACATAAAACCGCTGGAATCTGATATCCCCGGCATTTATTTTTTTAATCTGCTTCAAATTGAAAAAGAACATCCGGAACTTTCTTCAAAGCAGATTCTTATGGAATTTTTACCAACAACCCCATTCTTGGAACTGAAGCTGCGCTGTTCACACGTTCCGCCCTGGATTACACGTGATGGGGCATGGAATGTACAGGTTCAGGACACAGAACAGGGAATACTTGCACGGATTACAGTCCGTCAATATCAGGAGGGAAGTCTATGATGAATTATCTTGTAATCGACAAAGCGCATATACAGATGGAATTTGGGATTCTTGGAGATGTATCCTCTTTTCAGACTTATCCCAGCGGAGAGCTTGAAAGTGTAAATTTGACAGGGAAAAATATGGTTGTAACGCATGTGGGAGAACTGGTCCCCTCTTACACAGAATCACAAAGGCGGAAAAAGAAAGCATCAGTGGAATTTCATAAAAATGGAATCATAAAAGCCGTCATGCTGGAGGAACAGTCTGAAATTGAAAGTCCAATCGGAATCTTGCCGGCAGAGTATGTAACATTTTATCCGACAGGAGAGCTGCATAAGGCTTTTGTATCGAATGGGCAGATAAACGGATTCTGGTCAGAGGAGGATGAACGGGAAAATAATATCCCGCTTTCTTTTGAATTGGATGCTGCCTCCTTCTGCGCATATACAAATGGTATCTGTTTTTATAAAAGCGGAAATATAAAAAGCATCACGCTGTATCCAAAAGAGAGCATTACAGTACACTCTCCGGCAGGTGAGATTGAGACGGCAATAGGCTTCTCCCTCTATGAGAGTGGAGAATTAAAGTCGGTAGAACCAAAAACAGCATTGTTACTGCAAACTCCAATCGGAATCTTTTCGGCTTTTGATCCGGATGCAGTGGGAGTTCACGCGGACAGCAATTCGGTTATGTTTGATGAGAAAGGGAGGCTTACTGCGTTTTCTACTGTAGAAGATAAAGTTATGGTTCAAACAGGAGGTGAGGAGTTTCTGGTTCTCGAACCTGCGGAAAAGCAACACCCGCTTTATGACGATATAAAGGTACGGAGTGCCATGAAAGTAATTTTCGATTTTGAGGAGGATACAGTGAACTTTGAAAACGGCAGTACGTATACTTTTCCGATGGAACATACTGGATTTACCATTCAAAAACTGCCTGCGGATACATTGGGATGTACACCTGACGACTGTGCAAACTGCTCACTGTGCCACAGCAGCAATTATACCTAAGTGAAGAGAAAGGAATAGGAATGTGAGTTAATATGAAAAATGTAAAAAAATCATGTATTTGTTTCGTGGCAGCGATGCTGCTGTTATTCGGATGTGGGAATGCTGGACCTAATGTTCCATCTGCAAAAGCTAAGACGGATCCGCCGGCAGTGGCTGATAATGAGGCGGCAGAAAGTACATCAAAAACAGAGGCGGAAATGGAAAAAACGGTCAAAATTACTGGTTTTAAAGATGTCAATACAGACGCAGTAACTTTGATTGCACTAGGGAATTCGGGTGTGCCAGTGGGGCAGTATTCGGAAGAGATTTTTCGTAATCTGGGTTTCTGGGATAGTATCCAGGGTAAAATATCTTATGGCACGAATGTAAAAGAAGTTCTGTCTCAGGTAGAAGAGGGCACGGTAGACTGCGGTGTTGTATATGCAACGGATGCAGCAACGGCAGAGGGGATTAAGGTTGTGTGTACAGCTCCAGAGGATGCATTGAATACACCAGTTCTTTATCCGGCAGCGGTTTTGAAGAATTCGGAGAATCCAACGGCAGCAAAGGCATTTTTAAATTTTCTTCTTTCCGATGGAGCAGTCCATGAGTTTGAAAAAGTCGGATTCGAGATGGCAACAGATGAAAAACCGGCTGAAGTAGCATCTGACAAGGCCTGTACATTAAATGTTTTTGCAGCGGCAAGTCTGATGGAATCTCTTACATCGATTCAAAAGCTTTTTAACGAACAGTATCCTGATATTACGCTGGTATATAATTTTGATTCCAGCGGAACCTTGCAGACCCAGATTGAACAGGGAGCTTCGGCGGATATATTTTTTTCAGCAGCACAAAAGCAGATGGATACACTGCAGGAAGAAGGATATATAAACGGGGATACTGTAACAAATCTTCTGAATAATAAAATTGTTCTGATTGTTTCTGGGGAAAAGGAATAGAACAAGAATCTTATAATAGGACAAAAGGAGGTACATTTATGAATCTGTTTCCCTTGTGGAATTCCTTGAGGATTTCTTTTCTGGCAACCTGTATTACTTTTTTCCTAGGTATTATCCTGGCTTATTATGTAATCAGGCTCCCTGGGATACTTAAGGGGATTTTAGACGCGATATTTACGATTCCCATGGTGCTGCCTCCTACCGTTGTCGGTTTCCTGCTGTTAAAAACGCTTTCGCCAAAAAGCGTTCCCGGCATTTTAGTGAAAGAATATTTTCATACTACTATTACCATGAAATGGTATGCAGCGATTGCGGCAGTCGTTGTGGTAACTTTCCCACTGATGTACCGAACTGCAAGAAGTTCATTTGAAGCATTCGATCAAAATATCATTGCGAGTGGAAAGACACTCTGTCTTTCTAACACTTACATATTTTGGAGAATCCTGCTTCCAAACTGTAAGGCAGGAATTGTAGCAGGTATGGTGCTTGCATTTGCAAGAGGACTCGGAGAATACGGCGCCACAAGCATGGTTGCAGGATACATTGCAGACAGAACGGCCACCATATCTACAACCGTTGCCTATTTTTGGCAGACAAATCAAGATACGGAAGCAATGGGATGGGTGCTGATTAATCTGATTATATCTTTTGTAGTCATGCTGGTAGTCAATATATTTGATAAACGGGTATCATTTGGAAGGGGGGGCTGAGATTGTCTCTATATTGTGAAATAAGAAAAAAATTGAAAAATTTCGTGCTGGATATTAAATTCGAGGCAGAGGATGAGACTATTGCTCTGATGGGCGCTTCTGGATGCGGAAAAAGCATGACATTGCGGTGTATTGCCGGAATCGAGGAGCCGGACAGTGGAAAAATCGTAATCAATGGGAAAACAGTGTTTGATTCAAATAAGAAAATCTCTCTTCCTCCACAGAAAAGAAAAACGGGATATCTGTTTCAGGATTATGCTCTTTTTCCAAATATGACAGTCCGGAAAAATATTTGCACGGTTCTTACTAAAAAGAGGAGAGGAGAACTGGATGCCATAATGAACGCTTTTCATCTGGAAGGATTGGAAGACCAATATCCGGCACAGTTGTCTGGCGGGCAGAAGCAGCGCTGTGCGTTAGCACGCATGATGGTCTCCAAACCGGAAATTATTATGCTGGATGAGCCGTTTTCTGCACTTGACAGTTATCTGCGCTGGAAAATGGAACAAGAAGTAGTTACGGCAATTGAGAAATTTGGAAAGACAGTATTGTTTGTATCCCATGACCGTGATGAGGTATACCGCATCAGTAACCGGGTGGTCGTGATGGAGGACGGAAGGAATGAGCCAATTGCATGTAGGAGGAAACTATATCATCATCCCGAAACTTATGCGGACGCACTGCTTACGGGATGTAAAAATATCTGTCCGGTAGTAGTGGATGCCGGCAGGGTTATAGCACCGGAGTTTGGACTGGAATTTAAACAGGAATCTGCTGAGAAAGAAATTGCTTTTGTGGGTATCCGTGCAAAGCTGATTCAGCCTGCACATCGAATAGTGGAAAAGAATGATGTATTGTTTTTAAATTACGAAATCATAAGTGTAACAGAAGGTGTTTTTAGTATAATATTGATGGTAAAACCAGAGTGTTCCAAAGGAATGCTTCGATGGGAGATGCCCAAAAACATGTTTGAAGAACTGCATCTTTATCCAAGCATATTGGCAATTCCAAAAGAGGACATTTTGCTGCTTACGGGATAATCCATTAAAGTGATATCCGATGGGACAGCTCAACTGTTGTCAACTAAAGTATTACGTTATAATATCGATTAGGACAAGTCCCTGTTTATTGTTATGCTTATAATCTATTCCAATTCCATACATTATATTGTAACAATTACTAATTGTCTTTTTTTCTCTGATAAGCTATAATGAAAAAAGAATTTGACAACAAACATGCTTAACGGATCGTATCCGATAAGTCAGAAAAGTGGAGGATGGTAATATGTTAGTATCAGCAACAGAAATGCTTCAAAAGGCAAAGGCAGGACACTACGCGGTAGGACAGTTTAACATCAACAATCTGGAATGGACAAAGGCTGTTTTAACAGCAGCACAGGAATGTAATTCTCCAGTAATTTTGGGTGTATCCGAAGGTGCCGGAAAATATATGGCAGGATACAAAACAGTTGTAGGTATGGTGAATGGTATGCTGGAGGAGATGAATATTACGGTTCCGGTAGCCCTTCATTTGGACCACGGCAGTTATGAAGGATGTATGAAGTGTGTAGAAGCAGGTTTCTCTTCTATTATGTTTGACGGTTCCCACTACCCGATTGAAGAGAACGTTGCTAAGACAAAAGAGCTTGTTGGAGTTGTAAAAGAGCATGGAATGTCTTTGGAAGCAGAAGTTGGTTCTATCGGCGGCGAGGAAGACGGTGTTATCGGAAAAGGTGAGTGCGCTGATCCTCAGGAATGTAAGATGATCGCAGACTTGGGAATTGATTTTCTTGCAGCAGGAATTGGTAACATCCATGGAAAATATCCGGAAAACTGGGAAGGATTAAGCTTTGAGACTCTCGATGCAATCCAGAAGCTGACAGGAGATATGCCTCTGGTACTTCACGGTGGTACAGGTATCCCAGAAGATATGATTAAAAAGGCAATTGACTTAGGAGTTGCTAAAATTAATGTAAATACCGAATGCCAGTTAACCTTTGCGGCAGCAACGCGTAAATATATAGAGTCTGGAAAAGATTTAGAAGGAAAAGGTTTTGATCCGCGTAAACTGTTGAAACCAGGCTCAGATGCAATCATTGCAACTGTAAAGGAAAAGATGGAGCTATTCGGATCAATCGGAAAAGCTGAATAAAAATTTAAGATTTTGCTTGCCTTTTTTGGACGATTGAGGTATACTGACGTACGTAGATATGAACGAAGGCGTTCCAAGATAGCTTGGAGTGCCTTTTTGTTTTATAGGAATAGCATAGAACGTTAGCAGTTCAAGAAGTATGGAATTTTGATTTTGACCCTGCCTGTAAAACAATTCTGTTTGAAACGGGGATTCGCATGGCACCCGGTTCTACAAATATGAGAAGCGAAGAGAAAGGAAAGAATTATGAGCGCAGAACTAGTTAAAGTTGCAGATATTTTTGGGGAAAACGTGTTTAATGATACTGCGATGCAGGAACGTTTACCGAAAAAGGTCTACAAAAACCTGAGGAAAACGATTGAGGAAGGAAATGAACTGGATCTTGAGACTGCCGATGTGATTGCCCATGAGATGAAGGAATGGGCCATTGAAAAGGGAGCAACACATTACACTCACTGGTTTCAGCCTCTGACAGGAGTAACGGCTGAAAAGCATGACTCTTTCATTTCAGCTCCGCTGCCAAGTGGTAAAGTATTGATGAGCTTCTCGGGAAAGGAACTGATAAAAGGGGAGCCGGACGCATCCTCATTTCCGTCCGGAGGGCTTCGTGCAACATTTGAAGCAAGAGGATATACGGCCTGGGATTGTACCTCACCTGCATTTATAAGACAGGATGCAGCAGGTGCAACACTTTGTATCCCGACAGCATTTTGTTCCTACAAAGGGGAAGCACTGGATCAGAAAACACCTCTTCTGAGATCTATGGAGGCAGTTTGCATTCAATCCATGAGATTGCTTCGCTTATTTGGAAATACTACATCAAGAAAGGTAGTACCTTCAGTTGGGCCAGAGCAGGAATATTTCCTTGTAGATGCGAACAAGTTTTTACAGAGAAAAGATTTGATTTATGCAGGACGCACATTATTTGGAGCAATGCCTCCGAAAGGCCAGGAGATGGATGACCATTATTTTGGCACCATCCGCCAGAGAGTTGCTGGTTTTATGAAGGATTTAAATGAGGAACTGTGGAAGGTAGGCGTTTCTGCGAAGACTCAGCATAATGAAGTGGCTCCGGCGCAGCATGAGCTTGCTCCTATTTATGCACCGGCAAATATTGCTGTAGACCATAACCAGCTTATTATGCAGACGATGAAGAGGATAGCTTGCCGGCATGGAATGAAATGCCTGCTTCATGAAAAGCCGTTTGCGGGCGTGAATGGTTCTGGTAAGCACAATAACTGGTCTCTGGTTACAGATGATGGAATCAACATGCTGGAGCCGGGAAAAACACCTCATGAAAATATGCAGTTTTTGCTGGTTTTGACCTGTATTTTAAAGGCAGTCAATAAACATGCGGATTTATTACGTGAATCTGCTGCGGATCCAGGAAATGACCACAGGCTGGGAGCAAATGAGGCTCCTCCGGCTATCATCTCTGTTTTCCTGGGAGAACAGCTTGGAGATGTAATGGAACAGCTTATCAGTACAGGGGAAGCAACCCACAGTCTCAAGGGAGGCAAGCTGGAAACCGGAGTTAAGACATTGCCGGATCTTGCCAAGGATGCGACAGACAGGAACAGAACTTCACCCTTTGCGTTTACAGGAAATAAATTTGAATTCCGTATGGTTGGCTCAAGAGATTCCATCGCGGCACCTAATGTTGTTTTGAATACCATTGTGGCAGAGGCGTTTGCAGAGGCATGTGATGTGCTGGAAGAAACAGATGACTTTGATAAAGCAGTCCATGATCTGATTAAGGAATATGCAATAGAAAATCAGAGAATCGTATTCAACGGTGACGGATATTCAGAGGCATGGGTTGCAGAGGCAGAAAGACGGGGACTTCCAAACATTAAATCTATGGTAGAGGCTATCCCTGCAATGACAACAGATAAAGCAGTAAAGCTGTTTGAGAAGTTTTGTGTATTTACAAAGGTAGAGCTGGAATCACGGGCAGAGATTCAATATGAGGCATATGCAAAGGCAATCAACATTGAAGCCCGGACTATGATTGATATGGCAAGCAAACAGATTATTCCTGCAATTATGAAGTATACAAAAACACTGGCGGACACAGTTCTTTCAGTGAAAGAGGCAGGGGCAGATGTTTCTGTACAGTCAGGACTTCTAAATGAGGTTTCCGGGCTGCTGGTAGAGACAAAGGCTGCTTTGGAAGCGTTGATTAAAGCCACGGACGAAGCTGCCGTAAAAGAAGAGGGTGCTGTTCAGGCAAACTTCTACCATGATGAGGTCTTTCCGGCTATGGAAGCACTTCGTGCACCGGTTGACAGGCTGGAGATGATTGTAGATAAAGATGTATGGCCTATGCCGTCCTATGGAGATCTGATTTTTGAAGTGTAGATACATAGGAAGCATGCCCCAGGTTCACCGGAAATTAAAGATTTGATTTAGGAAAGGGCAAAGAGGGTGTTGGTATGAAAAGCAGCGCAGCAGCAGAGAAAATGATGGAATTTTTAAACGGCAATTTGCGGGATATTAATCATTTCTTGAAGGTATATACCTATGCCAGGATAATTGGAGAGCTGGAAAAGTTAGATGTGAAAACTCAGGAAACTCTTGAAGTGGCAGCGGTAATACATGATATTGCGTGCCCTCTCTGCCGTGAAAAGTATGGTGATGCAGATGGAAAACACCAGGAGATAGAAAGTGCTGCTTTGGTAATTCCATTTTTGCAGGAATTAGAGTGTGAGGAAGAGATGGCAGAAAGAATTTGCTATTTAGTATCTCACCATCATACATACACAGGAGTAGACGGATTGGACTATCAGATACTGCTGGAAGCAGATTTCCTTGTAAATGCAGATGAATCCGGAATGTCGGAAGAGTCAATTATTAAGGTGAAGAAGCGGGTATTTAAGACAGAAACAGGGATACGCCTGTTGGAATCAATTTTCAGGCTGCCAGGGGATAAAGCAGAGTAAAGTTGATTTTGAAATACATCTGATATTAAAATTCTTCATGCTATATTTTTATAATAAAGCCGCAGGGGCAATCCTGCGGCTTTATGCATATATTGTAGGGAATAAAGAGGTGAGTTTGTGCTAAGATGAAAAATTATATAGGCTTATCTATCGATTTACATTTGTTTTTTATGAGAATTATGAAAGAACATGCAATCTTTTTGAAAGCAGGATTTCAGGAGACAGATGCATCAGCTATCAGAATGGCGGAGCTTTACAAAGAGCGGTTTGAAGAAGTGCTGGAAGAATGTGTAAGGCTGGGGGAAGGCCGGGCCAGCAAGTCTGTTCTGAAATCAGGAGAAATTGTGACTTCGTTTACAATGTCTGCGGAGAAAAAAACACAGCAGCTGACAGGAATATCAATCAACAGTGGAATTACATGTATGGAACAGCAGATGCGGTATGGGGATGCAGCTGATACGGATGAAATAAAGATGAAAATCCATAGGTTGAACCGTAAGACGCTAGGCATACTAAATGGATTGATACAATTTAAAGAGGATTTATTACAAGAGGTAAAACGCTGCAGGATGTTTACCGCCAATTATCCTCTTTTAATTGAACACATTTTGAGGGAAGCAAAATTATATCGTTCATTTTTAATGGAGCTGGAGAAAACCGGCACCATTTGCAGCCGTAATATGAAAGAAAGCGAATTGTTTTGGAACAGAATTATGATGGAACATGCATTGTTCATCCGAGGTCTGCTGGACCCGACGGAATGTGAGCTGATTAAGACTGCAGATGAGTTTGCAGAAGAGTATAAGGAGCTGCTGAAACAGGCACGAGAGAAAAATGACTGTACGATGAAAGGAATGACATTGAAGAGTAAGAAACTGACAGTCAAATACCGTGATTTTAAAGCAACAGGAACGAAGGGAATTATGGATTGCGGGATATCATCAATTATTCTTCCGCTGCTCGGCGACCATGTATTACGAGAGGCAAATCATTATCTGCGGATATTGGAAGAATAATAAAGTTAGCTTATCAGCTCCAAAATCATTACGCTATCGCAACCCGCCGCAGACGGAGAATCTCGCTTGCGAGGTTCTTTTTCATAGTAAAAGAGAAGATGGTGTGGTAAAATAAGCATACGATTTTGTTCTCTTGGGAGCAAAGAATTCCACGACAGAAAGAAAAGAGGAATATACAACGATGCAGACGTCTACTGATTTAAAGACTCTATTGAATAGGATTGACCGCAAGAGTTATCCTGCATATAAAGATGCAAAGGGAGTTTACCGGTTTCCCGGATATCAGCTCTCGATTGACCATGTTCAGGGAGACCCTTTTGCGTCTCCCTCAAAGCTGAGTATCCATATTGAGGGGAAGGCTGCCGGCTTCCCCAGGGACTTATTTGAAACGAAGCACCGCAGGATTGCCCTTGAAGATTACCTGACAAGGCAGTTTGGACGTGCTGTGGAGCGGCATGCATTTCAGGCAAAAGGCTCGGGCAAGAGCGGGCTGATTGCAGTCAGCCGCTGCGGGCAGGAAGTATTGGAGCGTACAGCATGTACGATAGAGACAGGGAGTGGTAACGTAATCCTCCGGCTTGAAGCAGGGTTCCCAGCGAATGGGCGAACCATCAATGCGAGAGAATTGATGAAGATATTATTTGATTTTCTGCCTGAAAGTGTGGAAAACTCTCTTTATTATAAGAATAGCGATAAGAAACGAATTCAGCAGACGGTATTTCTTGCAGATGATCAGCAGTATATCCGGGAACAGCTTTCCAAAATGGGATTGGCTGCTTTTGTGGCCGACGGCTCGGTTCTGCCAAGGGAATCTGGGATTTCCTCAAGGCCTATGAGAGGGGCCGTTATATTCACTTCACCGGAAGACTTAAAGGTGACTATAGATTTGCCCCACAAAGGGAAGATAAGCGGAATGGGAATCCGCCGGGGTATCACATTGATTGTGGGCGGAGGTTATCATGGCAAGTCCACGCTTTTGAAGGCATTGGAACTGGGTGTTTACAATCATATTTCAGGTGATGGCAGGGAATATGTGATTACAGATGACACCGCCATGAAAATCCGTGCGGAGGATGGCAGGAGTATTAAGAAAACAGACATTTCCATGTTTATTAATGACCTTCCCAACGGAAAAGAGACTAGAGGGTTTTATACCGAGGATGCCAGCGGAAGTACGTCCCAGGCTGCAAATGTGATTGAAGGTATGGAAGCGGGTGCGAAACTTCTGCTGATAGATGAAGATACCAGCGCGACGAACTTTATGATCCGGGATGAACTGATGCAGCGGGTAATCCACAGAGATATGGAGCCGATTACGCCGTTCATCGAGCGGATACAGGAATTGTATGAAGAATATGGCATTTCTACTGTAATTGTAGCAGGAAGTTCAGGGGCATATTTCCATATTGCAGATTGTATCATTCAGATGGACAAGTATGTGCCCAAAGACATCACATCCACTGCAAAAAAGGAGGCGGAAGCCTTCCCGATGCTTGAACTTCCGGAAGTGAAGGCAGACAGTCCTTTATTTTCCAGATGTCCGGGGGCAAATAATTCTTTTCGCGGGAATGACCGGTTTAAAATGAAGACGATGGGAAAAGATGCAGTTCAGATGAACAGGGAGACCATTGATTTGCGCTATGTAGAACAGATTGTAGACAGTGAACAGGTGTCGGCTCTTGGGAATTCTGTGAGATATGCAGAAAAATATCTTTTGGACGGACGGAAGAGTTTGCAGAAGATTGTAGAGGAGCTGGAACAGAAGATAGAGAAAGATGGATTAGCAGGGCTATGTGAAAGCCGTTCGAACATAGCTTGTCTTGCAATGCCGAGAAAACAGGAAATCCATGCGTGCCTGAACCGTTATCGTGGATTGAAGTTGTAGAAAGGGGAAGTTTATGCGTTTTTTTCATTTGTCAGATTTGCATATAGGCAGGCAGCTGCATCATTATAGTTTGCTGGAAGATCAGCGGCATATACTGAATGAAGTGATTGGTTATGTAGAGCAGATGCACCCCGATGCAGTTGTGATTGCGGGAGATATTTATGACAAACCGGTTCCCTCTGGAGAGGCTGTTACCCTGTTTGATGATTTTCTTACCAGGCTGGCAAAGATAGAGCCTTCTGTTGCAGTGCTGATTATAAGCGGAAACCATGATTCTGCCCAGAGACTGGATTATGCCAGCCGGATTCTGGGGAGACAGAATATTTACATTGCCGGGGAAGTGCCTGGGAAGAAAGAAGAATATCTGAAAAAAGTAACTCTGTCAGATGGCCTGGGAGACGTAGATTTTTATTTGCTTCCATTTTTAAAACCAGGATATGTGCGGAATTTATTTGAAGAAGGCAGACCGGAGAGTTATAGTGAGGCAGTGGCGCAGATTTTAGCCAGGGAAAAGATAGACAGGAAGCGGCGAAATGTTTTGGTGTCCCATCAGTTCTATACCGGAAATGGATATGCTCCTGACACCTGTGACTCGGAGATGTTTTCTGTGGGAGGAATTGATAATGTGGATATTCAGCTCCTGTTGGACTTTGATTATGCGGCTCTGGGGCATCTGCATAGGGCGCAGCAGGTGGGAGAAACCTCTATTCGTTATTGCGGTACACTTTTAAAATATTCTGTGAGTGAGGCGGAACATAAGAAAAACCTTTATATGATAGACTTGAAGGGAAAAGGCGAAGGGTTCCATATGGAATTGCTGCCTCTGCATCCATTAAGAGATGTGCGCAGGGTAAGGGGGAATTTGGCTGAAATTCTTGAAAATGCCAGCCCGGATAATAGGGAGGATTATATCAGTATTACATTGACGGATGAGATAGACCCATACAAGCCGAAAGAACAGTTAGAAAAGGTATACTCTCATATTCTGGAAATCCGTATGGATAACACGAGGACAAGAAAACGCCTGGAGGAATTTGGCGGCGAGGTGGAGATTAAGGACCCTTTGAGCATATTTGATGATTTTTATAAAGAGATTCAGGGCAGGGCAATGTCTGCGGAGGAACGGAATATTTTAGAACAAGTGTTGGACAGGGCGAAAGGAGAATAGATATGAGGCCGGTAAAGCTGACAATGTCTGCCTTTGGCTCCTATGCGGGAGTTGAGGAGATTGATTTTACAAAAGTACAACATGGTCTTTTTCTCATTACCGGGGATACAGGTGCGGGGAAAACGACCATTTTTGATGCCGTGACCTATGCTCTGTATGACAAGACAAGCGGGGGCAGGCGGGATGGAAATATGATGCGCAGCCAGTATGCTTCAGAGGACACGGATACTTATGTGGAGTATACATTTTCTTACCGGGATGAGGACTATACAGTCCGAAGAAATCCTGAATATATGCGGGTAGGAAAGCGAAAGATGGCCGATGGGTCTCCCAGGTATGTAAAAGAGACGGCAAAGGTAAGTTTGTTTTTGCCGGACGGCAGAGAGTATCAGGGAAAGAAAAAAGATGTCGACCATAAAATAGAAGAGATTATCGGTTTGGATGTGAACCAGTTTACGCAGATTGCAATGATTGCACAGGGAGATTTCCTAAAGCTGCTTCATGCAGAATCCAAAGAGCGGAAGCAGATATTTTCCAGGATTTTTCAGACAAGATTATATTGGCAGGTTCAGGAGGAACTTAAGGAACAATCCAGGCAGCTCTATATCCGTCTGGAGGATAATACAAAGGATTGTCTGCGCGAGATGGAGCGCGTGGAACCTTTCCCCGGCAGTGCAGAAAAAACGGTTTGGGATAGTCTGTTGGTTTTGAAAGTTCCTCCCGCCCAGGATGTATTAAGTACGCTGGAAGAAATATGCGGACAGGGTAAGGATATGGAGAGAGGTGCGCAGCAGCAGGCAGAAGTGTATCAGAAGATGGTGGAAGAGTTGAATTCCAGTATTAGAAGCCGGGAAGAAGTGAATCGTCTTTTTATGCTGAAGAAACAGGCCGGGGACATGCTGGCAGATTTAAAGGCACAGCAGCCAAAGATGGAAGAGCTTCGGCAGCAGCTTGAAGAAGGTGCAAGAGCAGAAAAGGTTTTTATAAAAGAAGAACAGTATAAGCGGACCAGAGCAGAGAGGCTGCGACTGGAGCAATTGATATTAGAAACGAAAGGATGGCTTGCGGAGCAGGAGAAAAAGGCAGTAACAGAAGAGGCGGAACTAAAACGGCAGAGGGAAGAACTTTTGAAAAGGGAACCTGTACTGCAGCAGCAGATTATCCGCCTGCAAGATATTCTGCCCAAGTATGGACGGATACGCCGGTTAGAAGGTTCATACAAGGAACAGGTAAAAAAGATGGAATTGGTTTTGGAGGAATGTAGTACAGCTTCTGCAGTCTACGAGGAAAAGTACCAGCGCTTTTTCGGGGAACAGGCGGGAATTTTGGCGAAGGAGCTGTATGACGGACAGCCATGCCCCGTATGTGGTTCTATGGAACATCCTCGGAAAGCGGAAGTGCTTGCGGGTGCTCCAAGCCAGGAAGAGGTGCAGCAGGCAAAGGAGAAAAGAGAAAGGAAGGAGCAGGAGCGTTTCCGTGTCCAGGAAAAGTTCCAGGAATGTAAAAGTGCCCTGGAATCTGAAAAGAGACTTTTGGAAGAAGCGGTTGGAGACATCCAGGAGGAGCAGGTAAAAGAAAAGCTGCAGCAGCTTGAATTTGAATTAAAACAAAAAAAGGAAAATTACCAGAAAAAGGAGAAAAATTTCCGGGAATTAGTGGAGGAATTGAAACACAAGGGCGGACTTTTAGAAAGTCAGGAAAAACAGTTTCAGGAATTGAATATGAAACAGGAAGAAGAGGCAGAATATTTTCAGGAAGAATTAAAAGTACAGAAATTCATATCCTATGAAAGTTATGCTCAGGCAAAGTCTTGGATGAAGGGTCGTGAAGAACGTGAGAAGAGTCTCAGCCAATATGATTCCAGGTGTCTTGAAGTAAAAACCCGGTATGAAACGTTTTCTCAGCAATGCGAGGGAAAAGAGCCGTCAGAGTTATCAGGGGAAAAAGAAAAATTGGAAGCCCTGCTTCTTTCCCAGAAGGAACAAAGAGAAAAGTGGCTCTCTCTGCACAATCAGAATCAGAAGAACCACGAGGCCCAGACGAAATTGAAACAATATTTTGGTGCAAAGGAAAGTCTGACAATGCAATATGAAATGGTAAATAATCTGAGCCGTACAGCCAATGGAACTTTGAGCGGCAGTGTAAAACTGGATTTTGAGACTTACGTGCAGCGAAAATATTTCAAACAGATTATTCATGCAGCAAATCGGAGACTTAGTAAAATGACCTCCAATGAATTTATTTTGCAATGCCGTGAGATAAAGGATTTGAGCAGTCAGGGTCAGGCCGGGCTGGACCTGGATGTATATCACCTTGTAAACAATTCAGTGAGAGATGTAAAAACCTTATCTGGCGGGGAATCTTTTATGGCTTCTTTATCTATGGCACTGGGACTGGCAGATATTGTACAAAATACTGCTGGCGCAATCAGTCTGGAAACTATGTTTGTGGATGAAGGCTTTGGCTCGCTTGATGATGCTGCAAGGGAAAGGGCAATCCAGATTTTACAGGAGCTTGCGGGGGAAAAGGGACTGGTGGGAATTATCTCCCATGTAAATGAACTAAAAGAACAGATAGAATGGAAACTTGCGATTAAGAAAACAGAGCAGGGAAGCCATGCACAGTGGGTACTAGAATAAATAGAAATGGAAGTGAGATGCATGAAGAAATACCTGAAAGTGGCAGCGGCTGTTGTACTGGCAGTTTTGCTGAGCCTGCAGCAGGCATTGCCTGCAAAGGCGTGGGAGGAAACGATATCCTGTACAGTTCTGGGGGACAGCATTTCAAAAGGGTATTCTTCGGATAAGGAAAATAAAATAAAATGTTACGGTCAGATTCTGACAGAGCAGATATCAACAGAAAACGAGATTTCTTATGACTACCATAATTATGCTAAAAATGGCCTGGACACGCGGAGCCTGAATGAGAAAACACTGGCAAAGGACAGTGTTTTAAGAAGTCTGAACAAAGCAGACCTTATATTAATCACTATGGGATCCAACGATTTACTCAATCAATTTAAGCAGGAA
Organism: Ruminococcus sp.; assembly: GCA_013911065.1. GTDB lineage: Bacteria > Bacillota > Clostridia > Lachnospirales > Lachnospiraceae > Muricomes. The sequence continues at coordinate 29,623 of JACERV010000039.1, read as the reverse complement.
ACCCAGGAAATTTTAAATTCTGATACGAAAATAAAAAGTGTTGGGCAGGCTATGGAACAGCTTCAGGCGGAGGTAAAGAAAAACCCCCTTCTTGTACTGAAAGTTGTAGATGCTCTGAGCAACTGGGATTATGGTACATTTGAAACACAGTGGGCGGAGGCAATGGAAACCATTACACAGCAAAAGAAAGACGGAGCTCAAATCATAGTAACAAATATCTATAATCCTGTATACAACATGGAGCTTCCCGGAACCATGAACAAAGTGGTAGAAGGAATTATCCAAAATATGAACGGCATTATAGAGAAGCGTGCCGAAGAATTCGATTATCAGGTAATAGACCTTTTTCACTCCGGCATAGTGGAATATGTTCAGGATGACGGTCTTCATCCCAGTCAGGAAGGCCAGCAGCTAATAGCGGAAATGATTTATCCTGAAATCGAAACTTATCAATCTGAAAAGGATACTGCTCAGTCTGTAGATGGAGCAGCCTCCAAAGGGGAGGATGATACTTCAGAGGAATCACCAGAACCACCTGCAGGGCAGGAACAAAGCAGCCAAAACAAGCAAAATGACATCAACGATGCCAAGGATGAAGAAACCTTACAGTTCAATACAATTCTGACTGCCGCAGCTTTTATAATACTAATATTGGCTGTGGCGGGTATCATAAAAAAACGAAAATGATTTTATCGTAAACTTACAGTTCAGCCGCAAGCCCGATTCCGTTTTGCGTGGCTGAACTGTTACTAAAAAATTCCACATTTCTAACACAAATATTTCACAATCTTCTGCTAACCTTACAGGGACGGCTCTTTTTGGCTGCCTGACTCAAATTTATATAATCAGGGAGGTAAGGACTTGATAGAAGTAAAGAATTTAGTGAAAAAATATGGTAACCATCTAGCCATAGATAACCTGAGTTTCAAGATTGAAAAAGGGAAAATCTATGGCTTTTTGGGGCCAAACGGCGCAGGGAAATCGACCACAATGAACATCATGACGGGATACCTGGGAGCTACAAAAGGAGAAGTGCTGATTAACGGGCATGATATACTGAAGGAACCCAGGGAGGCCAAAAAGTATATCGGATATCTTCCAGAACTGCCGCCGCTTTATATGGAGATGACTGTTTTGGAATATCTGGATTTTGCGGCAGAATTAAAAGGAATCCCTAAGGGGCAGAGGAAATCATCAGTAGAGGAGGTTCTGGAGCTTGTAAAGTTAACGGATGTCCGTGGCAGACTAATCCGCAACCTGTCTAAGGGTTACCGCCAGAGAGCAGGTCTGGCACAGGCCATACTGGGATTTCCCGATATTGTTATTTTGGATGAGCCTACGGTAGGGCTGGACCCGAAACAGATTATTGAAATCAGAGAATTGATTCGTAAACTGGCAAAAGACCACACTGTTATTTTGAGTTCTCACATTTTAGCGGAGGTAAAAGAAGTCTGCGATTACATTATGATTATCGCAAAAGGCAGGCTTGTTGCAAGCGATACACCGGATAATCTGGAACATTTGATGGACGATGCTAAATTCATAGAAATCCAGGCAAAGGCCGAACCATCCCGTATAAAAGAGATACTGGAGCCAATCCAGGAGATTTCATCTGTGAAGATGGAAGAGAGAGAAGATGGAACTACATTTGCCACACTGGAAACAAAGGAAAACACAGATATCCGGGAAAAGGTATTTTTTGCATTTGCCGACCAGAAATGTCCACTTCTTCTGCTTAATACAAACAATGTAAGCCTGGAAGAAATCTTTCTGGAACTGACTCAGGGAGACGGGGAATCTAAATTGCTGCTTTCAAAAAGGGAGGGGGATGAGACAGATGCTGGCGATTTATAAGAGAGAACTCAAGTCTTATTTCCAGTCCATGATTGGATGTGTATTTGTTGCATTTTTAGTGGCTTTTACGGGAATTTATTTTATGGCATATAACCTGAATGCCGGATATCCGTATTTTTCGTATACCCTGTCAGGTTCGCTGCTTGTATTTATAGTAGGAATACCGCTGCTTACCATGAGAAGTTTTTCAGAAGAGAGGAAAAATAAAACGGACCAGTTACTTTTAACTGCACCGGTGGGGCTTCCCCAAGTAGTGCTGGGGAAATATCTGGCTATGGTTTCCGTGCTGGCAGCTCCTAATATTATCTTTTGCCTGTTTCCGCTGATTATCAAACTGCAGGGAATATCTTATCTGAAGGTAGATTACATATCCATTGGTGTGTTTTTCCTTTTAGGCTGTGTGTACATTGCCATTGGAATGTTTTTATCTTCCTTGACGGAAAGCCAGATTATTGCTTTTATCACTGCGTTTGGAGTTTTGCTTGTTCTTTATCTTTGGGACGGGATTTTGTCATTTCTGCCAAGTTCAGCTTCCAGCGGGGTTGTAGGAATCATAATCCTTTTGACAATCGCGGTTGCTTATATCCAGCAGATGACCGGCAACTGGTTAATAAGCGGCGGAATTGAGCTGATTGGTATTGCCGCCTGCGTTATTACATATGTTATGAAATCCAGCTTGTTTGAAAATATACTGACGAAGATTTTGGGAAAGCTTGCACTTGCAAATGTTTTTATGGATATTACGTCCAACAGTATTGTAGATGTCAGCGGAATTATCCTGTATTTGTCTATTATCGCGGTATTTATTTTCCTTACGGTACAGACGATACAGAGAAGACGGTGGAGTTAGGAGGGCTGGAAGTTGCAGAAAATTAAAAATTTATTTAAAACAGCGGGGACCAGGAACGGGACCTTCAGTGTAGGATTAACCATCATGGTGGTCGCTATCGTAGCGGTGATAAACCTGATTTTCGGTCAGATACCTGAAAAGTACAGGAATATTGATGTCAGCAGCACAAGAATATATGAAATAACGGATACAAGCCGTGAGCTTTTGAAAAATCTGGACTCTAAGGTTACGTTTACGGTACTGGCGGAAAAACAGAGTACGGATGACAGGATAAAAACATTTTTAAGTAAGTATGTGGCTTTATCTAAAAATATCTCAGTAGAGTGGATTGATCCGGTACTTCACCCATCCGCCCTGACCCAGTATAATGCGGAACAGAATATGATTGTCGTGTCCTGCGAGGATTCGGGAAAAAGTACCACAGTATCCTTCGATGATATCATTGTAATGGACACTTCCTCCTATTATTATACGGGAACTGCCTCCGAGTCTGAATTTGACGGCGAGGGACAACTGACCAGCGCCGTAAACTATGTGACCAGTGATGTGAATCAGGCAATTTACCGGACAACCGGACATGGAGAGGCAACCTTATCCAGTTCCATTTCTGAGTTGATGGATAAAAATAATTACAGTACGAAAGAGTTAAATTTAGTGATGGACGCGTCTATACCCGATGATTGCGATTTACTCCTGATGTATGCTCCCGCCACAGATTTATCGGAAGATGAAACAGAGGCTGTAAAGAACTACCTTTTGGAAGGCGGAAAGGTGCTGTTGATATTAGGGGAAACCAATGCATCAGATCTACCGAATTTAGCTTCTGTTCTGAAGGAGTATGGAATGGAAGAAGCGGACGGATATGTTGCGGACCCTGAGCGGTGTTATCAGGGAAACTATTATTATATATTCCCCAACCTTTCACTGTCCGGTGACATGGCAAAAGGAGTTTCCTCCCAAATGGTGCTTCTTACCAATGCAAAAGGTCTGAACATGGTGGATGCGGCTAGGGATACTATTACTGCAACCTCCTTTATGACAACTTCTGAAAAAGCTTATGCTGTGACAGAAGAGAATCAGACCCAGGGTACGTATACTTTGGGGGCAATCGCAACAGAACAGACAGATAGTGCTGAGAGCCGGCTGACAGTCATCACGGCGGCCAGCCTGATTGATTCACAGATTACGGATACATTTCCTCAACTTGAGAATAATACGGTATTTATGAACCTTGTGAGCAGTAACTTTGACGGTGTACAAAATATTTCTATTGAGCCTAAAAGCCTTGCGGCACAATATAACACAGTACAACATGCAGGTATGTTCAGCCTTTTGGTTGTATTTGGAGTCCCCCTTCTCATTCTGGGTTCTGGCTTTACAGTCTGGATGAGACGGAGAAAAGCTTAACAGGGGAGGAGAATATGAAGCAGAAAAGAAAAAAGTCACTTATTGTGCTATTCTGCATTTTTCTAATTCTTCTGGCGGCCTATTTTGGACTTCAGTCATGGAACAAAGAGCAGGAGAAAAAGCAGGAAGAAAAAGCAGGTGCAGAAACAGTTTATGTCACGGACATAGATAATATTATAAAGATTAAATACAATGTAGGCAATGGAGAATTTACCTTTGAGAAAGAAGATGATGCATGGTATAATGTACAGGATAAAGATTTTCCGCTGGCACAGAGCTATCCTCAGCAGATGGCAAAAGACTTCAGCAGATTAAAAGCGTTAAGGGAACTGGAAGGCGGGGACTCCCTGGAGGATTATGGCCTGAAGGAACCGGTATATACGGTAGTATTGACAGATAAGGACGGGAAGGAAACCACGCTGTATTATGGAAATGCGGCCGGAGATGGCTATTACCTGACTGTTGGTGATACTGGAAAGGTCTATACAGTGGATGGTACTTCCATATCCGATTTGCAGTATGAGCTGAAAGATATGGCTCAGTTGGATACGTACCCAACCATTGGGAGCGGCAATCTGAAAAAGGAGATTATTACCCAAAATGGAAGTACTACTATATATGACTCAGAAAATAATGAGGATGCCGAAAATATTGCAGCGGTTGCAGGAGGACTGGGGGCTGTTGTATTAAGTGATGCGGCTGATTATTCAGTTGAAGACAAAGATCTTTCGGGATTTGGACTTGATGAAGCCAGCAGAATAACGGTAGAGGCAACTTATACAGAAGATGGGAAAAATGCAGTTCTGACTCTGTATATAGGCAATACAGACGGGAATGGAAATCGGTATGTGATGATGAATGATTCCAGAATTGTATACTTGATATCAGAGGAAATCTGTAATAACATTCTGAACAAAGGCTAGAAATGAGGACGATAAATCATGAGAGAAAAATTAATGCGGTTTATGCAGGGAAGATATGGAATAGATACGTTTTCTAAGTTCCTGCTTATTGCAGGTTTGGTGGTGGTGTTTTTCTCCTCCATTTTTGGAGGAACGGTTTTAGGCACAATCTGTTATCTGGCAGGATGGGTTTTGATTATCTACTGCTATTTTAGAATGATTTCAAAAAAAATTACAAAGAGATATGCTGAAAATCAGACATTTCTGACGAGAACATATAAGATACGCAGCTTTTTTCAAAGCCAGAAGGGTATATGGGGACAGAGAAGAACTCATCATATTTATAAATGCCCGGTCTGCAGTCAGAAAATCCGTATTCCAAGAGGAAAAGGAAAAATAGAAATCCGATGCCCTAAGTGCAGCAACACATTTGTTAAGAAAAGCTAAGGTTGCTGTTCAGACCGTGCTGTGTCAAGCCCCGGGCTTGACAGTCCAAGGATTACATGATAGACTATAGTTAATTGAAGAGAAAAGAACCGTCTTGTAAAAGAAGGGCTTTTGGTATCATGCTGTGCGCATGTTATGGAAAGCCCTTCTTTTTTTATACAATAGGAAGCAGCGTATCCTATTGTATAAAAACCCATCCGGGAGATGCGCACTGCGCGCATAAGACAGATGGCCGCCAAAGCGACCGCGCTTCGGCGCGGGAGTCTGGCAAAGGCAGACTCTTTGTTATTATTAAGTCAAAGGAGAAAAATATGAATCTTATTGGAAAAAAGGTTACTCATAAAAAATTTGGTTTAGGAACAATCAGAGAGGTGCAGACAAATAAAGTACGGGTGGACTTCAAATATGGAATAAAAACATTTGCATACCCTGAATCTTTTGAGAAGTTTTTTGAAGTTCCAGATCAAAATACAAAGGCATATATCCAGGTCAGAATAGATGAATTTAACCGCTTAAAAGCTTTGGAGCAGGAAGAAAAAAACAGGGAAGAGCTGAGACGGGATTATGCAAGGAAGTTAAAGATAAAGGAGAATTCTCATGCAGTATTCGGAATGCGTGTGAATAATTTAAATGATGTATTGGAGAACTGGTCTGCTTCCACCGGGAGTTATTTATCTGGTGTTAATAAAGGGAAGCCCAGGATTCCGAAAGTCCTGAATATGAATTCGGCCTGCCTTCTGACAGTGAAGGCGGAAGGGCAGAAGGAAGCTGACCGTACGATAGCAGGAATATTTATGGTCTCAGAGGATTTTATAGGGCTGGAATGTCAGAATGGTATTATTTGTGCCCATGAGAAGCATAGAATCATATGGGAGGCAGAAGACGAGGATATACGATTCTGGGATTATTTTTCAGGGGAAACCGGATTAAACAATTGGGGAAATTGTGAAATAAAATATATTTCGAACAAAACAATTAAGAAGATATTAGAAGATATGATGAGACTTGCTTTCGATGCAGAAAAGAAAAAGGAAATATGTGAACTTTATAATTACTTTCTTGAAATGAACCATATGTAAAAACCCTGACATAAAATCTCCCCTTGTTAAGGAGGTGATGCGCTCAGAAGTCCAGGCCGGTATATGTTGCTCATAGAATAAAAAAGAAAATGGAGGAGTAGCCAATGTATAGTTTAAAGGTAGAAAGAAGAAGTAAAGATGTGAAAGCAAAAAAATTAAAAAGAGAAGGGATTATACCATCCAGTATCTTTGGAGGAGATTTGAAAGAATCATTGCTGATTCAAATACCTGAAAGTGAAGCAAGAAAACTTTTGAAAGTAAAGGGCAGAGGCGGTAACTTAGAAATTGAGTGCGAAGGTAAAAAGTATAATGTAATCATAGAACATATAAGCCAGAATCAAATGACTCATCAAATTGATGACATAGAATTTCAGCAGTTAGGTGAAAATAAAACTGTATCAAGCTTTGCCCAAGTTATTTTAAAAAATAAAAACAAAATACCAACCATGGTTCAGCAGTTTATTACGGAAATTCCATACAAGGCCCTGCCTTCTAATCTAGTGGAAACAGTAGAGGTAGATATGGCAAAATTAAGAGCAGGTTCCAATCTGAAGGTATCAGATCTCCCTATCTGGAACAAATCAGATGTTGAGGTTACTATAGAGGGTGACCGCCCGGTATTAAATGTAACAGGAGACTCAAGAAAACAACTGCAGCCCCAGCATTAATAGCAAAAAAGGCAGACAAAATAATCTGCCTTTTTTATTTATTTAAATTAAATAAACAACCATTCAGGAAAAAACTTACGCAAAAAAGTTAAAAAGCTCAAACTTTGTTGATTTTATATAATATTGGCAAGTACATTTCGTGTATTTGCTCAATTGACTTAAATTATTAGAAAACATATAATACTCATATGGGCAGTAAGGAATATGAAGAATTCTTTCTGTCAGATAATTATATAAAGAGAAGAGGAAGAGTATGACACAAAATATTATTGGGCACAACATAAAGTCACTTAGGGGCGAACTGAACATGACACAAGAGCAGTTGGCGCAGAAAATGTATATGAAGCGACAGACTCTTTCAAATTATGAAGTTGGGAAAAGGATACCGGACATTTATGAACTATTGGTTCTGGCAGATATTTTTGACGTATCCCTTGATGAAATTGCCGGGAGAAAACCAAGATGCCGGGAAAGGCAGACTAATACTGGGACATCCGTATGAGGTTTTGAAGAAAAGTAAGCATGGAGTCTGATGCTTTCCATTTTAAAAGGAGGCATTAGTATGAGTAGAATAGAAATAGAATTTTTCCATGATGTAATATGCAGTTTTTGTTTTCCAATGTCATACAGAATGAGACAACTTCAAAATCTGATGCCTGATGTGCACATAAAGCACCGCTCCTTTGCTTTAGTCAAATCTGAGCAGGACTTTGCAGATATGTTTGGGTCCAGAGAAGCAGCTAAAACAGAAATCCTAACCCACTGGGACCATGCAAATCAAAATGATGATTTACACCGTTTTCAAATTGAAGGAATGAGAAAATCAACATTTCCTTTTCCATCTTCCATGAATGTTCTTGTTGCCTGCAAAGCAGCTTACTTTACAGCAGGAGAAGAGGCTTACTGGAATGCTTTTGATGCACTTCAAAAAGCTCTTTTCGTGGAGAGTCAGAATATTGAAGCGGAAAGTGTAATCTTTCAATGTATAAAGGATATAAACATAGATTTTGAGAAATGGAAAGAATATTACCGCGATTCCAAAAGCCTGGAGGCCGTGGAAGAAGACCTTTTACTGGCAGAAAGCTATGGAATTGAAAGCGTACCATGTCTGATTATTAATAAAACACATAAATTAGGCGGCGCCCTCCCTCTGAATGAAATTATTAATGCTGTAAATAAGGCAGCAAGTGTATCAGAGGAAAAAGAAATTCCAGAAGGGGCGGCTTGTAAATTGGAAGACGGCAAGTTCCATTGTGACTGATATTCCTCTAGGGCAACTCATTTTTATGCACAAATTTGTATTTGATAAATCGCACCTCGTAACTGAGGTGCTTTTTTTATATAATAGGAAACTGTGTTTCCTATTATATAAAAACCCGACAGGGGATCGCACTGTGGCGGTAAAGAAGATGTTGCTATCGCAACCCGCCACAGGCGGAGAATCTTGCAAGCAAGATTCTTTCTTGTGTAATAAGAAACAAACAACTTGTCGAAGCGTATGATAATAGTGGGATGATTTATCCGGACGGTGCTGTACCAGAAGGTGACTGATTATAGGAAGAGGGGATCAGGGCTATGAAAGGAAAAGATTATTGGGTTAATTGGAGCAAAAGAGCAGGAATACGTGCAGTTAAGACGATTGCACAGGCGGCAATTGCCGGAATTGGAACTGCTACGGTGATGGGGCAGGTAGATTGGAAGTATGTACTATCTGCATCCATACTGGCGGGAGTAATGTCCTTGCTTACATCTCTTGCCGGACTGCCGGAAATTGAAATTGTAGATCATTCAAAGGGCGGGTAATCACCCTTTTCGTTGCAGTACTGCAACAGATAGGAGGTTTATATGAAAATTGGACTCAGGGGAGGACACTCCCCAAGATGTAAAGGAGCAATGGGAATTTTAGACGAGCAGATAGAAGTAAGAAAAATATACAATGAAATGGTTCCTCTGCTGCAGGCAGCAGGGCATACTATAATCCACTGTAACTCAGATGCGGATACAATCAGTGGGGAATTGTCGGAAGGAACCAACAAAGCAAACTCTAACAATTGTGATATCTATGTCACAATTCACATGAATGCGTCCGGTGGAATTGGGAATGGTACAGAAGTGTGGATGTATAATAATGCCAACAGCACCATGAACGGAATCGCAAGCCGTATCTGTCAGAACTTTGCAGCAAAGGGCTTTCAGAACAGAGGAGTAAAATACAACACAGCATACCACGATTTGAACGCTTCCATTATGCCGGCAATGATTGTAGAAACATTGTTCTGCGATAATCAGTATGATGTTGATTTATACAAACGTTTTGGAATAAATAGTACAGCCCGATTCATTGCAAATGCTATCGATGCTAAAGTGTCACTGACAACTTCTGATAACTCTATTCCGCCGGAGCAAAACTCCTCGAAAGTTGAAATGAGAGTGCAGAAAGGAACAGATGATCAGAGATTTTACATTGAGGATGCAGAGAATGACTATGTGAGATTAAAAAATAAGAAAACGGGTCTGTATTTGGATGTGCCTGCCGCAGATGCCAAAAATGACGCTGTGTTACAGTTATATGAAAAAAATAATACAGATGCACAGCTCTGGAAAATTATATACAAGTCACACGGATATGCACAATACGCCCTCTTGGAGCCTAAACTTGCGCCAGATAAATATGCCAGTGTGGAAAACAACGGCATTGATGAAGGGGCTAAGCTAAAATTGTGGGATGACTTGAAAAACAGTAAACAAAAGTTCTGGACAAAACAGGCGAATGATGGAACGTATGTGTTTGTGCATGTATATAGCCTGAAAGCGATTACAGCAGTATAAACGAAAGAATCTAGGATTCTAAATGAAGGGATGTTAATTCATGGATGGGAGTAGCTATCCATGAACTAACATCCCTATTAAAATAAAAAAGATTAAGAATTAATACGTTTATAGGTAATTTAGAAATAATATAATCAGTAAAAAACTTCTCCCTAGAATCAAGATTTCATATCGGAATTTATACCAGAATATGGTAGAATATATTTATTATAAAACAAGTTGTATCGCGATGTTTTGTGAATAACTGGAGAGCCTGAAGGGGGAAGTTTATGGAGAGAGCGAAAAAGTGGATTGGACTTGGATTATCAGTAATATTGTTATTACAGTCAGTTGGTTATGTTAATGCGGAAGAAAGCAGCGGTGAGAGCCAAGAACAAATATTGTCATTGGCAGAAGTAAGTACGGAAGTAAATCTAGACATAGGTGAGAAAAAAGAAGAAAATATATATTATACAGTAGCTCCGGATGTGACTCGTCCTCAGGATATTCTTTGTATATCCTCTGATGAGAATATAGCTTCTATAGAAGCTATTGCTGGAGACGCTGGCCAAGACGAGTTCATGGTTAGAATAAGAATAACAGGAAAAGCTACTGGACATGCAGACATGACGGTTAGCTTAAATGAAACAGGAACTATTTTAGGAAAATATTCAGTTGAGGTTTCATCAGAAAAAGCAAGTACAGAAGTAAAATTAGACATAGGTGAGAAAAAAGAAGAAAATATATATTATACAGTAGCTCCGGATGTGACTCGTCCTCAGGATATTTTTTGTACGTCTTCTGATGAGAGTATAGCTTCTATAGAAGCTATTGCCGGAGACGCTGGCTCAGACGGGCTCATGGTGAGAATAAGAATAACAGGAAAAGCTACTGGACATGCGGACATGACAGTTAGCTTAAATGAAACAGGGACTATTTTAGGAAAATATTCAGTTGAGGTTTCTGATAAAGTCTATAATGATGAAACAAATGAGTATGGGACGGTTATTGTAAAAGGTAATTGTGGCGCACCCCAAATTGACAAATTAACATGGACTATCTATGATACAGACGAGAATGGCATAGGAGATACACTCGTAATAGATGGTTTAGGAGCTATGAAAGATTATGCTACTTCTGCGCCATGGCACGCATATAAAGAAAGTTTTGAACGGCTTATAGTAGGTCCTGGGGTTACTCATATTGGAAACAATGCATTTTATAAATGTGAAAATTTAACGGGAAACTTAATTTTACCAGAGGTTCTTACAAGCATTGGAAGAGATGCATTTTATAAGTGTAATTTCTATGGTGACCTAATAATACCAAACAGTGTAACAACTATTGGAAACAGTGCTTTTAGTTATTGCACAGCATTTTCTAAATTGTATTTATCCGATGATTTATTAAAGATTGGAGATTTTGCATTTCAGGGATGCAGTGGCTTTACAGGAGACTTGGTAATACCAAATAAAGTGACGAGCATTGGAAATTTTGCATTTTCATATTGCGGTAACTTTACAGGAGACTTGGTAATACCGGATAGCGTAACAAATATAGCCAGCTATGCCTTTGCACATTGTGGAGAATTAACAGGAAAATTAATATTACCTTCTGAGCTGAAGAGTATTCCTGACGGATGCTTTTATATGTCTGGTTTCACTGGTAATTTGATTCTTCCGCAAACTGTTACTTAAATAGGAGTTTATGCATTTGGAAGTAACAAATTTACGGGTGAATTAAAGTTACCTAGTAAATTAAAGCTAATTTCGAAATCTGCGTTTGCAGGTTGTGAGTATTTAAGCGGAAAAGTTGTATTACCTAAAACTGTGGAAAGTATTGAAGATAGTATATTTTCCAGGTGTTCACGGTTGAATGGAATTGTTATATTAAACCCAGGATGTAATATAGCAGGCGGAGAGAGTGCAATCCCTTCTAATTTTAAAATTTATGGGTATGAGGCTTCAACAGCTCAGGAGTACGCTACAACATATGGACGGACTTTTATAAAAGATCATGATTATGTATGTACTGAGAAAAAGGCAACTTGTACTGAAGGTGGTTTAAAAACATATGTTTGTTCTATATGTGGTGATACGTATACAACAGAAACTTCAGTGTTGGGCCATAATTATTCTACTAAATGGACAGTTGATAAGGCGGCAACGTGCACTGAAAAGGGCAGTCAATCACGTCATTGTATAAGATGCAATGAGAAAACAGATATAACAGAAATAGCGGAATTAGGGCATACATATGGTGAGCCTAAATTTATTTGGTCAGAAGACAATACTATATGTAATGCTAAATTTATATGTACTACCTGTAGTAATACAGAAGAATTAAGCTGTGCCATAACTGAAGATACAAGAGAGGCGGGATGTACTGAAGTTGGGGAGAGAATCTATACAGCTACATGTATACATAATAATCAAGTGTACAGAAACGAAAAGAAGGTTGCCATACCAGCGAAAGGCCATACATATGGCGAGCCCCAATTTATCTGGTCACAAGATAATACTACGTGTAATGTTGAATTTACATGCAGTACGTGTGACAATGTCGAGCGCTTAAATTGTGAAGTAAGTACAGATGTACCAAATATTACATGTACTGAAGGTGGGGAGATAGTTTATACAGCTACACGTGTATATAATAATAAAGTGTATACAGATGAAAAGAAGGTCATTGTGCCCCCAAATGGACATATATATGGTACACCAAAATTTGAATGGTCAGAAGACAGGCAAGCATGTATAGCGGTATTTGAATGTGTTGTTGGGGACGATAAACAACAGGAAGATTGCCAAGTAAATAGTAAGGTGACAATAAACCCTACCTGTGAAAAGAATGGAATTAGAACATACACAGCAACATGTATTTTTAATGGAAAAGAATACAGTGGTTCTAATACAGAGGAAATTATAGCTACCGGCCATGATTATGGATCTCCTCAATTTGCTTGGACAGGTAACAATGAGTGTTCGGCTAAATTTAAATGTTCTATATGTGGTGATGTACAAACAGTAAAGTGTACAGTTTTAGGAAAGAAAACAATAGATGCCACATGTACCAAGGGCGGCCAGACCGTTTATACAGCTGCGTGTAAGTTTGGGAGCAATAATAAAGAAAAAGAGTATACAGACACTAAAACAGTTAATAATGCAGCCTTGGGGCATAAATTTGGCCAGCCAACCTTTACTTGGTCGGACGATAACACATGCAAAGCAACATCAAAATGTGATAGATGTAAAGAGTCCATAACAAAAAAGTGTACTGTAACTAATAAAGTTATAAAGGAAGCTACATGTAAAGATAATGGAATAACAGTATATACCGCGGTTTATAAGGGCGAGGACGGAAAAGAATATACAAGTACAAAGGAAGTAAAAACTTCAGTTAAAGACCACAAATACGAATATACTAATAATGAAGATGGAACTCACACCGTGGTTTGTACGGTGGGCGGTGAAAAGAAAACGGAGCAATGTTCATATAAGGACAAAGTGTGTACTAAGTGCGGTAGTAAGCAAAAAACCATAGATCTTCCGTACAAAGATGTGAAATCGGGTGCTTGGTATCATGAGGCTGTTATTTATGTGTATGATAATGGAATTATGACCGGATTTGCCAATGGAAATTTTGGTCCGGCAGATAATCTTGGAAGAGGGCAATTTGCTACAATTCTTTATAGAATGGAAGGAACCCCCAATATTGAATATCAGGCTATATTTCCAGATGTATCAAATGGGCAATTTTACTCTATTCCGGCATCATGGGCCTATAACACAGGAGTTATTTCAGGATATAACAGTGGATATTTTGGCCCGGCAGATACTATGACAAGAGAGCAGCTTGCCACTATGATGTACAGATATGCTAAGTATAAAGGATATAATATTGCTCAGAAAGCGAACTTGGAAAAATATCCGGATTATAAAAAGGTTAGTTCTTTTTCTAATAAGGCCATGCAATGGGCAGTTGGTGTTGGATTAATTTCTGGTGATCAGGGAAAGTTAAATCCACAAGGAACAGCTTCAAGAGCAGTTACATCAATTATTATACAAAGATTTATGAAGGCATACTAATAGATTTTATAATAATTTTTTAAAAGCATAATAAAACCAGGCAGGATATAAGTTCTTGCCTGGTTTTTAAATGCTATACAGTTTAGCCTTATAACATCAGTCTGACGAGAAAAAACAAAAGTTTTGTGAAAAATCTCAATATTATAATAAGATTTATAAAAATTTATATAAGCTCCTGACTGAATTTGAAAGACTAATTATACATTATTCTGTATTTTATGGTAATCATCAATCAACTCACGCAAGTATTTATAGGTATCGCCTGTAATTCCAAAGGTGATCTGAGAGCTGTTTTGATAAAAATCTTCCGCAAGTTTTACCATATCGCTGTCTACTTGGTTTGCCTCAAGGATGTTCTCTTTCCAATAGTGGATACATTTGATAGCTTTCTTGTCCATTGCAGATAGATTATTTTCAAAGCAAAAATTCAAATCTTTTATAAAAGCATTCCAACTTTTTATATTGAAGTCTGGTTTTTCCTTATCATACTTTATTATGTTATCAATCCGTGCTTGAGAAACAGTAGTGTTGCTTCCGATATGCGAGAAAAAGGGAAGAATGGATGGAGTTATGTCTTGATTTTCTTCTATTTGATCATTTAATCTGGATAGCCGCATTAAACGTAACTGTAAGTCAGTAATTTCCGTTTCCATCCTATGTCTTTCTTCTTCGATAAAAATCCTTATATCAAAGTTGTTATTATTTACATATTGATGAATTTTACCTAAACTCATTCCCATATTTTTAAGAGAAAGAATAACAAAAATTTTTGAGAATGAACCCGAATCATAGAATCTGTGCCCATACTCATTGATGTGTGCTGGCTTTAACAGGTTGATTTCATCATAATACTGTAAAGTCCGTACGCTTACGCCGGTTAATTCAGCAAATGCTTTAATTTTTACATAGTGGTTCATTATTGTTTTCCCTATTCTATTCTGCTTTCTGATATAACATTTCCTAAAGGGTTATATATCCTAATCACTTTTTGCCACTCGGTCTGCTCTAACTGCTTTGACAGATATAACAATTCCGCGTTACCCTTAGCTATTGCCTTTTTATCGGCAAATGGTAAGGGCTGCATTAGTACTCCTCTTGTAGCATTATCCGCGGCTATTATAAAATGGCTCGGCAGTTGTTCGCTTTGTACTGTGAAATAAGCAAATAAAATATCGATATTATCAATATGCGCCTCCACTGTACCAGTGTGTAAACCTGTGTCCCAATCGCCTGTTGTTATCGACAATAGAGATTTATTGTTAAATAAATCCGATACAGTTCCTTTAAATTCATTAAGTTTATTAGTGTATTCTATACTAAACTTTGAATTTGTTATCATGCAGAAGATAGAAATTTCTTTTGAAAGACGCAATGAAAAACTTATTTTTTGATTAAAGTCATTCATAGCAGATAACAACGTACAGTTTGTAATTATCTGTTCTAAAAACTTACGGATACAATCATTTCCTGAAAAATCATTTAATTCCTTTTCTGCAATTTGATATGTGTCAGCAATGACAATTCTAAAGTCCTTATTCATTGAAAGCATTTTTATAATATTATTCATTTTTATCACCTCAAAGTCATTGTACTCTATCACGCAGCGTGATACGCAAGCCTTTTATTAATACGTTTATTTGTTAATAGTATTGACTTATTTTAGTTAACTACATAATAATTATGATTTATCAAATTCCAAGGAACGCATCCGCTACGCAAAAATAAAAAAGCTGCAACCCATAAGGATCACAGCTTTTATGCGGAAGAAGAGACTTGAACTCTCACAGGATAACTCCCACTAGAACCTGAATCTAGCGCGTCTGCCATTCCGCCACTTCCGCTCGACAACTGATATCATATCATAAGACCCCTAGCTTTGTAAAGCCCTAAACTTATTTTTTTTGTAAAAAAATGTTACAATTTTGTTACGGTTTTTCTCAATTAATTCTTGACAAATGAGACCAGTGTGATATACTTTGATAATCAAACTATTTTAATGCAAAGATACTTTAAAACAAAATTAAACATGGAGATAGAATATGATTGGAAGGATATGCGGAACTGGCTCATATGTGCCGGCTCATTTTCTGGATAATAATGACTTGGCAAAGATTGTGGATACAAATGATGAATGGATTCGGGAACGTACAGGAGTTGTCAGAAGACATATTATCGAAGACGAGACGATGGTTTCTATGGCAGTGACCGCTTCAAAACGTGCTTTGGAAAACAGTGGTGTTGCTCCCGAAGAATTGGATTTGATTTTAGTTTCCACCTTTACTTCTGAGGTATTGCTTCCCTGTGCTGCCTGTGAAGTGCAGCGGGAAATCGGGGCAGTAAATGCTACAGGATTTGATTTGAATGCTGCCTGTACAGGATTTGTATTTGCTTATAACACAGCGCAGGCATATATTGCTTCCGGTATGTACCGGACGGTGCTGGTGATTGGCTCGGAAAGTTTATCTAATATGGTGAACTGGGAAGACCGGGGAACCTGCATTCTCTTTGGTGATGGTGCAGGGGCTGTGGTACTGAAGGCCGAGGAGGGGATACCATACCAGCCGGTAACTTATTCAGATGGAGGCAAAGGGAGTGCCCTGACTTGTATGAGCAGGCATCGGAAAGGCTGGATATCGGGGGCCGAAGATTTAGATTCTTATATGAAGATGGACGGACAGGCGGTGTTTAAGTTTGCTGTAAAGCAGGTGCCTGAGGTGATACTGGAAGTTTTAGAAAAGGCAGATATTCCATTGGAGGATATCAACTATTTTATTTTGCATCAGGCGAATAAAAGAATCATTGAAGCTGTGGCAAAGCGTCTGAAGCAGGATATTGATAAATTCCCTATGAACTTGGATGAATATGGGAATACTTCTTCAGCCAGCATTCCCATTCTTTTGGATGAGATGAACCGGGAAGGTTTGTTTCAGTCAGGGCAAAAACTGGTATTGGCAGGATTCGGGGCGGGGCTTTCATGGGGAGCGGCCTGTCTGGAGTGGTAACGGGTAATTCCCGGTTGGACCGGATTACACAATAAAAAGAAAAAAGAGCAGGAAAGGAATTTAAAATCATGTTAGAAAAAGTAAAAGAAATCGTAGCAGAATCCTTAGGAGCAGAAATTGGAACACTTACAGAGGCAACTTCTTTTAAAGAAGATCTGGCAGCAGATTCTTTAGACTTATTTGAAGTAGTTATGGCATTTGAGGAAGAGTTTGGCGTGGAGATTCCATCCGAGGACCTGGAGCAGATTGCTACTATTGGAGATGTAATTAAATATCTGGAAGAACATAAATAGAGAAAAACGTAATAGAAAGGTTGTTAGTATGAAGACAAAAGTAACCGAAATTTTAGAAATTGAATATCCAATTATCCAGGGTGGAATGGCATGGGTTGCTGAATATCATCTTGCAGCCGCCGTATCAGAAGCAGGCGGGCTTGGACTGATTGGGGCGGCAAGCGCGCCTGCCGACTGGGTACGGGAACAAATTAGATCAGCGAAAAAGCTGACAAATAAACCTTTTGGTGTAAATATTATGTTGATGAGTCCTTATGCGGACGAAGTAGCGAAAATAATCGTGGAGGAAGGCGTAAAGGTAGTAACAACCGGCGCAGGTTCTCCAGAAAAATATATGAAGATGTGGAAAGAAGCGGGAGTAAAAGTAATTCCTGTCGTTGCTTCTGTAGCACTTGCAAAGCGTATGGAACGCTGCGGTGCAGACGCTGTAGTAGCGGAAGGGACAGAGGCCGGCGGACACATCGGTGAAAATACAACTTTTGTTTTGGTGCCTCAGATTGTGGATGCAGTAAGTATCCCGGTTATTGCCGCAGGCGGTATTGCTGACGGCAGAGGAGTTGCGGCAGCATTTATGCTTGGTGCTCAGGCTGTACAGTTGGGCACTCATTTTGTGGTTACGAACGAGTCTATTGTTCATGAAAATTATAAACAATGTGTTCTGAAAGCAAGAGATATTGATTCCAGAGTTACAGGGCGTTCTACAGGGCATCCGGTGCGCGCATTGCGTAATCAGATGACAAAGCTCTACCTGCAGAGGGAGCAGGAGGGCGCCAGTTTTGAGGAGCTTGAGCTTCTGACACTGGGAGGGCTTAGGAAAGCCGTGGTGGAAGGAGACATTGTAAATGGCAGTGTAATGGCAGGTCAGATAGCCGGAATGGTGAAAGAAGAATTATCCTGTCAGAATCTAATTCAAAAGCTGGTGAAAGAGACAGACAGCCTAATTGGAGGAAAAGGATTCTATGAGTAAGACTGCATTTATCTTTCCCGGGCAGGGCGCACAGAAGGCCGGAATGGGAAAGGATTTTTATGAAAATAGTGAAACAGCGGCGAAGTTCTATGACAGAGCGTCTGAGCTGCTGGATATAGATATGAAAGAGTTATGTTTTGAAAAGAATGATTTATTAGACCAGACAGAATATACCCAGGCAGCACTTGTTGTAACTTGTCTGGCTATGGCAAGGATTTTGGAGGAGAAAGGGCTGATGCCGGCTGTGACGGCAGGTTTGAGCCTGGGCGAGTATGCTGCCATAGCTGTGGCTGGGGGAATGGATGATCTGGACGCGGTGCTGGCTGTCAGAAAGCGCGGTATTTTGATGCAGACGGCAGTTCCGGGCGGAAAAGGCTCTATGGCAGCGGTTCTTGGACTGGAAGCAGAGAAAATTGAAGAAGTACTTTCAGATATAGAAGGAGCCAGCATTGCCAATTATAACTGTCCGGGACAGATTGTGATTACCGGATGGAAGGAAAGTGTAGACCAGGCCGGGGCGCCTCTGAAAGAGGCTGGTGCAAAGCGGGTATTGCCTCTGAATGTAAGCGGACCATTTCACTCTCCAATGCTTAATGAAGCAGGAAAGAAGCTGGGGGAGGTTTTAGATAAGATAGAATTGCATACGCTGAACCTTCCTTATGTTACGAATGTCACAGCAGATTATGTGAATGATATTTCAGAAGTAAAGGAGCTGCTTACAAAACAGGTAACCTCTTCCGTACGCTGGCAGCAAAGTGTGGAGAATATGATCAAAGACGGCGTGGATGTATTCGTCGAAGTAGGTCCGGGGAAAACGCTTGCAGGGTTTATGAAGAAAATTAGCAGGGACGTCAAAGTTTATAACGTGGAAACTTGGGAAGATGTAGATAAGGTGGTTAGTGAGTTATGTTAGAAGGAAAAGTAGCAGTAGTTACAGGCGCGTCCAGAGGAATCGGAAGAGCTGTCGCTCTGAAGCTGGCGAAAGACGGCGCGATGGTTGTGATTAATTATAATGGTTCCAAAGAAAAGGCAGAGGAAGCAAAAGAAGAAATTGAGCAGGCTGGAGGAAAGGCAGAGCTATTCCAGTGTGATGTTTCTGACTTTCATGCGTGTGAAAGTTTTCTGGGGGACATCATTGCAAGGCTTGGCCGGATTGATATACTTGTAAATAATGCAGGCATTACAAGAGACGGTCTTCTAATGAAAATGTCTGAGGAAGATTTTGACAGCGTTTTAAATACAAATCTGAAAGGTACATTCAACTGTATCCGGTTTGCTGCAAGGCAGATGATAAAGCAAAGAGGCGGACGCATTATTAACCTTTCCTCCGTATCAGGAGTTTTGGGAAATGCGGGGCAGGCAAATTATTCAGCTTCAAAAGCAGGTGTGATTGGACTTACAAAATCAGCGGCAAGAGAGCTGGCATCCAGAGGTGTAACGGTAAATGCCATTGCACCGGGATTTATTCATACAGAAATGACAGAAGTGCTTTCCGATAAAGTGAAGGAAAGTGCAGCAGCAGGAATTCCGCTGGGGCGCTTCGGGAAAACAGAAGACATTGCAGAGGCGGTTGCATTTCTTGCTTCTGATAAAGCCGGATACATTACAGGCCAGATACTGTGTGTAGATGGCGGAATGGCGATGTAAAAAAGAGTAATATAGGAGATGAATATGAAGAAAAGAGTTGTAGTAACTGGAATGGGAGCAGTGACCCCAATCGGTAATTCAGTAGAGGAGTTTTGGAGCGGTATCCGGGCAGGTAAAGTCGGAATCGGGCCAATCACCAAATTTGATGCATCTGAATATAAAGTGCAGATTGCGGCAGAAGTAAAAGATTTTGTAGCAAAAGAGCATATGGACTTTAAAGCAGCAAAACGTATGGAGTTATTTTCCCAGTATGCAGTTGCTGCAGCAAAAGAAGCATTTTTGGATGCGGGAATTGACATGGAAAAGGAAGACCCTTACAGGGCAGGTGTGATTGTAGGTTCCGGAATCGGAAGTTTGCAGATTGTAGAAGAGAATTACACGAAAATCGTGGAAAAAGGACCCAGCAGAGTGAATCCGCTGATGGTTCCGCTGATGATATCTAACATGGCAGCAGGAAACGTGTCCATTCAGCTTGGGCTGAAAGGAAAGTGTACAAATGTGGTGACAGCCTGTGCTTCAGGAACCAACTGTATTGGTGACGCATTCCGTGCAATTCAGTATGATGATGCAGATGTTATAGTGGCAGGGGGGACGGAAAGTTGTATCTGCCCTACCGGAGTGGCAGGATTTTCAGGACTGACCGCACTTTCCGCGTCTTCAGATCCTATGCGGGCATCCATACCATTTGATAAAGATAGAAGTGGTTTTGTACTTGGAGAAGGCGCCGGAATTGTTGTGCTGGAAGAGCTGGAACATGCAAAAGCCAGAGGTGCAAAAATCTATGCAGAACTGGTTGGCTATGGCTCTACCGGAGATGCTTACCACGTCACTTCCCCTCAGGAAGACGGAGGAGGGGCTGGAATGGCAATGAAAATAGCAATGAAAGAAGCAGGAGTATCACCGGAGCAGATTGATTATATCAATGCACACGGAACCAGCACCCATCATAACGATTTATTTGAGACAAGAGCCATTAAATATGCATTGGGAGAAGCGGCTAAGGATGTTGTCATAAATTCCACGAAATCTATGATAGGGCATCTTCTGGGTGCGGCAGGCGGCGCAGAATTTATTGTGTGTGTGAAAAGTATCCAGGACAGATATATCCATCAGACAATGGGAACCATCGAAACCGATGAAGAGTGTGACTTGAACTATGCAATCGGTGCGCCGGTAGAAAAAGATATAAACTATGTGCTGACGAATTCTCTCGGATTCGGCGGACATAATGCAACTTTATTAGTTAAAAAGTATGAAGGATAGGGTAGAACCATGAAAATAGAGCAAATATTACAATTGGTAGAATCAGTATCCAGTTCCACATTGACGGAATTCAAATATGAAGAAGAGGGTGTAAAGCTTTCACTGAAAAAAACAACAGACAGCCAGTTCCAGACAGTGCCTGTGATACAAACTCAAGCAGTACAGCCAGTGCAGGCAATGCAGGCAGTTCCCGCAGAAGCAGGAGAAGCGCCGGCAGCAGATAAAGTTATGGACGGAAACGTAGTAAAATCTCCTCTGGTAGGAACATTTTATGCAGCACCTTCTGAGAACGCAGAACCATTTGTAAAAGTAGGGGATAGCGTAAAAGAGGGGCAGGTACTTGCAATTGTGGAGGCCATGAAACTGATGAACGAAATAGACAGTGATTTCTCCGGCATTGTGGCAGAAATACTGGTAGAAAACGGATCACCTGTAGAATACGGGCAGCCATTGTTTGTGATAAAAAGATAAAAGGGGACTGACCCTCTTGAAAAGGGACTGACCCTTTTGAGGGCCATTTTCCGAGTTTTTCAGAAAGTAGGTTAAATATGAACAAATTAGACATAAATCAGATCCAGGAAATCATTCCTCACAGGCACCCGTTTCTTCTGGTGGATTATATTGAAGATTACGAGCCGGGACAGTATGCGGTTGGATATAAATGTGTGACCTACAGGGAAGATTTTTTTAAAGGACATTTTCCGGGGCATCCGGTTATGCCTGGTGTGCTCACGTTGGAAGCGCTGGCGCAGGTCGGTGCGGTGGCAATTTTGAGTATGGAGCAGAACAAAGGGAAGATTGCTTATTTTGGAGGTGTCCAAAAATGCAAATTTAAAGGAATGGTATGTCCTGGAGACAAATTAAAGCTGGAAACAACAATTATCAAGTGTAAAGGACCTGTGGGAGTTGGTCAGGCAACTGCATCTGTAGACGGTAAGGTCGTAGTCAGCGCAGAGCTGACGTTCATGGTAGGAAATTAAGGAGATGTGCGGGGTATGATTGAAAAGGTATTGATTGCAAACAGAGGAGAAATCGCCGTGCGTATTATCCGGGCATGCAGGGAAATGGGAATAGAAACTGTCGCTGTTTATTCGGAAGCGGACAAAGAAGCTCTGCATACACAACTGGCTGACGAGGCAATTTGCATAGGTCCGGCACCGTCCTCAGAGAGCTATCTGAGCATGGAGCGCATCATAAGTGCAACACTGGTATCCGGCGCAGATGCTATTCATCCGGGATTTGGATTCTTATCAGAAAACAGTAAATTTGCGGAATTATGCGAACAGTGCAATATTACGTTTATCGGACCTGATTCCAGTGTAATTCGCAAGATGGGTAATAAGCAGGAAGCGAGAAACACGATGGTGGCTGCCAATGTACCTGTGATTCCGGGAAGCAAAGAGCCTGTTTATGATGCAGCAGCCGGTGCTGAGACTGCCGAAAAAATCGGATACCCTGTCATTGTAAAAGCAGCGCTTGGAGGCGGGGGAAAAGGAATGCGTGTAGCTGAGACTGCCGAAGAGTTTGAAAACAGTTTCAATACGGCCCAAAAGGAAACTAAAATGGCCTTTGGTGACGACACCATGTATATTGAACATTTCGTCCAGCATCCAAGACATATAGAATTCCAGATTCTCGCAGATAAGTACGGCAATGTAATACATTTGGGAGAACGGGACTGTTCTGTTCAGAGAAACCATCAGAAAATGATTGAAGAATCTCCTTCTGTTGCTTTGTCGGAAGAACTGAGGACAAAAATGGGAGAAGCGGCTGTGAAAGCTGCAAAGGCTGCCCAGTATTCAAACGCCGGAACCATAGAATTTCTATTGGAGAAAAACGGAAACTTTTACTTTATGGAAATGAATACAAGGATTCAGGTAGAGCATCCGGTGACAGAGTGGGTGACAGGAATTGACTTGATTAAAGAACAAATCAGCATCGCGGACGGAAGAAAATTAAACTACATCCAGGAAGATGTAAAGATAACCGGCCATGCCATAGAATGCCGTATCAATGCAGAAAATCCGAAAAAGAATTTCCGTCCTTCCCCCGGAGCCATTACGGATATGTACCTTCCAGGAGGAAAAGGCGTGCGTATTGATTCCGCTATCTACAGCGGCTATACAGTAACACCGTACTATGATTCCATGCTGGCAAAGCTGATTGTACACGCAAAAAACCGGAAAGAGGCAATCCGGAAAATGCGCAGCGCACTTGGCGAGGTCATCATAGAAGGCATTGATACAAATGTAGATTATCAATATGAAATACTGCATCACCCGGATTTCGAATCGGGAGATATAGATATAGAATTTATAGAAAGATTATAAAGAAGTTTTGGCAGGGATGATTTAAGAATATTCTGAAAATGGAGTGCAAAAGGGTCAGTCCCTTTTGAAAGGGGTCTGTCCCCTTTCAAAAGTCCCCCTTTGAACGTCCTCCCCGAACAAGAAGTTAGGAGTTATCATTATGAAGTTACAGAATATGTTTAAAAAGACGAAAAGGAAGAATTACATTTCTCTAAAGGAGTCCAGACCCGAGGTCCCGGACGGGCTTCTCAGTAAATGTAATAAGTGCGGCTCAGCCATTATGACAGAGGATGTTAAGAATGGTTTCTATATCTGCCCGAAATGCCAGGGTTACTTCCGTATCCACGCTTACCGGCGAATTGAAATGCTGGCGGATGAGGGTTCTTTTGAGGAATGGGATAAAGGGCTTGTGACTAGAAATCCTCTGAATTTTAAGGGATATGAGGAGAAGCTTGAAGCATTACAGGAGAAGACCGGGCTGGAGGAAGCCATTGTTACAGGAAAAATCAAGATTGACGGCAAACCTGCGGTAATTGGTGTGTGCGACGGCCGTTTTATGATGGCAAGCATGGGGGAAGTGGTAGGAGAAAAGATTGTCTGTGCTGTAGAACGTGCCATAGAGGAAAAGCTTCCGGTCATTTTATTTGCCTGTTCGGGAGGGGCGAGGATGCAGGAAGGGATTATATCCTTGATGCAGATGGCAAAGACTTCCGCGGCTCTGAAACGTCACAGTGATGCAGGACTTCTTTATATTTCTGTTCTGACGGACCCGACCACAGGAGGTGTGACTGCAAGCTTTGCCATGCTGGGAGATATTATTCTGGCAGAGCCAAATGCACTGATTGGTTTTGCAGGTCCCAGAGTCATAGAGCAGACTATCGGAGAAAAACTCCCCAAAGGATTCCAGCGCTCGGAGTTCTTGCTGGAACATGGCTTTATTGATAAAATCGTGGAACGTGAGGACATGAAGGACACTTTGGCACAGATACTGAAATTGCACAGTGAAAATACGCCTGAGCCAAGGGAAGCTTTAAGAGAGGCCCCCGTGCAGAAACTTCAGGAAAGGCCTTACGCCAGTGCATGGGACCGTGTACAGGTTTCCCGGAGAAAAGACCGTCCGATAGGAAGAGATTATATTGAAAAATTATTTGATGGTTTCATGGAATTTCATGGGGACCGTTATTTTAAGGATGACAAGGCTATTATAGGAGGCACGGCATACTTCTACGGACGTCCTGTAACTGTCATTGCCCAGGCAAAGGGAAAGACCACCAGGGAAAATATTGAGCGTAACTTTGGAATGCCGTCCCCTGACGGGTACAGAAAAGCCCTTCGTTTGATGAAACAGGCGGAGAAGTTTGGTCGTCCGGTTATCTGTTTTGTAGATACTCCAGGTGCATTTTGCGGCCTGGAAGCTGAAGAAAGAGGGCAGGGAGAGGCCATTGCCAGAAACCTGTTTGAAATGTCAGGACTGAAGGTACCGGTGTTGTCTGTGGTAATTGGTGAAGGCGGCAGCGGCGGTGCTCTGGCGGTAGCGGTTGCAGATGAAGTATGGATGCTGGAAAATTCCATCTATTCTATACTTTCTCCGGAAGGGTTTGCGAGTATCCTGTGGAAGGATAGCAAAAAGGCGAATGAAGCTGCGGAAGTGATGCGGCTGACAGCCGGTGATTTGTTGGAAATGAAAGTGATTGAAAAAGTAATTGCAGAACCGGAGCACTATACTCAGGATAACTTTGAGAATGTCAGTGACGCGCTGGAATTCTATTTAAACGGATTTTTAAATAAGTATGCTGCGCTTTCCGCCAGCGAACTTACAGAGAAACGTTATCAGCGGTTCCGGCGAATATAGAAGTAAAGGAGAGGTTTTTAAGATATGGGTCCATTTAAAGTAGGTGAAAAGACAACTAAAGTTCCCCTGATTCAAGGGGGAATGGGAGTGGGAATCAGTCTGGGGAATCTGGCCGGTGCCGTTGCAGCACAAGGCGGTGTGGGAATCATCTCTACCGCACAGATTGGCTTTCGTGAGCCGGATTTTGATAAAAACCCCGTGGAAGCCAACCGCAGGGCTATTCAAAAAGAAATGGATAAAGCACGGAAAATCTCTCCCCAGGGAATTGTCGGCTATAATATCATGACCGCTCTCCGGGAATTTAAACAGCATGTTGAAGCCGCAGTTCTGGCAGGCGCCGACATTATCATTTCTGGGGCTGGCCTGCCTATGGATCTTCCCGCACTTACAGCAGGAAGTCATACCAGGATTGCCCCGATTGTATCCACAGAGAAATCGGCAAATGTACTCCTGAAATACTGGGGCAGAAAGCACCAAAGGACAGCGGATCTGATTGTAATTGAAGGACCAAAAGCCGGAGGGCATCTTGGATTTAAGCAAGAGGAGCTGGAGCTTTATTCTCCGGAAGCATATGATGAAGAAATTAAGAAAATCATAGAAGTTGTCCGGACTTATGAAACAAAATATAATACAAAGATTCCGGTTATCCTTGCCGGAGGAATTTATGACAGCGCAGATGTAAAACATGCTGAGCAACTGGGTGTAGATGGAGTACAGGTTGGCACACGGTTTATTACGACGGAAGAATGTGATGCTGACATAAAATATAAAGAAGCACATTTAAAGGCAGAGGAAGAAGATATCGCCATTGTAAAAAGTCCTGTAGGCATGCCGGGGCGTGCAATCTTGAATCCTTTCATGAAACGTGTTATGCTAGGAGAAAAGATACCTCATACCCCCTGCCACGGATGCCTGTCAAAATGCAGTCCCAATGAGATTCCGTACTGTATTACGGACAGCCTGATAAATGCTGCAAAAGGAGAGATAGATCAGGCACTATTGTTCTGTGGGGCCAATGCATACAAGGCAACACGCATGGAAACGGTAAAAGAAGTGGTAGATTCCCTGTTCGACCGAAAGTAATTTAGCGAATCCAGGCGGCAGCTCAGGATGAACTTCATTATATTCATATATCTGGCACAAGCGGGGATGTTTGGAAAGGAGTGCAGCATCTGTGAATGCACATGAAACTATCAATGATATCCTGGTTCATTTGTTTAATGAGATCTGGGAGTTGGAAGCGGAAGCCATTATTACAGAAGAATATAAGGATATCAGCAATAATGACATGCATATCATAGAAGCCATTGGTCCGGGAGTGGACAGCACAATGTCCATGGTAGCTAAGAAGCTCGGTATCACTGCAGGGTCACTTACGACATCTGTCAACAGCCTTGTGAATAAAAAATATGTGGTGCGGGAAAGAAGCGAATCTGACCGCCGCGTAGTTTATATCCGGCTGACAGAGAAAGGCAGGAGAGCATTTCTTCACCATAAGGACTTTCATATGCAGATGACAGATGCAGTCATTCAAAGTCTGGATGCAGATGAGATACCGGTTCTTTTGAAAACGTTAAATAGCCTCTCGGAGTTTTTCCGTGGATATCAGGCGAAAAAATGAGGTGTAATACAATTTGCAGCAAGGAAATGTTTATGTTGGAGCCTAATGTTTTAGCAGGAGGGAACAAGTATGAAGACGAAGGAAGCAGCAAAAACAACAGCGAAAGCAATTGAGACAACAGCCGGACGGGCAAAGGCAATTGAAACGAAAAAGGATACTACAAAAGCAATTGAGACAAGAGCGGCAGTTCTGCAAAATCCTCAGCCTGTGAAAGAGGAAGTTAAGAAACCTGAGGTGAAAAAGGATGCACAGAAAAAAACGTCTGTAAAGAAGACGGCAGCAAAAAAAGCAGGGAAGACAACCGAGCTGTTTTTGCAGTTTGCCGGAAAAGAGTATACAGAAAAAGAAATTCTTCAGAAGGTAAAAGATGTCTGGACAAAAACCCTGAAAAATAAAGTGGGTGATATGAAAGATGTGAAGATTTACCTGAAGCCCGAAGAGGCAGCAGCATACTATGTAATCAATGGGGATACGACCGGAAAGGTAGATTTATAAGACACATATTTAAATATTGTTTCCAGGCGGCGGCTTTTGATCTTTATTTCAAAGCCGCCGCTTGTATTGTAAAACAAAGATAAGAAGCTTGGAAAATCTTATGACATGTGTATTGTTTTATGGTAAAATGAAATTAATAACTCAAAAACCACATAAGGTATTGTAATGGGAGGAGGGCATATTTATGAACTTTGAACAAGATTACATTATGAGAATGATCAAGGCGGCAGCGGCGGCACTGGCAAGAATCATATTTCAAAAATCAAATCCGGAATATGAGCTCCCTGTACAAGGTGAGTATACTGCTGTAGATGATTTATATGAGCGGTTGTTGGGGATGGCAGATGCCGGTCATATCAATGAGGCGGAAAATCTGCTTTACCAGAAATTGGACAGAGCAAATCTGCCATATCTGGAGATAGGAATAGGGTTTTATAATCATCTGAACGGATATGAGGATGGTTTTCTGGCTGCACATGATTACACGAGGGAAGAGATTGGCGATGGAATCAGACGATTGCTGGGGAAATACGGTATGGAAGCTTTAGAAGAATTTGTAGACATTTGAGGGAGAAGAAATGACACGATTAGAACAGCAGATTCAATTTATCAGAGAGGTTGATAAGGTAAAGGACATTTACAGACAGACATATCTGGCAGACGGGCAGCGAAAGGAAAATGACGCGGAACATTCCTGGCACATTGCACTGATGGCAGTTCTGCTGAAAGAATATGTACCGGAAGTGGATTTGACTAAGGTTATGATTATGCTATTGATTCATGATCTGGTTGAAATTGATGCAGGAGATACATATGCTTATGATTCTGCGGGAGCAGAGACAAAGCGGGAGAGGGAAATACAGGCTGCTGAGCGTATCTTTGGTATGCTGCCGGAAGACCAGGGAGTCCTTTTCCGGGAATTGTGGGAAGAGTTTGAAGAATATGAAAGTGTTGAGGCAGGATACGCGCATCTGCTGGACAACTTTCAGCCTCTGCTGCTTAATGATGCCTCGGACGGCAAAAGCTGGGCTGAGCATGGCGTAAGAAAATCTCAGATTTATAAACGGAATGAAAAGATAGAGGCAACGTCAAAAGATGTATGGAAGTGTATGCAGGATATTGTAGAGAAACATATTCAGAAAGGTAATGTGAAAGACTGCTAGTGTGCTGGCACATTGCCTTTTGGATAAATCATTAAAATAAGGAGGTAAGAAAGATGGATTTATTAGAAATGATGAGAACCCGCCGAAGCATCAGAAAATATACACAAGAGCCGGTCGGTGAGGATAAGCTGGAACAAATACTGGCAGCAGGGCTGTTGTCCGCCTCCAGCCGGGGGATACGTCCCTGGGAGTTTATTGTAGTGAAGAAAAAGGAAACGCTGCAGAAAATGTCAGAGTCAAGAGCAGGCTCCGCAAAAATGCTGGCCGGTGCAGATTGTGCGATTGTAGTGATTGCAGATGCCGAAAAGACAGATGTGTGGACAGAGGATGCATCTATAGCGATGGCAAATATGCATCTGATGGCCCACAGTCTGGGAGTTGGAAGCTGCTGGATACAGGGAAGGCTGAGAGAAGCTCCTGACGGAAGAACAACAGAAGACTATCTGTGCGCTATCCTGGAATACCCGGAAAATTACCGGCTGGAGGCCGTCCTTTCTCTAGGTATGCCGGCGGAACAAAAAGAACCCGGCCGGATCGAAACATTACCGGTGGAGAAAATCCATAGAGAGCACTTTTAAATATTTGTCCAAAGATATACCGTATTGAACGTTAGCAGTTCAAGAAATATACATTATATGCTCTGTCAGTGTTGCGGGGAAAACGCCGTTGCCTTCGTAGGGGCAAGGGCGTTTTTATAGCCGGAAAGTGGACGGATATTTGCGGCAATGGAAGCAGCAGATTAGATTTGATAATCACATCTCATGGGTAAGTATAGTGCCTAGGGTTTGTCAAGTAAAATGTGTAAATTTTGATTTTTTATAATACCGGTGTTCATGCACCGGTATTTTCATGAGTTCAGCCTTGCTTTCTCCCCGTCAACGGGGGCGGCCCATTTTAGGGTACCACAA
>JACERV010000038.1 GCA_013911065.1 Ruminococcus sp. | reverse complement strand
AGAATCCTGGTACAATCAAAAGCGGATTCACAGTAGCTTAGGCTACAAGACACCAAACGAATTGCATTCAAAAGGTGCTGCGTAAAAGTCGCCGTTTTGGTGTCCACTATATTGACTTAAGACCAAATCTTATAATATTGCGTAAGTTTTTTCTGACTTAGTTGTTTATTTAACAAAGGAACTAATCTCCTCACCATTTATTAGTTCCTTTCCCACCACAAAGCCCGGAGTCCTCACCAGACTCCGGGCTGTTCCTTATCAACTTTTTAGTTCTTTGGGGAAATCTATATGCCTATAAGATTTACGCTTAACTGGCTCCCCCACTCTTTAATCTCGCCGCATGCCATTTTCTCTCCGGCATTACCATGAGGCTGAGTCCTGTAATCATCTGGTTTACTATGAATTACTACAGTTCTGCCAACTACCTGCTGAGGTCTGAATCTTCCTGTATATACTACCATCCACGCCATACCGTAGAAAGAAAGAAGCACCGGAAGATCTCCTGCATGCTGGGGGTGTTGTACATATCCCGGGCTGTAATGGATCAGCGTGTCAGCAAATGGGTCTGTCCGGTTTCCTGTGCACGTACTTCCTTCATGAATGTGGAAGCCAAAGAATCTGCCTAAATACTGTTGCTCTTCATCCGGCAGGCCATAAATTTCTGCCAGCACAATAGTTCCTCCATTTGCCCCATAAAAATAAACCCACCCTTGTATATCAGGATATTTATCCGAACCCTTTACCTCGGCATATGCCTGTGGCACCTCACTTAATATTTCATCTATCATCGCCATAGCAATACCTCCTATACTTAGTATATGGAGCAAAAGTGGGAAAGTTCTTAATTGACCCCGTGCTTACTCTGCCCGACGGTTCCAATTACTGTCTCATGGATAATAGATATGGTGTTTTATGTACAGCTTCAGCGGCCGGATGCTCTTATATTGCTTGTACATTTTTAATTGAGCGGTACTCTCAACCACTTATTTATTTTAAACCTGCTCAAAAACATTAAGTGTTACTTTTTCGGTTATCAGTCCTATCCTAGGATTTCCCAGGTTATTTTTAACCTCTATAACCACATTTTTATACGCATCCCAATATTCAAATTCAGTTCCCATTCTGTGAGGTATCCTTATACTCTTAATCGTGAATATATTTTGTCCGTTAAGTACTTCGTTACTTGGATCAACAAAATAGCTGTCAAATACCTCTCCTACAATTATAATACCGGTTTCCTCATAAACTTTCCGTGCAGCTGCATTCCAAATATCACCGATAATAGCCCTTGTGTAGTATTGAGGATCAAGATTAAAAAATGCAATTATATAATTTTCAGTTTCCATAATTCACCATTCATACATTTTTATAATAGTATATGTTTCCCTGTCGAAACGGTTAAATTGCAGTTTTGCTGCTTAAGCAGCTCTAAATAGCTCTCCAGCAAATCAAGAAAGCCTTACCTTCATCTGTTATATTGCTATCCTGCACCGTTTTAATTGCATGGTTAATTAATTCTTCCATCCCAAACTCCTTTAATGTAAGTTTTAGCTAATCACGTTTTAAGCTCAATGTAACGTAACAACCGCCACCATCTATGCCCTCAATACTATAATCTCCCAGATTTCCATTGGTATTTATTTTGATAATACCCCCCAGATTATAGGACTGTTTATAGGTATCCCCTCTCACAAAATGCTCTTCAAATATCTTGTTCCTCTTTCCCCGGCACTCAGCAGCCGGACGCTTTTATATTGCTTGTACATTTAATTGAGTGGTACGCTCTACCACTCGGATTATGTTAAATTTTTTTAAAATGGTACATATCCTCCCTCTTTATTGTTAGATCCATCCTGGGATTTCCCAATCTACGTCTAACCTCTTCGATAACATCTCTATAAGCATTCCAGTACTCCTCCTCAGTTGCTACTTCCTCGGGAACTCTTGAACTTTCAACTAAAAAAATAATAGTGTTATTAAGTTCTTCCTCATCTTGACCAACAATATAACTTTCTTGTATCCTCCCTGAAATACGAATACCAGTTTCTTCATAAATTTTGTCTGCAGCTATATTCCAATTATTTCCAACAATTGTTGATGAGTAATATAGTGGATCAAGTCCCAAAAATGAAATAGAATAATTTTCTGTAATCATCGTTCACCAGCAATACATTTTTATAATAATATATGTCTCTCTGGCAAAATGGTTAAACATTAGTTTTCCAACTCCTGAATAGCAATTTCCAACGCTACATTTGCATCATTAAAACCATCTGTAAAATAATTCTCATTAAGATATTTAAGAACTTCCACTGTTTCTTGCCTGTTGTCCCATTCTTCTTTTACTTTCGTCAAGTCTCTCCCTTTTGGTTGATGAAATTATGCCTGGCATTCAAAACATTATCCCTATTTCCTCCAGATACTTAGAAAACACCTTTTTCTTTGATTTTGTAGAAAAATATCAAAGCTACGAAAGAATCCTTCAAATGGGGGAAAAAGCGATTTACAAACAGTTATATTGCATTTGCTAAAAGACATCGCTGTCGGAGTTCTCAGAAAAAAGCTCTCGCCATATATGAAGCAGCATCCAATAGCATCACTACCCGCAGCCCTGATGTTAGTACCTCCCTTGCTCTATCTCAATGTCTTTTACTATTAAAACAAGCCAGCTCCTCTGCTGATTTATTATTGCGACAAATGCAGTCAATTGCTTATACTCTGCCAGAATATTCAGGCCAGTTTGAAGGGACAAACAGACACATTTCAAAACGAGGTTCAGCTTATCTTCGAAGAGCATGTTATGAAGTGATGCATTCGTTGAAAGTACATAAGCCTGAAAATGATGCTGTATACCAATTTATTATTAAAAAAGAATCAGAGGGCAAATATAAAACTGTTGCCAAAATGACCGGTGTTAATAAGTTTTTGCGAATCTACTATGCGCGTGTAATGGAAATTTATAAATAATCTACCTTCTGCCTATTTTCATCATTAATCATGGTGTTTATTAAAGTTACCCTTTTTACTAATTATTTTTTATCAAAAAGCACTTGACATCTATTAGCAAGTTTCAGTTTAGCGACTTTCCAATCTTTCTTTGACATCAATATCATGTTCGCTCCACCACTCTATAAAAGTGTTTTTGATAGATTCTACAACCCCTTCATAACTAGACAAGATCATTTCTTCCAATGTGTTATCTAGGCAATCTCGCAACTTACTAAATGCCGTCTGTGACTGTTGGGCGCGTTTTTCAATTCCCTCAAAAATTTCACTAGCTGACCTGCAATCTCCTGCGGGACCAGAGTAACGAGATGAATGTTTTACAATTCTATTACCCATTTCTTCTACCTCTTTCCCCGGCACTCAGCATCCGGACGCTCTATTCGAAATTATTACTGATAAACCCTATATACATATCCAAAAAAATGTTGTAAAATATTACTTGCAAAGGAGAAAATTTTCATGTCAGCAAATAATAATAAAAATAAAAACTCTGATGGAATAGCCATCGGCTTAAGTTTAGGGCTAATCTTTGGATTGTCAATTGACAATCTGGCTCTTGGTCTTTCCTTCGGTCTATTAATCGGACTATTCATAGACCGAACAAAAAACAAGAAATAAATCTCAGTTTGTTAGCCATCGTAACAGCTACATGAAATCTCATTTTCCTCGTAGAACTCACACATGCTTATCTGGCTATCTTCCCACTCCATAAAATCTTTCCAAGCATAATTCCTTCCAAGTCCCTTAACTTTAACCAGGCTTTCTTGTGCATTTTCCTCAATGGCTATTGCCCTAGCAAACAATTCAGGGTGGGTTCTCCGCAAATGTTTTATTTCCGGTTTTTTCATGGATGGACAAAAGAAACAGCTGCTCTTTCCTGGCAGGGGTACCCCCTCCTCATGTATTACCCGTATACAGTCCTCTCTGTACCATCCCCAGTCAATTAATGCATAAACCTTCTTGTATTTCTTATTCACAATTATTCCATACCTCTTTACAAGGTCCATAATTGTGCAAAACTTGTCCTGCGGGCCTATCTTGTGTTTCAAACTACACTTCTTCCAGCCATAGGCAATACTCGGTAAACTTTTAGATTGCAAACATTCTTGTTCCAATGTAAAAATATCACCGTCTTTATTAACGTTCTTAACAACCGTAATTTCTGGCATACCATGTTCTTTCAGCCATTTTCCAAATCGCTGTACAAACTCATAGGTATGTGGAGACTCGGCTCCGGTATCCGCAAATAAAATCAAATCAACCGGTATTCCTTTTCTATACATTCCAATCAGTAAGGCAGTGCTATTAGTGCCTCCCCCAAAAGATACAATATTCATTTCATCCTTCTTTCACAAAATTTTAATACTTTCACTATTTCAATAAGTTAACATATTCTATTAATAGAGGTGATATCATGAGTATTTATGATTGTGGGGATAACCCATTTGTTACAAATCTCAAAAGAGAAGCTTTTTTTAACAATAATTTTCGTACTGCCAGATGGACAGGAACAAACCTCCAACTTACATTAATGAGTATACCTCCAAATTCTGAAATCGGATTAGAAATGCATCCTCATCTTGATCAATTTCTTTATATTGAATGTGGTGGCGGACTCATGATGATGGGCAATCAAAAGGATTGTCTTAAATATCAGTATATCGTTTCTAGTCAATCAGCCATTATTATCCCCGCCGGGACATGGCATAATCTAAAGAACAATGAATGCTTTGATTTGAAGCTTTTTTCTATCTATGCTCCTCCACAGCATCCATACGGCACAGTTCATCACACAAAATTTGATTCAGATAACTCCGGATACTAATTTTTCAAGCGCATCATTTTTCATTTTGGTGCACTTATTATTAGACTCTCTTACTATATGAAGTATGTTTTTACACCGAAAAAAAATTTATTACCAACCATTCAAAGGGAATGACTGGTTATTCAATGTAAAGCAGATAAGGTTAATGAGTAAAAAAATCTATATAGCATGTGTTATTTTCCCCAAACGCAACAAACCCGGAATCAATTGAGATTCCGGGTTATTTATCTTTTGCAACTTATTCATTTGTATTTTAATTACATATGTAGTAACTTCTTTTGTATATAAGTATCTTACAATAATTGTCTAAATTTGTCAATAATTATTTTTCTATTTTACTTCACCACATCACTTTCACAAATGCCCGGAATCCTTACCAATTCCGGGCTATTTCTTAATTTTTATTATAAATATGTGTTGCTGAGTTTAAAAGTGAAGAATCCTGCTCAAAAGATAAATTGAATAAATACCTATCAAAAAATGCGTTTGAACACCGAAAAAAATTTAAAAAAGCCGCAACCCCTTGTAAACACTGAATTTGCGGCTATTTTCTACCAAGCTGAAAATCGGACTTGAACCGACGACCCCTTCATTACGAGTGAAGTGCTCTACCAACTGAGCTATTTCAGCTTAAGGTCCGTGAAGCGAACCTTAGTTATTATATCGCTTTTCCGAAGGAATTTCAACCATTTTTTTCGTTTTTCACTGCCTCCGGCATATGAACTCTCAATTGGTGATAAGGTGTTTCGATTCCCTCTTTGTCAAATGCCAATTTGATTTCTTCCAACAATCTGCATCTTGCAGCCCAGAATTCTTCTGTCTTTACCCAGGCACGCATCCCCAGTACAACGGCACTTTCTCCAAGGGAATCTACAAATACATTGACATCTTCATCCTGCATAACGGAGCTATCCTTTGCCAACAAACCTTCCAGTAATGCTTTTGCCTTTTTCAAATCTGCATTGTAAGAAATATTCACTTTCAAATCCAGCTGTCTCTCGGGGCGCGCTGTTACATTTGTCAAACTGCTATTTGCAAGAGTACCATTAGGTATGACAATTGTTTTATTATCCACCGTTGATAATTTCGTATAAAATATCTGTATTTCTTTTACTGTACCTTCATTCTTCTGAGTATCTTCAATAATATAATCTCCTACCACAAATGGTTTCAGAAGAAGTATCAGCACTCCGCCTGCAAAGTTTCCCAGACTTCCCTGCAAAGCCAAACCTATGGCTACCCCGGCAGAAGCAATTAATGCTGCCACTGACGAAGACTCAACACCCAGCTTTGTGGCAATTATAAAAATCAGCAGCGTATATAAACCGAATTTCAGCAGAGAGTCGATAAACTGAATCACACCTTGGTCTGCATGTGTTCTCTTCAAAGAATGTTTTACAAGTTTTTGTATCCAGTGGATGATAAAACGGCCAATAATGAAAAACACAAATGCCAATGCTACTCTTATCCCAAAGTTAATTACTTCCGGAAGATGATCCTGAAAATATTGTGTGGCACGATTCACCTCTTCAGCCACCTCTGTAGTAACCTCCTCCGGAGATGTTAAATCTGATATCTGCAAACCCATATGAGCCTCCTTTTTCGTGGGGTATAATTCACCCGCAATAAACCCACGCTTATTAAAAGTTAATATTTGTTATATATCTTCCCTCAGGGCAAGAAAGGCACATAAGTTCCCTCGTTTATCTCCTGCTGTTCTATGGGAATATAATATCTGACTGTTGCAATGTGTACACAAATTTGTCACAGCAATATTTTCCCTTGGAATTCCAGCCTCAGTAAACACAAGCTCATTGGCCTTCCAGAGATTCAACTGGTACTTGCCATTTTCTTTTCGATAAAATAACTTTGACCAGTCCCTCTCCTGAAAGCATTCCCTAAATTTCTCAATTACATCCCTGCTAACCTCATAACATTCCTGACAAATAGAAGGGCCCACTGCCGCTAAAATGTCAGAAGGATCGGAACCATATTTTTCCTTCATTAATTGTACCGTTATCTTTCCAATCTTACCCACTGTCCCCCGCCACCCGGAGTGACTCAGGCCGATTACTTTCTTCACCGGGTCAACAAAATATAAGGGAACACAGTCTGCAAAAAAGGTAACCAGACATAGCCCTGGTACATTTGTAACAAGGCCGTCTACATCGGAATAATTTCTGGGGCGGACAATTCCCATGCCCCTCTCTTCCTCTGTCACAGCAAGGACATTGGCAGTATGGGTCTGCTGGGTAAACACCATATCCTCACATCTTATTCCTATTGCCGCCCCGATTCTACGAAAATTTTCACGGACAGCCTCCTCATTATCCCCTCTGGTAAAGCTCAGGTTCAGAGAGGAATAGCAGCCTTCACTGACACCGCCCAGCCGGGTAGAAAAACCATGTTTTACAATGCCCGTATGTTGAAACAACGGATATTCCAAATATGGAGTATCCGTCTCTATCTCTTGAAAAATCTTCTCTTCATTTTGGTAGTGCAGCCCTAAACTCATAAAACTCCCTTTCTGTTTCAAATCGTATATGTTCAATTTTTCACACGGACTGTGCAGTTACTTCAAATCTATAGTATGAAATTCAACCCTGGAATGCGTTTTTGATATGTATTATCTTCTCTCCCTCAATCCCGATGACATCAAACCTGCATGGGCAGTCAGAAATACCATGAACCGTCAAATAATAAGATGCACACTGGTAAAGTATTTTCTGCTTTTTTAAAGTAACAGCCTCCAGAGGGCTTCCCTTCTTTTTATCCTGCCTATATTTCACTTCACAGAACACCAGACAGAAGCTATCCCTGGCTATAATATCAATCTCACCCAGGCGGCAGCGGTAATTAAACTCTAAGATGATATACCCCTGCTGTTCCAGGTAATATCCCACTGCCTGCTCATATTGTGCACCTATTTTCCTGTTATTCTGTTTCTTTGTCTGTCTCATAATCCTTTAGACTGCGATCTCACATACTCAGCTAATAAAATTGTAACTGTTCAGGAAGAAAAGCTCCATTTCGCTATGCTTCATCTCGCTTCGGCTAAACGCTGAATAGTTACGTAAAGTTTTTAATAAAGGATACCCGGTGAATTGGTGTCGGACCTAATTTCTTCAAAGCCTCGATATGTGCTCCAGATCCATATCCTTTATTCTCTGCGAATCCATAGCCGGGCAGTATTTTATCATATTCTGCCATCAGTCTGTCCCTTGTTACCTTGGCAATAATACTGGCCGCCGCAATAGAAACGCTCTTTGCATCGCCTTTAATGATAGGTACCTGAGGAATCGTAACCTCGGGGATGGTCACCGCATCATTGAGCAGCAGCTCTGGTGCCGGGTCCAGTTCCCGTACAGCGGCACGCATGGCTTCATAGGTCGCCTGCAGGATATTCATTTCATCAATCCTGGCAGGACTTACCATACCGATTCCTGTAGCAATTGCTTTTTCCATAATCTCATCATAAAGTTCTTCCCGTTTTTTCGCAGAAAGTTTTTTTGAATCATTAATGTAAAGTATCTCACAATCCTTTGGAAGAATGACCGCTCCTGCCACAACCGGCCCCGCCAGAGGTCCCCTGCCAACTTCATCAATACCGCAGATATAAGTATACTGCTCATATTTTTTTTCAAACTGTCTCATCTGTTCCAGGCGCAGACGCTCCTCCAGAAGCTTCTCTTCCTGTTTTTTATATTTTAATATCAGAGCTTTGATACCGCTTCGGCTGTCCCCGGCATACATTTCATAAAGACCGGGAAGCTCCTGTTTTTGTGCCTGTTCAAATTCCTGTCTGATACTGCTGATACTCTTACTCATGTTTAATCACTCCGAATTTGTTAAACGGCCAGATACGAATCCACGCCCGCCCCAGCAAATCCTTCCGGTGGAGTACTCCCACACTGTCATCCCGGCTGTCCGCACTGTGATTCCGGTTATCTCCCAGTACAAAATACTCATCCTCACCTAATGTAATCGGCTCACCTGCAATTCCCGAGTCCTGCATCGCTTCATTGCCATAATTCTCATCCAGCTTCTGCCCGTTGATATACACGTCTCCGTCCATCACCTGCACTGTCTCTCCCGGCAGGCCGATAATCCGTTTTATATAGTATGTATTTTCCTCGTATTGATAGGGAAATACAATAATCTCATATCTCTTTGGTTCTCCAAAACGGTACGATATCTTATCCACAATCAGATTATCCCCGTCTGACAGCGTAGTCTCCATAGAGGAGCCGCTGACACGTGTACGTTGGCCCACAAATGTAATAATTAAGTAGGTAAGGCCTACTATAATCAGTATATACACAATCCAGCCAAACAGTTCCCTTATGATACTTCTCTCCTGGTCCATTCCGTAAACCTTCTTTCTAGTGTCTACCTATATCTTATTCATAATCATTGGGAAATTCAAGTGTTATTTTCCCAAGTCTTCCATTCCTGAAATCATCCAGAAGCAATCTGGCAGCCTTCTCTGTATCCAGCTCACTGCCTTTTACAAGACAATGCCTGCTTTCTGCAACTTCCTGCAAACATGAAAAATCATCCTCAGCTTCCTCTATTTGGTACTTTTCTTTCAAAGTTCCAGGATAGAACTCTTTTAAGAATCTAATCAGTTCCATAGCCAGCTCTTCCGTATTGAGAATTTCATCTTTGATAGAACCGATAAACGCAAGACGAAGCCCCACTGTTTGATCCTCAAATTTGGGCCACAATATTCCCGGAGTATCCAGAAGCTCCACGTTTTTATTCAGGCGGATCCACTGCTTTCCTTTCGTCACTCCTGGCTTATTTCCTGTCTTCGTACATGCTTTACCTGCCAGGGCATTGATAAACGTTGATTTTCCAACATTGGGAATTCCTACTACCATAGCCCTCACCGGGCGGTTCAGGATTCCCCGCTTTCTGTCTCTCTCTATTTTCTCTTTACAGGCTTCCTGAATCACACCCTGTATGGACTTAATTCCCCCGCCCTTTTTGGAATTTACTTTTAGAACTGAATACCCCTTTTCTTTAAAGTATTCCGCCCATGCATCATTCCATTTATCCCCTGCCAAATCTGACTTATTCAGCAGAATCAGCCTTGCCTTGTTCTTTCCCAGCTCATCAATTTCCGGATTTCTGCTGCTCACCGGAATCCTGGCATCTACTAATTCAATCACAAGATCAATTAGTTTTATATTTTCCTGCATCATGCGCTTTGCCTTGGTCATATGACCAGGATACCACTGAAAATGCATGTTATCTTCCTCCTTTATCTTTTCACGAAACCAAAATCAGAACCAAAGCTGGCTACAAACCAAACCCGCCCATATATTTCACTCCGCTTCACATTACCAATATCAGCCATTCTGCTGTCATCACTGCTGGAATGGTTATCTCCCAGTACAAAAAACTCATCACCGCCCAATGTCAGAGGTTCATCTGCAATGCCGGCTTCCTTGATATACTCCGCATAAATATCCTTTGTCATAACCTCACCGTTGATGTAAATATTACCATCTTTAATCTGTATTGTTTCACCTGGGAGACCTACAATCCGTTTCACCGAATAATGGGTATTCTCATTTCCATTCGGCTTAAATGCAATAATATCCCCGCGTTTAGGCTTACTTGCATTATAAACAAGCCTGTTTATCATTACAACATTACCATTATTTAGAACAGGCTTCATAGAATCGCCTGCATTACTGACTCTCTGTCCAAAAAACCAAACAAGCATAAATGCAATGACACAGACAATCACAATCTGTACAACCCAGTTCACAATTACACCAGTATTTTGTTTTTCTGCTTTTGTCTTTTCCTTCCGAAACCGCAGCTCAGGTTTTCCTGTATCAAACTTCAGCTCTCGTTTCTTTTTCACCTTTCGCTTTCTTTTCGCCTGTCCCCTATGCTTTTTCCGAAAATTTAAATCTGCCATTTTCTTTCCTCATATAAGAAACACCGTTTCCAATTATACATAAAAGGGACAATATACATGTTGTACTTGTCCCTCTCATAGTTACTATTTTACTAATTCTTTTACCTTAGCTCTCTTACCAACGCGGTCTCTCAAGTAGTTCAGTTTTGCTCTTCTGACTTTACCTCTGCGCACAACTTCTACTCTTTCAACGTTAGGGGAATGTAACGGCCATGTTTTCTCAACACCGATTCCATTAGAATTCTTTCTCACTGTGAAAGTAGCTCTTGTGCTTCCGCCCTGTTTCTTTAAAACTGTGCCTTCAAACACCTGAATTCTCTCACGTGCACCCTCTTTAATCTTAGCGTATACTTTTACAGTATCACCAACATGAAACTCCGGTGCGTTTTCCTTTAATTGTTCTGCCTCAATACTTCTGATAATATCATTCATTGTGTGACCTCCTTCATATTTAGACGTTCTTAATACCTGTCTGCAGACTCATATGGTGTCTGCAAAACTATTTTTGCATCAGAGGACCATCATTTCTCACTTCACAACTGTTGTATTTTATCACATTTCCTTACAGGTTTCAAGTCCTTTTTATTACTGTCCTAAAACAGGTGCCAGCTCCACTCCATCTACTGTAACCTTTGCATGAATAAGGGGCTGCATTTCCGGCTTTTCATCTTTAATCAAATACGCCTCCTGAAGCAGCTTTTCTGCTTTATCGAATAATGCTTTATCAGAAGCATACATTTCAGCAAGTACTTCGCCTTCTTCCACATAATCGCCTGTCTTCTTATTTAAAATAAGGCCTGCCAGATAATCGATTTCGCTGTCTAATGTCTCCCTGCCTGCACCCAGCAACACAGAGGCTATTCCGCATTTTTCTGTATTTAAGTGATTTACAAATCCAGACTTTACTGCTTTTACTTCACTTCTATAAGGAGTGGCTCCAAACTTATTTGTGTCTTTAATAACGGAAGAATCTCCGCCCTGGGCCTCTACCATCTCTACTAATTTATCAAATGCCCTGCCGCTCTCCAGTGCTTCTCTTGCCATTACTTCACACTCTTTTATATCACCTTTTCCTGCAACATGCAACATATTAGAAGCCAACGTTATACAAACTTGTGTTAAATCTTTTGGCCCCCTTCCCTTCAGAGTCTCCACTGATTCTATAACTTCTAAAGAATTACCGATGGCATATCCCAGAGGGATATCCATATCTGTTACCACTGCCATTGTTTTTCTTCCGGCATGTTCCCCAATTTCAACCATGGCTTTGGAAAGTTCGATGGAGCTTTCCAATGTCTTCATAAATGCACCACTGCCTGTTTTTACATCAAGAACAATACAATCACTTCCAGATGCCAGTTTTTTACTCATTATAGATGCGGCAATCAAAGGTATACTGTCTACCGTTCCGGTTACATCCCGGAGAGCGTATAGTTTCTTATCTGCCGGTGCCAAATTGCCAGACTGTCCGGCAACGCTGACACCTACTTTATTTACAATAGAGAAGAATTCTTCCTGATTCAGTGCCATCTTCATTCCCGGAATCGCCTCAAATTTATCAATCGTTCCACCTGTATGTCCAAGTCCCCTGCCTGACATTTTGGCTACCTTTACACCACACGCTGCAACAATTGGCCCTATAACGATTGTAGTCTTGTCTCCGACGCCGCCGGTGCTGTGTTTGTCTACCTTCACTCCCTCAATGGGAGATAAATCCACCATATCCCCAGATCTGGCAACCTCCATTGTCAGTGAGGCTGTCTCTTCTGCATCCATCCCTTGAAAGCAGATCGCCATCAGCATAGCAGACATCTGATAATCCGGAATTTCACCATTTACATATCCGGCAACCATTTCAGTAATCTCTGAATTAGTCAGCTTCTCCCCTTTCTTCTTTTTCACAATCAAATCGTACATTCTCATGAATCTACCTCCTGCTGAATCTCATGCTCTAAACTAAATTATTTCATGTTACTTTTACATTAAATCCCTTACTTGTATTTCTAAGTATAATCCATATTGTGATAGAAATCACCACTTCTTTGCAATACCACATATGACGCAGATTCACCCCGATTCCAAATGTTACCTGTATATTATCCCTTTATTTCATGATATTATTTTCTTGTAATATTTTTGTAACAATATCACAA
Source organism: Ruminococcus sp. (assembly GCA_013911065.1). Taxonomy (GTDB): domain Bacteria; phylum Bacillota; class Clostridia; order Lachnospirales; family Lachnospiraceae; genus Muricomes. The sequence goes on along the minus strand of JACERV010000038.1, from coordinate 36,378 downwards.
TATTTTAGGAGGTACATATTCATGAAGCGTAAGATATTACCGGCACTGCTTGCAACGGCTGTTGTAGGAGCAGCCGCAATGAGCCCCCTGTCCGTACAGGCGGCATCGCCAGCAGAGATATGCCAGCAAGTACAGGGCAGAACCGTCTACATCAACGGAAGCATCACCAGTGCAGACGAGCTGAAACAAAAACTGGAGGAACTGGGAATCAACTGTACAATTCCTGACTTGTCTAACTGTGTACTGCCAAGCCAGCCTGAAACTCCGGAGCAGCCAGATACGAGCCAGCCTGAAACTCCGGAGCAGCCAGACACGAATCAGCCTGAAACTCCGGAACAGCCTGACACAAACCAACCGGATACGAACCAGCCTGAAACTCCAGAAAAACCAGATACGAATCAGCCGGGTACCGGTCAAGAGAATGCAAGCTATGTTCAGCAGGTAGTCAATCTTGTAAATCAGGAACGTGCCAAAGCAGGTCTGTCACCAGTCACAGCCGATGCATCTATTGAAGCTGCCGCACTGGTACGTGCTAAAGAAACCGAAACGTCTTTTTCACACACACGCCCTGACGGAAGTTCTTTCAGTACAGCGCTTGTTCAGCAGGGAGTACGGTTCTATGGTGCCGGTGAAAATATCGCCTGGGGACAAAAAACTCCGGAACAGGTCATGAACGGATGGATGAACAGTGAAGGACACAGAGCTAACATCCTGAATGCCAAATTCACTAAAATTGGTGTAGGTTACTATCAGAATGCATCTGGTACAAACTACTGGACACAATTGTTCACCTATTAATTACCGCATAAAAACAAAGCGCCCTTTCTGTATCATGCAGAATATAGGGCGCTTCTATTATTATACAACCTATCTTTTTATTCCCTGAATATCTCTTCATTCCTCAATAAGCTTTTTTTCCGAGGGCGTCAGCTCACATTTTTCCAGCAAATCCGGCCGCCGCTCTTTTGTCCTTAAAACAGACTGTTCCCTGCGCCATTTTTCTATGTTCGCATGGTGGCCCGAAAGCAGTACTTCCGGTACCCTTTTCCCATGCCACTCCTCTGGCCGTGAATACTGAGGATACTCCAGCAGGTTATCCTGAAAAGATTCGAACTCCGCCGACACATCATTGTGAAGTACTCCCGGTACCAAACGGGAAATGGCATCTACCATAACCATAGCAGGAAGCTCTCCCCCAGTCAGCACATAATCTCCTATAGAAACATAATCTGTTACAATCTCCTCCAGCACACGCTCATCAATACCTTCATAGTGCCCGCAGAGAAGAACCAGTTCTTCCTCCTGGGCCAGCTCTTCCGCCATCTGCTGATTAAATGTCTGTCCCTGGGGAGACAGGTACACTACCCTTGGCTTTTTCCCCAGTTTCTCTGCAACTGCCTCATAAGCCAGGTAAACAGGTTCTGCCTGCATGAGCATACCTGCACCGCCCCCATAAGGATAATCATCTACACTCTGATGCTTATTAAATGCATAATCACGGATATTCACGGCTTCAATGGAGAGCAGGCCATTATTGACTGCACGTCCTGTGATACTAGTATTCAGCCCATCCATAACCATATCCGGAAACAATGTTAAAATATGAAAATTCATGTATCTTCTGCCCCTTACCCCATACTTCTTGAACTACTAATGTTCAAGAAGGTATCATTTTCTCTCAGAAATCAGCCCATCCAGCAAATGTACCTTCATCGTGCGTTCCTCTACATTCACATCCAGAATACACTGCTGTATGGCTGGAATCAGCACTTCGCCGTACTCTTTTGAATCTACTACATAGACCTCATTTGCCCCGGTTTCAAGTACATCTCTCAAAACACCGAACTCGACCTCTCCGGTGAATACATTCATACCAATCAAATCGGCAATATAATACTCGTCCTTTTCCAGCTTCACCGCATCTTCTCTGCCTACAAGAAGACTTTTTCCTTTGTATTTCTCTACATCATTTATATTATCGATTCCTTTGAACTTTACGATAGCAAACTGTTTAAAAAACTTTACGCCTTCTATCGTCAAAGGTACCTGCTCTTTTCCTGTATCTAAAATAACTTGTTTTAAATCCTTAAATCTTGTCACATCATCCGTAGTCGGAAATACTTTAACTTCCCCACGGATTCCATGAGTAGAGGAAATAATCCCTACTTGTAAAAACTGCTCCATCTCTTTCCTCCTGCTTATACAGCTTGGTCTGGTTCTTTCAGACCTTAGCTGTAAAGTACATCCTGTTGACTTGCTTATACTACTTAGTGAGGTTTTTTCGAACTTAGTAGTAAAGCACAACCTGCTGGCTTAGTGAGGTTCTTTCGAACTTAGCGGCATGGTTGTTTCCTTAGTGACATGGATGTTTCCTCCTTATACAGCTTGGTCTGGTCAAAAGCACATGCCATTCCTGGATAAAAGGAAAGGGGCAGGCTCTTTATGCGGATGCATGAAGGCTGTCCCTTTTAACGTTATTGTACAATGTCAACAACAACTCTCTTATCTTCCTTGGCAGCAGCCGCCTTAACTACAGAACGGATTGCCTTTGCAATACGGCCCTGCTTTCCGATGACCTTGCCCATATCGCCGTCAGCGACACGAACCTCAATCACAGTGGTTCTGCCGTCCTGTTTTTCAGAAACAACAACGCTGTCAGGCTCGTCTACTAATGCTTTCGCAATTACTTCAACTAATTCTTTCATCTAAGCCACCTCCGCGGAACAGCTTATTTCTCAATTCCTGCTACTTTTAAGATTTTACCTACTACTTCTGTAGGCTGAGCTCCGTTGTTTAACCATTTCTTAGCAGCTTCCTCATTAACTTTGATTCCGCTTGGCTCCAGGTTTGGATCGTATGTTCCGATTTCTTCGATGAACTTGCCATCTCTTGGGGATCTGGAATCTGCTACTACGATTCTATAGAAAGGAGCCTTCTTCTGTCCCATTCTTTTTAATCTAATTTTTACTGCCATTTTTTCACCTCATCTTTTCTTTTTTGTTTAATCTATGTGTTAAAAAGGAAGTTTGAACTTGCCTTTCTTACCACCCATCATACCCGGAAGTTTCTTCATCATCTTCCTTGCTTCATTGAACTGTTTTACCATACGGTTCACTTCAGAAATATCCACGCCGGCGCCCCTTGCTATACGGTGCTTTCTTGATGGATTGAGCAAATCCGGATTGCTGCGCTCTTCCATTGTCATGGAATAAATCATCGCTTCCATACGAGCCATTCTCTTCTCATTCTCATCGGAATCAAAATCCGGCATTTTACCGCTGCTCATACCGCCTAATCCCGGCATCATGCTCATTACACTTGACAGACCGCCCATTTTCTTCATCTGACTCATACTTTCCAGGTAATCCTCAAAGTCAAACTGGGCTTTTTTCATCTTCTCTGTCATCTTTTTGGCTTTTTCTTCATCCAGCTCCGCCCCTGCTTTTTCAATCAAAGTCAGAACATCGCCCATGCCAAGAATACGGGAAGCCATTCTGTCGGGATAAAACTGCTCCAAATCGGAAAGCTTTTCTCCCATACCAACATAAAGAACCGGTCTTCCGGTCTCAGCCTTAATTGACAAAGCCGCACCGCCTCTGGTATCACCGTCCAACTTTGTAACGATAACTCCATCTATGCCGATTTTCTCATGAAAACTTCCGGCAACATTAACCGCATCCTGACCGGTCATGGCATCTACCACTAATATAGTCTGATGCACAGTAACTGCTTCTTTGATTTCCTGCAGTTCCGCCATCATATCTTCATCAATATGAAGGCGTCCGGCTGTATCCAGAATAACAATATTATTTCCATTCTTTACAGCATGTTCATAAGCCGCTTTTGCAATATCCGAAGGCTTATTCTTATCTCCCATGGAAAATACTTCCACGCCCTGCTTCTCTCCATTAATCTGCAGCTGCTTAATAGCAGCGGGTCTGTACACATCACAGGCCACAAGGAGCGGTTTCTTTCCCTTTAATTTAAACTTTCCTGCAAGCTTCGCAGTGGTTGTCGTCTTACCGGCACCCTGAAGACCTGCCATCATAATCACTGTAATCGCGCTTCCCGGCTGCAGTGCAATTTCTGTTGTCTCCGAGCCCATTAGCCTGACTAGCTCTTCATTTACAATCTTAATTACCATCTGTCCGGGATTCAGACCGTTCATTACATCCTGGCCGACTGCCCGTTCCTGCACATCTTTTATGAATCCCTTCACAACCTTGAAGTTAACATCCGCTTCCAGCAGTGCCATCTTCACTTCCTTCAAAGCCGTCTTCACATCATCTTCTGTGAGCCGCCCTTTACTGCGGAGATTCTTAAATACATTCTGAAGCTTTTCAGTTAAACTGTCAAATGCCATTCTACAACTCCTCTATTATAGTATCAGAAATCCGCCGGATTTCCTCAATCATTCCGCCAATATCAGTGCCCTGCTTCTCATAAGAATCCAGCGCTTCATTAATCTCTCTCACCTTTTCCTTCACAGAAAGAAACTTATCAACCAGATGCAGCTTATCCTCATACCCTTCCAGAATCTTCTGGCAGCGCCTTACCAGGTCATGTACACCCTGACGGCTGATCCCCTCCCCCTGTGCAATCTCACTCAGGGATAAATCCTCCAGCACAAACTGCTCGTAAATCTCTTTTTGATGTTCTGTGAGGAGTTCACCATAAAAATCAAATAACAATGCCTGTTCTAAAATTTTATTCACATTTATCACCTCAGCTATCATACTAAAAAACAAAACATGTGTCAAGTACTTTTTCTTGACAGCCGCCATAAAATCAAAAAATTTAGATTCTCTTAATTTTATAAAAATCATTTTATTATAGATTCAATAGATTCGAGAGTTTTTATTTGAATTCCTCTGCTTATTATATTTTAATAATACTTTGTTTGAATTTTTGCCTGAATCGGCCTTAGTTTTTAGATACGGAAGATGTTGCAAAATGAAAATATTCCAGAGAAGAATACTAAATTTCACAACATCTCCCGTGAATTATTGATAAATATGATTGATTATCTCATAGCTCTTTTTAGAGATATAGTATGTCTTTATAGAAAACTTACAATCGCATTAGATTTCCCACATGCAGTATCCCCCAGCCCTGCTGTGCATATTCTGTTCGGACACAGGACTGTCGCAGCTTCAGCTTAACCTCTACATTTGTCATATCCGGACACTTAGAAAGCAGGCAGGCAATGGCCCCGGACACAATCGGGGTCGCCATGGATGTGCCACTTTTTATAGTATAAGGTCTTGGCCAACGGTTCGTATAATCCCCGTTGCAGCTTTGGATATTCGTACCGGGCACTACCAAATCCGGTTTTACCACGCAGGATTCCGTAGGCCCATTTCCAGAATAATCCCACTCCTGGCGGGCATCTGCGCGCCGCATAACGGTCCTGCGTTCCGCCAGTGCTCCTACCGTAATGACTTTTCTGCTTGTTCCCGGGACCGCTATCGTTCCCTCTCCAGGCCCATAATTTCCTGCTGACACTACAACAACCATACCTGCATCCCACAATTTTTCTACAGCGTCCAGCAGCCGTTTCTCCTGCTCGGCTTCTACTCCCGGCTGTGTTCCTACGGAAATATTTACAATACGTACTCCCATTTTTTTGTACACATTCAACAGCCAGTCAATTCCTTCAACTACATTATCCACAGAACCATTTCCCTCATTATCAAGTACTTTTCCCATTAGGATTTCCGCCCTGGGAGCCATGCCTGCATATACACCGTTAGATAGCCTTCCGCTCCCTGCCAGGATTCCGGATACGTGAGTTCCATGCTTTCCGTCATCATATATTTGTTTCCTGTAATTCACAAAATCACGGAAACCAACAATTCTTCTATCAAAATCAGGATGTATAGCAATTCCTGTGTCTAACACAGCTACACACACACCCTGTCCCATATATCGATTGGATATAATGTCTCCACACCAATATCCTACTGCTTGCTTTACCCATTTCATAGCAATACCCTTTTTTATATACTATTCATGCAAATGGGTTTTTGCTCATTTATTCCAACGCACTTATAATTAAAAAATTTTAAATTATTTTCCGAAATCCTCTCACACATTTTTAACCATTTACATATTATGAACTGTAATCAAACATATGGAGGATTTAACATGAGTGAATTAAGTGCTACAAATTGCGGATGCGGATGCGACAGCAACTGTGGAAATAGTTGTGGAGGAAACGGTATAGGTTCCTGCCTGTGGATCATCATCCTGCTGTGCTGCTGCGGCGGCAGTGGCTTTGGCGGCGGCGGATGCGGCGGCGGATGCAATAGCGGATGCGGAAATGACAGTAGCTGTATCTGGATCATCATTCTGCTTCTCTGCTGTGGCGGCGGCTTTGGCGGCGGCTTTGGCGGCGGATGCAACAGTGGCTGTGGATGCAATAGTGGATGCGGATGCTAATGCCCAGCTCGAAAGAATCTCTCGGTGTAATAAAACCATAGCAATATCCCCGGTACAACAAACTGTACCGGGGATATTGTTTGTGGTTATTTATTTTGACTGTTCCTGGTTCTTTTCTTTTCCCCTATCTTTCCTTTCTTTTTCTGCTTTCTCGCTGTCCATTCGTTTCCTCAGCATACAATCTTCATCTATTTCATATACGGCATTACCATCAATTACTAGTCTTCTTCTCATTTTTGTCACCAATTTCCTTTCTTCTCCTTATTATATTATGTAGGGACCTCGACTTTAGCTTTCGCAATTCTCATAATTTTATACTTTGAATCATATATATTTACAACGTTATAGATAGGAGTGCTTATGGAACAGAAACCTCAAAAACCAATGATACCATTTGACGAGCTGGTGACACCGCCTATGCTCCAGATGCTAAAGCTTTTCCTCCCCTACACTCCTGCTTCTAACCAACGTTTTTTAGGTGTATTTGTAAAGTTTCTGGAGCTTAGAGAGACCATTTCTTTTTTTCAGAGACCCAGCTATAATTCATATACACGAGCTTTTAGCAGCAGCCAGGCTTCCTCACCAATGGAAATGTTAATGGAAATGAGACCATATCTGCCTCCGCAACAAGCAGGGATGATGGAATCATTCCTGAATATGATGAATATAATGGAAATGGTTCAGATGTTTCAGGACAGCGCACCAGGTGGGGAAAGTGCCTTTGGAGATATGGGCGGGTCCGGGAATGCGGATAATTCAGGGAACATGTTTTCCGGCGGCTTCAATCCTATGGATATGGTAATGGGAATGTTGACTCCCGATCAGCAGAATATGTTTCAGATGTACAACAACATGTTTTCTGATGAAACATCTTCCGGAAACGAAAATCCCACTGAAGAAAATTCAAATATAAAGAACTCAAATGAGCCAGTTGTTAAACAAGAAAGTGCAAAGGAAGATAGTTCTGATAAAGAAGAGGAAAATAAAGAAGAATTCCATATGGAAGGAGATGATAGAAATGAACGAATGGATGAACAGTCCGGCGATGAAGAACCTTGACCCTGTCAAACTACAGTTAATTCAGATGGCGGCTTCCCAGACCGCAGGAAAATCCGGGAGAGATCTTGCCCCGGTTATGATGGCGCTGATAAACAGTGCCAATAAAAAGGGAGTACAGTTTTCAGGAGATGAGATATCTCTGATACTGGAAATCTTAAAAGACGGTAAATCAAAAGAAGAGCAGGCACAAATTGATCAAACAATCAATATGGTCAGCTCCCTTTTAAAGAGGAAGGCTTAAAAGCCTTCTTCCTTTCGTTTAATGCGCATCTCTCTTCTCTTTTCTGCTGCTTCCCACTCTGCTTTTTCTTCTTCTGTTTCCAGAATCAGCCTGGGAACCTCTCTTGGCTTATCATTCTCATCCAGTGCAACCATGGTAAAATATGCCCGGTTAATTGGCCTGCGCATCCCATCCATGTTCTCCACATAGGTATCTACTCTGACTTCCATGGATGTATTCCCCACATAAGTTACTTTACCAATAATTACAATAACATCCTTCTGATAAGCTCCCTGAATAAATCTCAGGTTGTCCACAGATGCCGTTATAATGTCACTTGCCGCATGACGCTTCGCCACAAGGCCCGCCACACCATCCAGCCACTGCATCAAAATTCCGCCAAATAAACGCCCTGCTGCATTTAAGTGGTTAGGGCGTACCATATGCACTGTCTCTACTCTTGAATCGGCGACCCTCTTCTCTTTTACCATTACAAAAACCCCAATCCGCATGCTTCTGCTTTATTTTTATAAAATTATTCCAAGTATGCCCTTTTATTATAATATTAGCCACAGGAAAAAAGCAACTATTGAATTCTTTCTCCCCTTCCTGTAAGATAGAGAAAGTTGCAGTTCACACCCTACAGGTGTGCACGGCACGGTCTGAACAGTAACATAAATAAAGTCATCATTAAAAAAGGAGAATAGGTAATGCACAATATAAAATTAACTTTAGAATACGATGGTTCGCGCTACCAGGGCTGGCAGCGTCTTGGTAAAGGCGAATCCACAAATACTGTAGCCAATAAACTTTTAGATGTCATCCATAAAATGACCGCGGAGGATGTAGAGTTATACTGTGGTGCCAGGACAGAGGTAGGCGTACATGCCTATGGACAGGTGGTAAATTTTAGAACTACATCGGATATGAAGCCATATGAAATCCAGCATTATTTAAACCGTTATCTGCCCATGGACATTGCCGTACTTTCGGCAGAAGAAATGCCTGAAAGATTTCATGCTGCGCTGGGCGTCAAATCCATCACATATCTGTACCGTATCGCCATTGGCACAGTCCCCAGTGTATTTGACAGAAAATATACTTATTATGCCTTCAAAGAGCCTGATCTCGCTGTTATGCAGCAAGCTGCACTTTCCCTGGCCGGAAATCATGATTTTAAAAACTTTTCTACAGTAAAAAAAAGCAAGTCCACTGAAAAAGAACTTTATGACATCAAAGTTTACGGGGATGCCCAGGAAATCCAAATCACCCTCAGGGCAAAAGATTTCCTTCATAACATGCCCCGTATGATTATCGGCACACTGCTGGATATTGGACTTGGAAAACGCAAAAAAGAATGTATTGAAGCAATTTTTGCCGGAGAGGATACTGCCAGTGCTCCCTGCGATCCAAAAGGCCTGTTCCTGCAAGAAGTAGAGTATTAGATATTAAAAGAATACCCCTACTATATGGTATGCCAGAAAACTAACCACCCATGCTGTGGCTAACTGAAATAGAACAATGCCAAATGTAATCTTCTTACTGCCAACTTCCCGGTTTATTGTGGCAATTGCCGCAGTACAAGGTACATAGAGCAGACAGAACACCATGAGGGAATATGCATTTGCCATGCCAAAGCCCATGGCTGCAAGCGTACCTGCAAATCCGGCGCTGCCTGCAGCCGTAGTGATATTTTGGATACCAAACAAAACACTGCAGCTGGAAACTACAACCTCCTTGGCTGCGATTCCTGCTATCAGGGCTACAATAATCTGCCAATATCCCAGGCCCAGCGGCTCAAACACAGGTACTACCGCTCTTCCAACTACTGAGCCAAAGCTTTGGGATATATCTGTTACATACCCGTTCATGCCAAAATTCAAAATGAACCACATAATAATTGAGGCTATGAAGATAACCGTTCCCGCTTTCGTCAGGTAGTCCTTCACTTTCTCCCACACATAAATAATGATGGTTCTTGCATTCGGTGTTTTATACTCCGGCAGCTCTATCAAAAGTGCGTGCTCCGCTTTGCTTCCATCTATTTTGGAAAGGATAAATGCTGTGGTAATCGCTACGATTACTCCAAGAAGATACATGGAATAGCAGGCCAGCATTGCATATTTCCCAAAAAACATAGAAGAAAACAGAACATATATGGGAAGCCTTGCACTGCAGGACATAAAAGGAGTCACCAGAATTGTCTTCAGCCTGTCCTTCCTGTTCTCCAGCGCACGTGATGCCATAATAGCCGGTACTGTGCACCCAAAGCCCAGGAGCATAGGCAGAAAAGCCCTTCCTGATAACCCCAGGCGGCTCATAATATCATCCATGACAAAAGCTACCCTGGACATATAACCGCTGTCTTCCAGAAAAGCCAGGGCCAGGAAAAGAATAAAAATGTTAGGCAGGAATGTAAGAATTCCTCCTACCCCCGAAATGATACCATCCACAATCAGTGACTGCAGCATAGGCGCCACATCCCAGGAGGAAAGCAGGCTCCCTGCTGCCCCTGAAAACCATTCCAGGCCAATTTCAAAATATCCCTTCAGCCAATCTCCCACGGTAAATGTCAAAAAGAATACCAGGGCCATAATCCCCAGAAAAATAGGAAGTCCCAGCCATTTGCCTGTCAGATACTTATCTATCTTATCTGTACTCTCTTCTTTCCTGTTCTTATTCACCAATATTTCCTGTATGACTTCCTCTATAAAATCATATTTCTGATTGATAATATCCGCCTCGTAACTGCGGTCCAGCACCTCGGGCATGTTGAGGGGATATCTTTCCATAATCGCCTGATCCTGTTCCAGCATTTTAATGGCGTGCCATCTCTTGTTTTCTACATCTGGATATTTCTCCTCAAGCCGTACAATAATCTGGTCTATCTTATCCTCGATTTCATCCTGATATACTACGGCATAATCACCATGATGGTTATGTATATGTTCCGTATGCTGAGAATGATGGTGGATAAACGGGCTTTGGGTTGCATAATCCTTATGGTGGGCCACTGCATGCATCAAAATCTCCAGACCGCTTCTCCTTCTGGCAGACACAGGAATCACAGGAATACCCAGCATTTCCGGCAGGCGGTGCAGGTCAATTTCCATTCCCCTCTCTTCTATAATATCCATCATATTCAAAGCCAGCACAACCGGCTTGCCCAGTTCAATCAACTGCAGAGTCAGATAAAGATTTCTCTCCAGGCAGGATGCATCTACCACATTCACAATGACATCCACCTCGCTGCTCATGATACATTCCCTGGACACCTTTTCTTCCATAGTATAGGATGTAAGACTGTAGATGCCAGGCAAATCTATCAGTTTAAATTCCTGGGCCTTATAAAATGTCTTTCCTTCTTTTTTTTCAACAGTTACTCCCGGCCAGTTTGCCACTTTCAGATTGGCTCCGGTGTAGGCATTGAATAGTGTTGTCTTCCCGCAGTTCGGATTTCCAATAAACCCTACCTGAATCACATTCCCACTCATCTTCCTGCCTCCTCCACCATAATATGGTCAGCAATCCGTTTTCCTATTGCAAACCTTGTTCCGCGAAACCGGACTGTAATGGCACCTTTTTTATCGTTATTCAGAACTGTAATTTTGGACCCCGGGGTAAGCCCCAGTGATTCCAGCCTCCGCTCCAGACTCAATTCCATATTTATCTCCCGCACGATGTATGTATGGCGGTTTTCTCCCTCTTTTAACTTCATGATTTTCTCCTTGAGATAATTTTGTTAATGATAATTATTATCCACAAGAGATTATAAAACTTTTCAAACTATAAGTCAAACCATAATCAAACAGATTGACATTTTCCAACTCACCATTTACTCTATATAATATCAAACATTTTCCGACCGGAGATGGAAAGAAGGATGATTCCCATGAATATCTACTATATCTCATTATACTTTTTTATATATGGCTTTTTAGGCTGGTGTGCGGAGGTCGGCTTTGCTGCTGCCAAAGAGCACAAATTTGTAAACCGGGGCTTCTTAAACGGTCCCGTCTGCCCCATCTACGGTGTAGGAGTTACTGCCGTCACCGTCCTATTGACCCCTTATAAAGAAAATGTCCTGCTTTTGTATGTTCTTTCCGTTATACTTGTTACACTTTTGGAAGGAATTACAGGATGGACTATGGATAAAATTTTTCATAATAAATGGTGGGACTATACGGACCAGCGCTTCAATATCGGGGGGTATATCTGTCTGGGCTTCTCCCTTATGTGGGGATTTGCCTGTGTGATAATCATGGTTTTCATCCATCCTCTGATACACACTCTTTTGACCTTTATACCTTACACTGTAGGGATTATATTCATTTCGCTGTTTGGAATTACTATGCTGACGGACCTCTATGTAACGGCCTCTGCAATCTTCAAGTTCAACAAACGGTTGTCCAGCATGGAGAAGATTGCAAAAGAACTGCATGAAATTTCCGACCAGTTAGGAGAAGATATCTATGAAAAGGTGATTCTGGCTTTAGAAAAAGGAGAAGCCTCACGACAGAAACTGGATGTGGCAACCCTGGGGCTGCGCGAGAAGACCCAGGAAACTGCTGCAGGATTGCGTGAGAAGACCCTGGAAACCGCTGCAGGATTGCGCGGAAAGTCCCAGGAAACTGCCGCGGAATTACGGGAGAAAACCCAGGAAACCGTCGCAGAGCTGCTTGAAAAGACACAGGAAGTATCTGTGGAAATGCACAGCCGCATAGCTGATTTGAAGACTCGTTATCAGGAACTGGGAAGTAAAGTTCCGAGAATCAGTCTCCGTCTTGTCAAAGCATTCCCTAAGATGGAATCCAGAAATTACAAGCAGCAGTTGGACGAATTGCGTAAGAAGTTCATGGGAAAACGGAAAAAATAATTAGAGTGTGGCCCTTTCGGGGGACAGCCTGCTATATAATTGTGTCATTCTCCTGATTTCCTTTGTAAGGGTATTACTAATTTCACCCTTTTTCAACCGCCATACCCAATTATTTCCCAGGGTTGAAGGGGTGTTTATCCTTGCGTCACTGTTCCGGCACAGATAATCCTGGATCGGAATCACACAGAGCCCGGCCACACTTCCCATAGCCATGACAATAAAATCCCAGGCCTGTTCCCCTTCATCCAGCTCGTCTTTATACAGGTATTCCTTTGCAAACTCCCGGCACTCCCGGCCTGCATTGCGGTACCATCCCTTCGTTGTATCATTATCGTGTGTTCCCGTATAAACAACACAATTAGGAGTATACGTGTGAGGCAGGTAATTTGCAGATTCCCTAGAATCAAAAGCAAACTGTATTACCTTCATTCCTGGAAATCCTGTATCTTCCAACATCTTTAATACACTGTCTGTGAGAAATCCCAAATCTTCAGCAATAATATTCGGTCTGCCCAGCTTTTCTTCTATGATTCTGAAAAACTCTATTCCCGGACCCGGCATCCATGTTCCGTGCTCTGCCGTTTTATCCCTGTAAGGAATCGCATAATACTCATCAAATCCACGGAAATGGTCAATACGGACCATATCATACAGCTTCAGGGAATGAACAATCCTGCGTATCCACCATGCATATTCTGTGCTTTTATGGTATTCCCAGTCATAAAGGGGATTCCCCCATAACTGTCCGGTTGCCGAAAACCCATCCGGCGGACATCCTGCAACTGCCGCAGGCTCATTTTCCTCATTAAACTGAAACAACTCCGGAGCCGCCCATGTATCGGCACTGTCAAATGCCACATAAATCGGAATATCCCCGATGATCTGCACCCCGTTTCTATTGGCGTAGGCGTGAAGCGCCTCCCACTGCCTGCTGAATTCATACTGTACAAAGCGGTAAAAATCAATTTCCACAGCCAGCTCCTTTGCCGCCTCTTCAAGTGCCTGAATGTCACGGTCCCGATACGGTGCCTCCCACTCTTTCCAGCTTACTCCGTCATGTTTGTTTTTCAGCGCCATAAACAGGCAGTACGCTTCCAGCCATTCCTTGTTTCCCTCAAGAAACTTCTCATAGTCCCCGCCCTTTTGTCCGGCAAACCGCTGATATGCCTGGTACAGTACTTTAAACCTTGTAAAATACAATTTTTCATAATCTATTCTATCTTCCTGAGTACCGAAATCATAAGCCATACACTCCTCTTTTGTTAGAAGGCCCTCCTGAATCAGAGCTTCCAGGTCTATAAAATATGGATTTCCGGCAAATGTAGAGAAGGACTGGTATGGTGAATCTCCATATCCTGTCGGACCCAGAGGAAGAATCTGCCATTTACTCTGCCCTGCTGCCTTTAACTGATCCACAAACTCATAGGCTTCTTTTGAAAAACATCCTATCCCATAATTAGAAGGCAGTGAAAAAACCGGTAATAATATCCCACTTTCTCTCATCGTGTTTCTCCTTTCCTGCATTTTCATCAGGCTTTTGCATGGTTATAATTTCCAGATATCCCGGTTGTATTCCTCTATAGTCCTATCAGAGGAAAAGTATCCGGCTTTTGCTATGTTTACCAGCATCCTCTTTGCCCATTCAATTCGATTTTCATAGGCCTTTAATGCTTCTTCTTTTTTCTCTTTGTACGACTTGAAATCCAGAAGTGTCATGAACCAGTCTTTCTTTAACAGCTCATTTTTCAGCCTGGCTAAGTTTTCTTTCTTTCCCACAGCCAGCATTTTATCACTGGTTATAAAATCTACCGCTGCTTTGATTTCTTTATCCTTTTCATAAAACTCTTTGGAAACGTAGTCTGCCTTTTCGTAATGTCTGATGACCTGATCGCTGGTGGCACCAAATACGAAGATGTTATCCTCACCTGTCAGCTCATGTATTTCCACATTTGCTCCATCCTCTGTTCCAAGAGTGACCGCACCATTCAGCATAAATTTCATATTTCCTGTTCCGCTGGCTTCTTTAGATGCCAGGGAAATCTGCTCGGATATGTCACATGCAGGTATTAATTTTTCCGCCTTTGTTACATTATAGTTCTCCACCATCACTACCTGAAGGTATGGATTTACTTCCGGGTCCTTGTTGATGATTTCCTGCAGACACAGGATCAGATGGATGATGTCCTTTGCAATCACGTAAGCCGGAGCAGCTTTGGCCCCAAATATAACCGTTATCGGAGTCACTGGCAGTTTTCCTGCTTTGATTTCCAAATATTTATGAATTACATATAAGGCATTCATCTGCTGCCGCTTGTATTCATGGAGACGTTTTACCTGAATATCAAAGATTGAATCCGGGTTCAGTTTCAATCCCTGGGTCTCCTCCAGATAATGGCAGAGCACTTTCTTATTTTCGGTTTTAATCTCCAGCAGTCGCTTGAGTACATTTATATCCCCTTTGAAATTCAGGAGCCTCTCTAACTTCCGGGCATCAAAACGGTATTCTGTTCCGATTATAAAGTCCAGCAATTCCGTCAGCTTTGGATTACTGTGAATCAACCAGCGCCGGAATGTAATTCCATTTGTTTTGTTATTGAATTTTTCAGGATATATCTTATAAAAATGATTCAGCTCATTGTCCTTTAGTATGTCACTGTGCAGGGAAGCTACCCCATTTACGCTGAACCCATAATGAATGTCAATGTGAGCCATATGGACTGTGTTATCCCTGTCGATAATCGCCAGGCTCTCATCCGTATATTTTCTTCTTACTTTGTCATCCAATATCTCAATAATCGGAACTAACTGGGGAACGACCTTTTTGAGATACTCAACCGGCCATTTCTCCAGAGCTTCTGCCAGAATTGTATGGTTTGTATAGGCACAGGTGCGTGATACTACATCAATAGCATCATCCATCTCCAGCCCCCGCTCTACGAGCAGCCGGATCAACTCTGGAATTACCATAGTCGGATGCGTATCGTTTATCTGAATCACTGCATATTCCGGCAGATCATAAAGGTTGCTGCCCTTCGCCGTACATTCGTCCAGTATCAGCCTTGCACCGCTGCTAACCATAAAATACTGCTGGTAAATCCGAAGCAGGCGTCCTTTTTCATCACTGTCATCCGGGTATAAAAACAGTGTCAGATTCCTGGCAATATCCTCTTTATCAAAGTCAATTCCATCTTCCAGGATAGCTTCATCTACAGTCTCCACATCAAACAAGTGCAAGTTATTTGTGACATTGTGATAACCAGTAACTTCAATATTATACATCCTGGAATTCAGTGTCATTCCCTTAAACATAATTGGATACGTAACTTCTGTTCTGGTAAGCCAGCTTTTCTTCTCTATCCAGGGATTTGGCATCTCCTTTTGCAGCGCATCCTCAAACTCCTGTTTAAATAATCCCAGGTGGTAATTCAGGCCAATTCCATCCCCGTTCAGCCCAAGAGTGGAAATTGAATCCAAAAAACAGGCAGCTAAACGCCCGAGCCCGCCATTTCCCAATGACGGCTCCGGCTCCACTTCTTCTATTTCACAGATATCCTTTCCGTCACGAGCCAGCGTATCCCTAACTTCATTATATATACCCAGATTAATTAAGTTGTTAGAAAGCAGCTTTCCAATCAAAAATTCCGCAGAAATATAATACAACTTCTTTTTACTGCTGTTTTTCTCCCGCTCCCGGGCCATCTCCTGTACAATATCTAAAAGTGCATCATAAATCTCCTCATTGGATGCCTCTGCAATTTCCTTTGCCATTTTCTGCTGCAATTTTTCCTTTATAACCATATTCTTAATCCTTTCATGAAAAAATCATATCATCATCCTGTTTTAATAACAGGAGCCGTCTTCAAAAAGCATATCTTCTTGAACATTAGTAGTTCAAGAAGCGTATCATCTTGAACATTAGCAGTTCAAGAAGCGTATCATCTTGAACATTAGCAGTTCAAGAAGCGTACGTTATGCATTTTAGTACAGTTTCAACTCATTTTTCTTGCAGAATAATCTCCATTTATAGTACAATACTATCATTAATTGTAAAAAACGAGGAGTTTTTATGAATCTTACAGAATACCAGAATTATCACGAAGCAAAATCCCATACAAGCACTGACTTTCCCTACAATACCTATCTGTGTTCTATCCCTCTTGATTTTACCCAGGTTCCCCTTCACTGGCATGAGGAAATAGAATTAATTGTCATAAAAAAAGGACAGGGGTATGTGTCCGTAGATTTCCAGGCCAGCATTGTGGCTGCCGGGGATATCATCTTCATCCTTCCCGGACAGCTTCATTCCATCCGCCAGAAAGCAGATTGTACGATGGAGTACGAAAATATCATTTTTAAACCAGAAATACTTATTGCCGGGGAACAGGACCTCTGTACAAACCAGTTCATATTGCCTCTGATACATTCAAAACATCCGGCCCTTACTTTTATTACCCCTGCCCGCTTTAATTACCCGGATTTTGCCGGCTGTATCACGCGCATTGACAACTTATGTTCTGCAAGGCCACAAGGATATCAGCTGGCTGTAAAGGGCTGTCTGTTTTACTTCTTTTTCCTTTTAATTTCAGCACAAAGTAACAGAGATTCTGTCTCAAAGAGGAAGACAAAATCTTTGGAAAAATTAAAGACAATATTAAAATATGTAGAGGAGCATTATTCTGATACCATAACTGTGGAGGACATGGCCTCAATTACTTTTTACAGCAAGTCCCACTTTATGAAATTTTTTAAAAGTTGTATTGGAATGGGGTTTATTGAATACCTGAACGATTACCGGCTGACGATAGCCGCACGGATGCTTATTACAACCGAAGCCTCCATTTTGGAAATCGCCGTTCAGACTGGTTTTGATAATCTCTCTTATTTTAACCGGCTTTTCAAGCGTAAATATTCCCAGACTCCCAACCAATATAGAAAGGCAGCCTCCCATTAACCCCGCAGAAACCATTCCGTCAGATAATCACCCAAAAATATGGCGGCAATTATCCCCATGCACAGAAAGGGGCCAAAGGCAAAGCTGTCTTCCCGCTTTTTCCTGCCAAGCAGCAAATGGCATCCAACATATATACCAGCCATCAGCACAGCCAGTACAAATGCCCAGAGATGGCGGCTCCAGCCAATCCCAATCCCTGCAGCCGCCATCAACTTGATATCCCCGCCGCCAAAACATCCGGGTTTTGCTGCGGAAAGAAGCAATAGCACTCCGCTTACCACAAGCCCGCCTGCCACTCTTTCCTGTAAAGAAATAGATGGACATATCCAGCCTGATAACATACTCAACAGCAGTACAGCCGCCGTATATCTGTCCGGTATTCTCTTTGTCTTATAATCTGTCCATGCAATAAAAAACAAAAGGGCCAGAAATAAGATAATCCCGGCCCCTTTTATAAATTCTGTATCATAAAATTTCTGCATATCTTTTTTACTGCGTTACTTTTAAACTAAAGTGATAATTCCCCATCCCGGTTCCGTCACCTTTATGACAGGCTCTGCTCGCCTGTATAATACATTTCAATGGGATCAATCGGATCAATCGGATGCTCGACTTCCATTTTCTCATTCCTTCCGTGGCGTCTGAGAAGTTCGCCGCCTTTATTATAAACCCAGAAGGAATAAACTAAAACCTTATTGACTTTTCCCATTCTTTCCTTTGCCGTTTTCTCATAGAGAGTTCCGCCAGTTTCAAACTTTGTCTTTTTATGAATCATGGAAATCAGTTCCGTCTCACAGGTGACAGGCTCCGGCAATATAGTATAGGCCCGCCCAACGCATCCTATCCTGTGGGAATCGCTTCCTCCTATTGTAACCTTTCCATACTTTTCTGCAAGCTTTAGCGCTCCTGCATTGGACGCTGCTGACTCACAGCAATTATAAGCTTCAACAAAGTCAAATCTCTTCATCACTTCCGGATTCGTATAGAACCGCTTCGTATTTGTGATGCTCAAATACTTCTCCCCGCATGGATGAGCAGGTCCCAGAACCCCTCCATTGCGGTGTACCAGGTCAATGAGTACGGATACAGGAAGTCCCCGCATCTCAAGAATTCTCATCTTTACACCTTCCGGCATAATCACTAAAATATGGCCGGCATCTCTTGTGTCATATTCAATCCCTTTTAACACAACAAAATCGGTATGAACTTTTCCTTTCAAGTGGTTCTTCCAGTAACGGTATCCTTTATACGTATTATGGTCCGTAATCACCATTCCCTGAAATCCCTTACTTTTTAAAGCTGTTATATATTCATCCACACTTATTTTACTGTCAATAGAACCTTCTTTTACATGGCAATGCATATCTATTTTCATAAGCAAGCCCCCTTTACTTGAACTAGTTTATGACTTTATTATACAACTTTGTCCAAAGACCCGCAATAAATTAATTTTTTCTCCATTTTTCTCCATTTTTACTTATCATCATCTAAATCCAGAATCTGAATATCCCCATCATCCTCCGTCTGACTGGAAGGTGTCTCTTTATCAAAATCTTCCAGCACGGCCCTCGCTTTATCCACTTCATTCGCTGCCGAATGTTCTTTACGTATCTCCTCCGCTCTCTTCAAATGAAGCCTTTTTCGCCTTTTAGATTCCATGAGGAACTGAGTAACAACTCCCAAAATAACAAGTACTGTTATCACTGCTATCTGTATGATTTCAATCTCCACTGGAAGAAATCCATAAATCGCCTGTCCTGCTGCTGCACCGCCCAGAAGTGCAGTAATTACCATTGTAACCGGCTCCGCAAGCTTCAATGTCAGCAGGGCAATAACCAGGCCGATCCCCACACATACCAGTGCATATGCCCAGTCTGCCGGCCGCAGGAAGTATGCACTGCCGATGATTCCCATAACCCAACTTACAAGAAACACCCCTGCCAGATAGAATTTAGCTCCAAGAACTGCTAAAACACAGCCTGCCACAATCCCAATAATCAGTGAAATATTATCGCTTACATTAAAATAATCAGCCAGATATGCACCTCCTGAAAAGCCAACTGTGAAACCAAACAGTGCCGCCCAAATACGGACCATCTTCAAACCAAAGAAACAAAACAACAGTCCGATCACTGTTATGACTGCCAGTGTAATCATATCATACTGAGACAGATTCTGACTCCTTTCTGACAACGTATTTAACCCCGCATTCATCTCAACCTGTATTTTTTCAAAAATCAAGCTAACTTCCATCTTATTTATTCTCCTTTGTCCCCTGTTAGTCAAAGCAGTATCCCCGTAATCCGCTTTGCTGTTATACACTCATCTCTGCTCAGATATTTTCTCCCCACATTTATATCATTTTAGCAATTTTCATAAAAATATACAACATAAAGGTTGCTGAACTGTAACAAATAAGAATGGATGCTAATCTGTACTTGATTAACACCCATTCTTATTCTGATATTTCTATCATTTTCTTTTTTACCTCTTTCTCTATCTTGCGATAGATTTTAAAATTTGATTTTTAAATTATTGTTGCTGGTGGTCCGTACCTCCTATTCCTAAACTTTCCTATTGGACTTAGATTCTCTGATCCTTTCAATAGATTTTGCTTCTCTCATAACTTTCTCGTCATTATGATTATTTCTCCATCTTTCTTCTTTTATCATTCACTGTTGTCCAATAAGATAAAACTTTTTGAACTTTCATTTCCTAAGAATTTTCTTCTTAATTTAAAGACTACTTCTTCTTTTGAATTGATTGTTCATTTAGTTTTATTTGTTATCATTATAATACTATACATTCCTATGCTTGTCAACATATTTTTTAGTTTATTCATTATTTTTATTTTAATTATCTGCTAACTACCTTCTTTGATTTCTCTTCGCAGAATTCAGCCGATTTTCTTACTTGTTTTCACTCTGCAGGTTCCAGCCTCCCGGTCTCTGTATCTATGACACCTCCCTCAATCGTTACCGTCTCAGGGATAAGCGGATGATTTCTTTAAAGCTCCACCGCTTAGTTTCTCTGTTCCACAATCGGTGTGCCCAATCACCATTACCTTATATCTTTTCTCACATCAACCCTTTAAAGAATAAAATTTAATCCAAATGCCATAAAATGTTACAGTCCAGACACAAGCCCGATTATACATAGCTGAACTGCAACATGAAAATTGGCTGAAACACGGACATTGACTTCTTTCCTTCAAAACTGTAAAATAAGAATGTTGAATAAGACAGATGCACTATAATATAGAAAAATAAAAGGAGTTTACATTATGGAACAATTGACAATTCCCCAGGGGTACTGCACTCCCCTTACTATACGGGAAACTGAGGTTGCCATTAAGGAAATCAAGGATTACTTTGAGCGTTCCCTGTCTAAGGCACTTCATTTGACCCGTGTATCTGCACCTTTGTTTGTACGCCCCGAATCAGGTTTGAATGATAACTTGAACGGAGTGGAACGCCCTGTGTCCTTCGGAATTAAAGAGCAGGATGATGCAGTTGCCGAGATTGTACACTCTCTGGCAAAATGGAAGCGTTATGCATTGAAGAACTATAGTTTTCACTCAGGAGAAGGGCTATATACAGATATGAGCGCTATCCGGCGGGATGAGGATACGGACAACATCCATTCCTTATATGTGGACCAATGGGACTGGGAAAAAATCATATCAAAGGAAGAACGCAACGCAGAAACACTGGAATATACTGTCCGCAAAGTATACAGCGCTTTGAAGGAAACTGAGGATTACATATCCAGACGCTACAATTATATAGAACCCCTGCTTCCCGACGATATTTTCTTTATTACTACTCAGGAGCTGGAGGAAATGTTTCCGGACAAAACACCGAAAGAAAGAGAGCACCGTATTGCAAAAGCCAAAGGAGCTGTTTTTATTTCTCAGATTGGAAAGACCCTTGCTTCCGGCGAGAAACACGACGGGCGTGCACCGGACTATGATGACTGGGAGCTGAACGGAGATATTATCGTATACTATCCTGTTCTGGATATTGCGCTGGAGCTTTCTTCTATGGGCATTCGTGTAGATGAGGAAGCATTAAAAAAACAATTAAAACTTGCCGGCTGTGAAGATAGAGCAAACCTGCCTTTTCAGAAGTCACTGCTTGACGGGGAGCTGCCTTATACTGTAGGCGGCGGAATCGGGCAATCCAGAATTTGTATGTATTACCTGCGTAAAGCACATATCGGTGAGGTACAGTCTTCTCTCTGGCCGGAAGATGTATTGAACAGGGCTTTGGAGAACGGGATACACCTGCTGTAAGAAATCGGGTAAATTTAATATTTTATATAGAGAAAGGGTAAAGCCGAAAAGAATGGCTTTACCCTCTTTAATTCCCCTAATTATTTTCTATAAGAATAACTTAAATATCGTAAAGATTCCGGAAGATATGATAATTGTAATCGGAATCGTTGTAAACCATGCAGTTACCATCTTCTGAGCAGTGCTCCACTTTACACCTTTAATCCGCTTCGCTGCACCCACTCCCATGATAGAAGAAGAAATAACATGAGTTGTGCTGACAGGCATTCCAAAGTGGGTAGCGGCCTGGATGACCAGTGCAGATGAAAAATCTGCTGCCACTGCATTTACAGGTTTCAGCTTCATTATCTGCGTACCTACTGTTTTAATGATGCGCCATCCCCCGATTGAGGTTCCCAATGCCATCGCCAGTGCACAGGCAAGCTGTACCCAGCGGGGAATGACCATTTCACTAAGATAACCATGTGTAACCAAAGCCATTGTAATAATACCCATAGACTTTTGGGCATCATTTGTTCCATGTGAAAATGCCTGAATTGCGGCAGTTACTATCTGCAGCCTGCGGAAAACAAAATTTGCCTTTCCTAAATTCGCTTTTTTAAATACCACCTTAAAAAGGGAAAATATTATGTAACCAACTGTCAGGGCTAAAACTGGAGAGATAATCAAAAACAGAACTACTTTTCCTAATCCCCCCATCTTAACAGCGGAAGCACCTGCATCTGCCAGTGCTGCGCCTGCCAGAGAGCCAATCAGTGCGTGGGAAGAACTACTCGGAATGCCTAAATACCAGGTAAGCAGATTCCAGATGATTGCGGAAAGAATCGCGGCAATCATAACCATAGAGCCATTTGAAATGTGCCCCAAATCTACAATATCTTTCGCAATTGTCTGTGCTACATTTGTAGAGACAATTGCCCCCAAAAAGTTCATAACTGCAGCAATGAGGATTGCCTTTTTTAAGGTCATGGCCTTAGTGGATACGGCTGTTGCAATCGCATTAGCTGTATCATGAAAGCCATTGATAAAGTCAAAGATCAATGCCAGAAGTACAATCAAAATAACAATAGCCATTATCTGCTGCCCCCTACATGTTCTTCATGATAACGAGATCCAGTACCTTGGCAACAATCTGACAGGCATCCACTGTATTCTCCAGCACTTCATACAAATCTTTATACTGAATAATCTTAATTGGGTCCGTATATTTCTTAAATAGATTCCGAATAGCTTTACGCTCCAGCGTATCACACTCTTCTTCATTTGTCTTGACGTGAATCGTATGCTCTCTGATACTTTTCAACTGCTTTTTGACAAGAAAATCAATTGCAAAATACAGCTCCCCAGTACAGGTTCCGATATGAGTTCTGAACTCCGACATATAATCATCTATATCTGTCAGGCGGTACATATAAAAATAAGCTGCCGCCTCTTCAATACAATCCACAACATCATCCATTTTTTCGGCCAGAGTCAGAATATCTTCTGGATCAATGGAGGTAATAAACGCACGGTTAAGCTCCACATTAATCTTATGTAAAATTGTGTCCCCATTACTCTCAAAATCTTTCACCTTTTCAGAAAAAACTTTCAAATCTGATGGAGATTCAATGTTGAATTTACTGAAATACTCTCCGCATTCTTTCATATTCTGCGCAAGATCAAGCATCAGACTCATTATTTTATCTGGTTTTGTCTTCATAGTTCCTTATCCTCCGATAGTTCTGCCCATGGCAAGTAAAATCAATGCACTCAAATGTTGCATTTTAACTTTCTGATTCTAACACAGATTTAACACAAATTCAATCTTGTTATTACATATATAAGGCATGTTAAATTTACGCTAAGATTTCGTAAATACTACGGAAAACCAAGGGGTAGAGAGAAGAGGACTGTTGCAAATCTAAAGTAAAAAGGAGCTGCGCACCTTGACCAAAAACAAGTCAATTTGCAGCAGCTCAATCTCCATTTATAATTTCTCTATAATTCTTTTTTTATATTCCAGGAATTCCCTGGACATGTGAAAGTCCTTACGTCTGGGTTTTGGCTCCCGGATAATGATTTCGTCTGTGATTCTTCCCGGTATCCCTGTCAGAAGATAAATCCTGTCTGACAATAGAATGGCTTCATCAATATCATGTGTAATGAACAACGTAGATAATTGAATCTTATCCATCACGTCCAGATACCACCGGTGCATATCACTTTTCGTTAAAGTATCCAGCGCACTAAAGGGCTCATCAAGCAATGCAACATCTCTGGAAAACATATAGGTCCTAAGCAGGGCCGCCCTCTGGCGCATTCCCCCGGATAGCTGATGAGGGTACTTCTTCTGGGTATCCTGGAGTCCAAACTCTTCAAAATAAGCATTTACCTTTTCTCTTGCAGAGCGCTTTTTTTCCCCCTTCAGCAATAAAGGGAGCGCAACATTGTCTTCAATCGTCCGGTAAGGCAGAAGCAGATCCTTTTGCAGCATATAGCTGATATGTCCCGGCTGCCCGGTAATGTCTTCCCCATTCAATGTTACGTTTCCCGTATCCGGCGTATAAAGCCCTGATATTACATTGAAGAGGGTCGTTTTGCCGCCTCCGCTGGCACCCAAAAGGCATACCAGTTCATTTTCATGCAGCTCTATGGAAAT
Source organism: Ruminococcus sp. (assembly GCA_013911065.1). Taxonomy (GTDB): domain Bacteria; phylum Bacillota; class Clostridia; order Lachnospirales; family Lachnospiraceae; genus Muricomes. The sequence continues at coordinate 11,896 of JACERV010000038.1, read as the reverse complement.
ATCTTCTATTACATGCCGGTTCTCATAAGAAAGAGTCACATCCGTTACAATCAGTTCTGCCATTCTTTTGCTCCTTATTCCAGATACTCATTGGTAAATCCTGTATTATCAGGTATCTCTGCAGGAGACAGCCCGTTTTCATTCACCCATTGATAGAAAGCATTCCATCTTTTGGGATCTATGTATCCCCACTGCTCTGCCTCAGCTTTGTATTGCCCCTTCATATACTCCTGGCTGGCCAAAACCAGCTCTTTATCCAATTCAGGAGATGCCTCACATAAAATATCCGCTGCTTCCTCGGGGTTCTTAATTGCAAACTCATAACCTTTTTTAGCCGCAGAAAGAAAGGCTTTTGCTGTATCCGGGTTCTTCTTCATCCAGTCACTATTTCCAATGATAACCGGAGTATAGAAATCAAATGCGCTGTTTATATCTTTAAAGGCAAAATAGTCTGTTTCTAATCCCGCTACTTCCGTGGCAATTCCTGCCCATCCGTAGAAAATCCAGATTGCATCCACAGATTTGCTTTCCAGCGCTGACACCTCATCCGTCACCATACTTGGAATTAACTCGACTTTACTGAAATCTCCTTCATCCTCTTCTACCACATTTTTCATCATTGCCTTTTCTAAATCCAGATCCCAGGTAGCATACTTTTTACCCTCCAGCCCCTTCGGCCTGTCCATGCCTTCCCCTTTACGGGAAATAATCCCTGATGTGTTGTGCTGTAAGACGGCGGCCACGGCCTCTACAGGCAAGGAATTATCTCCTGAAATCGCAGGCATCATACTATCCTGAAAAGAAATTCCAAACTGGGCCTTTTCAGAACCTACCAATACTTCTGCACCGTCCTCCGGAGGCTGTACAATCTCTACCTCCAGCCCCGCATCTGCAAAATATCCCTTCTCTTTTGCCACATAAATTCCCGTATGGTTCGTGTTGGGAGTCCAGTCCAGCACAAACGTAACTTTTTTCAGTTCCTTATCTTGTCCGCCCTCTGTATCTGTTTTCTCTTCTTTCGCACCGCATCCAATTACTCCGGCTGCCAAAACAGCCGCCAGCCAGAATGCAAATATTCTTTTTTTCATTTATTCTCTCTCCTCCCAAGGCATACATTTCTTCTGCAATAAATTCACAGCTCCCATCAGAAGCAGGCTGATAACGGATATTAAAAAAATTACTGCAAACATTTTATCAAATGAAAATGCCTTCTTCACTCTTGTCATGTAAACACCCAGTCCACTGAAACCTCCAAGCCATTCTGCAATTACAGCTCCCACAACTGCATAGGAAACTGAAATTCTCAGACTGGCAAAAAACTGCCCTAAAGAACCCGGAAACTTAACAAACCAAAAAATCTGTACCTTAGACGCACCCATAGAGCGCAGCAGATTGACAGTATCTCTGTCCGCAGACTTAAAACCATCCAGCAGACTTACTGTGACCGGGAAAAATGTCACAATGACAATCAAAATGACTTTCGGCAGCATTTCATATCCAAACCACAGCACCAAAAGAGGTGCAATGGCAACCGTAGGTACTGTTTGTGTCAGTACAATCAACGGATAAAATGCCTGGTACATTTTCTCAAACCGGTCCATCAGCACCGCCATCAAAAAACCTACTGCCACGCCCATTCCAAGTCCGATAAACGCTTCCAGAAGGGTTACTTTTGCATTGCTCATCAAAAGTGGAAAGTCTATAATAAAGGCTTTGGCTACATCAATGGGTGACGGCAGCATAAACCTGGGAACCATTCCGGTACTGCTTGCTGTCTGCCAGATTCCCAATATTATGATTATGGTCAGCACCGGCCATACTTTTTCACCGGCATAACTTTTTCTGGAAAACTGCTCCTGGCCCCTACCCCCTTGTATCCTTTTCCGTTCTCGTTTACTGGTGGTGTTTTGTAACTTTCTTTTCAATGGTAAGCACATCTCCTTCCGGCTTGTACGTCACTTTGATGTAAGCCGCCACTGATGGTGCACCTGCGCGGATAGCAATATGCTGGCACTCCTTGATAATGTCCATCAGTTCATCATAATCTCCTTCAATTGCTGTTTCAAATGGTCCTACATAACAATTTAACCCGGTACTTTTAATATAGGCTATCACCTCATCTACTATACGGATTAACTCTTCATCATTTGCCGCCTCCGGCAGTGTCTGGATTGCTACACTTGCATTCATGTTTCTTCCTCCTCGTTTTTATATTTTTTGAATGAATAAGCTTCCCGAACTCGAGAAAGAATCTCGTTTGCGAGATTCTCCGCCTGTGGCGGGTTGCGATAGCAACACCTTCTTTGCCGCCACAGTGTGATCCCCGGAGGGTTTTTTATATAATAGCAAAAGCAGTTTCCTGTTATATAAAAAAGAGTTTGCTTCGTAAACTCTTGCGCCTGCGGCGGTCGCGTAGCGACATCTACCACTTACGCCGCAGTGCGCATCTCCCGGAGGGTTTTTATATAATAGCAAAAGCAGTTTCCTATTATATAAAAAAGACCCCGCCAGATAGATAATCTGACGAGGTCGGTACTTCTAAATATATATCACTTTCCTACGCTGGCATTATCCAGATCAGGTATAAAGGTCAAAGACGCATTAGTCTTAATCTCAGCCGGCTTGCACCAGCCCCCTTTGCTTTATTCAATTCCCCCCTAGTTTACCCCCTTAAATGAGCACTGTCAAGGAGAATTGCTAAACTATTCTGAAAATGGCCCTCAAAAGGGTCAGTCCCTTTTCAAAAGGGACAGTCCCCTTTTGAGTTCCCCTTTTTAAACAAACAATCTGATTGGCACTATTCTGCGAATCTTAAGGGCTGTCAGCCATATCGTCACTGCTGAAACTAAAATTACACCGGCGGGTACAAGAATTGCGTACTGATATGGTATAATCAGACTGACTTTACGGATACCATTGCCTGCGAGGAGCATCTGGGTGAAGGGGTTGGACATTAGAGCCCCTGCTGCCAGACCCAGGAGACTTCCCAGCAGTATTACCGGAAGATAGCTGTATCCCACTTGCAGAATCAGCTGGGATGCCGTATATCCCAAAGCCTTATATATACCATACTGCTTCTGCTCCTTCAGGAGTTTTACCTTGATTAAAAGCAGCAAAATCAGCACGACTGTTACTACAGTAATTCCTCCGCACAGGACGCAAATGGCAAAAATGGACCCATGAAAGGATTCCATGACTGCACTGAGGGTCTCTCCCACATTAACAATCTGTGTGTTCACACTGGAGAACTCACGATCCAGTTCTTTAATAAAGGTATCCACATTGGTTCCCTCTGTCAGATAAATCAGCGACATTGGTATCTTGTAATCCGCATTCAGCCGTTTCACCCCTTCTTCTGTCAGACTTGCACCTCTTCCAAGGTGATTGATATGCTGCTTCACCCCTACGATCAGGTACTGTGCTTCCTCACCAAAAGATAACACCGTTACGCTATCTCCAAGCTCCAGCCCAAGTTCTTCCAGAGTACGGTTGCTTATTACAATTTCATTCTCGTATTGTGCCTGCCTCCCGCTCATCAGAGTATCCGTATCCAGCTGCGAAAAATCCCTTGTGACCTCGATGCGCACCTGCACTTCCTTCTCTTCATTCTTAAGCAGCATCTCCTCCGCATTATAATCTAAAAGCTTGTGAACCTCCTCCTTTTTCCCAATCTGCTCCATTACCCGGTCATAGTCTTCCGCTTCCACCCACATTTGAAGCTCAGCAGTGGGTATGCCTACCAGATTCAGCATTGCAGTATCATTGATTACAAAATTGTAATACATTCCAATGGCATAGACACAGGCGAAGGTCAGAAGAGAAATAATAACCGTCATCACCATATTCTGCTTCCTGTTATAAAGAAGTCCCTTCATCCCTATGGAAAGGTTTAAAGGCAATCTTACTTTTTCCAACGGCAGATAATTCTTTTTGAAGTTATGAGTTTCAATACCGTCCCGCAATGCTGTCAGAGGTGTAATCTTTCTAAGTCTTCCCGCCGTTATATTTGTTACTGTAATAATCAGCAGCAAATTCACCAGGATACTGGCGAGAATAGCTAAACCGCTGATACTTCCTGCCCACCGCAATCCAATAGAGGCAGATATCATATTTCCAACCGGAGCGGAGACTGCCACCGCCAGAATTAACCCCGCCAGGGTCCCTATCGCCGTAAGCAGCAGGAACTCCAGAAGTACGGCGCCTTTAATCTGACCTGACGTGTACCCCACTGCCTCCAGAGCCCCAATATTCTTTATATTCTTTTCCAGATAGACAGTCACGGAAAACTGAATCACGACCAAAGCGATTAACAAAAGAATCAGGGAAAATGCAATTAATACAACCATTAAAATTTGAGGAAACATTGTGACACCCTGCTTAAGTGTATCATAAGGGAAGATCACCAAATAATCATTTGCATCAACTCCCCCGCTCCTAAACTCATGCATAAAGCTTTGTTCGAATTCTCCGCCTTCGATTCCGTTAACGTTAAGATGAATCAAGTTTTGCCTTGCAGCGTCCACAGCTTCTGCTCTCATCTTATCAAACATGGAATCATAGACAAAAAACTGATACATTGAGAGATTGCTCGGTGAAGAGAAGATTACATTCTCATAAAATCCGGCAATCACAAAAGTATATTTGCGATTCTCAACTATTATTTCCATCTCATCCCCGGTCTGATAGTGATTCGATAACTTAAATATATAAGGAACGATAATTCCATTGTCTGGAATTGGGGACACCTCTTCAATAATAGACAGCCGGCTGATATTATAAGTATCCTCCGCATTCAGTATGACCGCCATAAGATTGCTATCTTTTTCCTGTCTCATTCGATTATGGATTTTCGGAGAAGTATATTGAATGCTGTCATGGATTTCATACCGGCTGATATCCTCATTTTGTTCCAGAATGGGAAGTACTTTCTCCATGCTCGGCTGCCCCGCCAGCAATGTACAGTCCGCCCCGGAAAGTTCTTCATTCTTTGTATCTACAAATCCGTCCATCTGGCTTTTTACGGTGATCCCGGTATACATCAGCAAAGTAGACAGTACCACCAGGAGTACCAGTACAATCGAAGAGGCACGGGAACTTTTAATATTGTTCTTGACGATTAAACAAAGCTTCATGCTACCACCCCATTTCCCGGAGAAATTTATGAAGCACAGTCTTACGCTCAGAATCATCTTTATGATAAGTTCCCAGGCTGCATTCATCCAAAATCATGCCATCCTTCAGGTAGAGAATACGGCTTGCCCTCCTTGCGGTCCTAACATCATGGGTCACCATAACGATAGACTGCCCCTGCTCATTCATCCTGGTCATAATGTCCAAAACATTAGTGGCATTCTCCGAATTCAGGGCTCCAGTAGGTTCATCTGCAAATACAATCTCAGGCTCATTAATCAATGCTCTTACAATGGCCGCCCGCTGCGCTTCTCCGCCGGAGAGCTGAGAGGGAAATTTCTGATAGCATCTTTCATCCAGCCCAACCTGATGAAGCAGTTCCTTCCCACGCCTGACCACCGCCTTCCGGTCTTTGGAAACCAACAGTCCGCTGACCAGTATATTGTCCAGGACACTCATGGTCTCATTCAGGTACATCTGCTGAAAGACAAAGCCGCAGTGGGACCTGCGGAAAACAGCCAGCTTATCATTGGAATAGTGACTAATCTCATTGCCCCGGAAGATAACCTCCCCAAGGGTGGGGCGGTCCATACCTGACAGCGCATAGAGTAAGGTGGACTTCCCTGAGCCAGAACTGCCCATGATAACAGTAAAATCCCCCTCTTCTATCTGAATATTAAGATTTTTTAATACATGCTGCTGTAAACTTCCGGTGGAGAAAGTCTTACACAGCATTTTGGCCTCCAGTATTGTTGCCATTTCGTATCCCTCCGTATAATTTTGATAATTTCATTATACTTGTAGAATCTTACTCAGTCTTTTTCCATTCCTTATGAAATTCTTATCTGTTTCTTAAACCTATTCTCCAGCATTAACCAGGCTCCCGGCTATACGCAGGTACAAAGTAACTACAAAGCCCTTATCACAATAGATATCAATACTTCCCTTCATTCCCTCCATAAACTGCCTGGCCAGATATAATCCAAGACCCGAACCACTCGTGCCGGAGCTATTCTTTCCACGATAAAATTTTTGACATAGCATGGGAACCTCGCTATCCTCCACTCCTTTTCCAAAGTCACGAAGTGTCAACCTCAGATATCCCTGCTCTATCCCGCTGCTGACTTCAATATGACTTTCTGTATACTTATAAGAGTTATGAATAATATTATCAATGACTTGACTAAGCCGGAGGGCATCGCAGAAGATTAAACATTCCGGAATTGGATTCATCTTATGTATCCTTTTTAAATGGTTCATCTGGCCCAGCATATCATCAAGGATGGTGCTCATCTCTTCCCTGCAGTTGATTTTCAGAACAGTTAAATCCTCCAGAGTCGCATGGAACATATCACTGATCAGATGATCAATCATATCGGCCTTCTCATTGATGATTTTCGTTTTTTGTATCGTATCCTCTTCTCTGCTTTTGAGAGTAATCAATTCACAATGTGCCTTTATAGTTGATACCGGAGTTTTAATATCATGGGACAGGCCGGCCACCATTTCTTTCTTACTCCTGTTCGCTTCATACTCTCCCTGTCTTGCCTCTTTTAGTTCCTCCCTCATTAAATCAAAGCTTTCTGTAAATGCCCCGAAATAATTCTTCTTATGTATTGGAAGAGGAAAATCAAGATTTCCTGCGGCCACATGAGAGGCAAAGCCTTTCAGCTTCAAAAAGGGCCTGACAAAGCGGACATAAACAACTGCTCCCAGCACCCAGATAAATAATAACAAACCTGCAAATAATATCCCAATCATCCGAAACAAATGGTCTTTCAGAGCTTCCTCTTCCCTTGTCTCTAATGGGAATACAATCTTTCCAATCATTGAATCTCCATCCTTGAGGTCCAGGATGGTGGCCCGGTTAGCCAGACCTTCGTAAATTACTTTTTCATATTCAGGATCATCCATGAGTACAATCTTAAAATCTATCTTCGTCTCTATTTCTGATGCTATCTCTTCCCCTGTCTGAGTTTCCGTTTTTTCCCGTATGCTTTTCTCTGCCTCTTTTGCTGCAGCATTCATCTGACCGATATCTAATACAGGGGTTTCCTGTCCTCTGAGATATCCTATTATCAGGCAAAAGTATACCAGCAGAAATGCGGTAATCCCAATCATCCATCGCCCCAGCTTCATAGTTCTAACCGATATCCTGTCCCCCAGACTGTTTTAATGAGTTCGGGGTGATTTGGATCCCTCTCAACTTTTTCTCTTAACTTACGGATATGCACATTCAAGGTTCCATCACTGAAAAATCCATCGCCCCAGACATTCGCAAATAACTCATCCTTGGTTATTACAGTATTCGGACGCCGCAGCAAATAAAGAAACAGCTTAAACTCTCTATTCTTTAACTTTATTTCCCTGTCCTCTATGTACAATTTCCTGGCCTTATGGTCTATCCGTATCCTGCCCTCCTGCACCGTGGTAAGTTCCCTTGTTTCTTCAAGGCGCTTCAATACCACCTGGACCTTGGCAAGCAGCACACTAAGCGTATAAGGCTTCTTTATATAATCATCGCCGCCAATATTAAGTGCCATAAGGATATCGTCATCGCTCTGCCTTGCACTGATAAAAAAGATGGGGATATTAGAAAAACCCCGTATTTTTTTGCACAGAACAAAGCCGCTTTCCTCCGGCAGATTGATATCCAGAAGTACCAGTCTGACCTCGTGCTTTTTTAGAAATTCCAGACAGTCTCCCGCCTTAGTCACATAAGCTGCCGGCACCCCAAACATATTAAAATATTCACAGGTTGCACTCGCAAGTTCCTCTTCATCATCCACTATCAGACAGGTATAATCCATTCTTTCTCCTCCTCTTAACACACGACACGCCGCACTATGCAAACAAATGTCTGAATGTCATGTAAAGGCTCCATATTTTTGTTGTTCCAATCATACCATATGATAATTTAAGTGTCAAAAGCCCCGAGACTCACAGCAAGTGCAAAGTAAAATCACGGTTACTGTTCAGACCGTGCCGTGCACTCCGCTGCACGGCATCGGAGCCATTGAAGTATCGGCTTCGGGGCATCCAGCCCCTCGCCGTAGGCGACTTGAATGGGCTGGATGTCGTTACAGTGGGCACCCGCAGAGTGTGAGCTGAAACAAATCATGCCAGCTTCCACCCCTCTGCTTTTTCACGCAGTTTGACAAAACGGCTGTACAGCCCCTCCTGTCCAATCAGCTCCCTATGTGTTCCCTGCTGGACAATTTTCCCTTCATCTAGCACAAGTATCTGCTGTGCATTCTCAATCGTTGCAAGACGGTGGGCAATCACAATCATGGTTTTTCCCTTTGACAGAGCTGAAATAGCCTGTTGAATCAAGTGCTCGTTTTCAGGGTCAACACTGGCAGTTGCCTCATCCAGTACAATAATTGGTGCATCCTTTAAAATAGCTCTTGCAAGAGAAATGCGTTGTTTTTCGCCTCCCGAGAGAGAAGAGCCGCCTTCTCCCACAACCGTAGCATATCCGTCGGGAAGCTTTTTAATAAAGTCATGACAGCAGGCCTTCTTTGCCGCTCTTTCAATTTCCTCCATAGAGGCATCCGGTTTTCCGAAACGGATATTATTTAATATCGTATCATGAAACAGATATACATTCTGGAATACCATGCTCACATCAGAAAGAAGACTGTCACAGGTCAGTTCCCGGATATCCGTTTTTCCGATAGAGATACATCCCTGGTCCACATCATAGAACCGTGCCAGAAGATTGCATACCGTAGTCTTTCCTGACCCGGATGGTCCTACAATTGCAACGGTACTGCCCTGGGGAATCTGGAATGAAATGTCATCCAGCACCCGCCGTCTGTCATATCCAAAAGATACCTTCTGAAATTCAATGTCGTAAGAGGAAAGCTTTTTATTCGTAGAATCAGCATCAATAAAATCAGCGTTTTCAATTGCTTTAATCTTATTCATTGCTGTTTCCATCAGTTCCATGGTATGTGCAGAGTTATTGACCTGCTCTACCTGTGAGAATAACTCAAAAGAGAAGATTGCCATCATCAGAAAAATAGGCAGCGGCATTGAGCCATTCATAGCCATCATAGATGTCACCAGCACAATAACAACTCCTGCCAGCTTCAGGCAGAGCTGGTGCATTCCATTACATCCCACATAATCCAGCTCAATTTTAACATTGATTTTTCTGTGGGCCAGATAAGTATTTTTAATTCCCTCAACCGACACCCCCTCCTGGCCATACGCTTTGACAACAGCAATACCGCGGATATATTCAATAACGGATGTAATCAGTTCATTCTGTGCCTTCTGGTGTACCACAGCATTTCTGCGGCTTCCTTTACTTAAAAAATGCAGGAAGAATCCTGAGCCGGCAATCCCCAGTATAGCAATTACCGCCGCCTGCCAGCAAAAGAAGATAAGGCATAAAATCATAGTGGAAGCATGGATATATGCCCCGACCAAGGTGTCAGTCATTTTCATGGCATACATCTCAAAAACCGATAAGTCCGTTGTAACAGCACCGCTGATCTCTCCTGTATTGTTTTTATCAAAAAAGCCAAGAGATACCCGCTTTAAAATATCGCCGATGCGAATACGTTCTTCGGCTGTTTTTTCAAAAGCTATACTCTCCTGGAAGGTTGCCCTCAAATATAAAAACAGGAAACGCCCCAGAATTGCTGCAATCATAAACAGGAGTGCCCAAAGTGCAAAAATAGGCTTTAATTCGATCTCGCCGCGGCTGTCCTTAATCATCAAATCTAAAAAGTATGCTGCCCCTACAATGGGCATAGCCGTAAACATAGTCTGTAAGAATGACCAAAGGAACCCCCAATACAAGCGGCTTTTCCGTTCCCCGGTCCAGGCAATAATCCGTCTCATTGTTTTAAACATAACTAAATCCCTCCCCCTTGTCTGTGGTTGCAGACCATTGTCTGGCACCAATGTGGGACTTCCACATTTCCTGGTAAAGAGGACAATTTTCCAGGAGCTCCTGCTGGCTGCCCTGTGCTTCAATCCTTCCGTCCTTTAAGACTACAATATTATCTGCTTCCTTAATCGTAGAAAGGCGGTGTGCAATCACCAGCAGCGTTTTTCCTTTGGTCAGAGCAGCAATAGAAGCCTGCAGCTGCGCCTCATTCTCCGGGTCAGTAAATGCAGTTGCTTCATCCAGTATAACAACCGGAGCATTTTTCAAGATAGCACGTGCAATGGCAATTCTCTGCCGCTCACCGCCCGACAGTCTTCCGCCCGCCTCTCCTGCTGATGTATTCCAGCCATTTTCGAACCTGCCGATAAATTCATCACAGCAGGCTGCTTTTGCAGCTGCAAAAACCTCCTCATCTGAAGCTTTTGGGTTACCCAGCCGGATATTTTCCATCAGAGAACAATTAAACAAAAAGTTATCCTGGGACACAAAGCTGACCGTATTAGAAAGCTGGGAAAAAGGCATTTCCCGAATATCCCTGCCCCCGATTGTGACAGCCCCCTGGGATACATCCCAGAATCTTGCAATCAACCGGGCCACCGTAGATTTCCCGCCCCCTGAAGGACCTACAAGGGCAGTAAAACTATCCTGCGGAATTGTCAGGCTGACACCATGCAGGACATTCCCGTCTCTATCATTATAAGCAAAGGATATCTGTTGAAGTCTTATGTCATACCCCTCTAATCTAACCGGTTCATTTACTTCCGTCAGCTCTGGCATATCCAAAATTGTGTTTACATCCTTTATAGCATACTGAATGGATTTATAATCGTTGACCGCAACAGTAAACCAACTTGCGGGGCCAATCATACTCATGGAGAGAATTATGGCCAGTGTCACCTGTGCAGGTGTGAGTGCTCCGCCTAAATACAGAAGAACTCCTGCCGGCAGCACACCAAGCAATGTGGACGGTAAAATAGCATTTCCCAAATTCATCAATCCCCATGTAGAACGGAACCAGTCCAGCGTAAAGTCTTTGAAACTTTTCACTGCATCCGTATATTTTTTATAAGATCCTGTAGACTGGTTGAAAGCCTTGATAACCTGAATTCCTTCCGTATACTCAATAATCACACTGTTGACATGATTTGATGCTTTCATATATTTGTCATACTGGGAACTGTAATTGCGCATCATAATCGCGTAAACTCCCCCGCCTATCGGTACACAGGCAAGGGCAGCCAGGGCAATTCTCCAGTCCATGAACAGCATATAACCGAACACACAGACTGGCAAAAGCAATCTGGAAATACCTTCCGGAATCATATGGGCAAGGGGCAGCTCAATGGTTTCAACCCTGTCCACAATGACATTCTTCAAATTTCCCGCTGTCTGGGAAAGCACAGTTCCAAGGGGTGCCCGCATCAGCTTATTTGACAGCGCCAGCCGTATACTTTCCAAAATTTTATAGGCGGAAATATGGGAGAAGCTTGTAGATATACCGTGAAACAGAAGCTTTATGACATATCCGGCAGCCGATATACCGGACCATAAAAGAATGTCCCCTGTAGTGGGAGTTCCCTCAAAAAATAAAAGGATAATCTTATATACCCCCAGATAAGGGATCAGTCCTCCTGCTACACTGACAATAGCAAAAATGACAGATAAAATCATCCTCCCCCTGCACTCGTCCGCAAAGGAAAAAATAGATGCAAACGTTCCTTTTTTCTTCATATAAATACGTATAATCCAATTATCTTAGATGGTAATTGGATTTTTCCTTTCTCCCAGATTCTCTGGGCATTTTAATCCATCTCTGATATATTTTGAAAAGGCACTGTGGATCTGTACCTATATAATTACAGC
>JACERV010000037.1 GCA_013911065.1 Ruminococcus sp. | reverse complement strand
CTCCGAAGGAGGTCGTTACAGCACAAATTTCCGGGATTGAGATCATGGACCTGGAAGATGGTGTGAAGGAGCTCTGGAAGACCGGAATTTACGCGGAGAGCGGGATGGGGTGTACCGGACCGATTATACTTGTGTCTGAGGCAAATTTAGAAAAGGCAGAAGCTGAACTGAAAAAGAAAGGCTATATTTATACAGAGTAAGTACGCTAAGGCGTACTTATATCCAAACTGGACTGGTCAAATTTATTATAACTGGACTTTTAGGGTGAACCACTTTTGTGATATGATGTCATCCAGGTAATCTTCTTTTACCATAAGAGAAATGAGGTTATATTATGACGAAAAAAATTGCTGTCATCAATGACTTATCCGGTTTTGGACGCTGTTCACTAACTGCCGCTATTTCAGTAATTGCAGCTATGGGAGTTCAGCCCTGTCCCCTGCCGACAGCGGTATTAAGCGGGCAGACCGGGTATCCAAGTTATTTCTGGGATGACTATACAGATAAAATGGAAAATTTCAGACAGGAATGGGAGAAGATGGGCGCCTCCTTTGATGGGATTTACACTGGATTCGTAGGGAGCGCGCAGCAGATTGAAAATATTTTTCAGTTTCTGCACACCTTTTATAAGAAGAATACATTTTTGCTGGTAGATCCGGTTATGGGGGATAATGGCAGGGTGTACGATATGTTTACAGAGAGGCTGTGCAGTCTGATGAAAGAACTGGCGTGCAGAGCAGATGTTATAACACCCAACCTGACGGAGCTTTGCCTTCTGACGGATACAGATTACCGGATGATTCAGAGCCTGACAGATGAGCACCATCTTTTGACTGTGATTGAGCAGATGGCAAAAAATTTAATAAAAGAGGGGCCGGATACAGTAATTGTCACTGGAGTTTCTTTTTTGGATGAGAAGGACGGAGTACAGAAGATGGGGAATCTGGCGGTTTCCGAAAAGCAGGTAAATCTCTCAGCTTTTCCATATATTGGCGGAAGCTATTCGGGAACCGGTGACTTATTTGCATCTGTTATAACTGCCGGAATTGCACGAGGAGATAAGATTATGGAAAGCATACAACTGGCAGGAAAATTTATTGAGCGTGCAATGGAAGACTCTGTAAAAGAAAATATTCCACGCAATGACGGTGTGAATTATGAGCAGTTTCTGGGAATGTTAATCAAATAATCTAAAATTAGAAAAGGGGAGTGAAAGGTATGCGGAATAATACTTCAAAAGTGACAATGACAGGGGTGTTTGCAGCTATGATTACAGTGATGACTGTATACATCTGTCATATTCCATACGGAGCAAACGGCGGATATATCCATTTTGGGGATGCGCTGATTTATATGGCTGCGGTATTTCTTCCCAGACCTTATGCACTGGCGGCAGCGGCCATAGGGGGCGGATTGGCGGATTTATTGAGTGCACCAATGTGGGCACCTGCCACAATTCTGATAAAAATGTTGATTACCCTTCCATTTACAAGTAAAGAGGGAAAAATACTCGTACCAAGAAACATAGCTGCACCGTTTGCAGCGGCAGTTATTTCCGCAGCCGGGTACTATCTGGCCGAGGGGATTCTGTTTGGCTCCTTTTTAGCACCGGCAGCGTCACTGGCAGGCAGCGCAATACAATCCGGCGGCAGCGCAGCTATTTTTCTGCTGTTAGCGGTATCTATGGATAAAGCTCATGTAAAGAGAAAGGCAGAGAAAATGCTGCATTATGTGAATAAGTAAACAGATTCTGAATAAAGAGTTCTGTACAAAATAATGAAAGAAGTTATGGGAAAGGTGAGGAGAATAATGGCTGATATCTTATATGTTTATAGAAATCAAGTTTATGCAAATATTACCAATCTGTGTGACTGCCGGTGCACCTTCTGTATCCGCAGCCACGGAGATGGGGTAGGAGACGCGGAAACACTTTGGCACAAAGCAGACCCAACATTGGAAGAAATTAAGGCGGCAATGGATGAGTTTGACTTTGACGGCCGCAAAGAGCTGGTATATTGTGGTTATGGGGAGCCGACCTGTGCGTTAGAGAACCTTGTCGGATCAGCCAGATATGCAAAAGAAAAATATGGGATGTCCATCCGCGTTAATACAAATGGTTTGGGAAATCTATATCATAATAAAGATATCATTCCAATCCTGGCCGGGGTGGTGGATTCTGTATCCATCAGCCTCAATGCACCAACCAGGGAGGCGTACATAAATGTTACCCGCCCCAGGTTTGAAAATGCATTCGAAGCTATGCTCGATTTTACTTCCGAATGTAAAGACTATATTCCGCAAGTAAAATTGACCATTGTAGATGTATTATCCAAGGAAGACATAAAGGCCAGTCAGGAACTGGCAGATTCATTGGGAGTAGAACTAAGAATCAGACGGTTTGCGGGGTAATTTTATTAAGTTGAAGCCTATGGTTCCGGTTAAAATGGCTATAATCCCGATGTAGTGATAATAGTGCAGTGATTCGTGTAAAAAAACAGTTCCTGCCAGGATAGTGACAACCGTTGACACATTGCTGAAAAGTCCCACTTTAGTTGCTTCTAGTTTGCTCAATGAATATGTGGTGAGCAAGGATGTTACTAAAGATGAAAATACACCAAGATATATAATTGCCAAAACAAAGGACAGATCTGAAAATGGTTTAAAATAGGCGGAAATATTACCGTTTATAACATGCTGGACAACTGATATGAAGTTAAAAACAATACAGCCTGTAATACTTGTAACATATACAATAGAAAAAATCGAGTAAGTTTTTGACAGCTTCTTAGTTAATGCATTGTAAATTGCAAATGATACTGCGGACATTAAAATAAACAGGAATCCGAGATAACTATAATTGCCGATGTTAAATCCATTCATGATATTGATGAAAACAACACCTGATACAGAGATAACCATAAGAAGCTTCTGCAGGTTTCCAATTTGTTCCTTCAATATAATTCTGGCTGCAATAAGGGTTAAAATAGGCGCCATGGCCTGGACAATCCCTGCCTCGGAAGAAGAGATGATTTTCAGCCCGAGAGTCTGCAGCAAAAAGAATAAAATAGGATAAATAATGCTGTAGGGCATAATCTTTAACCAGTCAGAAAAACTAACATGGATTTTATTCCGGTTGAAAAGGCCGTAAATTAAAATGCAAAGAGCTGCCAGTGTAAACCTGTGCGCTAACAGCGACATTGTATCCGCGCTTCTTAGTGCAATTTTAACAAATAAAAAAGAAAACCCAATAATCAGTGATTGGAGTGTTATGGCAAAGTATGCCTTTGTAGTTTTTTCCATGAGAGCCTCCTTTATAGAATACAGTATGACGGGATAGAGCAGAGGATGCCGCAAAATGTGTAATAAGCTCATTTTGCAGCATCCTCATGATTATTTAGTCAATACTTCCACTCCGTCTTCTGTTATCAGAACCATATACTCAATCTGTGATGAAAGTCCGTCATCCATCGTATATACTGTCCAGTCATTGTCCTCATCTACATAGAAATCCGGGCTTCCTTCATTAATCATCGGTTCAATTGTAAACATCATCCCGGGTACGAGAAGCATTTCACTCCCTTTTGGCGTAACATAGCTGACAAATGGGTCTTCGTGGAATTTCAGGCCAATCCCATGTCCTCCTATATCCTCTACAACAGAATAACCATTTGCCTGGGCATGGGTGTTAATGGCATGTGCAATATCTCCTAAATGTCCCCAGGGCTTTGCGGCTGCAAGTCCTAATTCTACACACTCTTCCGTCACTCTTACAATACGCTCCGCACGTTCAGAAACCTGACCCATCTTGAACATTCTTGAGGCATCTGAAAAGTATCCGTTTAAATTTGTAGATACATCAACGTTAATAATATCTCCTTCTTTCAGGATGATATTTTCATCCGGGATACCGTGGCAGACTTCATTGTTCAGGGAAGTACACACACTATTTGGAAATCCCTGATAATGAAGGGTTGCAGGAATTCCGCCATGCTCTGTTGTAAAATCGTAAACAATTTTGTCAATTTCAGCAGTACTCATTCCGATATGAATCTGCTCAGCTACTGCATCCAAAACAGCTGTATTCAGTGCTGCACTCTCTTTGATTTTTTCAATCTGAAAGGGAGTCTTTAAGAGTTTGAGTCTGGGAACAATTTCTCCCTTTTTCTCATGCTGTCTTATCCTGTCTTCAATCACCATGTGGCATTTCTTGTATTTCTTTCCACTGCCGCACCAGCAAAGGTCATTTCTTTCCATTCTTTACATCTCCTTTTAATTTGGTGGTACTATAGCTATATATTCGATGATTAAAAATCACCGAATATATAGCTGCCTCTGGCGGATGCACACTCGCACGAAGTGGTATTTTGTCGCAAAGCGACCGTGCTCGGTGCAGACGGCGATTTAATCGCCGTCTATAAACTATCTCTCGAACTGATGGATAAATAATCCACTCCTGAGTTTGGGCTCAAACCAGGTGGATTTAGGAGGCATTAACCTTCCGGCATCTGCAACCAGGAGCAATTCCTCCATAGAGGTAGGGTACATGGCAAATGCCGCACCGCTGCCGGAGCTGCTGACGATATCAGCCAGTGCCTCAAGTCCGCGTATGCCGCCAACAAACTGAATGCGGGTGTCCGTCTTAGGGTCTTTGATTCCAAGCAGAGGCCCTAAAACCACATTTTGCAGGATGGATACATCCAGGCTGTTTACCGGGTCCTCCGAAAACAGGAATGGATTTGCCTTCAGACGGTACCAGCGGCCATTTCCATAAAGTCCGATTTCGCCCTTGCAGGAAGGGCGACAGACCTCTTGTCCCATATCCGTAATTTCAAAACCGCTTCCAATCATAGCAAGAAGCTCATCAAATGTATAGCCGTTTAAGTCAGAAACCACCCGGTTATAATCATAGATGTGAAGCTCCTCAGCCGGAAACAGGACGGAAAGAAAATAGTTAAATTCCTCATTCCCATTATAATCAGGATGCTCTTCCCTGCGCTTTAAGCCCGTCTTTACCGCGGAGGCGGCTCTGTGATGTCCGTCTGCTATATAAATATTGTCAATCTCTTCAAAAATATGAGTGATTTTCCCAATATCTTCTTTACTGCTGATTTTCCATACCTGGTGCCGCACGAAGTCCTCGCTGGTAAAATCATAGAGGGGGTCCGTCATTTTTACCGCATCCAGGATTTGATTCAATTCAACATTCTCATGATAAGCCAGAAAAATCGGCCCTGTCTGTGCACTTAATGTATCAATGTGGCGGGTTCTGTCCAGTTCTTTATCTTCCCGCGTATTTTCATGTTTTTTGATTCTGTTCTCCATATAATCATCGATAGAAGCACAGCCCACCAGGCCGGTTTGTGTGTGGCCGTTCATGGTGAGGGCATAAATATAATAACCAGGTGCCTCATCTTTGACAAAAGAACCGTTATCTATCATTTCATTCAATGTGTCCCGTGCTTTATCATATACAGGCTGGGAGTACATATCCATATCTGATGAAAACTGGGTTTCTGCCCGGTCTATTTTTAAAAAAGAAAGAGGATTTTTTTCCACAATATCTTTTGCCTCTTTACGGTTGTATACATCGTAAGGCAGTGCAGCAATGGAAGCAACCAGTTCTTTAGCAGGACGCACGCTCTGAAAGGGACGGATAGATGACATAATAACTCTCCTTTAATACTGAATTAGTTAAAAATAAGATTTGTTCTCGTTTTTCTACTTTTTCCATTTTAGCACAAAGACAAAAATTTTACTATTATATAATCAAAAGAAATCCTGAACGCAAACGATTGCCTGATTTCCCGTTGCAAATTTATAAGTCTTTCAATATAATACATATTAAACCTATAGGGAAAATGAGAATTTGAAGCGAGGAGGGAATGAAATGTTAAATAAAGCCAATCTGCGCCTTCCGGTGCGTTTTCGATGTTGTATCTTATCTCCATTGAACAATGTTTGAAAA
Organism: Ruminococcus sp.; assembly: GCA_013911065.1. Lineage (GTDB taxonomy): Bacteria > Bacillota > Clostridia > Lachnospirales > Lachnospiraceae > Muricomes. The sequence goes on along the minus strand of JACERV010000037.1, from coordinate 44,479 downwards.
GAGCCAACTAAAAATAATGAAAAGAGGTATTTTCTATGAAACGCACTTATATTTTATCCAAAAGAATTCTGGCACTGGCAATTGCACTGGTTTCAATTCTGGGAACTGTTACCGGCTGCTCGGATAAGGCATCGTCTTCAAAGGATGAGAAATCCTCCTCTGAAACCGTATCCATTACCAATGTTTCTTATGACCCTACCCGAGAATTATATGAACAGTACAACAAGCTTTTTCAGGAATACTGGGAAAAGGAAAAAGGACAGAAGGCAGAAATTATCCAGTCCCATGGAGGCTCCGGTAAACAGGCACGTTCAGTCCTGGAAGGCAATGAGGCTGATGTGGTGACACTGGCGCTGGAAGGTGATGTTGATGAGCTCCGTACAGGCGGTCTGATTGACGACGGCTGGGTGGATGAGTTTCCGAAGAACAGCGCCCCGTACACTTCCACAATCGTCTTTCTGGTACGCAAAGATAACCCAAAGAATATTAAGGACTGGGATGACATTGTAAAGCCGGGGGTTGAAGTCATTACACCTGACCCCAAAAGCTCCGGCGGCGCCAGATGGAACTTTCTGGCAGCATGGGCTTATGCCGATAAGAAATACGGCGGTGATGAGGCAAAAAACAAAGAATTCCTAAAATCACTGTATGATAATGTATCTGTACTGGACTCCGGTGCCCGGGGTGCAACTACTACCTTTGTGGAAAATAAAAAAGGTGATGTGCTGCTGGCATGGGAAAACGAAGCCTTTCTTTCTGTTAAAGAGCATCCAGGCGAATATGAGATTGTTACGCCCAGCCTGAGTATCCTGGCACAGCCGTCGGTTGCAGTGGTGGATGCCAATGTGGAAAAGCATGGGACCGGAGAGGTTTCCAAGGCTTATCTTGAATATCTCTATTCCGATGAGGCACAGCGGCTGGAAGGTGAGAATTATTACCGCCCCTCCGCCCCTGAGATTCTAAGCGAGTTTAGTGATACCTTCGATCTGAATATCGAACTAGTTAATATTAATGACGATTTCGGGGGCTGGGCTGCAGCAGCTGAGAAATTTTTTGAAGACGGGGCCATTTTTGATCAGATTTATCAATAAATAAAAATTTATATTACTGTTTAAGGGGGACGTATATGTTCAGTCTGAAAATGCACTTTAAAAAACAAAACAACAGCGTGATACCAGGCTTTGGACTTTCTATGGGAATCACCGTTACGATGCTCAGTCTGATTGTGCTGATTCCCCTGTTTTCTGTATTTTTAATCCTTTCTGATTCTACCTTCCGCGAATTCTGGCAGGTAGTAACGGATAAGCAGACGATAGCAGCCTACAAAGTCAGCCTTTCCTGCTCTGCCATTGCCGCCGTAATCAATGTAGTGTTCGGTATCCTGCTTGCCTGGATTCTGACCCGCTATAAATTTCCGCTGCGGCGGGTACTGGATGGCCTGATTGAGCTGCCCTTTGCCCTGCCTACAGCGGTAGCGGGCATTGCCCTGACTACATTGTATTCCGGGGAGGGCTGGATAGGCGGATTGTTTGCAAAAGCCGGTATTGAGATTTCCTACACAAGAATAGGCATTACCATTGCCATGATTTTTATCGGTATTCCCTTTGTAGTGCGTTCCATCCAGCCGGTGCTGGAAAAACTTGATCCTCAATACGAGGAGGCGGCATCTGCTTTAGGGGCAAGCCGCTCCCGTATTTTTTTCAAGGTGGTGCTTCCTGAAATTCTGCCGGCTGCTCTGGCGGGATTTGGTCTGGCATTTGCCCGTTCTATGGGAGAATACGGAAGTGTGGTATTTATTGCGGGGAACATTCCTTACGAAACTCAGATTGTACCGCTGATTATTATGAACAAACTGGAACAGTTCAACTATCCTGCAGCTACATCTATCGCGCTTGTTATGGTTCTTTTTGCATTTGTATTGCTGTTTATCATCAATCTGATTCAGGCACAGATCAATAAAATTGCAAGGGGGTAAGAAGGAATGAGACAGAAACTTGTAAAATGGCTGCTTATTGTGCTGGGTACAGCGTTTTTGGGGGTTATGCTGGTGCTGCCCCTTGCTACGGTACTGGTTTATGCACTGCGGCAGGGATGGGAAACTTTTTCTCAGGCAATTGCAGAAGAATATGCAATCAAAGCCCTGAACCTGACTCTTTTGGCTACCTTTATTACAGTTATAGTTAACACAACATTTGGTGTTTTTGCAGCCTGGGCAATTTCCAAATTCCAGTTCCGGGGCAAACAGGTACTGACTGCCCTGATTGATATTCCGTTTTCCATTTCTCCTATTATCGCGGGACTTGTGTTTATTCTTGTGTTTGGACGGATTGGCTGGGCATATCCTTTGCTGGAGGCATGGAATATAAAGATTGTATTTGCCCTGCCGGGTATTGTGCTGGCTACCATTTTTGTCACATTTCCGTTTGTTTCGCGGGAACTGATTCCGCTGATGGAGGCTCAGGGCAGTGACGAGGAGGAAGCTGCCGCACTGATGGGTGCGAAAGGATTGTTGATTTTCCGTAAAGTTACTCTTCCTCATATTAAATGGGGGCTTTTATATGGCGTGATTCTTTGTACAGCACGTGCCCTGGGAGAATTTGGGGCAGTGTCGGTGGTGTCCGGACATCTGAGAGGCCAGACCAACACTCTGCCGCTGCATGTAGAAATCTTGTTTAATGAATTTAAGCTGACTGCGGCGTTTGCTGTTTCTTCCATTTTGGTGCTGATTGCGGTTATTATCCTTATCCTGCGCAACATTGTGGAATATCGTGTTAAGAGAGAAGAGAGGTAAAGTGTATGTATGTAGAACTTCAGGATATTAATAAAAGATTTGGTACCTATCAGGCCGCGGACCATGTCAGTTTCTCTATTGAGAAGGGAAAGCTGATTGGCCTGCTGGGTCCCTCCGGCAGCGGAAAGACTACCATTCTTCGTATGATTGCAGGATTGGAAATACCTGACAGCGGCGATATCCTCATTGACGGACGGCGTGTGAATGACCTTCCGGCCAGTAAGCGTGGAATTGGCTTTGTATTTCAGAATTATGCTCTTTTCCGCTATATGACAGTGTTTGATAATATTGCTTTTGGGCTTGAAGTGCAGAAAAAAGACAAAGCCTATATCCGGCAGAGGGTAAATGAGCTGATTAAGCTTATTGGATTAGAGGGGCTGGAAAAGCGCCATCCTCATCAGCTTTCCGGGGGACAAAAGCAGCGCGTGGCGTTTGCCCGGGCACTGGCACCCAGCCCTCAGCTTCTGCTGCTGGATGAACCCTTCGCTGCCATTGATGCAAAAGTCCGCAAGGAATTACGTACCTGGCTTCGGGAGACCATCAATAAGGTTGGTATCACCAGTATTTTTGTTACCCATGACCAGGAGGAAGCGGTGGAAGTAGCAGATGAAATTATCATCACCAACAGCGGCTATATCGAGCAAATAGGATCTCCCGCAGATATTTATAAAAACCCGGCTACCCCTTTTGCAGCTAAATTTATCGGTGAATCCATTGTAGTGGAAAATTACGGCAGACTTCATGGTTTTGAAGAAGACAGGTCGTATGACAGAGCCGTAATCCGGCCCGAATTTGTGCGTGTCACAAAGAAAGAACAGGAACTTTATCCCCACGCATCAAAGAGAGGGACAGTGGAAGATATTCTTTTCCGTGGAAATATGCTGGAACTGCGGCTGAACGTGGATGGTGTAAAGCTCATTACGTACCGGTCTCTGGAGGATGCACCGCTTGCCGTTGGTGAGGAGGTCAGCGTATTAATTTACCGCTTATATCTCTATAATAACCATCAGGTACGGCTGGTGGAGAATGCAGCATTCCAATCGAGTGATGCTTTTGCAATTTAAAGGTAACAGTTCAGCCGGACTCAACTTGTTATCCTTTGTATTTTATATGTACATTCCTGCATTTAGATTTGCTACGCTTTCCCGCAAAATCAGCCTGTTTGGCAGATAAACCTTCAGAGGAAGTTTATGCTGCTTTTGAATCCGCCCAATTAAGGTCTGCACTGCAATGTTTCCCATTTCCATAACAGGCATGCCTACTGTAGTAAGCATAGGGGAAACATAACCCGACATCTCAATGTTATCCATACTGATAATGGAAAGCTGGTCAGGAACCCTGATTTTGGCCTCTGTAAAACGGCGCAGGGCGGCAATGGCCGATACATCTGCAGCACAAAATACAGCAGTGGGCAGAGGGACATCTGCTTTTAAAAGTAAATCCGCCCCCCGATAGCCGCCTTCGCTGCTGTGAGGGGTTTCGCATACCAGACGCCTGTTGCCGTCCAGCCTATGTTTGAGGATCATGTCCCGGTATGCCTGATACCGCACCTCGTTTGCCGTTTCCCCGATATAGCCTATCCGCTGGTGCCCGTAAGCGATGAGATGTTCCAGTGCAATCTGAGTTGCCTCATATCCGTCACAAATCACCTGATCCCATGGCATACTGATTTTGTTGCGCCCCACATAGACAATGTTTTTGTAATGCCGTTCCAGAAAATCAATAGAACCTTCACTAAAGCGGCCCAGAACAATAGCTCCGTCTACATGGGCCGCCTCAATCTTTTCCAAAGCAGGAGCAGTTTTAACATCAAAAATTGAGTAGGAAAGCCGCACAGGATACTTCCGCTCCATTGCCTGCTGCTCAATAACCCGTGAAAGCTGCGCAAAAAAAGGATTATCATCCAAGGTTCTGGTCCGTCCTAAAATGCAGGCCAGTGCGCCTGCCGGTCTACAGCCTGACTTTGATTTTCCCTGCTTAAGTTCCCGGGCACTTATGTTTGGTGTGTAGCCCGTTTCTTTGATAATTGCCCACACCCTGTCCCGTACTTCTCTGCGGGCAAAACTGTCGTCCGGAGAGTTGATAATTCGTGAGACAGTGGAAACAGACACTCCGGCCCGCGCCGCAATTTCTTTCAATGTCATGACAAAATCCCCCTTCATTTATAGAAAAGGTATCTGTTCAGAGCCATGAACAGATACGCAAAAGCAACCGGGCAGTCTTAAGGATCGGACAAACCAGATACTTTATATATACATATTAAATATATAGGAATAGTATGTTAAATAATCATAAATGATTTCAGTTAAAAAAACAAGAAGAAAATTGTGTAACGATTGCGTTAACTAAATCCTTGATTTTAGGGAGCTCTCTTGTGTAACGATTGCGTAATCACTGGTGGTTTTTCATTTTCCTGCTGTGTATAATAAGCCATATCGAATTAAATATATATGAAAAGTAGGTGATTAAATGGAGCCGCAAATAAAAACTCTTCGAACAGAGTTTATAGAAACGGACTTCCTTATTATTGGAGGCGGTACAGCAGGCTGTTATGCCGCACTAATCTTTTGTGAACAGGCAGATGGACGTGTACTGATTGCTGAAAAGGCGAATATACAGCGCAGCGGCTGTCTGGCAGCTGGTGTCAATGCAATCAACGCTTATATTGTACCTGGAAAAACACCTCAGGACTATGTGGATTATGCCCGTACTGATGCAGATGGGATTGTCAGAGGAGATTTATTGCTGACAATGGCGGAGGGGCTTAACCGTACAGTGGAAAAAATGGAATCGCTGGGACTGACTATTTTGAAGGATGAGCAGGGAAGGTATGTTACACGTGGCAGCCGCAACATTAAAATTAACGGGGAGAATATTAAGCCGATTCTGGCGGAGGCTGTGAAGGAAAAGCCACAGATTACTGTGCTGGAACGGATCAATGTATTTGAGTACATTGTGGAGGATAACCGTATTAAAGGAGCATATGCCATCGGTGTGGATGCCCCTGTTCTGTATGTCATATCTGCCAAAGCCGTTCTTTGCGCCACCGGGGGTGCGGCAGGATTATACAAACCGAATCATCCTGGATTTTCCCGCCATAAAATGTGGTATCCGCCATTTAACACCGGAGCAGGATACGCCATGGGAATACGGGCGGGGGCGGAGATGACTACCTTTGAGATGCGTTTTATCGCCCTGCGATGCAAGGATACAATAGCCCCGACTGGTACCCTGGCCCAGGGTGTGGGGGCAAAGCAGATTAATGCATCAGGCGAGGTATATGAGCAGAAATATGGCCTTACCACATCTCAGCGGGTGCACGGCACTGTGATGGAGAATCAGGAGGGCCGGGGTCCCTGTTATCTGCGCACAATAGGTATCACACCGGAACAGGATGAAGATCTGCAGAAAGCATATCTCAATATGGCACCCAGTCAGACACTTCGCTGGTTGGAAAGCGGTAAGACCCCAGGGATTCAGAATGTAGAGATTGAAGGGACTGAACCCTATATTGTAGGAGGCCACACTGCCAGCGGTTATTGGGTGGATACCAACAGGGAAACTACAGTAAAGGGACTGTTCGCTGCGGGAGATGTAGCAGGGGGATGTCCCCAGAAATATGTCACCGGCGCCTTTGCGGAGGGGGAAATAGCGGCCAGGTCTGCGGCTAAATATATGAACAGCACAGCCGGTACCTTTGACAGAGCCCGGTATGAAGAACAGAAGCGTTGGCTGGAGGGCTTTCTGAACTGTCCTCAGGCATCTTTTACCACCGATGAAGTGGAGGAGGCAATGCAGGCTGTTATGGATGAATATGCAGGTGGGATTGGTTCTCATTACCGTTTCTCGGAGAAGTCATTGAACATAGCTGCTGAAAAAATCCGGGAATTGGAACAGCAGGCGCAAACCCTAAGCGCCGGAGGGATGCAGGAGTTGGTTTATATACTGGAACTACAGGAGCGGCTGACCCTCTGTAAGTCAGTAATCGCCCATCTGGCTGCCCGAGAGGAGACACGCTGGCACAGCTTTGCAGAAAATGTGGATTATCCGGACAGCAGTCCCAAGTGGAACAGGTATGTAAACTCCCGGTTAGAAGGCGGCAGGCTGAGCATTCTGTTTCGGCCGCTTGTACAGGAGGGCGAAACTTATGAGCATTGAAATAAAAACAAAACAATGTATCGGCTGCGGACGATGCTGTAAAGTATGTCCGGGAAGCCTGATTTGCTTAAATGGGGGAATAGCAGAAATCCCACACCCCGAGCGGTGCTGGGCCTGTGTATCCTGTGTAAAGGAATGTCCCGTTCAGGCAATTCACATGTATCTCGGTGAAGATATGGGCGGGCTGGGCGGGAGACTCCACGTTTTACGGGAAGGCACCCTGCTGCACTGGACCGTCAGAAAACCCGACGGCAGTATTCGGACTCTCACGGTGGACAGCCGCGATTCCAATAAATATTAAAAAAGGAGTGAATATAAGATGTCGCTTACACACTTAGATAAACTGGAGGCGGAAGCCATTTATATTTTCCGGGAGGTAGCTGCTGAATGTGAGCGCCCGGTCATGCTTTATTCCATTGGTAAAGATTCCTCAGTCATGCTCCATTTGGCTATAAAAGCATTTTATCCTGAAAAACCGCCCTTTCCTTTTCTTCATATTGACACAAGCTGGAAGTTCAGGGAGATGATTGCCTTTCGTGACCGGAGAGCAGAAGAGCTGGACATCAACATGCTTGTCTATCGAAACGAGGAGGCCATCGCCCAGGGAATCAATCCCTTTGACCACGGAGCGGCATATACCGATATTATGAAAACACAGGCTCTCAAAGAAGCACTGACAAAATACCAGTTCACAGCGGCCTTTGGCGGGGGGCGCAGGGATGAGGAAAAGTCCCGTGCCAAGGAAAGAATTTTCTCTTTCCGAAATGAGCATCACGCATGGGATCCTAAAAACCAGCGCCCGGAGATGTGGAAACTCTACAATACCAGTATCAGCAAAGGTGAGAGTATGAGAGTGTTCCCAATCTCCAACTGGACAGAAAGAGATATCTGGCAGTACATCAGACGCGAGAATATTGATATTGTACCGCTGTATTTTGCAAAGGAACGTCCTGTGGTCTACCGGGACGGCAACATTATTATGGTGGATGATGAAAGAATGCGCCTTCTGCCGGGAGAGAAGCCGGAGCTTAAAAAGGTGCGGTTCCGTACACTGGGCTGTTACCCCCTTACCGGAGGGGTGGAATCAGAGGCAGATACACTGGACGCAGTGATTGCAGAGACACTTGCCTCTGCTACCAGTGAGCGCACCAGCCGGGTTATTGACAATGAAGGGGCGGGCAGTATGGAACGCCGGAAACGGGAGGGATATTTCTAATGAGCAACGCAGAAAACGGACTTTTAAAATTCATTACATGCGGCAGTGTAGATGACGGCAAGTCCACACTGATAGGGCATATTCTTTATGATTCCAAACTGCTGTATGCCGACCAGGAGCAGGCGTTGATTTTAGACAGTCAGGTAGGAAGCAGGGGCGGTGCCATTGACTACTCCTTGCTGCTGGATGGCCTGATGGCAGAGCGTGAGCAGGGAATCACCATTGATGTGGCTTACCGTTATTTTACGACCAATGCCCGCAGCTTTATTGTAGCCGATACGCCGGGGCACGAAGAATACACTCGAAATATGGCAGTAGGTGCATCCTTTGCAGAACTGGCGGTCATTTTGGTGGACGCTTCCCAGGGGGTGCTGGCACAGACACGCCGGCATGCCAGGATTTGTGCTTTAATGGGGATTCATTATTTTGTATTTGCCGTGAATAAAATGGATTTGATTCATTATAAACAGAAACGGTTCAATAGGATTTCTGAAGATATTGCTGCTCTTAGTGAAGGACTGGGGTTGAAACATGTTGTCATCATACCGGTTTCCGCCACAGAGGGGGATAATGTCACTGTACATTCTGATAAAATGAAATGGTATCAGGGAGAAACCCTGCTGGAATATCTGGAGACAGTGGATATTTCTGGCAGTGCACCGGAACCGGGATTCTATATGCCTGTACAGCGGGTATGCCGTCCTGACCACAGCTTTCGGGGATTCCAGGGGCAGATAGAAGCGGGCAGTGTGACAGTGGGTGATATGCTTACGGCTCTTCCCAGCGGCGAGAGCGCGCTGGTTAAATCCATTCACGCTGCCGCCAGGACCGTGAGTTCTGCAATTACAGGGCAGCCGGTTACAATCCAGCTTGACCGAGAGGTGGATGTTTCCCGGGGATGTGTACTTACCCGGAATGCAGGTTTAAAGACAGAAAAGTCCTTTGTGGCATCCCTGCTTTGGATGGATGAGCAAAGACTGATTCCTGGAAAGGACTACTGGATTAAGCTTGGAACTAAGCTGCTTCCGGCCATTGTTACAGGTATCCGCCATAAGGTGGAAGTAAACAGCGGAGAATTTTTACACGTTGATTCAGTGGGAAAGAATGAAATTGTCCGCTGTGAGATTGTATTATCTGAACCGGCAGTGCTGGATGAGTTTAAACGGCATAAAACGCTGGGAGAACTGATTTTAATTGACCGGGTAAGCCACGCTACAGCAGCATGCGGTGTAATTGAGACAGCAAGGGAACAAAAACAGGACTGTGTTCTGCTGAGTGACGGAGAAAAGGAACTTCCCATAAAGCTTTTTGACTGCTTTTATTATCATCCTGACATTCACACAGTTTTACGCCACAGCCCTGCTCCAGCGGTTTACACGCCGGGTGACAGACTTCCTCTTGGCGGAGCCGGAGTCAGCTATCCTTTGGACTTTGACCTTCCATATGAGAATGAATTTGCCAATATACGCAGTGGCGTGTTTCAGGGGTTCGGTGAACGTACACCAACTTATCCATTACTGGAAATAAACGGTCTTGAACTGGAAACCGGTGTGCCCCGGGATTTTGAGAAATATCATCAGGTAATGGTCTGGGAGGAAGATCCCCGGCAGAATATTTAGAACAAGTTATTCTTTTATCAGCTACAATGATTAAGGTGTCAAACGGTTAATGACCGCTTGACACCTTAATCCATATGAGAAAGAAAACAGTCTCGTAACAGATGGTGCATATGGTGGTGACACTTGCAAAAGAATGTATTTCAATAAAGAACATGTAGCTTTTATATGGATTATGATATAATATGAACAGTTTAAAACTTATTATTTTAATAAAATTTACGAATGTTAAATTTGATGATGGGATTAAAGGCTAAGGAGGAATATTATGAAACGCAATACAATCCGTTATGGTATGGTAGGGGGAAGTTTAAGCTCTTTTATTGGCAAAGTACATAAAAATGCTATCAATTTCGAAGTCAATGCAAAGTTGACTGCCGGGTGTTTCAGTTCAAACAAATCAAACAATCTGGAAACCGGAAATTATTATAGTTTACCAACAGACAGAGTTTACACAGATTATAAAGAGATGGCAGAAAAGGAAAGCAGGAGAAAAGATAAAATTGATTTTGTTTGCGTTGTTACACCGAATTCATCTCATTACGAAATAGTGAAAGAATTTCTGCTGCACGATATTAATGTAGTCTGTGAAAAACCATTGTGCTCTGAAATCAGCCAGGCAGAGGAATTGAAAAAAATTGCCCTTGAAAGAGAGTTGTTGTTTGCCATAACATATACTTATTCCGGTTATGGAATGGTAAAGCAGGCAAAACAGCTTATCGAGGAGGGGAAAATTGGCAAGGTCATTAACGTAAATGCGGAATATTTGCAGGAATGGCTTATTGATTCAATTGACAGCGATGCTTCTCAAACTGCCAAGCTATCTGGCTGGCGGATGGATCCTAACGTTGTGGGCATATCCAATTGCGTTGGGGACATCGGAACTCATATTGAAAACACCGTAGCGTATATGACTGGTCTGAAAATCAAACGTGTCGCTGCCAAACTGGATTATTTCAATCAGCCTTTGGATTTAAACGCAAATATGCTGGTTGAGTTTGATAATGGTGCCGGCGGCGTTTATTCCTGTTCGCAGGTTGCAGTGGGCTATGCAAACGGTTTAGCTGTAAGGGTTTTCGGCACAAAGGGTTCTATTGAATGGCGGCAGGAACAGCCAAATCAGCTAAAGGTCACATTGAAAGGACAGCCCTCAGCTATTTATGAAAGAGGTACAGGATATATTACAGGAAGGGCAGCCCAGCTGAACCGTATACCCAGCGGGCACCCTGAAGGTTATTATGAAGCTTTTGCCAATGTCTACAAAACGTATCTTGGTGCAATTTTAAAAACTATTAACGGAGAAAAACTAACAGCAGAAGATTTGGATTTCCCCAAAATTGATGATGGTGTGGAAGGAGTAAAATTTATCTTTGCTGTTGTAGAAAGTGCCAGAAATGATTCAGAGTGGTTTACTGTTTGAGCTTATTAGATTCACGCTTAGATTCAAAAACAGTTAATTATCATTGTAATTGAAAATTTCTACATATTGTGCTATAATCCTCCGGAATAATGTCAGATACCTGCCTGGCTGATATCTAAAGGAGTAAGTTGTCATGAAAAATCCATTGCATTACCAGTTATCTGAATATGATTGCGGTCCGACTTCTATGCTGAACGCCGTCAGCTATCTTTTTGAGCGGGAGACAATTCCGCCCGAACTGATTCGTAATATTATGCTGTATTGTCTCGATTGTTACGGCTCGGAAGGTGCGCCGGGGAAACGCGGCACTTCCTGTACTGCCATGATGTTTCTGAGCAACTGGATTCAGGGCTTTGGGACGGCGGGGCATTTATCTGTTTCCAGCAGCTATCTGTCTGGGAAAAGCGTGTTTATCGGAGAAGAAAGTCAGATTAATGATGCACTGCGCAGAGGCGGCGTGGTGGTAGTGAGATTGTTTTATGACGTAGCACATTATGTACTTTTAACCGGAGAACAAGATGGCAGTATATTAATGTTTGATCCCTATTACGAGACGGACCCATTTTCTGAAACGGATATTCAGGTAACCCAGGAGCATCCTTTTTCTTACAACCGTGTTGTTCCTTTTTCCTATTTCAACAAGGAGTCACAGGAACTATATGCCCTTGGAGATATAGAGGGACGTGAGGCGGTCCTGATGTTCAATGAGCATACTAAGCTGACTGCGGATAAAACGATTGAATATTTTATATAATAAGAAACTAAGGTTTCTATATTTATAGAAGTAACTTTTGGAATAGGAGACAAATGATTGATGATTACGTTAAATGAAATAATAGAACTAAAAGCAGAGGTAAGAAGATACTTTCGGGCAGAGGTTCATTTTCATGACAGATGAGGCGGTTCATACTTTTCTCTGGATAAGGAGAACGATGAACTGCGGGAATATATTATAGAGTATCTTAAGAAAAAGAACTTACGTGCAATTTTTTCGGAAGACGGCGTACAGTTCTATGTTGAGGAGTTATAGATATGTTGAATCAATTTTCAAGAACAGAATTACTTTTTGGCAGGGATGCCATGGAAAAGCTTGCGGCTGCCAGGGTAGCTGTATTTGGTATAGGAGGAGTGGGCGGTTATACTGTGGAAGCACTGGTGAGAAGCGGTGTGGGAGCAGTAGATTTGATTGACGATGACAAAGTCTGTCTGACGAATATCAACCGTCAGCTTTATGCCACACGAAAAACAGTAGGCAAATATAAGGTTGATGTTGCAGCTGAACGGATTGCTGAGATTAACCCAGATGTGACCGTTCGCACCTATAAGACATTTTACGTGCCTGACACTGCGGGACAGTTTGATTTTGCAGAATATGATTATGTTGTGGATGCTATAGATACTGTCACAGGGAAGCTTGCACTTGTGGAAAATGCAGGTATTGCAGGTACACCCATTATCAGCTCAATGGGGGCTGGGAATAAAGTGGACCCCACCGCTTTTCAAGTGACGGACATTTACAAAACTTCTGTTTGCCCCCTGGCAAAGGTCATGAGACGTGAACTTAAGAAGCGGGGAATCAAAAAACTGAAAGTTGTTTACTCCAAAGAAATGCCGATTACACCCCTTGATGATACGGCAAACAGCTGCCGGACAAATTGCATCTGCCCGCCGGGAACCGCCCGGAAATGCACCCAGCGCCGTCAGGTACCGGGGAGCAATGCTTTTGTACCATCGGTGGTGGGGCTGATTATAGCTGGAGAGGTAATAAAGGATCTGGTAAGATACACTTCTTGAACTACTAATGTTCAAGAATACCCACAGCGGCCAGCACTTTGAATACTTTCAGGCTATTTTCAAAGATTTATTTCAAAGTCTGGTAAAGTATTTATCTATTTCCAGTAGTGTATTTAACTTATAAGCGTAAACAACATAGAACGCAGTTGGAATAATCGAAAGAAAAGCTAGAATGGTATTATATGTATTCGTTTCATCTATTTGCAAGCAAGCTGCAATCCAAACTACGATTGTGATGTTGAAAAACACTATGGAACGAATGAGTAACTTCTTTACTTCTTTTTTCTTCTTCATAAAAGCCTCCCTTTTATAATTGAAATATTTCCTGCATATCATCCTTATATCGGACACTGAATTTTGTCCAGTCAGCCTGACAAGCCTGGCACGCAATGTATGACTGGATCTCTTTATTATATAACCGAATCAATTACACTGTGTTTTAAGAGCAGTGAATTCGATCATAAAAGACTTTAATAAAGAAATTGTATTCCTATTCTTTATGCGGCCATAGCAGGGGCGGGTTTCGTAAGTGAAACTCTTTCTTGTTACTCAGTTTGAAATGGGGTATAATTATAAAAATAAGAAAAGCTTCGCCTTACAGAATTTTGGAAAAGGAGGATTCAGGTATGTTGAGAATTGGAATGTTGACCAGTGGCGGGGACTGCCAGGCACTGAATGCAGCTATGCGGGGTGCGGTAAAGGGTGTGTGCTCAAAACGTGATGATGTGGAAATATATGGTTTCAGAGATGGATATAAAGGGTTAATTTATGCTAATTTTGATATGCTGACCGCTAAAAACTTTTCGGGGATTCTGACAAGAGGCGGAACGATTCTGGGAACCTCCAGGCAGCCGTTTAAGTTGATGGGTGTTCCGGATGCAAACGGATTGGACAAGGTATCAGCTATGAAGCATACATACCATAAGCTGAACCTGGACTGTTTGGTTGTTTTAGGGGGGAATGGTACGCATAAGACGGCGAATTTATTAAGAGAAGAGGGGCTGAATGTAATTACCCTTCCGAAAACAATAGACAATGACCTGTGGGGAACCGAGATGACATTTGGATTCCAGAGTGCGGTGGATATTGCCACAGATACCATTGACAGAATTCATACAACAGCTACTTCACACAGCCGTGTATTTATTATAGAGGTTATGGGGCATAAGGTAGGACATGTGACTCTTCATGCGGGAGTGGCCGGAGGGGCAGACATTATTCTGCTTCCGGAGATTCCTTACGATATTGATGTGATTGCAGATGTGATTCAAAGGCGCAGCGGATCTAACAAATCGTTTACTATATTGGCAGTGGCGGAAGGGGCTGTTTCGAAGACAGATGCGCAGCTGAAAAAGAAAGAATATAAAGACAAGCTGGCGAAACGGAAATATCCTTCTATCGCCTATGAGTTGGCGGAGCAGATTCAGCAGAAGACGGATAAGGAAGTACGTATTACTGTTCCGGGACACACACAGCGGGGAGGTTCTCCTTGTGCATATGACCGTGTTATTGCTACAAGAGTAGGAGCTGCTGCTGCGGAGCTGATTTTGAAGGAAGAATACGGCTACATGATTGGTATAAAGAACGGAGAGACACAAAAGGTTCCCCTTCAGGATGTAGCCGGCAAGCTGAAAACAGTAGACCCCAACTGCAGTCTGATTCAAGAAGCAAAGAGAATTGGAATAAGTTTCGGGGATCAAATTTAAAAGAAGAATAGATCAGAGGTGTAATTCATGTCGTATACGGCACTTTACAGAAAGTTCCGGCCTATCTCATTTGAGGATGTGAAAGGGCAGGACCATATCATTACAACTTTACAGAATCAGATTAAGGCAAACCGTATCGGACATGCCTACCTGTTCTGTGGAACCCGGGGGACAGGGAAAACCACTGTGGCAAAAATATTTGCCAAGGCAGTGAACTGCGAACAACCGGCAGACGGCAGTCCCTGCGGTGAGTGTGCAATGTGTCAAACCATTGCGGCAGGGACGTCCATGAACGTGATTGAAATTGATGCTGCATCCAACAATGGTGTGGACAATATCCGTGAAATAAGGGAAGAGGTAACATATCGGCCCACAGAAGGGCGTTATAAGGTCTATATCATAGATGAAGTGCATATGCTTTCCATAGGTGCTTTTAATGCGCTCTTAAAAACATTGGAGGAGCCGCCGGAATATGTAATTTTTATCCTTGCAACGACTGAGGTGCATAAGATACCGATTACCATTCTGTCCCGGTGCCAGCGTTATGATTTTAAGCGAATCAGCATTGATACCATTACAGAACGGATGAAGGAGCTTATGACCGCAGAGCAGGTAGAGGTAGAAGATAAGGCAATCCGGTATGTAGCGAAGGCGGCGGACGGCTCTATGCGTGATGCTTTAAGCCTTTTGGACCAGTGCATCGCGTTTTATCTTGGGCAGAAGCTGACCTATGATCATGTACTGGAAGTGCTGGGAGCAGTGGACACAGATGTGTTCAGCCAGCTTTTGCGTAATATCATGAAACGGGATATACCAAAGGTGCTGGATACAGTGGAAGAATTAATTATGCAGGGAAGGGAACTGACACAGCTTTCAACGGACTTTACCTGGTATCTCAGGAACTTGCTTCTGGTGAAAACATCTGATAATATAGAGGATGTGTTAGATGTGTCTACGGAGAATATGCTGCAGTTAAAGGAAGAGGCTCAGATGATAGAGCCAGACATGCTGCTTCGGTATATCCGTATTTTTTCTGAACTGTCAGGGCAGCTTAAATATGCGGCGCAAAAGAGAGTCCTGCTGGAAGTTGCGCTGATTAAGCTCTGTACTCCGGCAATGGAGGTAGAGCAGGATACACTGCTGGACCGGATACGTGCGGTGGAGGAAAAGCTGGAGCAAGGCATCCCGGCAGCAGCAGTACAAGTGCAGACTGTATATGCGGACGGTGGCGGAAGCAGTGCACCGGTTAAGAAACTTCTGAAACCGGAACTTCCAAATGCCATCCCCGAAGATGTCCAGGAAGTTGTGAAGAACTTCAGACCCATTGCAGATGAAGCCCCTGGGATGATCCGTACATTTTTGAAGAAGGCAAGGCTGAGTCTTGGCGGGGATAACAGGCTGCTGATTGTTATGCCCGGAACTTTGGAAGCGGACATGGTGGGAAGGGCTGAACATAAGCAGGAGCTGGAAGCATTGATTGAAAACAGGATAGGAAAGAAAGTAGAAGTGGAAGTCTGCCATGTGGAGGAAGGACGCCATTTTGAAGATACATTTGTAGACATTGAAAAGAAAATTAATATGGAAATAACAGTGGAGGATTAAATTATGGCAAAAAAAGGTGGTTTTCCAGGTGGTGGTATGCCCGGCAATATGGCAAATCTGATGAAGCAGGCACAGAAGATGCAGCGTCAGATGGAGGAACAGGCAAAGGAACTTGAAACAAAAGAATTTACGGCTGCGGCAGGCGGCGGGGCTGTAGAAGTTACCATATCCGGCAAGCGTGAGGTAATAAGAGTGAAGCTGCAGGAGGAAGTCGTTGATCCGGAAGATATTGAAATGCTGGAGGATCTGATTGTAGCCGCAACGAATGAGGCATTACGGCAGGTGGAGGAAGTGTCCAGCTCTGCAATGAATAAGCTCACAGGAGGGCTCGGCGGCGGAATACCGGGAATGTTCTAACAATGGATTATTATAGTAATCAAATTAGCAGGCTGATTGAGGAATTTTCCCGTTTGCCGGGAATCGGAGTCAAATCAGCCCAGAGGCTTGCCTTTCATATTATTAATATGCCAAAGGAACAGGTGGATAGCCTTGCAAAGTCTCTTGTGGATGCACGAAATAATGTCAGGTACTGCGCACAGTGCTGTACTCTGACAGATCATGAAATCTGCCCGATCTGCAAGAATCCGGACCGGGACCAGAAGATGATTATGGTGGTAGAAACCCCCCGGGATTTGGCTGCTTATGAGAAGACGGGGAAATACAATGGCGTTTACCATGTGCTGCATGGGGCTATTTCTCCCATGCTTGGTATTGGACCGGGAGATATCCGTCTAAAAGAGCTTATGGAACGTTTGCGGGGAGATGTGGATGAAGTAATTATTGCAACAAATTCCAGTCTGGAAGGTGAAACAACAGCCATGTATATCAGTAAACTGATTAAGCCCACAGGGATTAAGGTGAGCAGGATTGCAAGCGGGGTTCCGGTGGGCGGTGACCTGGAATATATTGATGAGGTAACGCTTTTAAGGGCTTTGGAAGGCCGGATGGAGTTGTAGCAGGCGGTACTTGAATCAGAACAAGGGTGTAGGATGATGTATAAGAAAAAAGTGACTTCTTCGGACGTGGCACGAAAAGCGGGAGTCTCTCAGTCTACCGTTTCCATGGTGTTAAATAAAAGGTATAATGTTTCTTTTTCTAAGGATGTGGTCCGCAGGGTGGAGGAAGCCGCGGCTGAATTGGGCTATGAACTGCCCAAAAGGAAGCGGTATAAAGAAAACAAACGGGAAAAGTTGTTGGTAGTGCTTTGTCCGAACCTGACCAATCCTTATTATGTGATGCTGCTCCAGGGAATCGAATCCCGGGCAACGGAACAGGGTTTTGGCTTATTTGTCTGCAATACACAGAGAAGTCTGGAACTGGAAGAAAGATATTTAAAAATGATGCCCTCTCTGAATCCCCAGGGAGTTATTTATACCTGCAATCCCAGCCGGTGCTTCATGCCCATAGTAGAGGGGCTTTCGGAGCAGATTCCCTTTGCCATTATTAACAATCAGAATGAAAAACTGGATGTAGATGCGGTGGAACTTGATAATTCAAAACTGGGAAGAATTATGGCGAAGCATCTGCTTGAGCTGGGGCACAGACATGTGGCATATATTGCGCCGCCCCTGACCGTAAGACAGAAACAGCGCTCCAAGCGAGTGGAGGGATTTCTCAAGGAATTCAGAGATGCCGGCATTGGTGAGAATGTGGTTATAAAGGCCGCCAATGAAAAAATTGATAAAAATATTCCCGGTATCGATTCTGAGTACCGCATCGGATACGATCTGACAAAAGAGCTGCTGGCTGAGAACAAGGAACTGACCGCTATTGTCGGGCTGAATGACATGATTGCTTTTGGGATACTGGATGCTCTTTATGATGAGAAGTATAAAGTTCCCGGAGATATGTCGGTTATGGGATGTGATAATACTCTGTTTGCCAGGATGCACAAGGTATCACTGACAACGATAGAGCATTTCGTGATTTATAAAGGCAGGGATGCTTGTGATATTATTATGAAAAAGATTAAAACAAGGGACAGGCAGTATTCGGAAATGGAGCCGATCAGTATTTACCATGTAGAGTATGAGCCAAGGCTTGTCACAAGAGGAACCACTTCATATCCAAGAAGTAAAAAAAGAAAAACAGTTACAGTCCAGCCGGAATAAAAAATTAATTTAATGGAGTGAGTTATTAATAATAAGTTGGTTTTTAAATTAAGTTGGGCGTTTGAAATATTACGAATGATGGCGGAATATCGCTTTATATTCAAAATCAAGTATTGGATTATAAAAACTGGGTTACTAATAATTTGATAATATTAATTAATGAAAACTATTGATAATTTGTTGGACTATTGACCCGATTATTTGCAAAGGCTATAATTAGAAACATGGAAATATAGGGATTCAAGTCTAAGGAGGAACGGACAATGAAATTTTTTATCGACACAGCAAAAGTAGAGGATATTAAGAAGGCAAACGACATGGGTGTCATTTGCGGAGTTACTACAAACCCTTCTTTAATCGCAAAAGAGGGACGAGTTTTTGAAGAAGTAATCGCGGAAATCGCTTCTATAGTAGATGGCCCAATCAGTGGAGAGGTAAAGGCAACAACAGTAGATGCTGAGGGTATGATTAAAGAAGGAAAAGCAATTGCAGCAATTCACAAGAATATGGTAGTGAAGATTCCTATGACAGTAGAAGGTCTGAAAGCTTGTAAAGCTCTTACGGATGCAGGAATTAAAACAAATGTAACATTAGTTTTCTCTGCAAACCAGGCACTTCTTGCAGCAAGAGCAGGAGCTACATTTGTATCTCCGTTCCTGGGACGTTTAGATGATATCTCTGTCCGCGGAACAGATTTAATTGCTGAGATTGCTGAGATTTTTGCAGTATCAGGAATCGAGACAGAAATTATTGCAGCAAGCGTGCGTAATCCAATCCATGTAACAGACTGCGCTCTTGCAGGAGCAGATATCGCAACAGTGCCATACTCAGTTATTGAGCAGATGACACATCATCCGTTGACAGATGCAGGAATTGAGAAGTTCCAGGCAGACTATAAAGCAGTATTTGGTGAATAATATGATACCAGGGACAAAAGGTCATGTTTTTCATGCTTGCATGAAAAACATGACCTTGGGACCCGCAAAACATGAGAAAGTAGCCCGAATAGGGCGGATTTCGAATGTTTTAGGATTGCGAGAGCACAAAGTGCGTAGCAATCCGTAGGTATCATATAATAATATGAAAAGCAGGAGGAATTTCATGAACAAGTTAGAATTAATGAAGACTGCAAATGAGATCCGCAAGGGAATCGTGACAGCAGTATACAGTGCAAAATCCGGTCATCCGGGCGGTTCTCTGTCAGCAGCAGATATTTACACATATCTTTATTTTGAAGAATTGAACATTGATTCGGAGGACCCTAAAAAAGCAGACCGTGACAGATTTGTATTATCGAAGGGACATACAAGTCCAGGACTATACTCAACTCTGGCATACAGAGGCTTTTTCCCGGTTGAAGACTTGAAAACCTTCCGTCATACAGGTTCTTATCTTCAGGGACATCCGGATATGAAACATATTCCGGGAGTAGACATGTCATCAGGTTCTTTGGGACAGGGAATTTCAGCGGCAGTTGGTATGGCAATTTCAGCACAGGTATCAGGAGACAGCTACAGAGTGTATACTCTGCTTGGTGATGGGGAGCTTCAGGAAGGCCAGGTATGGGAGGCTTCCATGCTGGCAGCTCACAGAAAACTGGATAACCTGGTTGTAATCGTAGATAACAACAACCTTCAGATTGATGGTGCAGTGGATGAAGTAAACTCTCCTTATCCTATTGATAAGAAATTTGAAGCATTCAATTTCCATGTAATTAATATTGATGGAAATGATTTTGATGAAATTGATGCTGCCTTTAAAGAAGCAAGGACTGTAAAAGGACGTCCTACGGCAATTATTGCTAAGACAATTAAAGGAAAAGGCGTTTCCTTCATGGAAAACCAGGCTTCATGGCACGGAGCTGCTCCGAATGAAGAGCAGTATAAAGTGGCAATGGAAGATTTAGAGAAAGTAGGTGAAGCATTATGTCAGAAGTAAAGAAAATTGCAACAAGAGAAAGTTATGGCAATGCTTTAGCCGAGTTAGGAAAAGAGCATGAAGACGTTATGGTACTGGATGCAGACCTTGCTGCAGCTACAAAAACCGGTGTGTTTAAAAAGGCAGTGCCTGAAAGACATATCGACTGTGGTATTGCAGAGTGTAATATGATGGGGGTAGCAGCAGGACTGGCGACAACGGGAAAAGTACCATTTGCAAGTACATTTGCGATGTTTGCAGCAGGACGTGCATTTGAACAGATACGTAACTCTATCGGATATCCGAAACTGAATGTAAAAATCGGAGCAACACATGCAGGAATTTCTGTAGGTGAGGACGGTGCTACACACCAATGTAACGAAGACATTGCCCTGATGCGCACGATTCCGGAAATGGTTATTATCAACCCGGCTGACGATGTTGAAGCAAAAGCAGCAGTACAAGCAGCATATGAACATGTAGGTCCAGTATATATGCGTTTCGGAAGACTGGCAGTTCCGGTCATCAATGATAAACCAGATTATAAATTCGAACTTGGCAAAGGCGTTGTTCTGAGAGAAGGCAAAGATGTTACCATCGTTGCAACAGGACTCCCCGTATCAAACTGCCTTGCAGCAGCAGAAAAACTGGCAGCAGATGGAATCGATGCAAAAGTCATTAACATCCATACAATCAAGCCGTTGGATGAAGAACTCATTATTGCAGCAGCAAAAGAAACCGGAAAAGTTGTTACGGTTGAAGAACATTCCGTAATAGGCGGACTGGGAAGCGCAGTATGCGATGCACTCGCACAGCATGCTCCAACAAAAGTAATGAAGATTGGTATCAACGACACATACGGAGAATCCGGGCCGGCAGTAGAGCTGGTGGAGAAATACGGACTCGGCGTAGACGGTATATATGAGAAAGTAAAAAATTTCTAAGAAAAAGGGGTCAGTTCTTAAAAGGGGACTGACCCTTTTGAACTCCATTTTCAGAATAGTTTAACAATTCTTTGACCATTTCATAAATGGCTGGCTTGTCTCCAGTGTACCGCAGTATTTATCTGTGAAGGTAGTTATCCAGCCTTCTTTTGTACGAGGCACACGGAAAAGGGTTACGGGCCACATGTGGCTTAATATGATATCTTCTTCTATAGGATTCAATTCAAAGAATTTCTTTGCATGTTTATAGGCACATTTTGGATGTGTCATTCCGTGAAAATGATCCCCTGTTTTGGCAGTATGGGTATGCCAGTCATATAAAAATAAATCATGAAGCATCCCGCCACGGGCTGCGGAACGTGCATCCAGCTCCAAAAAGCGGCACCAGATATAATTGTAATATGCTACATGCAGGCAATGCTGATAACAGTTTGTATGACCGTGGTGAGGATACAGCTTCATCCGCAGGACAACCGGATGGTGGGCAATATCGCGGATACATTCATAAAAATCCTCGCCCCAGTCCCGGCGCAGGTCTTCTTTTTTCTCGGAAGCCTCCCGCCGCAGGTTTGTAAGTAATTTATTTTCAAATCTCATGATTAAACACCTCTATTTTTATTTATTCTATAATAGCACGCTGTATTTACAGATTCAATTTACGATGGAAGTTTTAATAAAAATATGATATTCTAATCCCATCTACTATTATCTTATGTCTTATTTTATACCAGATGGGCAGATAAATTCAATCATAGAAAGTATACTTCCTGACTTACTAATGTTCAAGAAGATATATAATCATTTATAACGGTAAAACGCTCATCAAAATCTTAGTTCCATTCCGGAACGAACATTTCACAAAAATACATTTAAAACAGAAAATTTATAACTAAGGAGGACACATGCCGAGAGAAAAAAGACGGGAAAGCGGAACGGGATTTTATCACATTATAATAAGAGGAAACAATGAAGAAAAAATATTTGAGAAAGACAGTGATAAGATTGCATTTAAAAATATTCTGAGAAAGGCACTGGAAGAGTATCCGGTTACAATTTATTCTTATTGTATTATGACAAACCATGTTCATATCATGCTGGAAGCTGTATATAACGTACTTCCCAGGTTTATGCAGCGCGTTAATTCGACATATGCAGAGAGTTACAACGGCAAATATGATAGATGCGGCCATGTATTCCAGGGGCGTTATTACAGTGATTGCGTGGAAACAGAAGAATATTACTGGTGCTGTCTCCGCTATATACATAATAATCCGGTAAAAGTTTATCTTGCCAAAGTACCATTTGATTATCCATTCAGCAGTGCTGTGGAGTATAAGAAGGAGGGTTCAGAATTGATAGGAAAAGAGGCTCTTAAGATATTAAGAACACGCTTTCAGAACATGGATGAATTTTGGGGATTTCACCGTTTGTTTGAGCAAAAGTCCTTCCTCGATACCGTTGAGGATGAACAGATTCACAATTGTGAACGGGTTAGAATATTAGCAGGGAGGTATCTGTTTGACAATCGTATAGAAGAGGTTGAGACACTGCTGACAGTAGGGTGTATAAAAAAGAAATTCTTCGAGGCCTGTAAGCGGGAGACAGGACTGTCCGCGAGAAAAATTGAGAATATTCTGAAAATGGAATGCAAAAGGGTCAGTCCCTTTTGAAAAGGGACAGTCCCCCTTTGGGTCCGCTTTTGTCGAACGCACATGACACTAACCGATAAATTCAGCCTTTTCGTTGTGATATGCTTTAGAAAAATTTTATTCAGAGGTGAGTGTAATGGAAAGACAGATACCTAAAAATGTACGTCAAATCGGGAACGTAAGTGATACCCCGAAGATTTATGTGGAAGATTATGTTGACACATTTTTTGCGCAGTTGTGCGAAAAAGCGGGCGAAGAGCCAATTGGTGCATTCCTGGTCGGGGATATGCAGAAAACGAATGATGAAGAATATGTTTACATATATGGAGCGATTCAGATACATGATCTGCAAATATCCGGTAAGGATTACGTGATTGATGATGATGCGTGGAAGAGGGCGTACGAAGAGTGTAAACAGTATTTCGAGGATGGGGAGATGCTCGGCTGGTTTGTTGCCCATCAGGGGGTGCCGCTGGAACCGGAACACAATACGGTAAAGTTTCATAAAAAATCGTTCCCGAAGAAAAATACAGTTTTTATCATGAAAGACCCTGTGGAGAAGGACGAGGTATACTATGTCCTGAAACTCAATGATTTGATGGAAATCGGCGGGCACTATACATATTATGAAAAGAACCCGTGTATGCAGAACTATATGATCTCGACTAGAAAGAAGAATGGGGTGTGTCCCTCGGAAACTGTTGAAGATAGAGCTGCAAAGGATTTTCGTAGTCTGGTTAGAACCCGGGAGGAACAACTGCACCAAAAAAGAACCAATAGGCTGATGTATGCAGTCAGTGCATGCCTGGTATTGGTGGTCATTATCATGG
The DNA here is from genome assembly GCA_013911065.1 of Ruminococcus sp. Classification (GTDB taxonomy): domain Bacteria; phylum Bacillota; class Clostridia; order Lachnospirales; family Lachnospiraceae; genus Muricomes. The sequence continues at coordinate 20,725 of JACERV010000037.1, read as the reverse complement.
GAGTTACAACGCTTAATAATTTTGATAAGATGAAGTCTGTGCAGAGTACGCTGAACAGCCTTTCAAATTCTTCTTCATCCGATACCCAGTCGGTGGAGGCGAGAGAAACAAATGGAAATGTGACTGCTGTTACAGGCGAACCGTCAGAGCAGCAGGCCAAGGATGACAGCCAGGAAAATAAAGCCCAGGAAGAAGATGGACAAGCAGTCGGCGATGCGTCCGATGAACAGGCTTCGAATGACGGCGCACAGGATGCTGACACATCTAAGACAAGTTCGGGGGCAAATGGCAGTGATGGTGTGTACATAGTAGAGCAGGGTGATACATTAGCTGTTATCAGTCGGAAAACGTATGGGGATGTAAGCCATGTAGATGCAATATGCAAAATGAATGGCCTGACTGACGGAAATCTGATTTACGTAGGGCAGAAATTGGTTTTGCCATAAAACCTACTACTAATGTCTGGTAAGATATGATATAATCTTCTGATAAGACAAAAGAAGCAAGGGGTTTAAAATGGTGCGGAAGAAGAATCCATATTTGAAGATAGCAGAACCGGTGGATTTGGAAAAATTAAAGCTGGCAGTAAAACAGCGCAAAATAGGCAAGGTAAAAAGAGGGACTGTTATCGCAGTGCTTGGGGCTATGATAGTAGGGGGGACTTTTCTGCTGGTGAAGAATCATTCTTACACCAGTGTAAATAAAGCAGGGGCTTATACCAATGAGACAGAAGACAATAACAAGTATACCCAGTTTGCGGACGGGATTGTCCGCTACAGCCGGGATGGGATTGTATTTCTGGACAGGAAGAATGAAGAACAGTGGATTCAGCCATGTCAGATGAAGAATCCGATAATTGATGTGAATGAGGAAGTATTTGCTGTGGCTGACAGCGGCGGTAATTCCATTCTCGTCTTTACAGAAAACGGTCTCAAGGGTGAGATAGAGACTACTCTTCCAATCGAAAAGGTATCAGTTTCCAATCAGGGAATTGTAAGTACGATTTTGAAGAATGAAGGTTCTCCGATGATTGTTTCGTATGATGCAGCCGGAAATATTCTGGTGGAGCATCAGGTCACGGTGAACAGCACAGGTTACCCTCTTGCATTGGACATGTCCCGGGACGGAATGACATTGGCTGTTTCTTACCTTTCCATGAAGGGTGATATAATTAAATCGAAAGTCGCATACTATAACTTTGGCGAGGCGGGGAAGGCCAAGACAGATAATGAAGTGAGTATGGAAGAATATAACGGAACAATCATCCCTGAAGTATATTTTATGGATGACAGCACTTCTGTGGCAGTAAGTGACAGCTCCTTTATTATATATAAAGGAAAAGATGTGCCGCAAAAGAAAAAGGAAGTAGAAATCAACCAGGAAATTAAAAGTGTATTTCACACAGATAAATACATAGGTTTTGTGCTTCTGAATAAGGATAAATCAGGATATGAGGCACGGTTGTATGATAAATCCGGCAGGCAGGTTATGAATAAAGCCTTCACCGGAGAATACAACAATGTCAAAATGAAGGGTGACGAAATTATCATGTTCGACGGTTCCAGGTGCTGTATTATTACAAGAAATGGTATCCAGAGATTTTCTGGGGATTTAAAGACCGATGCATTAGAAGTCATTCCTTCATGGGGAATTAATAGGTACCTGGTGATGAACGCAAATGAATTAAGGGTAATTTATTTAGCGAAATAGGAGAAAATATGAATAACTGGTTATTGATAATTGTTGGAGTAATTTTCTTAATAGGAATTGTGGTAGGGTATGTCAGGGGATTTTTCAAAATAGGACTTTCCATTCTTTCAGCGGTGCTGACCATCGTCCTTATGGTTATTTTAAATCCTTATGTAGCACAGGCCCTGATAAAATATACTCCTATTGATGACATGATAGAAGAAAAATGTATTGAAGCGTTTATACCGAAAATTTCAGAGGAGGATATTGCAAAGATAGACCTGAGCGGTACCCCCCTTGAAGGACTGAGCGCGGAACAACTGGCGGATATTGGGAAATTGGACTGGGAGAGGCTTGGGATTACCGAAAAAGATGTTCTTAAAATATTAGGTGAGATACCCAAGGATGCCCAGATAAAACAGATAGAAGATTCGGGGCTCCCGTCTTTTCTGAAAAATATAATATTGGAAAATAATAATCCGGCAATCTATGAAGAGCTGGGTGTTACTAGTTTTACGGAATATGTAGCTGCTTATATTTCACGTATGGTCATAAAAGTCGTATCTTTCCTGGTGACATTTTTGTTGGTAATCATCATTGTAAATGCGCTGATGGTGGCAGTGGATATTATAGGGGAACTTCCGGGAGTAGGATTTTTAAACCATTTTGCAGGCGGTCTTGCAGGAATTGCTGGAGCGCTGCTTTTTGTGTGGATTGGTTTCCTCGTCATTACCATGCTATATTCCACGGCAGCCGGAAAGGCATGTTTCGAAATGATAGATGAGAGCAAAATACTCACATTTTTGTATAATAAAAATATTTTACTTCAAAAGTTGCTGAAATTTTAATATATAAGGAGAGGTAAGGATATGTTGGAATTATATAAAAATATAGAGAATTGCAATCCGGACGCCCAAAATGTGGTGCTGACTGTTCTGGATGGCGAAGCTTTTGGAGAGAAAGCACTCGTTTCAGACGGACAGTTGCTCTGGGAAAGTAAAGAGCATGGATTTTTTACTGGGCATAAGGAGGCTCTTAAACAAAGCTTCAATGAGAGCCTGACAGTAATTGATGGCAGCAAACTCTTCTGCGACAGTTTGGGTCAGGAGAAGCATTTGGTAATCTGCGGTGGGGGACATGTCTCCATACCTATCATTCAAATTGGAATTATGATGGGGTGCGAGGTAACTGTACTGGAAGACCGTCCTCAATTTGCTGATAATGCCAGGAGGGCAGGGGCATCAAATGTTATCTGTGAACCTTTTGAAGACGGTCTGGATAAGATTACGGGAAATGAAGATACTTTCTTTGTGATTGTAACCAGGGGACACCGTTACGATCAGGTTTGTCTGGAGAGGATTGCAAAAAAGAAACATGCTTATATCGGAATGATAGGTAGTAAGCTCCGGGTTCGTAAAGTAAAAGAAACATTACTTGAGCGGGGAAGTGATAGAGCTATATTGGATCAGGTTTATACCCCCATAGGGCTGGATATCGGTGCGGAAACTCCGGCAGAAATAGCAGTTGCAATTATGGCTGAGATTATTGAAGTGAAAAATAAGAAGAAAAGAAACTATGGCTATTCAAAAGAGTTAATGAAAGCAATTTTAGATGTAGACTCCTATCCGGGCAGCAAGGTGCTCGCCACGATTGTAACCCGCCATGGTTCTGCTCCCCGGGGGGCAGGAACTAAAATGCTAATTCTGCATGACGGAAAGACAATTGGTACGATTGGCGGCGGATGCATGGAATCTGATGTACTGCAGAAAGCACTGCTGATGATTAGAAGCGAAAGCCGGGAGCCAAGAGTCTGCCATGTAGATATGACGGGAAAGGATGCAGAAGATGAGGGCATGGTGTGCGGAGGCGTTGTAGATGTTCTTCTGGAAGTCATTTAACAGAAATATCCCGGCGCCAGCCCTAAAAATATATGGGCATGCGCCGGGATATGGTCTTCAGCGGTTTAATATCCTTGTGTATGCCGCCGCCGTTCTTCCAGTTGTTTTTCCACAATATATCGGTAAAACCGCTGCCTCTGTGTTGGATCCTTGGGATTACTGAGGAATTGGACTGCCGTCTTGAACTTATATTTCCCTTCTATGTTCTTTTCGGTACGGAATACCATTGCTTCAGCAGTTTCTGTGCTGCCTATACTAAAGGTGAGAGTTACCTTCTCGCCTTTTTCTATGTACTCGTCAGTGCCAAAAAGCATACCACTATCACTGAAATTTATTGTTCCTCCCTGTATAGTCTGAGGTTCAGGGATACTATTTCCTTCCTGTATCTGCAGACGTTTAACCGTAATGGGAAAGGAACAGGGGAGGCGGTAACAGTTCCTGCGCTGGTATGAGCTTATCTTGCCGGCACGCAATATCTTTGCGTACAGCAAATTTCCCTGCCATACCTGTTCCTGAAACTGAACAGGCAGGGCATACATCATTGGCTCTACAAAAAGGTACATGACAATGTCTTCATCTATCGGTAAGGGGTAGTAGTATCCCTGGTACATTGGCATTTGTATGAGCATACAGTCATCAGGCAGAATTTCTTCCACCGTGGAATTGAGTGACAGAATCTTTTCTATTCCGTCGGCACTACTTTTAAGGGGGACTTCCAAAGCTACTTTCATCCCGGGTTTAATTTCAACAGCTGCCTCATTTTTATTATTCTTTGCCATAGGCTTCTCCATTCAATCACCCTGCAAAAGCGATGGTTTTATACTTAATATAGTTTAGAAAATCACTCTTGTCAATATATAAGGACATGAGTTTTTTATTCAACGTTTTATTGCGCCGGTGCCCTGAAAACAAAAGCAATTGCTGTGAAAATTCCCAAAAAATATATTGACACTTCCAGCGAAGTGTGCTATCGTATAGAAGTTATCGGAAGTAATTAAAATCCATGGGGGATTAGCTCAGTTGGGAGAGCGCCTGCCTTGCAAGCAGGAGGTCACGAGTTCGACTCTCGTATTCTCCACTAAACCCTGCACAGAAGTGCTGGGCATATATATATTCCTCGATAGCTCAGCGGTAGAGCATTCGGCTGTTAACCGAAGGGTCGTTGGTTCAAACCCAACTCGGGGAGTTAAGAAAAGTCCTGTAAACATCAGTGTTTGCAGGATTTTTTTGTTAAAAAAAATATGAAAAGTAGTAAGGAATGAAGATATCACACAAAAGCAATTAGCAGGATTATGATTATATAGATAGTAATAAATAAAGGGCGGGATATAGGCAGATTACTGATTCGCGGAGCCGTAAGACGGGATACCAAAAATTGAGCCGAATGACGTTCAAAACGCTGTCAAAATGCTAACCTGCCTTATAAGCGATGTGAAGGTGGCTCTGACCGCCCGTTGTTATAACTTGGACGTGCCTTATCTTAAGACGGACATCTACCATTTTTTGGTGGATGTAATTTTTAAAGTAATGTAATCTTTCCTTTTTTATTTTATTCAATCATTTTTATAAAAAGCATATAATAATGATTGACGGATTATATTATACATAATATAATATATGAAAGAAAATAATATTAAAGGAGTGATAATATGGTATTCAACACTGGAGCAGCATTGCTTGATGCAATTGTGCCGGCAGTTGTGTCACGGGATATGGAAAGTGCTTATGGCTGCAAGATTACCCAAGATGTGTGTAAGGATGAAATTCTGGATGTTGCTGCAGAGTTTCTCATGGCCCATATCAGCCCAATTTTTGATGGTGAGGTGAGATTATAATGTATAGAAAATTAATATCAAACGATATTAGGAAGAGCAGGCTGCTTACAATCACTATTACTGTATTTATTCTTCTGGCGGCACTGCTTACTTCTCTTGCCGCCATGCTTACGATAAATTTGTTCACCGCCATTGACAATATGATGCTAAGCGCCAAAACACCCCATTTCCTGCAGATGCATTCCGGTGATATTGATATGGAGCGGCTTTCTGTTTTTGCAGGTACACAGGAGGATGTAGAGGATTTTCAGGTGGTGAAGTTCCTCAATATTGAAGGGGCCGAGATATTTATCGGTGAAAACTCCCTTGCCGGTTCTGTGCAGGATAATGGTCTTTCGGTCCAAAGTAAGGGATTTGACTTTCTGCTGGATTTAAACGGCAATATCATTACTCCGGCAGATGGAGAGATTTATGTCCCTATTTATTATATGAAGGAGGGAACGGCCAGTGTCGGTGACAGGGTGACCATTCACGGGATGCCGTTTACCGTTGCTGGCTTCCTGAGGGATTCCCAGATGAACGCTGCTATGATTTCTTCTAAGCGGTTCCTGATCAGTGAAAATGATTTTCAAAAGATGCAGGGGTTTGGAAAGCTGGAATACCTGATTGAGTTCCGATTTACAGACAGTTCTGCTGCTTCTGCCTTTGAATCCGCGTATCTGCAGGCAGGGCTTGAGGCGAACGGACCTCCTGCCATCACCCACGCCCTGTTCAGAATGGCAAATGCTATTAGTGACGGTATGATGATAGCAGTGCTTATTCTTATCAGTGTCCTTGTAATTATTATTAATTTCCTGTGTATTCGTTTTACCATGCTTGCCAAGATAGAAGAGGATTATCGGGAAATTGGTGTGTTAAAAGCCATCGGCCTGCGGGGGTGGAGTATTAAAAAGCTCTATCTGGCAAAGTATAGTGTGCTGGCAGGTATCGGCTGCATATTAGGCTTTATCCTTTCTCTGTTTGCAAAGGAACCCTTGATGGAGAACATACGGCTTTATATGGGGGAAGGCAGCAGTCCCGGTCTTGGTATAGCGTTGGGAATAATAGGAGCAGGAATTATCTTTTTTATAGTAGTGCTTTATGTGAACAGTACACTGCGCCGCTTCAAAAAAATATCAGCGGCACAGGCAATTCGGTTTGGCGCACCGCAAGAACGCTCCAAAGTTGTAAAAGGATTTCTGTTAAGCGAAAACAAACTGCTCTCACCGAACATTTTTCTCGGCATGAAGGATGTGTTGTCCAGAAAGAAATTGTATGTAACGATGCTTTTGGTGCTGGTGATTTCATCATTCCTGATGATTGTACCACAGAATATCCACAATACCGTTTCGAAAAGAAACTTTATGACCTATATGGGCATTGGTGAATGTGATATGCGGATTGATATCCAACAAGCAGACAATATTGCCGCTAAAGCATTAGAAATTACAAGTGTGATAGAAAAGGATAAGGATATCACGCGGTATACGGTACTTACCAGCTATATGTTTGATATGCGGCTTGAGGATGGCTCCATGGGAAAGCTCAAGGTGGAGCTTGGCGATCATTCGGTGTTTCCTATAGAATATTCGGCTGGCACAGCACCCAGGGGTGAATCGGAAATTGCCATCTCTACACTGATTGCGGACGACACCCAAAAAGGAGTTGGAGATACTATTGTGCTCTTAATTGATGGGCAGGAAAAGCTGCTTACCGTGTGTGGAATCTATTCCGATATTACCAATGGAGGCAAGACGGCAAAAGCGGCTTTTGAGACAAGTCAGGACCGCATTCTTTGGAGCATTATTCCGATAGAGCTTCGGGATCGGGGCATGACAGATGAGAAAGCGTCTGAATACAAAAAGCAGTTTTCCTATGCCAAGGTATCCGATATAGAAGAATATCTGGACCAGTCATTTGGTACAACAATTGCTGCGATTAAAAAAGCTTCTTATGCCGCTATTGCCGCTGCTGCACTCCTTACTGTGCTGGTGACACTGCTCTTTATGAAAATGCTGGTCACAAAAGACAGATATACGATTGCTGTACTAAAGTCCTCCGGTTTTAATAATAGGGATATTTGCAGACAATATGTAACGCGGTCTGTTCTTATTCTTGTTGTTGGTGTTCTAATCGGAACTGTATTAGCAAATACTGTAGGAGAGCTGGTAGGTGTTGGACTCATTTCGTCCTTTGGTGCATCTACATTCCATTTTGAAATTAACCCATTGTTTGCCTACTTGTTTTCACCTGCTCTTATGACAGTTTGTGTGTATTTGGCAACGCGGCTTGGCATTTCCGATATTTTTTTACTGAAAATATCGGAACATATAAAGGAGTAAGCTATGAAGAAAATATTAAGTGGAAAAAATATTGTAAAAACTTATGGAAAAGAACAGGAAACGTCTAACGCTCTCGATGGGGTTGATGTAGAGATACTTGCGGGCGAGTTCGTGGCGGTTATGGGGCCGTCCGGCTGTGGGAAATCTACCTTGCTGTTTGCACTAAGCGGCACCGACAGTATCAACAGTGGCTTGATAGAGTTTGATGGTGCAGAGTTATCCCGGCTAAAAGAAAACAAGCTTGCGGATATACGACGGACGAAAATGGGTTTTGTGTTCCAACAGCCCACCATGCTGAAAAACCTGAACATCCTGGACAACATTATTCTTCCCAGCTTGCAGGAAAATAGAAAGGATATCACCCGTCATATTCAAAAAGCGAAAGAGTTACTCGTCAAAACCGGTATATCGGAGCTTGAGAGACGTGACATTACCGAGGTTTCCGGCGGGCAGTTGCAGCGTGCAGGCATCTGCCGGGCCCTCATGAACAAACCTAAAATTCTGTTTGCTGATGAACCTACCGGAGCACTCAACTCAAAATCATCGGAAGGGATTATGGAGCTGCTTTCAGATATCAATAAAAATGGCACAGCCATTTTACTTGTTACCCATGATGTCAAAGTAGCCTCCAGAGCGGACAGGGTACTATTTATGAAAGACGGTGTAATCAAATCAGAGCTTGGGCTTGGTAAGTTTAATAGTGTTGATATGCAGAAGAGAATGAATCGGGTGACTTTACAAATGCGGAATTTCGAGATATAAATTTATTATCTTATTTATGCAGGAGGGGATCATATGGAATTCAATCATGAGTTAATTGTACCAAATGAGGATTTACCGTTTAAGGTGTTTATTTTTGAAGGCAGGGAGGGAAATTACTTCCGGGATGCTCACTGGCACCGGTCCATTGAGATATTTGCTGTATTTGAAGGCTCTCTTACTTTTTATATTAATAAGCAGAAATACCCTCTGCATCCGGGACAGTTTGTATTGGTGAACTCTAATGAGATTCATTCTATAGATTCACCTGCGCCAAATTTGACCGTAGTTGTCCAAATACCGCTAAAGACCTTCGAGAATTATTATACGGGCCAGCAGTTTATCAGTTTTACCCACGATGCACAGGCCCAGGATGAAAAAGTGATGTCACTGATATCCCGTATTTATGAGACTTACTCAGAGAAAAAATGCGGATATGATTTAAGGGTGCAGGGGCTGTTTTATGAACTTTTATACCAGATGGTGACAAAGTACAGGGAGACAGAGGTCAGCCAGGATATGCTTCGAAAAAACCGGAAGCTGAACCGGCTGTCTGTAATTACCTCCTATGTAAAAGAGCATTACACAGAGGAACTCTCTTTAGAGCGCCTGGGTGGAATATTTGGGTATTCTCCTACCTATCTGTCCAGGATGTTTCAGAAATATGCGGGGATTAATTATAAGTCCTATCTGCAAAATATACGCATGGAGTATGCTTTGAAGGAATTGTTAAACACGGAATATACTATAAGTGAGATTGCCCTGGCAAATGGATTTCCTAACAGTAAGGCTATGGCAAAAGCATTTCGGAAAAAGTATGGCATACTTCCAAGTGAATTTAGAAAAAGACAAGAAAGTGACATTGTTTAGTTAAGTATTTGGTCGAAGATTTTGAAATAAATTGATAAAATAACTCCATAGGAATCTGTATTAATAAAAATTCTTAGGAGGAAGAAGGATGAACATTCAGAAAGTTACAGACTCCTCATTCGGCAAATATGGGAAAATTCTGAAAGGATATTCTGTCAGCAGAATTTTGAAGGAAATGGAACATACCCCTTTGCCGGAAGAGGTGCTTTATGTACCGTCTGTGGAAGAAATGGAGATTCTAGAGGAAGCGGAAGCTTTTAAAAACGGGGCTTTCGGCGGACTGCCAATTCAGATTGGATATTGCAATGGGGATAACCATAAGCTGAATGCATTGGAATATCATCGCTCGTCTGAGGTTAATATTGCAGTGACGGATATGATTTTGCTGTTAGGAGCACAGCAGGATATCCAGGCGGACTATACATATGATACTTCTCTGGTGGAGGCATTTCTAGTTCCGGCAGGGACAGTTGTGGAGGTGTATGCCACCACCCTGCACTATGCCCCGTGTACTGCACAGTCAGGCGGTTTCCGGTGTGTTGTGGTTTTACCGAAGGATACGAATACAGAGCTGGTATTTGTGCCGGGCACACAGGGCGAGGAGCGGCTGATTACAGCAAAAAACAAATGGCTGATTGCACACCCGGAGGCTGAGATCCCAGGGGCGTTCTGCGGTTTGCAGGGAGAGAATATTGCTCTGGATTAGCTGCACATCTAAGGGAAGGAAATGCAAGGCATCTAATAAGTTTATTTGTTAAGAAAGAGAGGAATATACAATGAATAATATGCCGGAATTAAAAATCGGAGTTGTAGCAGTCAGCAGGGATTGTTTCCCGGAAAGCCTGTCCGTAACACGCAGAGAGGCGGTGATGAAAGCTTATAAAGACAAATATGGTGATGAGGAAATTTATGAATGTCCAATTTGTATTGTAGAAAGCGAACTTCATATGGTACAGGCATTGGAGGATGTAAAAAATGCCGGATGCAACGCTCTTGTTGTTTACCTTGGAAACTTTGGACCGGAGATCGCGGAGACATTGCTTGCAAAGCACTTTGATGGGCCAAAGATGTTTATCGCAGCGGCAGAGGAGACCGGAAACAACCTGATTCAGGGCCGCGGAGATGCATATTGCGGGATGCTGAATGCCAGCTACAACCTGAAGCTTCGTAATATCAAAGCATATATCCCGGAGTATCCCGTTGGAACGGCGGAAGAATGTGCGGATATGATTCGGGAATTTAAGCCAATTGCAAGGGCAGTTGTAGGTCTGAATAGTTTGAAGATTATCAGCTTCGGACCCCGTCCGCTGAATTTCCTTGCATGCAATGCTCCGATTCAGCAGCTTTATAACCTGGGGGTAGAAATAGAAGAGAATTCAGAGCTGGATTTATTTGAGGCATATAATAAACATGCCGGTGATGAAAGAATTCCAGGGATTGTAAAAGAAATGGAAAAAGAACTGGGAACAGGCAATAAAAAACCGGAGATTTTGGAGAAACTGGCGCAGTATGAAATTACCTTGAAAGACTGGGTTGAAGAGCACAAAGGATACAGAAAGTATGTTGCAATTGCAGGGAAATGCTGGCCTGCATTCCAGACCCAGTTTGGATTCGTACCATGTTATATTAACAGCCGCCTGACTGCAGAAGGAATTCCTGTATCCTGCGAAGTAGACATTTACGGCACATTAAGTGAATTTATCGGAACAGTCGTGAGCGAAGATGTTGTAACATTGCTTGACATTAACAATACCGTACCGGCCGACATGTATAAAGAAGACATTGAAGGAGCGTTTACCTATACACAGAAAGACACCTTTATGGGCTTCCACTGCGGAAATACGGCATCCAGCAAACTCTCCTTCTGTGAGATGAAATATCAGATGATTATGGCAAGAGCACTTCCCGAAGAAGTGACACAGGGAACACTGGAAGGCGACATTATACCAGGAGACATCACATTTTTCAGGCTGCAAAGCACAGCAGACTGTAAACTCTGTGCATACATAGCCCAGGGAGAAGTACTTCCCGTAGCTACAAAATCCTTCGGTTCCATCGGTGTATTTGCCATACCGGAGATGGGAAGATTCTACCGTCATGTATTAATAGAAGGAAACTACCCGCATCACGGAGCGGTAGCCTTCGGAAATCATGGGAAGGCATTGTTTGAAGTATTTAAGTATATCGGAGTTCCTGTGGACGAGATCGGATATAACCAGCCGGCAGGCGTAAGATACCCCACAGAAAACCCATGGAACTAGACAGAATATTCTGAAAAAGGAGCTCAAAGGGGACAGTCCCTTTTCAAAGGGGACAGTCCCTTTTCAAAAGGGACTGACCCCCTTTGAGTCCGCTTTAATTTAACGGAGGTAGTTATGTTATATATTGGGATAGATTTAGGAACGTCAGCAGTGAAACTTTTGTTAATGGATGAAAGTGGAAAAATTTGTAATGTTGTTTCAAAGGAGTACCCGCTGTACTTCCCCCACCCAGGCTGGTCGGAGCAGGAACCACGGGATTGGTATGAGCAGACGGTGGAAGGGATTCGGGAGCTGACAGCAGGATGTGATAAATCTCAGATTGCAGGCATTGGCTGTGGGGGGCAGATGCATGGTCTTGTGGTGCTGGACGAAAATGACGAAGTAATACGCCCTGCTATCTTATGGAATGACGGCCGCACCGGCAAGGAGACGGAGTATCTGAATCAGGTGATTGGAAAAGAAAAGCTGTCTGCTTATACTGCTAATATTGCGTTTGCCGGGTTTACGGCTCCAAAGATTCTCTGGATGAAGGAAAATGAGCCGGACAACTTTGCAAGGATTAGAAAAATTATGCTGCCCAAGGACTATCTTGCGTACATGCTGAGCGGCGTATTCTGTACTGATTATTCAGATGCATCGGGTATGCTTCTTTTGGATGTGGAGCATAAGCGTTGGTCAGAGGAAATGATGGAAATCTGCGGTGTAACAGAGGCGCAGCTGCCTAAACTGTATGAAAGTTATGAAGTTGTGGGAAATGTAAAGGCGGACCTGGCAGAAACTTTTGGGTTCACAAAAGAGATAAAGGTGGTTGCAGGTGCAGGCGACAATGCCGCTGCCGCGGTGGGTACTGGGACCGTAGGGGATGGTATGTGCAATATTTCCCTTGGAACATCAGGAACTATCTTTATTTCCAGCAGCTCCTTTGGCGTGGATGAGAATAATGCTCTTCACTCTTTTGATCATGCAGATGGAAATTATCATTTAATGGGATGTATGCTAAGTGCGGCGTCCTGCAATAAATGGTGGATGGATGAAATCCTGCGTACAAAGGAATATGCTGCGGAACAAGAGCGCATTGTGAAGCTGGGTGAGAATCAGGTGTTCTATCTTCCATATCTGATGGGAGAACGTTCCCCGCATAATGATCCAAAGGCACGAGCTACTTTCATTGGTATGACAATGGACACAACAAGAGAGGAGATGACACAGGCAGTGCTGGAAGGTGTAGCATTTGGATTGAGGGATTCTTTGGAAGTTGCAAGGAAGCTTGGGATTCAGATTGAACGCACAAAAATCTGCGGCGGAGGAGCGAAAAGTCCCCTTTGGAAGAAAATCATTGCAAATGTTATGAATCTGAAAGTGGATGTCATTGAGAGTGAGGAAGGCCCGGGATACGGAGGGGCCATACTTGCAGCGGTGGGCTGCGGATCATATGCTTCTGTAGAGGAAGCGGCAGAGAAGCTGGTAAAAATCGTGGAAACTGTAGAGCCGGAGGATGAACTGGTGGATAAATATGAGGAAAGATATCAAAAGTTCAGGAAGATTTATCCGGCTGTAAAGGAGTTGTTTCAGCTTTTGTAGGAAAGATGTAAAGTAATAAAAAGAATAGAGGCAGAGAAAAGGCGGAGTCGGCATTCAGCGGCTCCGCTTTACCCTGTGTTTGAGATTTTTGGTGCTTGGGTATACAAAAATATTTTTCTAAGTTATAATATAATAAAAAGATAAATCGTGACTATGTAATAAGCTGTGTTATAATCCTGCCTTTGTTAGATATTATATTAAAAGTGGGTATGCTAATAGAGGAGGATTTTATAATGGATAGTCTTTTCGTTTCCATTAATGCAATATTTCCAATTGCTATTTTAACAGCCATTGGATTCTACATAAAAAAACGTGGGATATTAGGAGAAACAACTTTTCAGGAACTAAACAAAATATGTTTTAAACTTTTTTTACCAGTATTACTGTTTTGCAATATCTATACAACAGACCAAGGATTATGGATTCCGTGGAAGTTGATGTTTTTTTGTGTAGCTATGGTTTTGGTTGTCTTTTTTATTATGATGGTTTGTACACCTATTTTTGTGAAGGATTCAAAACAGCAAGGTGTAGTTATCCAAGGTGTGTTTCGAAGTAATTTTGTTATTTTAGGTTTTTCAATTGCAACGGCGATTTGCGCTGGACAACATATTGCTGTTGTATCGATATTAGCAGCTGTTATAGTGCCATTGTTCAATTTTCTGGCGGTTATTACGCTGGTAGTGCACGGTGAGGAGCGTATAAATTATAAGATGCTTGTAATAAGTATTCTAAAAAACCCATTGATTATTTCTTCTGCAATTGGTGTTACATTTTATCTATTGCAAATCACATTGCCAACCTTTTTGGTTTCAACGATAAAAAGTGTTAGCTATGTTGCCACCCCACTTTCTATTATTGTTCTTGGAGGGAGTCTAAATATTTTCAGCATTAAAAATAATCGCAAAATTTTGTTTGGAACAATATTTTTAAGATTGCTGGTGGTTCCGCTGGCAGTTGTTTCCGCTGCAATAGCGCTGGGATTTAGAAATATTGAATTGGTGACAATTTTAACTGTTTTTGCAACACCAACAGCGGTTTCATCCTACGTTATGGCCCGGGAAATGAATTGTGATGGCGAATTAGCAGCAGAAATTGTGATTTTATCGTCTATTATCTCATGTTTTACAATTTTTATATTTATCTATTTCCTGGATGCATTTGCTTTTCTGTAGAAGACAGAATCGAATATGGAAGTATGAACTCGTGTGAGCTGTTGTAAGGATAGAGGAATAATCTGCCCATGCAGCAGCTCCCGGTCGTTGTGCTTTGAGGGAAAAGGATTTTTAATCTGTTTTTTGACCGGCAAGCTGGAGGAGATGCACAGTCTTGCTTTGTTTGAGATTTTTGGGGCTTGGGTATACAAAAGTATTTTTCTAAGTTATAATATAACAGAAAGTAAGATATAATCATAGCGAAGGAGAGTAGGAAAGCAGTTGTGAGTGATGTGAAAATGTTTAGAAAAAATATAATATCTTTGATTCTGGCAGGCGTAGTTTTATGTGCTTTTCTTCTTTCTGATTTATATATCAGTGATCATATAGAACATCATTGTACAGGTGAAGATTGTAAGGTCTGTACGGAAATTCAACATGCGGAAAGTATGATAAACCAGATGGGGGGCGCGGTGGTTCCTGTTATGGTGATGACTGGTATTATTTCCATCGTTATAAGTTTCCTGCCATTCATCTATTCTTTTATTCAAAAGGAAACTCTAATATCTGAAAAGGTAAGACTTAATAATTGAATCGGTATATAAGGGGGAATTCTATAATTTTATAGAACAGTTCCTTGTTTTTTTATGCCCATTTTTATCAGATACTAAGTTTAAGGTAGAGTAAGGAGGATTAAGATGAAAAAATCATTGTATATTTTATTGATACTTCTAATGACCGCTTCATGGAGTGTGGGATGCGGAAGTGAGAAATCAAATGCAACGGGAAAGAATGAAGCGGATGAAGGAAAGAGCCAGTCAGAATCCGGAGACGAAAAATTGCAGATTCTGGCCAGCTTTTATCCTATGTATGATTTTGCCCAGAAAGTCGGCGGAGATAAAGTTGAAGTGACGAATATGGTGCCGGCCGGAACGGAGCCTCATGATTGGGAACCGACAGCCACAGACATCAGACAATTGGAGGATGCGGATGTTTTTGTTTACAATGGCGCAGGTATGGAGCACTGGGCGGAGGATATACTGGCTTCCTTGGATAACCAGGACTTAACTATAGTGGAGGCTTCCAAGGGGCTGGAGTTTATAGAAGGAGAGGCCCATGAACATGAAGAAGACGAAGAGGAACACGAGGATGAGGATGATCATGATACAGGCTATGATCCCCATGTATGGCTTAACCCGTTAAATGCAAAGGCAGAGATGGAAAACATTAAAAATGCTCTGGTGGAAGCCGATCCGGAGAATGAAGATTACTATACAGAGAACTATGAAAAATATTCCGCCAAGTTTGACCAGCTCGATGAAAAATACAAGGAAGAGCTTGCAGATATTAAAGGAAAAGATATTATTGTTGCACATGAAGCTTTTGGATATTTGTGCAATGCATATGGCCTGAATCAAGTTGGAATTGAAGGACTCTCACCCGATTCTGAGCCTGACCCTGCAAGAATGAAAGAAATCATAGAGTTTGCAAAAGAAAATCAGATAAAGACTATTTTCTTTGAAGAATTAGTCAGCCCGAAGGTCGCGGAGACGATTGCGGCAGAGATTGGAGCCAAAACAAGCGTGTTAAATCCGCTGGAGGGGTTAAATGATGAACAACTCGAGGCCGGAGAAGATTATTTTTCTATTATGGAAGAGAATCTGACAGCATTAAAGGAGGGCTAAGAAGTCATATGGAGGAAGGAAGCCTTATGGAAATTGTAAATATAAGTGACCTGGCATTCCGGTATGTAGATATGCCGGTTTTAAGAGACGTAAATTTGAATATAAGGCGCGGAGACTATGTGATTCTTACCGGAGAAAATGGAAGCGGTAAAAGTACACTGCTAAAGCTTCTGCTGGGGGAGTTGATTCCCCAGCAGGGCACCATAGAACTTTTCGGGAAAGATATTTCTAGTGGGTTCCAGGGAATGAAAATAGGATATGTTCCCCAGAACGGTATTGGCAAAAATCAAAATTTCCCCGCAACTGTGGAAGAAATCATGATGACCGGACTGTATCAGCCTTTTGGAAAGAAACGGTTATCCAAAAGGCAATGCCAGGAACGGATAACAGCAGCTTTGACAGAATTGGAAATGGAGATATTTTGTAAACAAAGAATAGGAGAATTGTCAGGGGGACAACAGCAGAGGGTTATGCTGGCCAGAGCTTTGGTTGGTGAGCCAAAGCTCCTGATATTGGATGAACCGGCGGCAGGGATAGATACAATCTCCTTAAAATCACTGTGCAAAGTTTTAAAAAGGCTGAATCAGGAACAGGGACTTACGATTCTTATGGTTACGCATGGAAATATAAAAGAATTTTCGGGAGCGGAAAGATTTCTCAAAGCCGAAGATGGGAGGATTATAGAAGCATGAATATCTTGCAGTATGGATTTATGCAGCGGGCGTTTCTAGTTGGTATTTTGCTGGCGGTGGTTACTCCGTGTATTGGTATTACAATTGTACTCAAGCGGATGTCCATGATAGGAGATGCCCTTTCCCATGCCTCCCTGGCTGGTGTGGCGCTGGGACTTCTTCTGGGCATCAATCCTGTACTTGGGGCAGGAGCTGTTTGTATAGCCGCTGCTCTTGGAATTGAAAGCATCCGTAAAAAGCTGCCCAGATATTCGGAGATGGCGATTGCCATTGTAATGTCGGCAGGCATTGGTTTTGCCGGGGTGCTGTCCGGATATGTAAAGAACAGTGCAAATTTTAATAGCTTTTTATTTGGAAGTATTGTATCCATCAGCAGTGAGGAGCTTTTCCTCGTTTGTGTTGTGAGTTTATTAGTACTTTCGGCTCTTCTGAGATTTTACAGGGAGTTATTTTATATAGGATTTGATGAAAGTGCGGCGCGTATTTCAGGTGTACCAGTGCGCCGGATTAATTTTATGTTTACGATATTGACTGCTTTAACCATATCTATTGCATCCCGTACGGTAGGTGCGTTAATTGTGTCTTCCATGCTGGTAGTACCAGTTGCATGTGGAATGCAGATGGGAGGAAGCTACCGGAAAACTCTGATTTGTGCAATTTTGGTAGCAGTGTTTACAACAATCGCAGGCCTTTTTCTGTCTTACTATATTGGCTTGAAACCGGGCGGGGCTATTGTTCTTTTAGAGGTTGCATGGTTCCTTATTGTTATAGCAGGGAAAACAGTAAAAAATAAGCTGGGAGGTGTATGATGACAACACCGATATATGTGGTGTCAGGTTTTTTGGGAAGTGGGAAAACTACATTTCTTTCTAAAATACTGAGTTCTTATCAGAAAGAAGTTTTAATTATACAGTTTGAGGACGGCGAAGAAGAGCTGGATGCAAACTTAACAAATACAGGCGGATTGCATCTAATGTGCTGGAAAAAGGAGGAACTGGAAAAGGATTATGAGCGTGTCATATCGGAGATAACGAAGGAAATCGAGGCACATGAATATCAGGAGATATGGGTAGAATGGAACGGTATGGAAGCTTTTTCAAAGCTGGAACACATTTTTCTCCAACTGCGTATGCTCCCATTTTCATATATTGAAAAGGTGATTTATCTGGCAGACGTGCAGCAGGCAGAAATATTGCTCGGTCAAACCGGAGAGGGACCGATGTCTCAGGTGGCTTCCAGTGACATTGTGTTTGTTCGAAATGAAAAGAATACTAAAAATATAAATAAGTTTAAACAGAAATTAAAAAGCATCTCCTCGTCTTTGGATATCCGCCTTTTGCCTCAGGAGAATATTGAAAAGGAAGCTATAAAAACAAAGTTTAACCCGAACATTATATGGATCGAAATCATACTCCTGGCAGGAGTTTTCCTCTTTATGCTGCCTTCCCTGGAGCAAAGGGGAATACCGGTGAACGCGGTGCTTACAATGTTTATGGGAGTATTTCTTCAGGGAGTGCCGTTCTTGCTTTTGGGAGTATTGCTTTCAGCTGCAATTCAGATCTTTGTTCCAAAAGAATGGATAGAAAAGGTTTTTCCCAAAAGCCCTATTCTGGGTATGGCAGCAGGTCTGGCGGCAGGTTTTTTTCTGCCTGTTTGTGACTGTGCATCTATACCGGTATTTAAGAGTCTGCTGAAAAAGGGGGTAGCACTTCCAGCCGCTGTCTGTTTTATGACAGCGTCACCTATTGTAAATCCTGTAGTACTGATTTCTACATATTATGCTTTCAACAATGATATACGGGCTGTATTTTACCGTACAGGATTAGGACTTATCTGTTCTTTCCTGATTGGATTGTCTTTCCTTTTCAAAAAACCAGCTGATTTTTTAAAAGAGGGCACAGAGACATTTTCATACTGTACCTGTGGATGTTATGAAGAAAACGAGACTGGGAAGGGGATTCTGGGAAAAATTCAATTGTTTTTCCGTCATGCCCAATTGGAATTTTATGATGTTGGGAAATATCTTTTAATTGGTATTTTTATTTCCTCACTTTTTCAGACTGCTAATCTGGCAGGGTTAAAGAACCTGGGTAACAGCAGTATGCCGATAGCGGTGTTTGCTATGATTTTGCTGTCCTTTTTACTTTCTCTTTGTTCCTCTTCAGATGCGGTAGTGGCAAGGAGCCTGTCGGGAACATTTTCTTTTGTACCTATGCTTGGATTCCTGGTATTTGGACCGATGATGGATATTAAAAATGTTATGATGCTCAAGGGATATTTTAAAGGAAAGTTTGTATTACGGCTTGCAATCACGGCTTTGCTGGTATGCTATGCTGCTGTTCTGATCTTCGGACTTTTAGGCGGAGGTATGGTTATATGAGACGATATTTAAATGTGGAGGCAATAGTAGAGGGACTGAGCTGTCTGTTGTTATCCGGACGGATTTTTTATCTGGCGTTCAGCGGTAAATACCTTTTGTTTGTGACTCCTAAAATAAAGCCTTATCTGTACTTTGCTTCCGTGGTTCTGTTGATTTGGGCGGTTTTACGTTTACTGAAAGCGGGGAAACCAAAATATAAGATACATTTGTTCCGGTCGCTGGTGGTGATATTACCTCTTATGGCTATGTTTCTGCCATATAATACACTGGCCGCCAGTTCTACACAGTCGGGATATTCCAATGTGGCAAAGGACGCGGCAGGAAGTACCAGGCCGGACACAAAAGAAGATAACGTAGAAGCTGCACAACAGGCTGATGGAACTGGAGAGGAAGTTGATAAAGCGGCGGAGTCCGAGGGTGAGGCACAACAGACCTCACCTGGAGGTGAATTGAAAACGATTGTTCCTCCGGGGCTGGATGAGGAAAATAGAACTATAACTGTATCCGATGAAGATTTTTACCAGTGGCTGGTAGAACTGAGTTATCATCCTGAGAAATATGAAGGATTTGAAATTCATTTACATGGAACTATATACAGAGATGAAACGATGGCCGGGAATGAATTTGCCCTGACCAGGCTTCTCATGAGCTGCTGTGCGGCGGACCTTGCACCCTGCGGACCTATCTGTCTGTGGGATGAAGCGGAAAGTCTGGAATCTGATAAATGGGTAAATGTGATAGGGAGTTATCACTTTGACCAAGAGAAAGGGATGGAAATTAGTGTAAGTCACATTGAAGATGCACAGCCGGCTGAGGAAGAGTATGTATATCCTTTTAGCTATTAAATAAGAAAAGGAAATTTAACTAAGCCGGGAAGGCGGCAATGCAGCCATTTACGAATGGTGCGCATTGCCGCCTGTTTCTTGAGTATGTTTTTTAATCATTGTACGGAATTGGCTTATGGTAATTCCTAACGCCTTGCTGGCGGTATTAAGCGTATAAACCCGCTGCTGCCATTTTTCATAAACCGGATAAAATTCTTCTGGAATCGGAGTGGGAAAGCGTCCAAGGTGCTTCCCCTGTGCTTTTGCCAGGGCGATTCCCTCTGCCTGCCGCTGCCGGATATTTTCTCTTTCTGCCTGTGCTACATAGGAAAGGAGCTGCAGGACAATATCAGAGATGAGTGTACCAATTAAATCCTTGTTTGTTCTTGTGTCGAGAATCGGCATATCTAAAATCACAATATCTGCTTTTCTATTTTTTACAATATCCCGCCACTCTTCCTGTATATCGTCATAATTTCGGCCTAACCGGTCAATGCTTTTTACAACAAGCACATCCCCTTCTTTGAGTTTACGCTTCAGTTTTTGGTATTGCGGCCTGTTAAAATCTTTTCCTGACAGTCTGTCGTAAAATATATTCTTGTCAATAATCCCCCAACGCGAAAGCTCCACGCGCTGTCTTTCAACATTTTGGTCTAGCGTAGACACTCTCATATATCCATAAAAATTATTCATGATAAAAAAATCCTCCTGTCGTTCCATAATTATACAGGAGAACACAAAGAGTATCACTGGAAATATGTGTCAAAAAGGTACACCTT
>JACERV010000036.1 GCA_013911065.1 Ruminococcus sp. | reverse complement strand
TGGCTTTTATGACTTAGCCACAGCCTATCAGTCTGTGCACATCAACTATTGAAAGCGCCGTGTACCGAACGGTACGCACGGTGCTGTGAGAGGACGGCGGTTAGTCACTGCCTCCTACTCGATTAATAGGAAACTACGCTTCCTATTATATAAAACCCATCCCAGGGATGCGCACTACGCGCATAAGGAAAATGGCCGCTAAAGCGGCCGCGCTTCGGCGCGCGAGTCTGGCTATCCAGATGCTTTATCCGGTAGAATCTTTTTTACATTTCCGGTAATAATATACAACAAGTGTCCAAATACAGAAAAGAAGGCATGCCCCGAAAATCGTTGCTAAAATATAAATAAAAATAGCGGGGATATTCCCCAGGTATTTTACAAGGGAAGAAAATCCTATCTGCTGCATCTCATAATATGGATTGATGTAAAACATGTTGATAGTGCCGCGAGTACCAAAAAGATGATTTATAAATGCTGCAATGAGGCAGCAGAGTAGGTAAAGCAGGGTGCTGTCTCCAATTTTGCGGTAATGAAAAAAGTTGTCCTTACTTTCTAATATATAGGCGGCGCCTGCTGCAATACCTATTATAATAAGCATGACATGCCACAAATAGGAGTGAATTGTCAGACAGAGTGCAGGATAATAAAGCCCGCTTGTATCAGCAAAAACAGCAATTCCGCCTAAAAGACCATAACACATTAAAAATGTAAGCAAGGCATTTCGGATACGCAGATTCTTACTCCATGGAAGAATAAGAAGAACATACATGGAGATGCTGCACAGTTGGAATGGAAAAAACCACCACTGATAAGACCCTTCACTTAATCGGAAGGTGAGATACCATTGCTTCCATATTTCGCTGATGCTCATGAGGATGCCACAGACTAAGAAAAAATGATTAAATTTATAAGATGTATTCGCTATATATTTCTTCATTCTAATCCTTCTTTACATTTTAGTGGTAATTCCTGAGGGAATGTAACATGCAGTAATATACTTTAGATGCCATTTATAAGAATTATAAATCAAACGGAATAAAAATGCACGTGAATCTGGCGGCAGGGATTAAGAAGTTGTTAAGATTTTTATAATTGCTTTTAAAATATAAGCTGCCTTATTCGTTGATATTAACAAAAATATTGCTTTTTAAGTAGAGTATATCGATTAAATTGTCGTTTTTTGGAATATGGAAGCTTTAAAATTAAAAAATAAAGATTAATTTTTTATAAAAACCTGAAAACTTCATCTTGAATCCCATGAAGATTTAATAATAAGGTGCTGTTTTCCTGCAAAAATCCTGCCTTTTCTAACCGTTGACAAACAAAAAATTTGGGTGTAAACTTTAGGAATCTTTTAAGGAAAAACCATTTCTTAAGAGGGCGCATATGGGCGGGAATTTCGAAAACGGAATTTCTTTTTTTATGCAGTAAATAATGAGAGAAATCCTTTATCCGGGCGCATACAGAAAATGAAAGAAAGGGAGGGAGCAATACGGAAAGTTTAACAGAAAATTTGCTGGAAGAGCTAAATTGTAACATTGTATTCACCATTCCTGTTTTTGGCGGAATTGGTGTATCGGAATCTGTTGTGGTTACCTGGATTATTATGGCAGTTATGGTCCTGCTCTCGATAATCTTTGTCCGGAATCTACGTGTTGAGAATCCGGGAAGAAAACAGATTGTGCTGGAGTCTGTTATTGGCGGAGTGCAGGATTTCTTTGTGGGAGTTATGGGAGCAGAAAATAAGCGGTATATTCCTTATTTAATTACAGTAGCTCTTTATCTGGGAGTTTCCAATATTATAAGTCTGTTTGGATTCAAACCACCGACAAAGGATCTAAATGTGACGGCAGCACTCGCCATTATGAGTATGTTCCTGATTGAATACTCGGGAATACACAAGAATGGATTTAAGCATTGGGTAAAACATTTTGCAGAGCCGGTGCCCATAGTAGCACCTATTCTGGTTCTGGAAATTTTAATCCGTCCGTTATCTCTATGCATGCGGTTATTTGGTAATATATTGGGTTCATTTGTTATTATGGAGCTTTTGAAGCTAATTATACCAGTGCTGGTGCCGGTACCGTTTAGCTTTTATTTTGACATATTTGACGGACTTTTGCAGGCTTATGTCTTTGTATTCCTGACGGCATTGTTTATGAATGAGGAACAGGAATAGTATTTGAGAAAAATTTAGAAGAATAGTAAAAGGAGATTAGTATTATGGGAACAATTATCGCAATTGGAGCAGGTATTGCAGTTTTAACAGGTATTGGAGCAGGTGTTGGTATTGGCATTGCAACTGGTAAGGCGGTAGATGCGATTGCAAGACAGCCGGAAGCAGAGAGCAAAATAAGCAAGAACCTGATTCTGGGATGTGCTTTGGCCGAGGCTACAGCTATTTATGGTTTTATCATCGGTTTGTTGATTATCTTACTTTTGAAATAAATAACAGGAAAGGCAGGTGGGACAGGTGCTGCAATTAAATGTGAACCTTCTCTTTACCATTATAAACCTTGTTGTTCTTTATCTTTTGTTGAAAAAGTTTTTAATCAAACCGGTAACTGATGTGATGGAAAAACGTGAAAAGCTGATTGCTGATGGTCTGAATCATGCGAATGAAGCTCAGGAAGAGGCCCTGAAAATGAAGCAGGAATATAAAGATGCTTTATCAGGAGCAAGAGAAGAATCCGCTGAAATCGTAGAAAAGGCACAGGTACGGGCTAAGGCCGAGTACGACAGAATTGTGACAGAAGCAGGAGAAAAAGCAGGAAATATTATGAATTCTGCCAAGATAAATATTCAGTCGGAACGGGAGCAGACAATAAAAGCGCTGCAGTCAGAAATTGCCGGCCTTGCCATGGCGGCTGCTGAGAAGATTGTGAGCGAAAAGACAGAGAATCAAGGAAATCAGGAAATCTATAATCAATTTCTAGAAGAAGTAGGTGATGCTCATGAAGACTCAGACAACGACTAGTCATCTATACTTGCCGCAGGCGGCGGCAGGATATGCCCATGCGTTGTATGAGCTGAGTATTCCGGAAGAAGCCATACAAAAAACAAGGGAAATATTTGCTGAGGTTCCTCAGCTTTATGATGTTTTTGTGAATCCAACTATCAGGGAAGCACAGAAAATGAAGGTGATAGACCAGGTATTCCCGGAGGAAATCAGGAATTTCCTGAAAGTGGCGTGCAGATATCAGAGAATAGATCTTCTCTATGATATTTTTACAGCATATGACAGATATTGTGATGAACAGAATCAGATTCTGAACGCAGTACTGACTTGTGTAGAACCTCCAAGTGAGGTACAGTTAAAAGAAATGCAGGCGTTTCTCTGTAAAAAGTACGGTGTCCGCAGGGCAAATATTGAAATCAGAGAGGACTTAGGGCTGCTCGGCGGTTTTATACTGCATGCAAAGAGTGACGAGTATGACTGGAGTCTGAAAGGGCGCCTGAAGAGATTAGAACAAAAATTGACCTGGAGGTGAACAAGGTGAGTTCAATCAATTCAGATGAAATTATTTCTATTCTGAAAAATGAGATAGAAAATTTTGATACAATCAGCAAGAACAGTGAGGTTGGAACAGTCATCGCTGTAGGTGACGGCATTGCCACTGTTTATGGGATTGACCACGCCATGTACGGGGAGATTGTGACTTTTGAAAATGGACTGAAGGGAATGGTACAGGACATCCAGAAAGATGCGGTTGGCTGTATTCTTTTCGGACATGATACTGAAATCAGGGAAGGCACAAAAGTAAGCCGTACAGGTAAGAAAGCCGGAGTTCCGGTAGGGGACAAGTATATAGGCAGAGTGGTGAACTCTCTGGGAGCTCCTATTGACGGAAGAGGCGAGATTCCGGCAGATGGCTATCGTCCAATCGAACAGGAAGCACCTGGTATCATTGACCGTAAATCAGTTACTGTGCCATTGGAGACAGGTATTTTGTCTATTGACGCGATGTTTCCAATTGGCCGGGGACAAAGAGAGTTGATTATCGGGGACAGACAAACAGGTAAAACTTCCATAGCTTTAGATACAATTATTAACCAAAGAGGAAAAGATGTAATATGTATCTATGTAGCTGTCGGGCAGAAAGCATCTACAGTAGCAAAGGTAGTGAATACACTGACGATAAATGGTGCTATGGATTACACAATCGTAGTTTCATCTACCGCAAGTGATTGTGCACCGCTGCAATATATTGCACCATATGCAGGAACAGCTCTGGCGGAATATTTTATGCATCAGGGGAAAGATGTACTGATTATATATGATGATTTATCCAAACATGCGGTTGCATACCGTGCATTATCCCTGCTGCTGGGAAGATCACCGGGACGTGAAGCTTACCCGGGAGATGTATTTTACCTGCACTCCAGATTACTGGAGCGCTCCAGCCGCTTGAATGAAGCGAATGGAGGCGGTTCTATTACAGCTCTTCCAATTATTGAGACACAAGCAGGTGATGTATCTGCATACATTCCGACCAATGTAATTTCTATTACAGATGGTCAGATATTCCTGGAAAGCGATTTGTTTTTCGCTGGAATGAGGCCGGCGGTCAACGTGGGCCTGTCCGTATCCCGTGTAGGTGGTGCGGCTCAGACAAAGGCTATGAAAAAGGCGTCAGGGAGTATTCGTATCGATTTGGCGCAGTACCGTGAGATGGAAGTGTTTACGCAGTTCAGTTCTGATCTGGACGCGGCAACAAAAGAACAATTGGAATATGGCGGCGGCCTGATGGAGCTTCTGAAGCAGCCACTGTGCAATCCCATGAGTCTTCATGAAAAGGTTCTTACTCTGTGCACAGCAACTCATAAGGTGTTCCTGGGAATAGAGAAGAAAAAGATAAAATCATTCCAATTGGAGATGCTGCATCATTTTGACGCGGAATATCCGGAAATTGGAAAGGAAATTGAAGAGACAAAAGCTCTTACCAGTGAGCTGATAGAAAAGATTGTGGAAACGGCACAGGAATTTAAAAAGAGCAGGTGTTAATATGGCAAATATCAAAGAAATACAGACTCGTATAAACAGCGTTAAAGATACGATGAAAATTACGAATGCGATGTATATGATTTCCTCTTCTAAAATGAAGCAGGCCAGGAAAAAGCTGTCAGATACAGAGCCGTATTTTTACGGGCTGCAGAGGGAGATTTCCAGAATTTTGCGCCATGTGCCGGAGATAGAAGACCCTTACTTTGACATGCGGGAAGAACTGCCGGCTGAGAAAAGAAAGATAGGATCTATAGTCATTACGGCAGATAAGGGGCTTGCGGGAGCATACAACCATAATATCATTAAGCTGGAAGAAGAATTATTAGAGATGCCCGGAATACACAAGCTGTTTGTCGTGGGAGAATTGGGACGCCATTATTTTTCAAAGCGTGACGTAGAAATTGCATCAAACTTCGAATACACGGTTCAGAAGCCGACCATGCACCGGGCCAGGATGATATCTTCTGTAATCCTGGAGCAATTTGAACAGGGAGAGTTAGATGAAGTCTATGTTTTGTACACCCGTATGGAAAATTCCGTACAGGTTGACGCAGAGAAAGTAAAGCTCCTTCCTTTGGAACGGGCTACTTTCAACAAGATGGTTATGCCGCTGAACATGTACAGGGAAGAAATTGAGTTCTATCCGTCTGCAAAAAGTGTTATGGACATCCTTGTGCCCAATTATGTAACCGGCATGATCTACGGCTGTCTGGTAGAGTCTTATGCCAGTGAGCATAATGCACGTATGATGGCTATGAAATCCGCAACAGACAGCGCGGAAAATATTATTAAAGAACTATCTACCTTATATAATAGGGCAAGACAGGCTGCAATTACACAGGAAATAACAGAAGTTTGCGGCGGCGCTAATGCGCAGAAACGGAAAAAGTAAGAATATTCTGAAAATGGACAGCAAAAGGGACAGTCCCTTTTGAAAAGGGACAGACCCCTTTGGGAAGTGAGAACGGATATGAATAAAGGACGAATTGTACAGGTCATGGGACCTGTCGTTGACGTAATGTTTGAGGACGGCAATCTTCCTTTTATCAAGGATGCGCTGGAAGTTGAGAACAACGGAAAGAAGTGTGTCATGGAAGTTGCCCAGCATCTGGGAAATAATGAGGTGCGCTGCCTGATGCTTGCTGCCAGTGAGGGGCTGCATAAGGATATGGAAGTGACTGCTACAGGCGGGGGTATTAAAGTACCGGTTGGTGTGCAGACACTAGGCAGATTGTTTAATGTTTTAGGCGAAACGATTGATGACGGTGAAGTTTTAAGAGAAGGTGAAAAGTGGGTTATCCACAGAGATCCTCCAAGCTTTGAAGAACAGAGCCCGGTCATTGAGATATTGGAAACAGGCATTAAGGTTATTGACTTGCTTGCGCCTTATGCCAAAGGTGGTAAAATCGGTCTGTTCGGTGGTGCCGGAGTTGGTAAGACCGTTCTGATTCAGGAATTGATTCGTAACATTGCTACAGAGCATGGCGGATATTCCATCTTTACCGGAGTTGGCGAGCGTTCCCGTGAGGGAAATGATTTGTGGACGGAGATGGGTGAATCAGGGGTTCTGGCAAAAACGGCCCTGGTGTTCGGACAGATGAACGAGCCTCCCGGAGCACGTATGCGTGTAGCCGAGACCGGACTGACTATGGCGGAGTATTTCAGGGATGTGGAGCATCAGGATGTGCTTCTTTTCATTGATAATATCTTTCGTTTTACTCAGGCGGGTTCTGAAGTGTCAGCACTTCTTGGGCGTATGCCTTCTGCCGTAGGTTACCAGCCTACTCTTGCTACAGAAATGGGTGAGCTTCAGGAACGTATTGCATCTACGAAAAATGGTTCTGTTACGTCTGTACAGGCTGTTTACGTACCTGCAGATGACTTGACTGACCCCGCACCTGCAACCACTTTTGCTCATTTGGATGCTACAACAGTATTGTCCAGAAAGATTGTAGAGCAGGGAATTTATCCGGCGGTAGACCCGCTGGAATCCAATTCACGTATCCTGGAAGCGGATATTGTGGGAGAAGAACATTATGAAACAGCAAATCATGTGACGGCAATTTTACAGAAGTATAAAGAATTGCAGGATATCATCGCAATCCTTGGTATGGAAGAACTGTCAGATGAAGATAAAGCAATTGTACTGCGTGCAAGGAAAATCCAGCGGTTCTTATCACAGCCATTTTATGTTGCTGAAACATTTACCGGAACTCCGGGAAAATATGTGCCGCTGAAAGAAACAATCCGGGGATTTCAGATGATTATCAACGGAGAAATGGATCAATATCCCGAATCTGCTTTCTTCAACGTGGGAACAATCGAAGATGTTATCGCAAAAGCGAAGACAGAAAATGCCGCAGAATAGAGGTGTATGCATATGGATACATTTGGTCTGAAAATAATAGCCAGTGACAAGATTTTCTATGACGGCCGCTGCAGGAAACTGACGCTGCCGGCTCCTGACGGGGAAATAGGGATTCTTGCAAATCATGAGAACACGGTCATTGCACTGAGCGTGGGTGATGCAAAGATGGAAATTGAGGAAAACCAGTGGATAGAAATGGCATTAGGTGAAGGATTTGCTGAGGTTGTAAACAACCGTGTTACTGTTCTTGTTGAGACTGCAGAGCGTCCGGAAGAAATTGATGTGCGCAGGGCGGAAGAAGCGAAAGAACGTGCACAGGAACGTTTGAGACAGAAGCAGAGCATCCAGGAATACTATATGACCCAGGCGGCCCTGTCCCGGGCGATGAGCCGTTTGAAAGTATCTCAGAGGAAGAAATAAAAGCAGCACCGCAATATCCGATTTTCCCGTCGGGCCTTATTGCGGTGCTTTTTCCGTCTTGCAATTTAAATAAGATTATACTACAATAAACTTACTATAGTTTGGCCATATAAGATAAGGTTTAAGGAGATATCCATGTCACTAAGGCGTGAAAGGACCGAACCTAAGATGCATAAGTATGGCTGAACTGTAACATAAAGTTTAGGGGAGAGATATCCATGGGAGAAAAATATGGACAACGTTCTATTATAGAAATCATGAATGATGTACTGGGTACAGTACGCGATTATTATGATTCTGAGTATGTTTACTATATAGAAAAAGATGAGGAAGATATCCTTACAATCTATGAGTGGTGTGCAGAAAATGTCCCGTGGCAGAGGGACCGGCTGAAGATGCTGAGTGCGGAGCAGATGCCTAAGTGGATGAAGCGTGAGATTACGGACACGACAGAAGATGACTACAGTGTCTTCCGGCCCCTGGATGACGGTGTGGTTGCGGTATTAGCGGCAGTAGGCGTTCACAGAGGCGGGTGTGACCTTTCTCTTATGCGCGCGGTTATCCCATATATCTCACAGGCCATTATACTGCAGAAGATGCAGAAGCAGCAGGAGTATCTGAGCTATCATGATGATTTGACGGGCCTGCTGAACAGAAACAGTTTTATGGGCTACATGGCAGAAGCCGGGCAGGAAGAGCTGAGGTCTTTGGGAGCTTTGTCTTTGGATATTAACGGGTTGAAGAATTTTAACAAGGAATTCGGACATGAATATGGGGATGAAGTAGTTACCCGTGTGGGAGAAGTTCTGGAAGAATATTTCAGGGGAGCCATGGTATTCAGGCTGACAGGCGATGAATATCTGGTAATCATGGAAAATGTATCATACGAGGACTTTATGAAAAACGTTCATGGGGCTCATGATAAGCTGGAAAATATCAGTCTTGGACTTACATCTATGGGGTATGCGTGGGAAAAAGTTGATATTGATGTGGACAGCCTTGTGGCAAGTGCCGAAAGTATGATGCGGGAAGAAAAGCAGAAGTATTATAAAAATCTGAAAAAAGGGCATCACGAGCCTATTATTAAAGAGGACTTGCTGGAGGATATCAAACAGGGTAATTTTATTATATGCTTTGTCCCCAGAATGGATGCCATAACTGAGGAAATCATTGGTGCGGAGGCAGTTGTACGCTACCATCATAAGGATTTGGGAATTATGAATCCTGGAAAATATATTACACTTTTAGAAGAAACCAGGCTGTCACATTATCTGGATATGTATGTATTTGAGCAGGTTTGTAAAACACTCAGACGCTGGGAGACGGAAGATATACCGATACTGCCTGTTTCCGTGAACTTTTCGGGGGCAACACTCAGTCAGGCGAACATTGTGGAGAGAATGCTGGCTCTTGTGGAAAAATACCATGTATCCTGTGAATATCTTGAAGTAGAGGTTTCTGAATCCTATGAATATATGAATCAAGAGATGTTAGCTGAGACAAGTGATAAGATCAGGAAAGAAAATATTCGCGTTGTTTTAGACCACTTTGGTGCAAAAGATTCCAGTTTTTCCATTCTTTCCATTATGGAATTTGATGGTTTGAAGCTGGACAGCAGCCTTGTAATGAATATTGTGGGAAATAAACGAAGCCAGATTGCCGCAAAGGCAGTTATTGATGTGTGCAGGCAGCTTGGTGTCCATGTTGCAGCTTCAGGAGTCGAGACACAGGACCAGTTAAATGTGCTCAAGGAGCTTGGATGTGACTATGTACAGGGAACCTTGTTTAACAAACCGATTACGGTAGATACCTTCGAAGTACGCTATATGAAGAACTAGGTATCTGTTCATGGTTCTGAGCAGATACAGAACTAGAAAGCGGGCATATTTATGATAAGAACATGGATTATGGATATCCGGCCCCTTTATGAGGCCGACAGATACCGTGCATGTTATGAAGGACTTCCGGTATTTAGAAAAGAAAAGGCGGACAAGCACCGCTATCAAAAAGGAAAGGCTCAGAGCGCAGGCGCCTGGATGTTGCTGGAAAAAATACGAAAAGAATATGAAATTTCAGAGAAAGCAGCATTTAATCTCTCGCATTCGGGGGATTACGTGCTGTGTTCTATTGATATGGATTGTTGTGAAAATACTCAGATAGGATGTGACATAGAAGAGATAAAAGAGGCTAACCTAAGGATTGCAGAGAGGTTTTTCTGTCCCTCGGAATGCAGGACAATTTTTGAGGAAAAGAGCAAAGAGCAGCAAAATGATTTGTTTTACCGGTTCTGGGTTCTCAAGGAAAGTTTTATGAAGGCCATCCGGCTGGGAATGGCGATGGATACCAGGAGTTTTGAAATCCAGCTTTCCCGGCCTCCTGTTCTTTTGAAAAAGCCGGAAGGTTATCTGGGGGAATATTATTACCAGGAATATAAGGTGCCTGGAATACCTTATAAAATAGCGGTTTGTTCTACGGATAAAGAAATAGATTCAAAAATACGGATGGAGTTGAAAGCATGAATATAAAGATGAACCGAAAGATAAAAAAGGCACTGATACTAGGCGTGATATGCGGGGCAATGCTGGGGGTAGTGATTACTTTCGCTGCAGCCAGTAAGGCAGTTAATAAAAAAGAAGTAGCAATGATTGAGACAAAAAAGGAGCTGCAGGCGGAAAATAAAAATCTCCAGTCCCAGTTGAAACAGCAGGAGACAGTGGAGGCGGCTGCCACTTTATCGGAAAAGCAGCCGGATGACTGGGCGCTGGTATTGGTGAATGACAGCCATCCCGTGGATACAAATTATGTGCCGGAGCTTACAGAAATTGCTCCGGAGCATTCGGTAGATTCCAGAATTGCTGAGGATGCAAAGCAAATGCTTGCAGATGGAAAGGCTGCCGGACTTAAATTTTATCTTTGTTCCACATACCGCTCTTATGATGACCAAAAGGCAGTGTTTAATGAAACAATGCAGGATTGGATTAATCAGGGAGACAATTATATAGATGCTTATAATGAAACGAAAAAGTCCGTGGCAGTGCCGGGTTACAGTGAGCATGCCCTGGGACTGGCTCTGGATATCATGTCTGAGGACTACCAGGAACTGGATGAGAAACAGGCGGATACTCCCGAGGCAAAATGGCTGGCCGAGAATTGTTACAAGTATGGATTTATTCTGCGATATCCTCTGGACAAGGCAGATATTACAGGCATCATTTATGAACCGTGGCATTACCGCTATGTGGGTAAAGATGCAGCAAAGGAGATTACGGAAAAAGGAATCACACTGGAAGAATACCTGGGCGTGAAATAAATAAGATTCAGGAAACGGCGGGTGGCTGGAGATATATGGAAGGTTTATCAACTAAATTGGACATTGACGTATTTTTGTGCATTTGTTAAAATGAAAAAAGGGGAAAAAGATGGGTTTATGAAGAAACTATATAGTTTCTAACCGTTGGGTATATGTTCATTTTAATAAGGAGGAACACCATGGAAGGTCTTACATTTGGAGAACAAGTCAAAATTATTCTTGGCCGAAAAGGCATGACTATTAAAGAACTTGCAGAGATTATTGAGGAACGTACCGGACAGAAGATGTCCAGGCAGAATTTGACACAGCGTTTGGGAAGAGATAATTTCCAGGAGCAGGATATGCGCAAGATTGCAGAAATTTTGGGCTGTCCTTTTCATTTAAGTATTTTACCAGGAGAAACTTTGGGGCAGTCCAAGCCTATGGAAGCTGCCCAGGCAGCAGGCCCCAGCGAACAGGAATGGGAGAAAATAGAACAAAAGAGAAGGCAGAAAACAACCTCTTCCAGCCATGAGGATAAGAAGGCGGAGAGCAGTAATGAAAGCGAAGAGAGGGATATGACGATTGGAGAACTCTACGAAATTCATGAAGAACTGTCTGAACTAGAGAAGAAAGAGGAGCCAAAGGCAGAGAAGAAAGAAAAGTTCCTTACCGGCGGTATTTTCCTCAGAAAGAAAGCGAATCCTGCGCCGGAACCGGAGGTAAAGGCATCATCCACGGAGGAGGCAGAGACCGTAAAAGAGCAGGAACCTGCAGATGAGCTGCATGAGGACAATGAGTCTTCAGTCCAGGAACCGGAAGATTTTGAGCCGGTTATCAAACATGAGGATGTGGAGGAAGACAGGGATCAGGGTGAGGTGAACCCATACACCGGCAAAGAATATCAGTCTAACAGTGTCCGTATGCATCCCACCAGAATCGGATATGTCCAGGTATATGACCGCTCTATTCACAGATGGACGGATATGACAGAATGGGCTTTCCTGGGATATCAGGAGCGTAAGAAAGCACTGCTGGGCAAGGCATATGAGCCGCCCATTTATCTTGATTAAATGCAGCAATAAGGAAACAACCATGCTGCTAAGTTCGAAAGAACACACCACTGGTGAACTTTCACACTAGGTTCGAAAAGACCTCACCAAGTGTTCAATGTTTCATTAAGCCAGCAGGTTGTACTTTGCTGCTAAGGTTCGAAAAGACCGAACCTAAGAAGCATAAGTAAGGAAAGGCATATTATGGAATGGAATGCATTACTCTGCACAAAACGGATGCGTGAAGGTGCAGGAGGCCAACAGCCCAGGGCAACAGATTTGAGAAGTGAGTTTGAAAAAGATTACCACCGGATTATCGGCAGTGCTTCCTTTAGGCGGCTGCAGGATAAGACGCAGGTCTTCCCTTTGGATAAAAGTGATTTTATCCGTACCAGGCTCACTCATTCTCTGGAGGTATCTTCTTTTGGAAAATCACTGGGACAAAATATAGGAGAAAATATTCTGAACTGCAAGGCTGATTCAGGATTTACACCCCAGATGAAAGAAGATATCTGCCACATACTTCAATGTGCGGGTCTGATACACGATATTGGGAATCCGCCTTTTGGCCATTTTGGGGAAAGCGCCATCCGGGAGTGGTTCATAAAGAATCTGCCGGAGATGGTCTACCGGGGAGAATCTGTAGAGAAGATGCTGACTGCGCAGATGAAGGCAGATTTCCATTATTTTGAGGGAAATGCCCAGGCGCTGCGGCTTGTGACAAAGCTGCATTATCTTGTGGACGAATTCGGTATGAACCTGACTTATGCACTATTGAATACTATTGTAAAATATCCGGTGCCTTCCACCGGAATTGATCCCAGTACGGGGAATATCAAAGATAAGAAGATGGGATACTATTATGCCGACACAACCGTTTTTGAAGATATATCAACAGAAACTGGTGCGGGAAACAATAGGCATCCCCTCACATATATTTTAGAAGCGGCAGATGATCTGGCTTATAAAACGGCAGATATTGAGGATGCATTTGTGAAAGGATTCCTTTCTTTCCATGAACTGAGCAGGGAATTGGAAGAATTGCAAAAAGAGAATCCGAACGCAGACTTTCCAGCCTTTGAAAAATTGAACTCCTTGTATGAAAGAGGAATAAAGAAAAGCGTGAGTCATCCGGAATCCTACGCAGTTAAGAACTGGATTGTACGGGTACAGGGTTATCTTATCAGTTGTGCCACTTTTGGATTTACCTCCCATTATGAGGAGATTATGGCGGGAACTTTCAAGTACGATTTGTTTTATGGTACTTTCGGAGGTAAGTTAATGGATTTATTGGGGGATATTGCATACCGCTATGTATTTTCCTCTACTGCCATATACAAAATGGAAGTTACAGAGTCAGTCATATTGAATTTTCTGATGGACAAACTGGTACATGCCGTATTGTATTACGATACAGATGAACCGCTGGATTCTATTGATATCAGGGTAGTATCGTTTATTTCTGATAATTATAAAAATGCATATAAACACCAGTCAGAGGGTAAAAGCGAAGCAGAAAAATTATATCTCCGGCTGCTGCTTGTAACGGATTATGTATGCGGTATGACTGACAGTTATGCCAAGCGTCTGTATCAGGAAATGAATGGATTAATTTAATTTTTATAAAATATGTTTGACATTTACTTTTATATGAGTATAATTAGATATATCAAACAAGGGTGTTTTCCATCGGGAAGACGCCCTTTTTTGATTGTTAAAACATTAAAAGGAGGTTGTGATATGAAGAAGCTGGAAATTATTATTCAGCCGGAGAAACTGGAGCACTTAAAGTCTATTCTTGATGAAAATGCTGCAAATGGCCTTATGATTACAAATATTATGGGATATGGTAATCAGAA
Organism: Ruminococcus sp.; assembly: GCA_013911065.1. GTDB lineage: Bacteria > Bacillota > Clostridia > Lachnospirales > Lachnospiraceae > Muricomes. The sequence goes on along the minus strand of JACERV010000036.1, from coordinate 36,541 downwards.
AGGGCATAAGAAGATGTACCGCGGTGCCGAATATGGTGTAAATCTGCTTCCCAAGATAAAGATTGAAACCATTGTCGGGGCTGAAACCGCAGAAGTGATTATCAAGAAAGTGGTAGCAGAAATTCAGACCGGCACATATGGAGATGGCAAGATTTTCGTTTATGAAGTTGAAGATGCAGTCAGGATACGTACAGGAGAACGCGGCGAGGGGGCGCTGTAAAAGATTTGATTATAGAAAAAGTATTAGTAGAAACAAATTATCAAGGGAGATAACTGTAAAGAACATAGAAATGTGTTGGTTACAGATATCTCCCTTTTATATTTGTAGTTATTGGCAGAGGAGTTTGAGAACCCGTATTTTATAAGGAGGAGTTGTTATGGGATTAACAGAATTAATTGCAGGGGGTATGGAGGCCAGTGAGGCAGCTTCCTTGCTAATGAATGTAATGTGGACGATGATAGCTGCAATTTTGGTCTATTTTATGCAGGCAGGATTCGCGATGTGTGAGGCAGGTTTTACCAGAGCAAAGAACGCTGGAAATATACTGATGAAAAACATGATGGATTTTGTTTTGGGAAGCCTGTTTTTCTTCATTTTTGGGTTTGCCATCATGCACGGTACAGACTTGGGTGGAATTATTGGAATGAAAGGGTTTTTTAACCCAGCCGCCCTGGCAGATGCGGGAGGAATGTTCAATGGACTTCCTATGGGGGTATTTATTATTTTTCAAACAGTCTTTTGTGCAACGGCAGCAACAATTGTATCCGGCTCTATGGCAGAACGGACGAAATTTCTGGCATACCTGGCGTACAGCGCAGCAATCAGCGTCTTTATTTATCCGGTATCGGGCCATTGGATTTGGGGAGGAGGCTGGCTCTCTGAGATGGGATTCCACGATTTTGCAGGATCAACAGCCGTACATATGGTGGGCGGCATATGTGCACTGGTTGGAGCAAAAATTTTAGGTCCTCGTATTGGAAAATATGACAAGAATGGAAAAGTCAAAGCGATTCCCGGGCATAGTCTCCCGCTTGCCGCACTGGGTGTATTTATTCTATGGTTTTGCTGGTTTGGTTTCAATTGCGGTTCTACAACAGCAGCAACCACCAGTCTGGGTGATATTGCAATGACGACCAACCTTGCGGCAGCATCGGCAACTTTGCTTGCGATGACAGTAACATGGGTCCGCTACAAGAAACCAGATCTGTCTATGACATTTAACGGCGCCCTGGCAGGTCTTGTGGCAATTACGGCCGGATGTGATACGGTGAGTAATTGGTCGGCAATTTTAATTGGTGCAATTGCAGGTGTAGTGGTAGTATTTTCTGTAGAGTTTTTCGATAAAGTAGCAAAGATTGATGACCCGGTTGGAGCAATCAGTGTTCATGGCGTCTGCGGTGCACTTGGTACTATTCTGACAGGTGTCTTCTCTCCGGATGTTTCTATAGTAACACAATTGATTGGTGTTGGGTCGGTTATAGTATTTGTGGGAGTAATGGCTGGTATTGTCTTTACAATTATTAATAAGACAATTGGTCTGAGAGTCACTAAAGAGGAAGAGGATGAAGGATTGGATGTCCATGAGCATGGTTCCACAGCTTATGCAGACTTTAACTTTAGATTGTAGGAGAAATTTTAATTCATAAAATAAGGATGTTGCAAGATGCAGGTATCTCTAAAAACACCAGCTTTGCAACATCCTTTAAATTTTGAATTACGCCGCTTTTGCAGCCTTTTCTTTTTTTACAATCCGGCTTAATACAAATGTGATAACTGCACAGAGAAGTGCGGCAACCATTGCATAAGCCCATGTCATGTTGTAACCTGTTCTGCCATAGTTATCCATCCATCCGCCTACCAGTGTATACATAAAGAGGTCTGGTGTATAACCTAAGCAGGATGCGATACCAGATACACGTCCGCTCATATTTACAGGGATTCCAGCGTCATCATGCACTGCAAAGTACTGGCTTCTTACGGCGTAGATGAAGAACAGGCCAAGGAAGAAGTTAGCAACAATTGCTACAACCAGAGAAGCATTTGCAGGAAGTACGATGAACAGTCCGAATGATGCTGCCAATCCGATACATCCACCAATAATTACCTTGAAACGTGATTTTACTTTATCTGCCAGGAATCCTCCGACGATACCGCCAAGTCCCTGAATCAAATAACGCACACCGCCAAGTGTTGCAGCCGTTGCAGCAGATAATCCATAAAACTTAACTGCATAGGTGTTTACATATCCAATCAGTCCATACACACTGTATGCAGTGAAGATAATTGCAACAAGGAGCCATACTCTTGGAATTAACAGAGCTTTAAACATACCTTTTGTAACTTCTGCAATACTTTCAGCGTTTTCTTCTCTCTTTGTATCCTCAATAAAGATAAAATTCAGGATACCGATAATAATTACAACAATAGAGCAAACTCTAATTGCAGCGGAAGCTCCGGCTACTTCACTAGTATAGCGTGTAAATGCAGCAGTCATACCAAATACGAGAAGAGCATTGAGGACACCGCGAAGACCTTCCTGAAGACCGAAGAGACGGCCCTGTTCATCGTCGGAACCCAGCATACGTGTTGCCTTGATGCAGGCAGACCAGTAAGTAATGATTGTAGAAATACCCATCAATACGAAGATAATACGGCTTATGGTGTAGCCAGGGAATGTGGAAAACCATAATCCAAGGATACCGGTTGCAATAAAGGAAAACGTAAGCAGTTTTCTTGCTGAAAACTTATCGGCAATAATACCTCCTACAAAATAAGAAAGAGTTGCCATTGTTGCATATCCGGAAGATAAGAGTCCCATCTGCGCATTTGTAAGGTTCATTGCGTTTTGAATTGGTACGTAGAAGGTCTCACGGATGTACGGCAATTGGAAAATAATCCCGGCACCGGCTGCGAGAAGAAGCAGGGTACCATACTTTTTAATAAAAGCTTTGTTCATAAGTTTGCCTCCAGATTAACTATAAAATTTAGTGGTGATACGATGCTGCAGTCATCGTACCTGTTATTAGTGTAACAAAAAAAGAGAAAAATAATGCCACGATTGGCGTTACTTCTCTCTCCACTCTTGTAACTAATCGGATTATAAGATATTTGTCTAAAGAAGTCAATCAAAAAAAGGGCAAAATAAGAAAAATAAACATTGTGCATAAAAACAATAATACAATCATATGAAAAATAAACAATTGACAATTGATAGCAGTGCGTATATACTAGTAGCAGTTACCAAAAGAGATTTTGAGAGAAAAGTAACCACAGAGTCAGGGATTCCCTGCGTTGTGTTGCTTTTCTTTTTTTTATGTAATTTGAAAAATTGTGTTTCCCGTTACATAAGAATAACTCTCCGAAGAGAGGGCAAAATAAACCTTTAGGTGAAGTATCAAAGAAAATGTGGAAGAGTGAAAGGAGCCCAGTATCATGGCAATTATTCCAAGAGAGCAAATCGTAGAAGGATTGGTAAAAATCCTGGGAAAAGAACAGGTAGTAACGGACGAACAGGTACTAAAAGAGAGCAGCCTCGACCGGTACAGAAAATATGAGCAGGCATGTGAAGTATACACACAGCCGATTCCGGCAGCAGTTGTATATGTAAATAGTGCCCAAGAGGTATCTGAAGTACTTATGTTTGCAAATGAAAACGAAATTAACGTAGTACCAAGAACAGGGCAGTCTGCAATTGAAGGCGGATTAGAGACTTCACTGAAAGATTCTATAGTCCTTGACGGATCCACTATGAATAAGGTAATTAAAGTGGACGAGTATAACATGCAGGTTACATGCGAGTGCGGAGTTCCTCTTCAGGAGCTGGACGATATGTTAAGAGAGAGAGGCTATACAACAGGCCATTCTCCTCAGTCTAAACCTCTGGCACAGATGGGCGGCCTGGTTGCAACAAGAAGTATCGGACAGTTCTCTACTTTGTATGGTGGAATTGAAGATATGATTGTAGGTCTGGAAGCTGTATTTCCTAACGGAAAAATCTGTAAAATCAAAAACGTGCCAAGACGTGCGGCAGGACCGGACATCAGACACATTATCTGCGGAAATGAGGGTGCTTTGTGCTTCATCACAGAAGTGACATTAAAATTATTTAAATGGATGCCGGAAAACAACAGATACATCGGATATAAGCTGGATGATGACCAGATGAAGCTTGGCTTTGACTGCCTGCGTGAGGTTATGGTTGCAGGGTACAAACCATCTTTTGCAAGACTTTATGATGCGGCAGATGCACAGCAGCATTTTAGTTCATGGCTGGAGGACGGCAAGGCAATCCTGATTTGGATGGCAGAAGGACCGGCAAATATTACTCCGGCAATGGAGGCAGGAATCAAAGAAATGATGTCCAAACATCCGGAGCTTGAAGAAATAGATCCAACGCTCATTGAAAAATGGTACAGCGGACTCAACTGGGGACCGGAAGAGATTGCTGAGGAAATGGAAGAAATCAGAGCAACTCATAACATCGGCATCACAACAGAAGTATCAGGAAGCTGGGATAATATCTACGAAATTTACAGAACAGCCTGTGACAGAATTCTGGAGGAAGTTCCGGATATGACTCTGATGGGCGGACATTCTTCACACAGCTACATCAATGGTACAAATATGTACTTCGTATATTACTACAATGTTGTGGATTGTGCACCGGAAGAAGAAATTAATAAATACCATGACAGAATCAATCAGATTATCTGCGAGCAGGTTATTAAATACGGCGGGTCTATTGTTCACCACCACGGACTTGGAAAAGCTAGAGCAAAATATGTAACACAGGAATACGGTTCTTCCTATTACATGCTCAAGACGCTGAAACAAGCATTCGACCCGAATGGTATCATGAACATGGGAACACTGATTCCGCTCAGGAAATAGGCTTATGAAAGTATTAGGTTGTTTTAAGATAGTTCCGGACTTAGACTTGATTGCTGAGGAAGACTGGATAGCAGATGACCAGCTTCAGGTGGACACCAGCTATGGAAAGTTATTGTGGAACTGTTTTGACGAAGGAGCACTGGAAATGATATTAAAGCTTTCTGATTTATCAGAAGGCTTTGATGTCGTTTATGAATTGAACGCATTGACAGTGGGCAGGCGCCAGCATGAAAATTTTTTGAAAACATTATATGCACTGGGATTTGCATATGCAGTCCGGGTAGAGGCCGAAGAAAATATCAGCTTCTGTCCTGAAGTCATTGCAGAGGTGATTGCAGATTATGTGACCGAAAGTGCCCCTCAGGATTTGATTGTGATGGGGACACAAAGTTCTGATGGAAGTAATATGAAAACACCTTTACTTCTTGCAGAAAAATTGAACTGGCCCTGTATTACCCAGGTGACAGACCTTTTTCCTGTAGATGAGGAGCATATAAAAGTTTTCAGTCAGGAAGATGGGAAAACGGTGACTCAGGTTATAAAATTGCCCTGCGTATTTGCAGTGGGAAATGCAACATGCTCTTACCTGAGAGTACCCACCCTGAAAGAAAAAATGAGACTTGGAAAGAAGCCCATCGAACATATTATTTCAGAAAAATTTGAACTGTCAGGAGCGCAACAAAATGTGGAACTTGTGGGATTGGAACCTAAGGACAGTAAAAGAGATACGGTGATAATTACAGGAGATACCCCGGAGGATAAGGCACGAGTACTGTATGAGACATATCTGAAAGGGAGGCTTGAGACTCTATCAAGTACGCCGAGGCGTACTTGCTGCGAGGCGCGAGTCATGCCAAGCATGACACATGCATCAGCGCGCCTCTGTAATCCGCCGGAGGCTTCATCTTGCAAAGAGATGAAATTTCATTTTGTGATTGACAGGTATTCCAAAGATGTGCACCGGCAGATGGAAGAGATGAATGCCTTTAGAGAAGCATTTCTGGAGGGATTTGAAGAAGGGGAAGCGTATATTTTAAGCAAAACGGCTTCGGAGGCAAAAGCTGAATCCCTTTGTATAGCGGAAAATGCAGTTATTTTAAGTGCACAGGACTATTTCCCGGAAGCAGTACTGGAAGGCTTATGTCAGGAAGCAGCAGAGGATGACCTGTATATTTTTGGAAGTGGCTTTGGCGGAACGGAGCTGGCAGTGAGAATAGCTGAAAGAACAAAGGGAAGCTCCGTTACGGCAGTGCATGCTTTGGAAGCCAAAGCACAACTGATGGTCAAAAAAATGGTATATTCCAACCACATGGAAGGAACCTTCCAGATGAAAAAGGGACCATACTGCATTTCTTTGGCGAAGGGAATGGAGCGTAAAGCAGTAGAAGAAAAAAGCTTTTGTATCTTAAAAGAAATTCCATGCCTGACCGGAAATGATTTTGTGGTTTCCAGAGAAACCTGTGAGGAGGAGACGACAGGAGGACTGGAAAGTGCCAAAGTTGTGATAGCAGCCGGAAGAGGCGCAAAAAATAAAGAGCGTGTAAAGTTTTTGGAGGAGACGGCAAAAGTGCTGGGCGGAGAATTGGGAGTCAGCCGTCCGGCAGCCATGAATGCATGGGCTCCCATGAATAAACTAATTGGTGTGTCAGGCGCAATGATACAGCCGGAAATCTGCATTACGGCAGGAGTGTCCGGTGCAGCCGCATTTTTTGCGGGTATTGAAAAGAGCAAATTTATTGTGGCTATAAACACAGATGAAAAAGCACCGATTATGAAAAAAGCTGATGTTGCGGTGGCAGAGGATTTTGAATCTGTGATGAAGGCAGTTAAAGCGCTGGCAGAGGATTAAACATTACTGTTTACAGGCAAGCCTGTGAACAGTAACGATTAAACGACAGGGAGTACAACTTATGAGACAACTGATTTATCCGATGAAAGAACAGTATGAAGAATATGTCATTGATGAAGCCAAGTTTTCCGGGTATGCACAAAGTATCTCTTTTCCTGAGAATGAAGAAGAGATACAGGAAGTCATCGGAGAACTTGCAAAAGAGCGCGTGCCGGTTACAATACAGGGCGGCAAAACGGGCATCACAGGCTCATCCATCCCGGAGGGCGGACATATTATGAACCTTTCCCATATGAACAAGGTGAAGGACAGCTACCTTTTGGAGGATGGAACCGGGCGGATGATTGTAGAGCCAGGAATCAACCTTATGGACCTGAAAAAGGAAATTAGTGCGAGATTCCGGAAAAACCCGCTGTTTTGGCCTCCTGATCCAACAGAGAGTTCTGCTGCGATGGGCGGAATTGTGGCTACAAATGCCCAGGGGATCAGCCGTCTGCTTTATGGCCCCAGCCAGGATTATATTGAAGCGTTACGAATGATTGACAGCAAGGGAAAGATTCATGTCATTGAGAGAGGACAAAAGTTTACGCTTAGCTCTGGAAAAACGATGGAAATGCTGGATGTGGTATTGGGAAAGGAAGGCATTACAGGGGTTATCAGTGAACTAACTTTAAAATTGATACCAAAACCTGAAAGTATGTGGGGCATTGCTTTCTTCTTTCAAGAGATTGGAGATGCCGGAAAGTTTGTGGATATTTTAAAACAGGAACTTCCGAAGAGTGAAAATGCCTCTGTGGCAGCAGTGGAGTATATGGATAGAGAGACGATAAATCTAATTGAGTCTCATAAAAGCACCATGACCAAAATCAAAGAGCTGCCTGATATCGATGAAAATAGGGCAGGTATGGTGTATATAGAGCTTCACGGTGAGGAAGAGGGCATTGAAGTGCTGGCAGAATCCCTGATGGAATCAGCGATGCTTGCCAACAGTGACCCGGATGAGGCGTGGGCCGTATCGGGAGAGCTTGATGTGGAAAAACTTCATGCCTTCCGCCACGGTGCAGCAGAAACCGCCAATCTTTATATCGAGGCGGTCCGCAGGGAAGATAAACGGATTACAAAACTGGGTACGGACATGGTAGTTCCAGACATTCCGTTTTCCCGTGTTCTTGAAAACTTTCAAAATGAATTATCTGCTGCAGGCTTAAAAGGCTGCATATTTGGACATGCGCTGGAGAATCATCTTCATGTTAATATATTGCCGGATTGCTATGAAGACTATGAAAAAGGAATTCTGTTAATCCGAAAATGGGCAGCAGAAGTTAAGGAACAGCAGGGAGAGGTAATTGGAGAGCATGGAGTAGGAAAGTTAAAGCAGAAAATATTGGGTGATTTGATATCGGAAGAATATACAGGGCTATGCCGGGAATTGAAGGCAGAGTTTGATAAGGAAAATATGTGGAACAGGGGGAATATTTTTCCGGAAAAGGTGGGTGAGGTATGAAAATTGCAGTTTGCATGAAACAGGTGCCGGCAGTTTCCGAGGGAAATATGGACCCTGAGACAGGAGTACTCCTGAGGGCCGGTCTGGAAGCTATCGTGAATGTGTATGATTTGTCTGCCCTGGAAGCTGCATTGAAAATAAAAGACAGCAGGGGAGCAAGCGTCCATGTCTTTACCATGGGGCCTGCAAAAGCAGAGAATGTCCTGCGGGAAGCATTTGCCATGGGTGCAGATGAGGGCTGGCTTATTTGTGATAAAGCATTTGCCGGGGCAGATGTGCTTGCCACTTCTTACACCTTGATGCAGTCCATCAGGGCTGCAGGAGATTATGACCTTATTTTGTGTGGAAAACAGACGACGGATGGAGATACGGCTCAGGTAAGCGGCGGGCTTGCGAGATGGATGAATCTTCCACATGTAAACTGGACAACGGAGATTATGGATATTTCCGATGCAGACATGAAGGTCAGGTATAGTATGGAAAACCGGATGGTTACAGCTAGTGTAAGCTTACCCTGTCTGGTGTCGGTGGAAAAGGATTCTTTTGTGCCCAGGATGCCTTCCCTGAAGCTGAAAATCAGCGGGAAGAAAAAGGAAATACATGTGCTGACCATGGAGGATTTAGAAGATAAGGACAAGGAACATTATGGACTGTCGGGATCGGCTACAAGAGTACGCAAAATATTTCCGCCGCCGCGGACAAAACAGCAGGAACCAGTGACTCTTGGCGGGGCCGGAGCGGCAGAATATATTTTATCACAGTTAGGCCATGCAAATCTTTCGTAATGTAAAGGGAAAGGTGCTTGAACTTACGGCTGAACTGTGATAAAACTTTATGCTTGATAGAAAGGGGAACCGATATGAGAAAGTCAAACATCGGGGAGTGGTCCGGAATCCTCGTGTATGTGGAATGCAGAAAGGGAAAAGTGCATCCGGTAGGGCGTGAACTGATTGGTGAGGCATGGCGCCTTGCAGAGGAGCTGGGGGCTGCTGTTTATGCAGTGGCGGCAGGCAGCGGGCTGGATGATATTTCCTCTCAGCTGACCGGATGCCCTCTTGAGAAATTGTATTTATATGAGACAGACGATGAATACACTCCCATTGTTTATGAAAACATAATAGCTGGATGTATAGAGAAGCTGAAACCGTCCATCGTCCTTATCGGAGGTACTTATGAGGGGAGAGCACTTGCCCCCAGGCTGGCAGTTGCCTTTGAAAGTGGACTTACCGCAGACTGTACATCTCTTGAAATAGATACAGAAGGTAATTTGATACAGATAAGGCCCGCATTTGGGGGAAATGTGATGGCAAGCATCGTAACCGCTCACAGCAGACCTCAGTTTGCCACAGTAAGGCCCGGGGTTATGGAACCTGTTTTTGAAGAAAGCCTCCGCGAACCGGTGATAGTAAGGGAAATGGTAAACTTGACGGATGAGAGATTCAAAGTTCTGGAGGTAAAAGAGACAGAGAGCGGCGACAGCATTACGGAGCAGAACATACTGGTTGTTGCGGGAAGAGGAGTCAGGAAGAAGGAAGACCTTGAAATGCTGCGTGAACTCTCAGAGCTTCTTGGCGGTAAACTGGCATCCAGCAGAGCGCTGGTTGAAAAGGGATGGATGTCTCCCCGGGAGCAGATTGGATTGTCAGGGAATGCGGTCAGTCCCCAGTACATGATAACATGCGGAGTATCGGGCACAGTACAATTCATGGCAGGGATGAAGCAGACAAAGAATATCATTGCAATTAACGAAGATCCAAGTGCCAGAATATTTGAGATAGCTCATTATCCGGTTTGCGGTGATTTGTATGGAATTGTTCCTGAACTGATTGAGCGGCTGAAAATGCAGAAAGGTGATGATTTCACTGGAATTTAGATATAAATTAACTCGGGAAGAAATAGAAGAAGCACTGCTGGATTTAGACTGGAAACGGGAAGGGGCGTTTAGCAGGATAAACCTTTGGGTGATTAGTATCATTGGAGCAGTTGTTTTAATTGGGTTTATGAGGAATCCGGATCAAGTGTTTCTTTTTCTGCTTCTGTTGATTATTATTGTGATGCTTTTGTATATGACTTATGGGATTCGGTATATAAGGAAAAGGAAAGCAAAGAAAATGGCAGGGCAGCAGGGGGAGTACAGGCTCAAAATTACAGACACATCTATTATACCGGGGGACGGGAAAGAGAATATAAAGCTGGCAGGCAAAAGACTTCTGTTCTTGAGTTCTGAGCATGTCTGTGTCATACGGGCTGACCGGGATGTATTTACAATTCCGAAAAGGGTCATAACGGAGACACAGCAGAAAGAATTGAAGAACATAGCAGCAAAACAGAAATGCAGCTTTATAAATATAGTGTTGAGAAGGGAGAGAGTGTAGTGGCGGAGACAAATGAGGTGAATGGGACAAATGAGAAAACTGTAAAGCTGACGTTAAGGAAGGGTGTGTTTTTTCCTCCATGGCTGCTTCTGATAGCGATGGTTATTGTAAGCCTGGTGAACGGGGATGTTTTTTTGGCCGGCCTGAATGCGGTAACCGGCTGGATTCTGAATAACTTTGCATGGGCTTTTAATCTGACTGTTCTTGCATGTGTAATTACAATTATATTTATATGGTTTTCTCCTCTTGGAAAGGTTAGGATCGGAGGAAACAAAGCAAGGCCTATTATGAAGTTCTGGGATTTGGCATGGATTACGCTTTGTACGATTATTGCTGCCGGGATTTTATTCTGGGCATGTGCGGAACCAATGTACCACATGTATGCCCCTCCTGCAGCGGCAGGAGTCCAGGCAGGCTCTGCGGGTTCCGCAATCTTTGCCATGAAGACGATGTTTTTGGAATGGACATGGTCTCCTTGTGCAATCTATACAGTAGCAACGATACTATTTGCATTTGTGTTTTATAACATGAACCAGCCGTATTCTATGGGATCGGCACTTGTTCCTGTATTTGGCGAGAAGGTGAAGCGGTATAATACAGTGGTAGATGTAATCTGCCTTTTTGCACTTGTTGCGGGGATGGCCGCATCATTAGGAACCGGAACTCTGACTATCGGAGGCGGAATTGAAAATAGGTTTGGAATTCCGAGCGCACCCTTATCCTGGGGCATTATTATTGCGGTGATAGTAACGTCTTTTGTTGCATCAAGTATTTCTGGGGTTATGCGCGGAATCCGTATGCTTTCAAATATCAATACAAAAGTATATATGGTATTAATTATTTTTCTGCTGGTGTTTGGGCCAACTGCATTTATGCTGAATTTCACAACGGAATCAATGGGAGCATATTTACGGGATTTTTTCAGCATGAGTCTTATGACAGGAGATATATTTCAGGATAGCTGGGCGAAAAGCTGGCCAATTTTTTATTGGTGCAACTGGCTGGCGTGGACACCGATTACGGCTGTGTTTTTAGGGAAAATACTAAAGGGTTATACTGTAAGGGATGCGATTAAATGCAACCTTGTAATTCCTGCAGTTTTCGGTACAATCTGGATTGGCCTTTTTGCTACGGCTTCTATTTATTATGAGTTGAATGGGATAGGATTATATGATACATTATTAGACAAAGGAGCGGAAGCGGTTGTCTATGTCGTATTTGAACAACTGCCTTTGGCAGTCATTGTAATTCCATTTTATCTGTTTATTGTATTCATATCCTTTGTTACAGCGGCCGACTCTAACACAAATGCTATGGCGGGCTTGTGTACACATGGTATTACGGTTGAGGAACAGGAGTCATGGCCATGGCTTAAGGTTGTCTGGGGCGTTTCTATTGCGGTGATGACATGGATATTAATCAGTTTTGCGGGAATTGACGGAATCAAGGCTGCTTCAAATCTTGGTGGATTTCCGAACATGTTTCTGGTAATTATTATGATTATCGGATTATGGAAAATCGGAATAAATCCCCGGAAATATGATATACACAAGGAAGATTATGACAGCAGCGGACGTCCCATTGAGGTACCGCAGCTACCAATGGAAAAGGAGTAATAGCGAATGGCATTGACCAAGGAATATTTTATGGAAGCGACAGAGGTCTCTCCGGTAATCCCGGCGGCCAAAAATGATGAGTGGCTTGCCCACTGTAAAGAAGCAGAGTGCGGGATTGTTTATATCATTTACGGGGATATCTGTACGATTGCAGATATTGTGGATAGTGTAAAATCTATGGGAAAAATGGCGGTTGTACATGTGGACTTGATTGTAGGGCTTTCCTCTAAGGAAATTAGCGTAGACTTTATAAAGAAATATACGAAGGCGGATGGAATTATCAGTATGAAACCAGCGTTAATTAAACGCGCTAATGAACTGGGTATGTTTACGATACAGAGGTTTTATATGATGGATGCCCTGACTTACGCCAATATTGTAAAGCACGTAAAAAGCTGTAACCCGGATGTAGTTGAATTTCTCCCCGCGGGACTTCCTAAGGTCATAAAATATCTCTTGGAAGAAATTGACAAACCAGTGGTAGCCAGCGGCTTGATTCTGGATAAAGAAGATGTTATGGGGGCACTGAAAGCAGGTGCTTTTGCGGTGTCTACAACGAACCGGGAAATGTGGGATTGTTAAGTAGTTACAGTTCACACCCTTCGGGTGCACGGCATGGTCTGAACAGTAACGCTAAGTATGCAATATAGACAAAAATGAGGGTGTGATTTTAACTATAATCACGATATTGACAAACAGTATTGTGGGATTTATAATGGCTATAGTTACTAAAAGAGCGGAAGAGAGAGTAACTTTTACACGTGGTATGCGTGTAAAGGTTGCTCTTTTTTTGTCCTTTAAAAAACACATTTTATGAATGAGCCGGAATGTGGGAAGCTTTTTTGAACATAATATAAAAAGTATATGGAGGTAGAAAAATGAGCTTTGATATTAATGATTTTTCAATGGATTTCTTTTCCCTGAAAGGAAAAAATGCAATCGTAACAGGTGGGAATAGTGGATTGGGACAGGCGTTTGCACTGGCACTTGCGAAAGCAGGAGCAAATATTTTTGCATTTGCATTTGTAGACGATGACGGAACAACACAGAAATTAATCGAAGACTGTGGAGTAAAATATACATTTATGCAGGGTGATTTAACACAGGACGGCGTGTGCGATCAGATTGCTGAAAAGTGTGTGGAAACTTATGGACAGATTGACATTCTGGTAAACTGCGCAGGTATCTGCAATATTGCGGATGTACTTGAGTTTGGAAGAAAAGAATGGGATCCGATGATTGCAATCAATCTGACAGGCGCTTTTGATTTGAGCCATGCAGTTGCGAAATACATGATTCCTCAAAGAAGCGGAAAAATCATCAACATCTGTTCTCTGTTCTCATTCCTCGGCGGACTTGGCTCCCCGGCATACGCAGCTATGAAAGCAGGGCTTATGGGTCTTACAAAGGCTTATGCAGACGAGCTTGGCAAGTATGGAATCACTGTAAATGGTATTGCTCCGGGTTATTTCCAGACTGCAATGACTTCCGGAACAGGAAGCGCAAATGATGAAAAATATAACAAGATTAAAGACCATATTCCGGCGGACCGCTGGGGACAGAGGCAGGATCTCATGGGAGCAACGGTATTTCTTGCAAGCCATGCGGCTGACTATGTAAATGGAACTTTATTAGTGGTTGACGGCGGATATCTTGTAAGATAATAGGTGTTCCGTTTTGCCTGATCAGACTTAGAAAAACAGAAAAGAAAGAGGTTTGGACCTATGAGTGAGAAATATATCATCGGAGTTGATGAAGGTTCCCAAAGCGCCAAGATTCTTATATTTGACACGAGGGGCAATATTGTATGTGAAGGAAGACATGCATTAAAACCATATAATCTGCCGGAGCCTGGGCTTGTAGAGCACCCGGATGATGATTGGTGGGATGCAATCTGTGAGGCTTCAAAGAAGTGCATGGCTGATTTTAAAGGTAATGTAAAGGATATCGTAGGCATCGGCCTGTGTACCATCCGTTATTGCAGAGCTTATCTGAAAGCAGACGGAACACTGGCACAGCCGGCTTTGAGCTGGATGGATGTCCGTGTAGCAAAGCCTTATGAGCATACGAACCCGGACGTCAAATATATTGTTGCATCTTCCGGTTATATTACACACCGTCTGACAGGAGAATTTAAGGATACGGTAGCGAATTATGAAGGTGTATGGCCCATTGATGTTGACAAATGGAACTGGTCCGACGACCCGGCTGCTTATGAGTCTACCGGAATGCCTAAAGACATGCTTTTTGATCTGGTAATGCCGGGAGATATACTGGGACATGTGACAAAAGAAGCGGCAAAGGCCACCGGATTTCCGGAAGGGCTGCCAGTAGTGGCGACTTCCAATGATAAAGCAGTAGAGGGCCTTGGAACAGGATGCATGGGAGATACTACCGCATGCATTTCTCTTGGGACTTATACCGCAGCCATGATGGAAGGAAAAGAGTTCTTAAGAAATACAAAAAGTGTATGGCCTAAGTTTTCCTGTGTACCGAATAAGTATCTGTATGACAGCAACGGAATCCGCAGAGGAATGTGGACCATCAGCTGGTTCCGGGATATCCTTGGCGACAGTTATATAAAGGCTGCAAAAGAGAAAGGGTTATCTGCAGAAGAGCTGCTCAGTGAGGAAGCTGAAAAGGTTCCTGTAGGCTCAGACGGACTGATGACAGTATTGGATTGGCTGGCACCGGTAGATGCCATGTACAAGAAAGGTATCATGATTGGATTTGACGGAAGGCACACAAGAGGCCATATTTACCGTTCTATCCTTGAAGCAGTTGCGCTGACAATGAAGAAGCACTTGAATGATATGTGCGGGGAGCTGGGGGTAAACCTGGATAAGATTATTATTACCGGAGGCGGTTCAAACAGCGATTTGTTTATGCAGATATTTGCAGATGTATTTGACATCCAGACCGTACGCAATGAAGTGAATGGAGCGGCAGGCCTTGGTTCGGCAATCTGCGCGGCAGTAGCAACAGGAATCTATGACAGCTTTGACGAAGCGGTTGCAAATATGGTAAGAATGAAAGACAGCTTCGAGCCAAATGCTGAGAGGGTAGAATTTTATGCAAAAATGCTGCCTGTATATACGGATATAACGAGTCATACAGATGATATACTGAAAAAATCTTACGAACTTTTTCATTGATGAGGCTTCCGGCCCCTCTCGTGAGGTGAGTGTATGAAACCGATGATTTTAATTACCAATGATGACGGAATCCTCTCTCCTGGTCTTGCCGCAGCAGCAGAAGCAGTGGCAGACCTGGCAGATGTGGTGATATCTGCACCTCATACCCAGCAGACAGGGATGGGACGTGCCTTTCCCAGGGCTGAGGATACCGGGATAATAGAAGAAGTGGAAATGTCAGTAAGAGGACGCAGTGTGAAAGGGTATAGTGTTCACGGCTCTCCTGCCTTTGCGGCGGCCCATGGTATATTAGAGCTTTCGGAAAGGAAGCCGGACCTTTGCATCAGCGGTATAAACTACGGAGAAAACCTGGGGACTGTGCTGACATGCAGCGGCACCTTTGGTGCGGCATTAGAGGCGGTGAGCCATCAAGTACCTGCCATTGCCGTGTCTTTGGAGGCTGACTTTCAAATACAGCGTTCCAATGAGTTTCAGGATACCGACTGGGGGGCATCCATAGAGGTGCTCCGTACATGGGCTTCCCGGGTTCTGCAGCAGGGTATGCCAAAGGATGTGGATATTTTAAATATTAATGTCCCGGCTAAGCCTGCAAAATGGGGAGAATACCGGATAACAACACAGAGCCGCCAGAATTATTTTCAATTTATCAAGCCGGAGAAAAGGGAATTAGGACAGCCGTTTCTGCTGAAATCCCATCTTTGGGTAGATAAGGATACTCTGGAGAAGGAGAGTGATATTTACGCGTTGTATGTGGATAAAGTCACATCGGTCACACCAGTTAATATTGTGATGTCTGTAAGCATGTAAGAGTTCTTCATTTTGAATGAATAGAAACAGTAGAAGGCAGAGTCTTTAAAAGAAGAGGGGAAACTGTACCCTAATAGTTAAACACAGCTTCTGTTTTTGTGTCTTGCTATTAGAGTATAGTTTCCCCCTTATTATATCTTAAAGGTGCTGCGATATTTAGAAGGTGACACACCAAAATGCTTTTTAAATAGTTTACTGAAATAGTAAGCATCCTCATATCCGACTTGTGAAGCAATACTCTGTATACTGGAAGCTGGTTCCGTTTCCATCAGCTTCCGGGCTTTTTCCATACGCAGCTGGATAAGATAATTAATCGGGGTATCCCCTGTTTCACTTTTAAATAGTTTAGAAATATAAAGGGTGCTCAGATACATGTTCTGAGCAATCTGATCCAGCGATATTTTTTCAGAATAATGTTTGTTAAAATACTGGATTATCTGATTAACCACATAGTTCTTATGTGGAGATTCGAAAATGCGGCTGTTCCTGCTGAAATCCCGTCTTTGGGTAGACGAGGATACTCTGGAAAAAGATACCCTTATTTTTGGGGTATAACCCTCCTAATTGATGCAAGATAAAATCACATCAGTTGGGAGGGGTATACGGTCTTTAAAGGGTTACGAAGGAGAGTTTAATCATAATATTTTCATGAGTTCGTAATAATCTCCTTACATTGTTTGGGTTTATATATAGTTAATAGTTATTTCTTGCCGGATATTTGATGTTAAATATGTCTGCGCCATATGGAATATCCAGAGTATGAGATTCACTTAACACATATTCCTTTTCATCAATCTTAAAAATTGCGCCAGCGTCATAACCAGAAAAAAAACGGCCCTCATTCTTTATAACGTTATAATTTGTATCATAAACACTTTTTAAGACAGAACGACCGCAATTTCCGTTTGAGTAGAAATACTCTTGGTAATCATTCCCTACCCCTACTGTAAAGAACCCCTCTGTAATACCAGCAGCTCTTAAATATTGTTTTTCTTCTTCAGCCGTATAAGATAATCTGATATAAGTAGCATTTTCAGACAAGATATTCCAAAATTGACCACATTTCCAACTCTCTTTATCAGGTACCCCTAATAAATTTTCCGAATAAACTGTCGATAACAAGTTGTTTGAACAAGCTATTTTATGTATACTTCCCGCCGAATCTGTATACTTATAATATTTTCCATTACCAAATAGTAGTATATTATCCACGGCTTTTATATCATTTAATCTATTCAGCGGTACTTCTGGAATCTGAGAACGTATAAATTCAGTTCCGGAAACAGAAAATTTGTCTTCGTATTGATCCAGAGATTTTGTTTGGAAATTTATGATATCCAAAATACTATTTGTAATCGGTTTCGCCCTAATATCGGAGCCATATTTATTAATAGACAAAGAATCCTTGCAGCGCCCTCCTTTTTCTGTATTGCCCAAACTACTCAAATTAGTTTTGTCATTAGCGGGATATTCTATGGCAGAATGAGCGTGTGCCTTACGGTAACTGTCAATTCTACATTGTACGCTAAGATTCATTTTTATTTCACCTGTCCTTTTATTTTATCTTATGGATAAATCGGATACACATAATACATTTTTATAGTTGGATTAAAGGAAGTTGTTTTATTATATCCAAACTGAGCAGTCCACATAGTCACTGCCGGCAGATGCATCGATTCCAAATGATCTTTATCCCAGGAAGACTGATTCATGGTCAAATTAATCCCAGAATTATTATTAGTTAGTATAATGCTTTTCACATCGGTAGTTCTTATATTATTAAAAGTCAAAGAGGTAACAACAGCATTTTTAGGTATGTTTAAATTAGTAGAATCAAAGTATGCCGTCTTTGTGCCGCCAGTCATATTTATTGTTGGTGTATTGCAAGGAATTATTACAGAACCAACAGCATATACCGGACTTCCCACATAAAATAAATATTTTGTTTGTTCAGATGAAATACCTTTTATCCTGACATAATATAAACCATCAGCAGGAATCTCAAAAGCAAATACTCGAGGAGATGTACTGTATGCTTTTTCTGTAATTACATTGCCTGCACTATCTTCTATAAGAAAATCAAATGCCTTCTCACCACATGTCATATATTTGGTTCCTTTAGTCAGGTTCACTTTAAACCAATCTTTGTCGTTTATACTGGAATTGCCATTCATTTGATATGTACCACCTAAAGTTGGATTGTACATACCTTCCGGAGTTGACTGATTCTCCTGGATTTCTTGTGCTTGCGACCTTGTGTCATTGGGTTCTATCTCATTATATAATATATGATACAGCTCATATAATATAAAGTCAACCAGAGTTCCTGTGAGATTTTGGTGTGTTTTCGACAGGGTTTACTTACATCTCTTTTGTTCCGAAACTAGTTAGATGTAAATCTTCGTTTACTTCATATAGCCAAGAAGTTCTTGTTACTAATTTTATAATTATTATGAGTTGAAGGGAGTGGGATTATGTGATACATTATTAAACGTTAGTAGTTCAAGACGCATAAATATTTTGTACAGGATACTACAGGAATTGTGCAAGAAATTACATTCTACTTTTAAGTAGAAGGATTATAATAAAATAAGTTTGCAAAGGCAGGAGGAGAAAGAATGACTAAAAAAATGACAGAAGGAAGCCCGGCAAAATTAATTATAGTATTTTCCGTTCCCCTGTTAATTGGGAATATATTCCAGCAGCTTTATAGTATGGCGGATACATTTATTGTGGGCAGGACAATCGGTGTGAATGCACTGGCGGCAGTGGGGTGCACCGGGAGTATCAGTTTTCTGATACTTGGCTTCGTTATGGGAGCAACCGGAGGTTTGGGGATTATCACCGCCCAGCGTTTCGGGGCAAAGGATGAGAGGGGCGTGCGCCGCAGTGTGGCCGCAGGTGTATGGATTAGTTTGATGATTACAATAGTTTTGACTGCCATCTCAGTGCCATTTGCCAGACAAATTCTGGAATTGATGCAGACTCCGGCAGAACTGATTGAGGATGCATATAAATATATCGTAATCATTTTGGCAGGGATATTTGCCAGCATGCTTTTCAACTTGCTTTCGAATATTATCCGGGCATTGGGAGACAGTAAGACGCCGCTGCTATTTTTAGTAATTGCCTGCATCTTAAATATTCTCCTGGATTATGGATTTATTCTTTTGCTTCATGCGGGAGTAGAAGGTGCCGCGTGGGCCACCGTGATTGCACAATTGATATCGGGACTTTTATGTCTGATTTACATTCGCCGGAAAATACCAATGCTGCACTTAACCAAAGAAGATTGGCAGGTTTCCGGCTGGGAAATTCTTCAGCATATTAAAGTGGCTTTGCCGATGGGGTTCCAGATGTCCATCATTGCGATTGGTGCAGTGGTATTGCAATTTGTCCTGAATGGATTAGGAGCAGTAGCGGTTGCTGCTTTTACCGCTGCTCAGAGAATTGATCAGATTGCAATGCAGCCGATGAATTCTTTTGGGACCACAATGTCGACCTATGTGGCCCAAAATTATGGTGCCGGTCTGATTGAGAGAATTAAGAAAGGGGTCTTTCAGTGCAGCTTGATATCGGTAGGATTTAGTATCTTTATTGGCTCGGTTAATATTCTGGCAGGCTATCAGCTGGCGGGAATATTTGTTGGAAATGATGTGCCAAAGGTGCTTGAGCTGGCACAGACTTATCTGAAGATTAACGGATCAATGTACTGGGTGTTAGCAATGCTTTTTATCTTCCGGCTGACGATTCAGGGATTAGGACGAAGTGTGATGCCGACAGTAGCCGGAATTATGGAGTTGATTATGCGGACACTGGCAGCAATCTTTTTGGCCTCCAGTATAGGGTTTACCGGTGTTAGCTGGGCCAGCCCGCTGGCATGGATTGGTGCATGTATTCCTCTGGCGGCAGATTACTTTATTACCATCCGGAAACTGCAAAAGAGGATGGAGACAGCTCCTTCTTTTAAGCTGGAAAATGGATAGTTCTCTCTTTTGCAGAGGGAACTATCCATTTTTTACTCATATAATTATCCCAATGCCTACATCATATACCGGCACCAGTGTCCAAAGTTATCGCTTTCATCTCTTTCATCCGAGGCAAGATCTAAGTGTTCTACATGGGATTTGGTAAACTGTGGGAATCCGAACAATTCCGCAGCCCGTGCTTCCCGTGGAGTATAAACACCGGGCACTCCAATCCAATAATGGCCATCTGACTCAACAAGCATCAAATGATGGTAATTATGGTATCCATGCATCAAAAAGCTGTTGTTGGCAATATTCCAATACCTGCGGGGAAGAACAGAAAGTTCTGAGCGCTGGATTTTGCGCACATTTTCTGAATTCTTAGTCTGAGCCTTCTCGGTGGAATCTATGTTTGTCTGTGATACTGTACCAGGCGCTGAACCACGTGGCATCCCTGTTTTGTATGACACTCCGGTAATGCATTCTTCCATAGTGTCCCGCAGCTCCTCGGCACTTATCGCTGACTGCTCTTCAATTTCTGTGACCGGAGGCACTCCGATGTCCATAAGTGGCTGTTCTTCAGACTCCGGGAGTGGCTGTGTCTCCATTTCCATGCGCGGGTTCCATCCGGGTGCATTGACTGGCTGTCCCCCGGTGTCCATGTGCCATTGCCTTCCGGGCTCTGTGGCTGGTAGTCCTTCAGTGTTCATATTCTGACGCCCTCCGGGACCATTGACTGGTTGCCTCCAAGTGCTCATATTCCGGCTCCATCCGGTTCCAGTGGCTGTTGATGCCCCATTATTCATGTTTGGAGGAGTTCCGGGTCCAGTGACTGGAGACACCCTATTGTTCATATTTGGAGGAGTTCCGGTTCCAGTGACTGGTGACATCCCTTTGTTCATATTTGGAGGAGTTCCGGGTCCAGTGACTGGAGACACCCTATTGTTCATGTTTGGAGGAGTTCCGGTTCCAGTAGCTGTTGTCATCCCGTTGTTCATGTTTGGAGGAGTTCCGGGTCCAGTGACTGGTGACATCCTATTGTTCATGTTTGGAGGAGTTCCGGTTCCAGTAGCTGTTGTCATCCCGTTGTTCATGTTTGGAGGAGTTCCGGGTCCAGTGACTGGTGACATCCTATTGTTCATGTTTGGAGGAGTTCCGGTTCCGGTGACCGGCGACACCCTATTGTTCATGTTTGGAGGAGTTCCGGGTCCAGTGACTGGCGACACCCTATTGTTCAGGTTTGGTGGAGTCCCGGGTCCAGTGACCGGCGACACCCTATTGTTCATGTTTGATGGAGCTCCGGGTCCAGTGACTGGTAACATCCCATTGTTCATATTTGGTGGAGTCCCGGGTCCAGTGACCGGTGACACCCTATTGTTCAGGTTTGGTGGAGTCCCGGGTCCAGTGACCGGCGACACCCTATTGTTCATGTTTGGTGGGGTCCCGGGTCCAGTGACCGGCGACACCCTATTGTTCATGTTTGGTGGAGTCCCGGGTCCAGTGACCGGCGACACCCTATTGTTCATGTTTGGAGGAGTTCCGGTTCCAGTGGCTGATGGTCTCCGATTGTTCATGAACGGTGAAGCTCCAGTTCCAGTAGCTGGTGACCTGCGATTGTTCATGAACGGTGAAGCTCCAGTTCCAGTAGCTGGTGACCTGCGATTATTCATGGTAGGTGAAGCTCCGGTTCCAGTAGCTGGTGGCCTGCGATTGTTCATGGTAGGAGGGGCTCCGGCTCCAGTAGCTGTTGTCATCCCATTATTCATGGTAGGAGGGGCTCCAGTTCCAGTAGCTGTTGTCATCCCATTATTCATGGTAGGAGGGGCTCCGGTTCCAGTAGCTGGCGGCATCCCATTATTCATGATAGGAGGAGTTCCGGTTCCAGTGGCTGGTGACATTCCATTATTCATGGTAGGAGGAGCTGCGGTTCCAGTGGCTGGCGGCATCCCATTTTCCATGCCGGGTTGCTCTCCGGTTTCCGTTCCGGGCGGTATTTCAATTACCATGTGCCGGTGCCCCCTGTTTCTTGTTAGTGGATAAGCCTCAGATTCCATGTCAGATTCCAAGTCATATTCCATGTCATATTCCATGTCAGGTTCCATGTCAGGTTCCATGCCAAATTCCATGCCAAATTCCTCGTCTGCTTCGGTGATATACTGCCCCTCGGTTTTCGCGGCTGGTGGTATACCAGTTTCCAGGGGCGGCTCAAATTCTGTGTCTATAGCAGGCTCAGTTTCCATTTCTGTGCCTAGTTCATTTTCTGTTTCTATACCAGTCTGCTCCGGTTCCTCCCAATTTCTTATTCTTCTTGTGTCAAAATTGGCTTCATTTGAAACCGCCCCATAAAATTGATCATCGTCTGTACGAAGGAAAAATCCGTCCATTGCTTCCATGGTTTTACCTCCGGGAAACATGGAATCTGATACGGAAAGGTTTACAGAAAGGTTTTCGTTTTCAAAGGGGATTTCAGCTATTTCCCGGGAAACACTATCAGAATCCTCCCCATAAAAAACAAAAAGCTTAATCATACCGTCGGAAGGAATGGGAATTCTGCGGACATTAATTTTTAGAGTATAAGTGTGATAGTGTTGTGTGATTTTAATGAAACCAACATTTCTCAACCTTTGTTCATTTTTATATTCATATAAATAATAGATGCCGGGGATCATGATATACCTCTGACCTTGTCTCTCTTTGATTCTAATCTATTCAGAGAATTTTTGAAAAAGAACAACATTTGTGGTAAATTAATAGAGAGGGGGGAAGAAAAATGGATTTAGATATAAAATTTATGAAAGAAGCAATTAAACAGGCAAAGAAAGCATACGCCCTGGAGGAAGTACCCATAGGCTGTGTTATTACCTATCAGAATAAAATCATCGGAAGGGGATATAACAGGAGGACAACAGACCGAAATCCGCTGGCTCATGCCGAACTTCTGGCAATCAGGAAAGCCAGTAAAAAGATGAATGACTGGCGCCTTGAAGATTGTACGATGTATGTGACGCTGGAGCCATGTCAGATGTGTTCCGGAGCGATTATCCAGTCCAGGATAAAAAGAGTAGTAGTAGGCTGTATGAATCCAAAAGCGGGCTGTGCAGGATCTATTTTAAATATGCTGGAAATGAAAGAGTTCAATCATCAGGCAGAGCTTACGACGGGAATACTGGAAGAAGAGTGCAGTATTATGATGAAGCAGTTTTTTAAAGAACTGCGGGAAAAGCAAAAGAAGAAAAAAGAATAATTTTATGTGCATTACGCTTCGAATGCATCTCCACAAACGTTACCTTGGTAGTTAGCTCAACCCAGGCACCCTTACGGCACCCGGAAGATTCTGCTTAGTGCTGCTTCGTTCCCGACCTGACACGATTCACAGATTTCCGTCGCGTAAGACCCGAATCTCAACGCCACTTTCCAAGGGCAGCTTTGCAAATCAGCACCCTCTGCGTAATATCACCCCTGCTATAGCGGATTGCAGGTACAAGGTACCGCTAGCACCCCGGCTGCACAGATATTAATTTTACATTGTTTTTGTCCAAATGTCAACGGATAGAGGGAGTTTTTATTTACTATAAAGAAAAGTTATAGTAAAATTATGAAAGGAAACTTATGAAGGTTTTATTAATAGCAGTTAATGCAAAATATATACATTCTAATTTAGCAGTTTATAGCTTGAAAAGTTATGCATCAGCCTATGAACAAAATATCAGTATTGCAGAATATACCATTAATCAGGGAATAGACGATATCTTAGCCGATATATACAGACAAGCCCCTGAAATTCTGTGTTTTTCTACTTATGTATGGAATATTGTTTATGTAAAACAGTTGATCACCGAGGTAAAGAAGATTTTGCCTCACGTTCATATCTGGCTTGGAGGACCGGAAGTTTCTTATAATGCTGTGGAATTTTTAGAAAACTGTCCCCAGGCGGAAGGCATTATGCGGGGGGAAGGTGAGGAAACATTTCTGGAGCTGATGAATTACTACAGCGGAACATTACACGGCCTGGAGAATATAAAAGGAATTGTATACCGCAGAAGAGGAGCTTCTGGTGATTCGTCATCCATTACTGAGAATCCATGGAGACCGGCGGCTGATATGAACAAAATTCCCTTTGTGTATCATGATATGGAAAAGTTTCAGAATAAGATTATTTATTATGAATCCAGCAGAGGCTGCCCGTTCTCATGCAGCTATTGTCTTTCCTCCATTGACAGGAGCCTGCGTTTCAGGGATTTGGAATTAGTAAAGAAAGAACTGCAGATTTTTATAGATGCGGAAGTTCCCCAGGTAAAGTTTGTGGACAGAACGTTTAACTGCAGACATGAGCATGCGATAGGGATATGGTCTTATATTGCCGAACATGATAAAGGAAAAACCAATTTTCATTTTGAAGTAGCAGCGGATTTACTGAATGAAGAAGAAATGCGCCTGATGGAATCCATGCGTCCGGGGCTGATTCAGCTGGAAATAGGAGTGCAGTCCACAAACCCGGATACTATAAAAGAGATCCGCCGGGTTATGGAATTCGATGAAGTAAGAAAATGTGTAAGCCGTATCCAGGCAGGAGGTAATATACATCAGCATCTGGATTTAATAGCCGGACTCCCCTATGAGGACTATGAAAGTTTCCGCCGGTCCTTCAACCATGTATATGCTTTGCAGCCTGAACAGCTTCAACTGGGATTTCTGAAAGTACTCAAAGGCTCTTATATGTATGAAAAGGCCGGGGAATATCAGCTTCAATACCAGGACAGGCCGCCTTTTGAGGTTCTGTCTACGAAATGGCTGTCCTACGGTGACATCATCCGTCTAAAAGGGATAGAGGAAATGGTGGAGGTATATTATAACAGCGGTCAGTTCACCAATACGTTACAGTTATTAGAAAAGGCATTTACTGATGCATTTTCTATGTATGAGGAGCTTGGCCGGTATTATGAAAAAAATGACCTGAATATGATAAGTCATTCCCGGATTACCAGGTACGAAGTTCTGTTTGACTTTGCAGCAGAGTGGGATGATAAAAATAAAGAAGAATATAGAAAGCTGCTGATTGTAGATTTGTATTTACGGGATAATGTGAAAAACAGGCCCGCCTTTGCAGGTGAGCCAACCATAACAAAAGAAGAGTCAGCGCAATTTTACGATAAAGAAGCCGCCGGGTATTATTACCTGAAAGGATATGAGAAATACAATAAGCGGCAGATACGCAAGATGACACATTTGGAGAAGGTTGGAGAAAAACTGGTACTGTTTGATTATAAGAACAGGGATGTACTGACAAACCAGGCAAATGTGTTTTATATAGACTGAAAGTGATTGGTGAGATTTTATGAAGAAACGTACGAAAGAGATTCTTTCGATTTTAGATGATCAATATGGGCGGGAATATGTCTGTTATCTGGACTACAAGGCTCCCTGGCAGTTACTGATTGCCACGATACTTAGTGCACAGTGTACGGATGCAAGGGTAAATATTGTAACCAAAGATTTGTTTCAGAAGTATGACACTCTGGAGAAGCTTGCCAATGCGGACTTGAAGGAACTGGAGAAGGATATTAAACCTACCGGGTTCTACCACAATAAGGCGAAGAATATTATTTCCTGTGCGAAAGCCCTGGTCACACAGTTTGGCGGGGAGGTTCCCCGCAGCCTGGAAGAGCTGACTACTTTGGCCGGAGTAGGACGTAAGACGGCAAATGTAATCCGGGGAAACATTTACCATGAGCCAAGTATTGTAGTGGACACACATGTGAAACGTATTTCCAGGCGTCTTGGGCTGACGGAAAGTGGGAATCCGGACAGGATAGAGCAGGATTTGATGAAAGAACTTCCCAAAGACCACTGGATTTTGTATAATATACAGATTATTACCTTTGGGCGCTCTCTTTGTACAGCCCGCAGCCCTAAATGTGAGGGGTGCTTCTTGCAAAAATATTGCAAAGAGTATAAAATTACAGGAAGCGGCCCTGTCTCTAAGAGAAAGGAAAGCAGGAGCAGAATAAGCAGAAAGGCGAAGAAGAATGAATTTTTATAATAAAAAGGTGAGAAGAATTATCTCTATCGTAATTATGGTAATTATTTTGGCTATGGTTGCGACGATGATAATTCCATATATTGCGTAAGAGGAAGATTATGGGGAACAAAAGAAAAAAAGCCAGAAAAATAGGGCGGTCCGAGGGAAAAGTACTTCTGGGAGCTGCTTTTACTATATTATGTGCAGCGGCAGTGATTCTCGGTGTGCATATTTTTCTTAGGAGCTATATCAGGAAATTTGACAGTCATATAATTATACAGGGGGTTTCCATTGGAACCACAGATGTATCCGGATTAACTAAGAAAAAAGCAAAAGAGAAGGTGGAGACAGAATTGTCCGCCTATGCAGGTGAGAAGGTCCTGCTTACTTTAGAGGATGGAAGAAAAGGTGAAGCATCCTTAGGAGATATGGGGCTTTCTGTAAAGAGTCTGGATGGTGTGTTAAGGAATGCCATTGACTATGGAAAAAAGGGAAGTGCGGTATCCTGTTATAAGATCCTTAAGAAAGCAGAAAAGAACCAAAATGAAAAAGTATTTCTGGTAAATTATGAGGTGGCGGAAGGGCCTGCATCAGAAGTGCTGGAGAAAGCACTGACAGGTGTTTTGAACATTCCTGAGAATGCCAGGGTAACACAGTCTGATTCCGGGGTAACCATTGTGAATGGAAAGCCGGGAGAAGCTTTAGATGTGAAAAAGACTATAAAGAGTGTGAACAGGCTGCTAGGCAGCGGCTGGGACGGAAAGAGTGTCAGCGTCAGGGCGGATGTGACGTATGTGGAGCCCCAAGTGACCGAGGGAGATTTATCAGAGATTACAGATTTGCTGGGAAGTTACAGTACATTCTATGGAAGTGATGGTTCCGGCCGGTCACAGAATATTGAAAGAGGGACGCAGCTTATCAGTGGCACATTCATGAAGCCAGGTGAGGAGTATTCTGCCAATGCTGCCATGGAGCCGTATACAGAGGAAAATGGTTTTACAGAGGCGGCATCTTATGAGGATGATAAGGTAGTGCAGTCTATGGGCGGCGGTATATGCCAGATATCCACAACTCTGTATAATGCGGTGCTGTATGCAGAATTGGAAGTGACAGAACGCTCTCCTCATACTATGCTGGTATCCTATGTTCAGCCGTCTATGGACGCGGCAATTGCAGATGACGTAAAGGATTTAAAATTTAGGAATAACCAGAAGACACCCATTTATATAGAAGGGGTGTTTGCAGACGGGAGCCTTACTTTTAATATATATGGAAAAGAAACGAGGGATGCGGGCAGAACTCTGGATTTTGTCAGTGAGACAACGGACGAGACAATGCCTGAGGGGAAACGATTTGTGGCAACAGAGGATTACATCGGCAGCTATTATGTGCTCAGCTATGCGGAGCCGGGAATATCGGCACAGTTGTGGAAGGTGGTATATTTAAACGGTGAGGAGCAAAGCCGGGATATTATAAATTACAGCCAGTATGTCCCTTCAAAGGAGACAGTTGCAGTAGGGACGGCATCCGAAAATCAGGAATACGCAGATAAAGTCAACAACGCAGTTCAGACCCAGGATGAGGCCCGAATCATGAAGGCAATTCAAGAGGTCACAGGGGCGGCTGAGCCTGAATAATTATAGAAACATCAGAGAAGGTGGAGAAGTATGAAAATCGGGAATATATCGCAGACCGTATGGAAGAGGTCGGTACTCGGACAATTACATAATGTGCAGGATAAAGTTCTCTTTTCTCCATCTATGGAAGAAGTATATACTGACGCAGTTGTTTTTGGGGAAGCGAGAGATGTAGGGAGATTTGCTGTTGCGAGAGTGTTGAATGATTCAGCTATCTGCAGCGCCGGTCCCGTAAATGTATCTCTTCAAATTCTTCTCACACCGTCTGTTTCTGAGTCGGGGCTGAAAGAAATGATTGGATATATGGAAAAGGTATGCAGGACTGCAGGAGTTCAAATCACAAGGGTAAAAGCAGAAGTAAGTCCCTGCATAACTTATCCTGTCGTTTTTGCCTGTGCAGCAGGGCGTGTGCAGGAAGAAAACAGAGCCTGTGTTTCCCGGGCGGTTTCTGGTCAGGATATCGTATTATGCGGATATGTGGGCTTGGAGGGCACTCTCAGGATTTTATCAGAACGGAAAGAAGAGCTTGGCAGGCGCTTTGTTCCGGCATTTCTCAGGCAGATGAAAGAACTCGAAAACCAAATGCTGGCGGTGGATGCAATTGCAGCGGCCAGACGTGCAGGAGTGACCTGCATGCACCAGATAGGCGGAGGCGGTGTATTTGCCGGATTATGGGAACTGGCGGAAGCTTCTGGTGTTGGTCTGGAGGTGGACAGGACAAAGATGCCTGTGAAACAGGAAACGATAGAGGTGTGTGAATATTACGGTCTGAATCCTTATCAGATGACATCAGCCGGATGTATCCTTATGACAGCCGAAGATGGTGATGCTCTGGCCAGAGCCTTGGAGCAGGTGGGTGCTCGAGCCGCCAAGCTTGGGGTTGCCACGGAAAAGAATGCCCGGGTAATCGCAAGCGGAGAAGAAAAGCGGTATTTAGACAGGCCGGCACCGGATGAACTGATGCTCTGGTGGGAGCAGGACAGAAGGTTCAGGCCGCATTGACATTAATTAGAATACGAGATTAACGGAGCAGACGATATAAGGAGGAACAGAGATGGATGGATTAAGGAGCGAAATATTAAAATACCTGGAAAAGAACAGCAGGGTAGACCTTGCAGAACTCGGAGTTCTGATGGGAGTGGATGAAGTAACCGTGGCAAATGAAATTGCGGATATGGAGAAGAAAAAAATCATCTGCGGGTACCATACTCTGATTGATTGGGATAAGGCTGGTGTGGAGGCAGTGACTGCTCTGATTGAAGTAAAAGTGACTCCCCAGCGAAATCAGGGATTTGACAGAATTGCAGAGCGTATTTACAACTATGAGGAAGTGCGCTCTGTTTACCTGATATCCGGCGGCTATGATTTACTTGTAACACTGGAGGGGAAGACGTTAAAAGAGGTGTCTCATTTTGTGTCTGAAAGGTTATCCACGATTCAAGATGTAGTAAGTACGGCAACCTATTTTATTCTCAAGAAATACAAGGATCACGGCACGATCATGGTGCGCGGGAGAGAGGAAGAAAGGATATTGGTGACGCCTTAATGAGAAATCCATTATCTAAAAAAATAGTAGAAATAGAGCCGTCCGGCATACGAAAATTTTTTGATTTGGTAAGCGAGATGAAAGATGCGATATCTCTTGGCGTGGGAGAACCTGACTTTGATACTCCGTGGAGAATACGGGAGGAAGGAATTTATTCCCTGGAAAAGGGACGTACTTTTTACACCTCGAATGCTGGATTGCAGGAATTGAGAGTAGAAATCTGTAAGTATCTTGATAGAAAAATACATGTAAAATATAACCCGGGTACAGAAGCACTGGTTACTGTCGGCGGCAGTGAGGCGATAGATGTGGCACTTCGCTGTATGCTGGATCCGGGCGATGAGGTACTGATACCGCAGCCCAGTTATGTGTCCTATCTTCCCTGTGCAGTTATGGCGGATGGAGTTCCGGTTGTGATACCGCTTCAGCATGAAAATGAATTCAAATTGACTGTAGAAGAGCTGGAAAGGTATACCTCCCCAAAAACAAAAGTTTTAATCATGCCGTTTCCCAATAATCCAACAGGTTCTATCATGACGAAAGAGGAGCTGGAACCGGTGGCAGAATTTATAAAGGAGCACGACCTGTATGTTCTTTCAGATGAAATTTACTCTGAGCTGACTTATAACGCAGCGCATGTTTCTATTGCAAGCCTGCCGGGAATGCGGGAAAGAACAATCGTTATCAATGGATTTTCCAAGGGTTTTGCCATGACGGGGTGGCGCCTGGGATACTGCTGCGGGCCTGAGGCCATCATTGAGCAGATGATAAAGCTGCATCAATTTGCAATTATGTGCGCACCTACAAACAGCCAGTATGCAGCCATTCAGGGATTAAAGAACTGTGATGAGGAAGTACAGGAAATGCGGAAGTCCTATAATCAGAGAAGACGTTTCCTGATGCATGAATTTTCCCGTATGGGATTGGAATGTTTCGAGCCGTTTGGAGCTTTTTACGTATTTCCAAGTATCCAGGAATTTAATATGACATCAGAAGAATTTGCCAACCGCCTGCTGCAGGAGGAGAAGGTGGCTGTAGTTCCGGGAACAGCGTTCGGAGCCTGCGGAGAAGGGTTTTTAAGAATTTCTTATGCATATTCCCTGGAAAATCTGAAGGAAGCATTGGAGCGTATAGGACGCTTTATACAGAGACTGAGAAATGAGAGGTAGGACAAGTGTTGAATATTGTACTGTATGAACCGGAAATCCCGGCAAATACCGGAAATATCGGGCGTACTTGTGTAGCCACAAATACACGTCTTCACCTGATTGAACCACTGGGATTTAAGCTGAATGAAAAGGCATTAAGACGCGCCGGGATGGATTACTGGTCTGATCTGGATGTGGCAACCTACATTGATTTTCAGGATTTCCTGGAAAAGAATTCTGACGCCAGGATTTATATGGCTACGACCAAGGCGGCGAAAGTATATACGGAAGTTCAGTATGAGCCGGATTGTTATATTATGTTTGGAAAAGAAAGTGCAGGAATACCGGAGGAAATTCTGGTAGATAATAAGGAGAACTGTATCCGGATACCCATGGTCGGGGATATGCGGTCCCTGAATCTGGGCAATTCCGTGTCAGTTATTTTATATGAAGCATTGAGACAGAATCAGTTTGAAGGTATGAATCTGGAAGGGCATCTGCATCACTTAAATTGGTGATAATTTCGTGGAAGTCAGATTGTATTTATATAATTTGAAAAAGAAGGTTGGTTATGGAGAGTAGCCAGCCTTCTTTTACCCCTCCGGTACTAATGGAATGATTTATCGTATTTCTTGAAAAAATTAATTTATGGCTAAATGACAGCTAATGTTGTGCATTTTCACATATTTTAATGTTTACAACGAGGATTATACGTGATATCATACAACACAACATGGCGAATAAGCACGCTTATTATTGATGGAAAACATGCCATAGTGCACGTGAATTCAATACTTTAGTGTAGACTAGCGTTGATACATATGATATGCTAGGATTAAGTCCGTGTTAAGATTTTGACTATAAAATTGAAACACACATCAACTCAGGAAAGGCGGTGATTAATAATGGTAGAAGAAACAATCCAGGCAATTCGGGAGACAGAAGCAAATGCCGGAGCCATTGTAAAGGATGCGGATACACAGTGTAAAAGAATACTGGAAGAAGCAGAAAAAGAGGCTGAGCGGTTAAAGGAAGAACAAAGGGATATAGTTCACCAAAAGGCAAAAGCTATGCTGGAGGCTGCAAAGAAACAGGGTGAACAATCTCAGCGGGATGCCATATCTGAGATTGAAAATGAAATTAAGTTATTAAAAGAAGCTGCTTCAAAAAAAGAGCAAGAAGCGGTAGATATGGTAGTCTCACAATTAGTTTAGACTTGAGAATGGAAAGGAGGGAGAGAGTATGGCGGTATTGCAGATGCAGCGAATGAGTATCTGCGCATTGAAGAAAGACCGGAAAGCAATTTTAGAGAGACTGCAGAGTATGGGAGTTATGGAGATTAACCACATATTGGAGGAAGATGAAGATTTCCAATGTATGGATACGGCAAATGCAAGAAGCAGCTTTGAGAAAGCAGCAGCAGCGGCTGATCAGGCTCTGGAACTTTTGCAGCAGTACGCTCCGGTAAAGCAGTCCATGCTGTCATCTCTGGCAGGGAAAGACCTTGTGGACAGGGAGAAGTACGATAGCATTCTGCAGGCTAAAGACCAACTAATGAAGGTGGCAGGCAAAATTCGGGCATTGGATAAGGAACGGGCAGAAAAGAAAGCTCATATTCTTAAAATTGAGAATAGCATTGAAAGTCTGACTCCCTGGTTGCCACTGGATGTGCCTCTTAGTTTTGAAGGTACGAAGTATGTAGTTATGTTACCGGGAACATTGTCGGGGCTGTACACGCTGGATAGCATATACAGCAGGATGGCAGAACAGGCACCGGATTTGGATGTGGATATCCACATTATTTCTGCAGAGCAGGATGCTACTTATTTCACGGTATTTTGTCTCAGGGAAACGGCAAAGCAAGTAGAAGATGCACTTAGAAGTATTGGGTTTGCCCGCCCGTCCCAAGTAATAGACAGGGTGCCCGCAGATGTAAAATCAGATATGGAAAAAGAGATTTCCGAAGTTCAGTCTCAGATTGGGCAGATTGAGAAGGAAATATCCGGCCTGGCAGTACATCGGGAAGGACTTGAATTTCTGGCTGATTACTATCGTGTACGTGGGGATAAGTATGAGGTACTTGGACAGCTGCCCCAGTCAAAAAGCACATTTCTGGTAAGTGGTTATATACCGGAGCGGGAAAGTGCAAAGGTACAAAAAGCTTTGACGGACAAGTACCAGTGTGTCGTGGATGTGGAAGGTTTGAAGGAAGAGGAGGAAGCTCCCGTACTTTTGAAAAATAACCGTTTTTCATCTGGTGCAGAAGGAATCTTGGAGGCTTTTGGCCTGCCCGCTAAGGGTGAAGTAGACCCTACTGTGTTTATGTCATTTTTCTACGTGTTTTTATTTGGAATGATGCTTTCTGATGCGGCATACGGAGCGATTGTCTCAGGGGTATGTGCAGCT
Organism: Ruminococcus sp.; assembly: GCA_013911065.1. GTDB lineage: Bacteria > Bacillota > Clostridia > Lachnospirales > Lachnospiraceae > Muricomes. The sequence goes on along the minus strand of JACERV010000036.1, from coordinate 3,620 downwards.
CTGTTAGTGAAGTTTCCAAGGATGGAACAGAGCATGAGAAAGTCCATGCAATTGTTCTTCTGGTGCGGTCTTTCCACGTTGTTCTGGGGCGTTATGTTCAGCGGATATTTTGGAGATGCGGTGAATGTTATTTCAAAAACATTCTTTGGCCATGAAGTAGGTATACCTGCGCTGTGGTTTGTTCCACTGAATGACCCTATGAAATTGCTGATGTATTCTATGTTGTTCGGAGTGATTCACTTATTTGTGGGCCTGGGACTTAAGGGATATATGAGCCTGAGAGACAAAAAGTATTTAGATTTCTTCTGTGACGTAGTTTTGTGGTACATGCTTTTGGCAGGGCTTCTGATTATGTTGCTTCCAAGCGAGATGTTCACATCTATTGCCGGAATAGCGATTGTGTTCCCGGCAGCAGTAACAGCCTTGGGTAAATGGCTGGCAATATTGGGAGCAGTGGGAATTTTGCTCATGTCAGGGCGGGGAACCAAGAATATCGCAGTGCGGCTTGCACTGGGAGCCTATGATTTGTATAACATCAGTGGATGGCTCAGTGATGTTCTATCTTATTCCAGACTTCTTGCGCTGGGACTGGCAACCGGAGTAATCGCATCTGTAGTCAATCAGATGGGAAGTATGGGAGGCAAGAGTGTATTTGGAGTCATTGTATTTATTTTTGCTTTTGTCGTAGGTCATACATTCAATTTGGCGATTAATCTTTTAGGGTCTTATGTGCACACGAACCGTTTGCAGTTTGTGGAGTTTTTTGGGAAATTTTATGAAGGCGGAGGACGTGCATTCCATCCGTTTAAAGAAAATACAAAATATGCAGATATTAAGGAGGAAACAAAGTGATGAGTCAGTTAGGAATTGTTTATGCACTTATGGGTGCAGCAGTAGCAGTGTTTTTGGCAGGAGCAGGTTCAGCGTTGGGAGTAGGTATTGCAGGTCAGGCGGCATCTGGAGTTGTGTCAGAGGATCCCAGTAAATTTGCAAAAGTATTGATTCTTCAGCTTCTCCCTGGTACACAGGGGCTTTATGGATTGATTATTGGTTTCGTTACACTTTCCAAGATAGGTCTTTTGGGAGGCGGAGTTGTTGATGTTTCTGTACAGACAGGACTTTTGATATTGGCTGCATGTCTTCCGATTGGAATTGTTGGATTGATTTCAGGAACCTCGCAGGGGAAAACAGCAGCATCTGCAATCGGAATTATAGCTAAGAAACCAGATCAGTTTGGTAAAGCGATGCTTTTCCCTGCAATGGTTGAGACTTATGCGATTCTTGCACTTCTTATTTCATTCCTGGCAGTAAGTGCAATTCAGGTTTAATCAATTGAGATAAGGGTAACAGGAAACCAGTTGGAAAATTGGTTACAATAAGTTCGTTTACCAAGAAAGGGAGAGTTTATAAATGAGTGGATTGGACAAAATGAAAAGTCAGATTCTGGATGAGGCGAACCACTCGGCGGACAGTAAAATAGCGGAGGCCAAAGCAAAAGCTGAACAGATTTTAGAACAGGCAAAAGCAGAGGCTGCAGCTCAAGCTGAGGTAATCTCCAATAAGGCTCAGGCAGACGCTGATACCTATATACAGCGTATCGTCTCTTCCTGTGAAATGCAGCGCAAGCAGGGGCTTCTGCGTGCGAAGCAGAGTATGATAGCAGGGGTGCTTAATAAGGCATATGACGAGATCGTGAATCTGGAAACAAAAAATTATTTTGATATGATTCGCAGGATGCTGGATAAATACGTGCTGCCGGAAGAAGGAGAGATTCACTTTTCAGAGGAGGATTTAAAACGTATACCTGTTGGATTTGAAACAGAAATTGAAAAAATTGCTGCATCTAAAGGCGGTGTTTTAAAGCTTTCCAAAGAGTCAAAGGTTATGGAAGGCGGCTTTATCCTGGTTTATGGAGGGATTGAAGAAAACTGTACGGTGAAAGCATTATTTGATGCTAAGAGGGATGAGTTATCCGATAAAGTGCAGGAGGTCTTATTTTGAAAGATTTAGATTATACTTATGCGGTTGCGCGTGTACGTGCTTTGGAGAACTCTCTGTTTTCTGATTCTGAGATTGAGCGTCTTCTGGCATGTACAGAAGAGGAACAGTGCCTGCAGCTTCTGAGTGAAAAGGGCTGGGGTGACGGAACGGGTTCTATGGATATTTCCGACATGTTGAAAAGAGAAGAGGAAAAGACATGGGAAGTAATTAGAGAACTGGCTCCAGATATGTCGGTGTTTGACGTGCTTTCCTATCCTAAGTTATATCATAATCTGAAAGCGGCAGTAAAGCAGGTTTGCACCGAGGTAGAGGGTGAAAGTATTTTTTATGAGGATTGTTCCATCACAGGCGAGGAAATGCTCCAGATTGTGAGAAATAAGGAATGGGGACAACTTCCGGGAAATATGGGAGAGGCAGCAGCAGAGGCTTATGACACACTTCTGCATACAAGAGATGGACAATTGTGTGATGTGATTGTAGATAAGGCTGCGCTGGATGCAATCTATGAAGCTGGTAAAAGGTCAAAAGCTGAGATTATCCGGAATTATGCAGAGTCTACTGTAGCGATTGCGGATATTAAGATTGCTGTGCGCTCACAAAAGACTGCAAAATCCATTGATTTCATGAAACGTGCTATGGCTCAATGTGAGACTATCAGCGTGGAACAGTTATCAAAGGCGGCAGCAGCAGGTATGGATGCAATCAGAGATTATCTCTTAGGAACAGCTTATGCCGAGGGGGCAGCGGCACTACAAGAGTCCTCTTCTGCATTTGAACGTTGGTGTGATAATCGTATGATGGAAACCATCAGGCCGCAGAAATATAATTCTTTTTCTGTAGGCCCTCTGGTAGCTTATGTGCTGGCCAGAGAAAGTGAAATAAAGACAGTCCGGATTATTTTGACTGGGAAACAGAATGGATTTTCCGAGGAGTCAATCAGGGAAAGGATAAGGGAGATGTATGTATAAGATAGCAGTAGTCGGGGATTACGACAGTATTTATGGCTTTGCTACGCTGGGTCTTAGTATTTGTCCCGTCCGGACCCGTGAGGAAGCAAGTCAGAAGCTGAGGCAGCTTGCCCAGGGAAAATATGGAATTATTTATATTACAGAAGAATTTGCTGCAGAGCTGGCAGATGTAATTGAAGAATATAAAGAGCACACATTGCCCGCAATTATCCAGATACCGGGAGTGTCCGGCAACACAGGAGCAGGCGTGGAGAATGTGAAAAAGACCGTGGAACAAGCAGTTGGATCAGATATTTTGTTTTCACAAAAATAAGGTTCGAAGAGACCGAACCTAAGAAGCGTAAGCAAGGAAACAACCATGCTGCTAAGTTCGAAAGGACCTCACTAAGCCAGCAGGTTGTACTTTGCTACTAAGGTTCGAAAAGACCGAACCTAAGAAGCGTAAGCAAGGAAACAACCATGCTGCTAAGTTCGAAAGGACCTCACTAAGCCAGCAGGTTGTACTTTGCTACTAAGGTTCGAAAAGACCGAACCTAAGAAGCATAAGCAAGGGAAACAACCATGCTGCTAAGTTCGAAAGGACCTCACTAAGCCAGCAGGTTGTACTTTGCTACTAAGGTTCGAAGAGACCGAACCTAAGAAGCATAAGCA
>JACERV010000035.1 GCA_013911065.1 Ruminococcus sp. | reverse complement strand
GCTCCGTCTGCTCCTGTCGGACCGGTTGCTCCGTCTGCTCCTGTTGGGCCGGTTACTCCATCTGCTCCTGTTGGGCCTGTTGCTCCATCTGCTCCCGTTGGACCTGTCGGGCCGGTTGTTCCGGCGGCTCCCGTTGGACCTGTCGGGCCGGTTGCTCCATCTGCTCCTGTCGGACCGGTTGCTCCATCTGCTCCCGTTGCTCCTGTCGGGCCGGTTGCACCTGTTGCTCCAGTAGGGCCACCTGGAGTAGTATCCTCTATTGTGACAATTGCAGATCCTGGTGTTACTGTAATGTCCAGTGTAGAGGACTGGAATGTTAGGTTCTCACCTAACCCTACTGTTGCCGAACCAACTGGACCATTCACACTAAAAAGTGTTGTTCCAGGCTCTACAACACCTGTAGGACCCGTCGGACCAGTTGGGCCGGTTGCTCCCGTTGCACCTATTGGACCTGTGACACCATTTACTCCTGTTGGGCCGGTCGCTCCTGTTGCTCCCGTTGGACCTGTTGCCCCATCTGCTCCCGTTAGGCCGGTTGCTCCCGTTGCACCAGTAGGACCGGTTGCTCCATCTGCTCCCGTTGGGCCTGCCGGGCCAGTCGTACCAGCCGCTCCCGTTACACCTGTCGGGCCAGCGGGACCGGTTGCTCCATCGGCTCCTGTTGCTCCTGTCGGGCCGGTTGCTCCAGTCACTCCCGTTACACCTGCCGGGCCGGTTGCACCAGTCGCTCCCGTTGGACCGGTAGGTCCTGTAGGTCCACCTGCGGGCCCTGTTGGCCCTGTTGGCCCCGTCGGACATATGGGTTTGGGACGGCAACAACATGGATTGCACCCACAAAAATTACAGTTAGGTCCATTATGACAACTTTGTTGTGTTATATTTTCATTATTTTTCATTCTTATGACTCCTTCAACTAAAACTAACCTTATTCTAATATAATATATACAGCGCATATACTATTGGTTATTTTTTTAGTTTTTGTTCTAAGTTTTAGAAGGAAAGATTCCGAAAAAAACAAGTGCAAACCGCACTTGTTTTCAAATGTAAATTATTGAATTTAAAAGATTCAAATTACTATTTTGTATGTAACAGAATAAAAGAGGTTTATATAATTGCTTCTTTTACCGCATTTTCATATTGAAATAATGTACAGCCGCCTTTATGGTTTAAGGCTTCTGCTGCGCTTATTTCACGTACCTTTTCAAAAAATGAAGATTGCAATACGTTCAAAAGCGACTGCTCCTTCAAGTTCATCTCCGAATAAGGAGAAAATGGACAAGGCTCAGCTCCACCTGTGGCATTAATGTGAAAAAAACCACGTCCGGCAGCCAAACACCCACCCATTGCTTCCTCATCACCAGGGAAAGACCGAATGATTATATCTTTGTTTTTCTTATTCCGGCGAAGGCTATCAATCCGCGCTTTAAGGATGCACAAGTTATTTTCATCTAAAATCAAATGATCTGTATTTTTTTCCACTGGGACATATTCAATATAGAAAACAAGGCCGCACCCATTTTCCCGCAGAGTTTCAACAAAGCTCGATTCTGTTACATCATTTTGATTTTTCGTTGTCACTGTTATGGAAACTCCAAAAAGGATATTACGTTCTTTGAGACATTCAGTAGCTTGCCCTATCTTTTTTGACACACCGGCACCTCGCCTGGCATCTGTTTTTTCAGCATCACCTTCAATACTAAGTACCGGGATAAGATTGCGGTGCTTATCAAAAAGATTGAGATAATACTCGTCTATCATAGTTCCGTTTGTAAATATCGGGAAAATGATATGTTCAAACTCGGCTGCCAATTGAATAACGTCATGCCGCAAAAGCGGTTCACCACCAGCTATAAGAATAAACGATATTCCGATGTCAGACGCCTCTTGAAACACCCGACGCCAATCACCGGCAGTCAGCTGTTCTTGTACCCGTTCACCACCGCAGCCGCCGTTAGCCCATGCATAGCAACCTGCGCACCGCAAATTACAATCTGTTGCTATGCTCGCAATCAAGAAAGGCGGGATATGCGTACCATTCTGTTCATGCCGTGCTCTTATCTTTGCACTTTTACGCAAAGCAGAGACCATATGCAGCATGAATGACTGCCCCCGCCCATTTCCAAAATAAAATCGTCCGGCAGTATCCGAAATATTTTTTATTCCACTATTCATAAAATTATTCAAGTTTAACATGATCCCTATACCCCTTTTCGTTTTTATTAAATCACCAGTTCGTGCCGCTTACCGCTCAAAAACTTGTATTTAAATTTACTCTTTAATTATGATTATATTACAAAATAAGTTTTTTTCAATAACACATAATCAAATACTTCCTTTACCGCATTCGCTACAACGCCCTGCCCCAATATAATTCAGCAATATAATACTTAATAGAGAAGTTTAAAAACCCAAAACTAATTCCTATTGAACTTTTGACGCAGTGAATTTCAAGTAGACATCATTATTACTTCTATACACACTATACACATGTTGAAAGGGCTGGAATTTAATCACGTAATCGCCCTGATATCTTCAACGGTTTCTATAAAATACAACTAGACCGAAGCCTTTTATATTGCCTTCACGAGAGCCATGCAAAAACTAGATTTAATTTGATTGAACCCAGCTGGTACACATCTAATTCTGAATCACCTTTTATACACAGAAATACCGCCATTTTGCCCTCACGGACAGTATCCTGTGTAATGTGACCGCTTATATTTTATTTTGGTATTTCCTTATCCCCATGGAATAAGATTCTCGCAGTATTAATTTATCAATAGTCCTCCTGAATAAAAAAATGGTAAGCTTTGAGCCTGAGTACCGCCGCTGGTTGTAAATCCTAATACAATAGAGACCTGATCTCCGGCAGATAATGCTATATTCAGCCCTGTTGAGAATCCCGATCTTGGTGTATAAATAGGATAGGCAGTTCCCTCCAAAAATGGTTGTGATGCCTGCGTAATGGAGCTAGTATCAATCACATAATTAATGCTACCGGAAGGCGCAGTTGCGATGGCTACATATAATGTTATTGTACTAGTAGGTGTAAATGCTGCCACGGTAGCAAAATTGGCATAGATAGCCGTTAGTGTTCCATCTGCAGGCATTGTAAAGGTATAATAACCATCTGCCACATTGATGGAAAAGGTTGTTGGACTGCTCAAGGCTATTGCAGTCGCAGATACCGAAACCTGTTGTAGCTATGATGGTTGATACGCCGCTGGCATTTGTTGCAGGAGTAGCATTTACATAACCAGTGGCAAAAGGAATTAAGAATCCGAATACCTTCTGAGCTGCTCCTATTTCTAAGTATCCATACAAAGAGTAAGTATTAATATCTTTTATACCATAAGAACCCTCCACTAAGTGGAGGGTTCTTACTCACTACCAAAACAGCCCTACATAATTTTGCAGAAATATTTTTAATTAAACAATGTTGATTCCTGCGCTGGCGTAACCCGTCAACGTATTGAGAAGTGAAAGACCCTCAGCAGTCAAAGTAAACACCATTAGAAGTCTTGTTCCTGCCGTTACCGGAATATTTAAGCCGGAAAGGGTACCAGAGGCTATATCTCCAATACTGATGACTCCAGTAAAATCTGGTGCAAGGGTAACTTCAGTTCCTGCGACAGGTGTAAAAGTATTATCGGGGGTAGTTGATTGGTAAAGCTGAGCGCTAACGGTCAGGTCTGTACCCACTAAGCTGAGCCCCAATACAACGCTGAAATATGCTGCGATATCTGTAATTGCTCCATCTCTTGGTACAGAAAATGCCATATTTGCCAGTGTTCCAGCTGCGCCGGTCAGATCAATGGTAGCTCCCAGAACGGTTGGCAAGGTAGTACTGGTGCCAAAAGAGAGAATGCCTGGTAAACCAGCAAGCCCCAATGCAATGGAGGTAGGTGCAATGGGTAAGCCGGAAGCAAATGGGATAATTGCTCCTGCTCCAGTTACTCCTGTTGCCCCTGTTGCTCCTGTTGCTCCTGTTGCTCCTGTCGGGCCAGTTGCTCCATCGGCTCCCGTTGCTCCTGTCGGGCCAGTTGCTCCATCGGCTCCCGTTGCTCCTGTCGGGCCGGTTGCTCCGTCTGCTCCTGTTGCTCCTGTCGGGCCAGTTGCTCCGTCTGCTCCTGTTGCTCCTGTCGGGCCAGTTGCTCCGTCTGCTCCTGTTGCTCCTGTCGGGCCAGTTGCTCCGTCTGCTCCTGTTGCTCCTGTTGCTCCTGTCGGGCCAGTTGCTCCGTCTGCTCCTGTTGCTCCTGTCGGGCCAGTTGCTCCATCTGCTCCTGTTGCTCCTGTCGGGCCGGTTGCTCCGTCTGCTCCTGTTGCTCCTGTCGGGCCAGTTGCTCCGTCTGCTCCCGTTGCTCCTGTCGCGCCGGTGGGACCTGTAGCGCCAGTAGGACCAGTTGGAGTTGTATCCTCTATTGTAACAGTTGCAGACCCCGGTGTTACCACAATGTCCAGCGTAGAGGACTGGAATGTTAAGTTCTCACCTAACCCTACTGTTGCCGAACCAATTGGGCCAATCACATTAAAGAGTGCTGTTCCCGGTTCTACAACGCCTGTAGGACCAGTAGGCCCGGTTGCTCCTGTCGGACCGGTTGCTCCCGTTGCGCCTGTTGCTCCCGTTACTCCGTCGGCTCCTGTTGGACCGGTTGCTCCTGTCGCGCCGGTTGCTCCATCGGCTCCTGTTGCTCCTGTTGGACCGGTTGCTCCATCGGCTCCTGTTGGACCGGTTGCTCCCGTTGCTCCGCCAGCACCTGTAGGACCTATAGGACCAGTAGGGCCTGTCGCTCCATTGGCTCCGGTTGGGCCAGTTGCCCCGGTTGCTCCGCCAGCACCTGTAGGACCTACAGGACCAGTAGGACCCGCCGGACCTGTCGGTCCAGTTACTCCATTAGCGCCAGTTGGGCCGATTGGGCCGGTTGCTCCGATTGGGCCAGTTGCTCCCGTTGGACCAGTTGCTCCCGTTGCTCCGGTTGCACCTGTAGGGCCCGTCGGGCCTGTTGGGCCTGTCGGACCTGTCGGACCTCCCGCCGGACCTGTCGGACCAGTTGGCCCGGTGGGACCGGTGGGGCATATAGGTCTTGGACGACAGCGGCACGGACGACAGCCGCACATATTGCAGTTTTGTCCTGGAAAACAGCTTTGTTGTTCTATATTTTCATTATTTTTCATGCTTTTTGCTCCTTTTACTATAATTTTGTTCTAATATAGTATATACAACACATATAATGTTGGTTACCCCAATCATTTTATTCAAAGCTGCCCTGTATTCCACTTCTACTTCTTAAACTTCGCATCTAAGCCCCATGGCTGCATTGCTCCGCCTTCCTCTGCCGGGCGGCACATTTTAGCATAAATGTTCAGGCAGCCTTTTTCTTCTTTAAGGGGAGGACATATCCATTTTGCTTTTCTTTCTTCTAATTCCCGATCTGAAACAAGCAGGGATACTTCACCATTCGGAATATCAATTACAATTTCATCACCGTTTTCCACTAACGCAATCGTTCCTCCGTCATATGCTTCCGGAGAAACATGCCCAATGATAGCCCCGTAGTTGAATCCAGAAAATCTTGCATCACTAATCAGCCCCACACTTTTATGCAATCCCAGTCCGATCAGAGCATCAATACTGAGCATCAGTTCTTTCATGCCGGGAGCACCTTTACACCCTTCATATCTGATAACGATAATATCTCCCGGAACAATGTTTCCTGCAACAATTGCATCAAAGGCATCCCGGTCACCTTCAAATACCTTTGCTTTTCCCTTCATGTATTTCACTTCATCATACACTGCGGTAGGCCGGACAATTGCTCCGTTCGGTGAAATATTTCCACGCAAGATCTTCAGCCCCGGTTCATTGAAAAGCGGCCTTTCCAGTGAATGGATTACCTCATTTTCCTGTGGTGTAACCTTTTCCAGCACTTCAGCCCAGGTATTGCCATAAATAGTCGGTGCATTTGTAAACAGCTTGCTCTCCAGCATCTTCATAACATTCATCACTCCGCCTGCATAATGGAAATCGACTACAGTATACGGACCGCTTGGCACAACTGCATTAATACATGGAATTTCTTTTGCATAGGTTTCAAAGTCTTCCAGCGTAAGTTTAATCCCCAGTTCATACGCATAAGATAAGATATGCAGAACTGCATTTGTAGAGCCTGCCACTGCCATATCAAACATGATGGAATTCATCAATATTTCTTTTGTAATAATATCAGAGGGTTTACGTCCTGCTCTTGCCAATTCTACCGCATATGCGCCAGCCTCTCTCGCTTTTCTAAGCTTTGCATTATCGGATGCCGGAATCGTCGCAGTTCCGGGAATTACTAAGTTCAATACCTCCCCAAGCATTTGCATGGTATTTGCAGTTCCCATAGATGGACAGGCCCCAAATGACGGGCATACATTATCTTCCATTTCCATCAGTTCCTCTTCTGATGCACCGGAAAAACGGGCTGCATCCAAATCTGCTTCGACTACAGTTTTACCACAGTGCTGGCCTGCCTGCATTGCCCCACCGGTTATAACCATAGAAGGAACATCCAGACGCATTGCTGCCAGGTAACAGCCTGCAATAATATTGTCACAGGATGCAACCATTGCTAATCCGTCAAAATTATGTACCCGGGTTACAAATTCTACCGACATGGCTACAATATCTCTTCCCACCTGCTCATACTTTAATTCTTCAGCCCCATTTGCTACATTACCACAGGTGGCCGGTATGCCAAATTCAACCGGTATGCCTCCCGCTGCCCAAATACCTTCTTTTACTGCTTCTGCAATTTGGCGCAGATGTGCTGAGCCCGGAGATCCTGCCATATAAGAATTGGGAACCCCTATATGCGGTTTCCTTCTGATATCCTCATCCGAATACCCGGCAGCCTTCATCATTACCCGGCGGTGCGCTGCTTCTGTTCCGTTCCAAAATTCTTTTCCCATTACCTTTACCTCCTGTCTTTCCTTTTTCTAAGATTTCTTTGACAAATATTTGTCATATATGTACATGATAAGATAGTTTTTAATTTAACAACATACAGTCTTATTAATGGAAGCCTTCAGTTTTCCTAATACCTCTAAAATGTTTCTAAAACAAGATGTAAATTAAGTTTTTCTAATCAGCATCATTACTTTTCTTTATATAAAAGAAATTTTCCAGACTAAAACAAGTCATATGTATTGTCCAGTGATAGAGGTTAAGCAACAATAATCATTCTATGTGGCAGCTTTTATTTCCTCCTGCAGCCTTTCCAGAAACTTTTTTGCCGCTTTAGAAAACATTTGATATTTTTTCCAGACAATATTCAAAGGAGCCTCCAGCCGTGGTTCAAAAGGCTTAAAACAAAGTCCACTTGAATTGGCTACGTTCACCAGCTTGTCCAGACAGAATGCATACCCAATCCCCTCTTCTACCATAAGTGCAGCATTATAAATCAGATTATAGGTTGCCACGATATTCAGCTTTTCAGAATTCTCCCCAAGCCATCCCGACAATTCATTTCCTGAAAGCGCCTGCCTTGAGCAAAGCAAAGGGATATCCCATAGGTTCTCCGGTCTGATACTCTCCAAATCAGCCAAAGGGCTGTCTTTTCTCATAAGCAGGCCCCAGGTATCCGCCCCGGGAAGGCACATATACTCATATTTTTGGATATTTGTAGTTCCAATAAGAACGCCGAAATCCAACAGCCCCTTATCTAAACGCTCTGTCACATCAGCCGCATTTCCGCTGTATAAGTGGTATTGGATGTATGGATACTCCTCCTGCAAACTTTTTACTGCTCTGGCAATGATACGCATAGCATCTGTTTCCCCACTGCCGATATAAATATCCCCGCTGATAACCTCATCCGTATTTCCAAGTTCTGATTCAGTTTTATCAACCAGCTCCATAATTTCCTGCGCCCTCTTACGAAGCAGCATCCCTTCTTCTGTGAGCGTAATTCTTCGATTGCCGCGGATAAATAGTTTTTTGCCTAGTCCGTCTTCCAATTCCATCAATTGTTTTGAAAGGGTCGGCTGTGTAACATTTAATGCTTTTGCTGCCCCTGTAATACTCTCTTCTCTTGCAACTGTTAAAAAATAACGCAAAACTCTGAGTTCCATCTTTCATCCCTCCTAACTTCTTTATCATAAGCATAAACCGTTTTAGTATTCTTGTAAACTATGGGAAGGTATTCATTATAAGTATTTGATATCGTTGTTTTTCCGCTATATAATAAAAACAAAAAATCATATCGCTGATCACCAGCGGGAAAAGAGCGTGTACCAATGAATCTCAAAGAATTTTTAGACCATTTAAACAGCGGGCTTCCGGTCATTGGAGGATCGGAAACCCACCTCTTTATGCATAAAATGAGCCAGGAGGCATTGCAGATTACGGCGGAGCTTAACAGTGCTTATCATACACCGGAAGAAATCTGCGCTTTGATGGAAAAGCTTACAGGCGAGCCAGTAGATGAATCCTTTGCTATGTTTCCGCCTTTCTATACGGACTGCGGAAAAAATATTACCATAGGAAAAAATGTATTCATCAATGCAGGCTGTAAGTTTCAGGATCAAGGAGGCATTAGGATTGGAGACGGCACATTAATCGGCCATAATGTAGTCATGGCAACCCTCAACCATGACCCTGCACCAGAGAAACGAAGTACGATGCACCCCGCTCCTATTGTAATTGGTAAAAATGTGTGGATTGGCGCGGGTGCAACCCTCCTTGCAGGCGTAACCATCGGGGACGGCGCCATCATCGCCGCAGGTGCAGTCGTGACAAAAGATGTTCCGGCAAACACCGTTGTGGGCGGCGTTCCGGCTAAGTTTATCAAAAAAATTAATAGTTCAGAGGAGGTTTAGTCAGGGAAAAATGCCCGAAAGATAATATCCAGTATCTAATGAAACATTTACCTCTGCCTGTTTTGCCATTGTTTGCGTATCAAATTTTGCAATCTTATCTTCTCCCATAACATAAAGAGAATCATTATATACAGCTATTTGACCAGGCCACATGCCTAAGTCATAACTAGCGATTTCTCCCGTATTTATTTCATATATAGAAATGGTCGACCCTTCTCCGTTAACCACATCACCATGTGTGATATATAACTTATCGTCAACTTGAAGAAGATGCTGTGCACTTACCCCGCATTCAATAGAGGCGGTTTTACCATCGGAAATATTGTAGGTTCCTACAATATGGTTAAGCTCGTCCTTATCCGTTGTCTTTGGGGCAAAATACAGCATATCTTCTATTCCAACGACTGAATAGATGGTAGTTCCCAAATGGGATATATCCATTTTGTTGATTTCACTCAAGTTTTCAGGGTTGATACAATAGAGTGTAGATTCAATTTTAGTGTCTAAGTGTTGTTCTGAAAAAGCATATAGCACATCATTATAAACATACACAATAGGGATATAAATCCCCTCATATGTTAAAGTCTCAATTGAACCATCTTTCTTATTCACTTTGCTGATAATAGAATTTCCGTTTAATGTATTGACTGTATATACAGCCGATTGGTCAACGCTGATTCCATTAATAGCAAGCTGGTCCACAGTAAATTCTTCCTGCTCAAAGGTCGTTAAATCCTGACGAAAAACAATTCCTAAGTCTTTTTTGTTCGCCATTCCCTGAGGAACCACATATAAAGAGCCATCAAATACGACAGGCTTATAAAAAACACCTCCCATTGTGGCATATTTATAGTGTGTAACACCAGTTTGTTCTAAATTCTCATTGAAGTATAATATGTCACTTCTATTCTTATTTCCAACAGTACGGATAATTCCGACTGCATAATTGTCCGGTAGCGTGTCCTTTTGAAAACTGCATCCCGTCAAAAACAACGCTAACGCAACAGCTATACTTAAAGCAAAAGTATATAATGTTTTTTTCATAACGTCCCTTTCTTCTGATTATCCGCTTTCTTATTCTGCCTTAAAAATATTATAATATATAGATATAAACAAATCCACTCATTTCAGTTCGTTCTTACAGAGTCAGCTGTTACCAAAAACACGGTGCGGCAGCACCTGTCATTTTTTTTATTTTATTCCCCATGAGATTTCTAAGCTGCTTGCAGAAATTAAAAACTATAGAGGTAGATGTAAAACAAATACAGGACGTTACCTCATATCTGAATGGCCATTATGCTTTCGATGTGCCTATGGAACGATTGACACAAATTGCCTGTAATCGCAGATGATCGGATACTCTAATGCCAGTCGTTTTGCTGAATTATTCCGCAAGAGTACAGGATTGTTACCGGGACAATATCGTAAAATGGCGAAACGTACTCCTTCCTAAAACATCTGTAACAACAGCATGGACAGCATCCGCAGATGCTGTCCATGCTCAATGAAAAGGCTGTTACAAGTTATACTTGAACCGTTATTTAGAGCTCTTTCTTTCTAGCCTCAAAATACTTTTTGTTATATTGCACCGCAGCTGAATCAGGTTTAAAGTTTCCAGCGAAATTATTATAGAGCTCCGCCTTTTCATATTCTCCTAATTTATCATAGCAAACACAGCATTCCAGGCTGGGAATAAACCCCCAGAAATCTTCCTGATGAAATCCCCATGAATCCTTAGGCTTTTGAAGCCTAAATACAAGTTCAAACCAAAATACAGCCTGCCGATATTTTTCTTTCTCCTTAAAGTAAGTTCCAATTTGACAGCAAAGTTCCCCTCTGGGTGTATCATACTGAAAACTCCTCATCATACTTTGCAGTGCTTTTTCTGGTTCTCCTGTAAACTGATAACATTTCGCGATTTCGCTGCATGCCATAATGTTATCCTCAACCCATCCAAGGCCGGAATCAAGAAATTCTGAAAACATCTTAATAGCCTCTTTATACCGTTTATTGTCTTTTAACTCCCTGGCATAGTAGTATATTCCTCTTGTTGAAAGCTTCTTTCCATTTGCCAGTAAATTCTCATATATTTGAATATTTCTGTTACTTTTACCTTGTTCTAATTTCGCGTGTGTGATTCCAATATCGGAATGAATGATTTGCCCATTGAATTGCAGATACTCATGAACCGGTTCAAACCATTTAAAATTACGGCTTCTTTTTAACAACCTTTCTCTAAAATAGGAAAATACAACTCTTCCTTTTTCATCAAACCCTATATTATAACGCATCATTACAACGTCGGTCATAGGGTCAAGTTCTTCCTTTAATTCCATAAATTTCACTTTATCCTCCGGCAGAATAATATCGTCCGCATCCAGCCACAATATATAATCCATGGCTGCCTTTTCAAAGGCAAAATTGCGGGCTGCCGAAAAATCATCAATCCATGTAAAATCAAATACTTTATCAGTAAATTTTTCTGCTATTTGTTTGGTTTTATCTGTTGACCCAGTGTCCACAATAATAATTTCATCAACCAACTCACTTACAGAATCTAAACATCTTTCCAAAACACTTTCTTCATTTTTTACAATCATGCATAAACTTATAGTAACCAATGTTTGCTCCAAGGCCTGCTTTTACCTATAATTTATGCGCAGCAAATTCATTGGTTACCAATAAAAAGTACACTCCTAACAGATGACTGTCTCTCTGTTTCTAAAGTGCCGTACCTTTCGCGGGTATAAACAGCCGCGACATGTCAGCGCCTTCCAATTCAAGCAACTTTATTTTTGTATGAATTCCCCCGGCATACCCGGTCAGGCTGCCATTAGATCCTACAACCCGGTGGCAAGGAATAATGATAGATATAGGATTATGTCCAACAGCACCGCCCACAGCCTGGCTCGACATGCTTCCCTTATTCATCTTCGCTGCCATTTTTTTTGCAATGTCCCCGTAAGTGACCACCTGGCCATATGGTATTTCACATAAAATATCCCATATTTCCTGACGGAACCCACTGCCAATGGGGGCCAGCGGCAATTCTGAAATATGGGGCTTTTCACCCTTAAAATATCTGTCCAGCCATTTTTTTGCAGTGTCAAATACCGGTATATCGTTATTTTCTATCATATCTTCGGATATTGTATTTCCGTGATACTTTTGTCCCTCAATCCATAAGCCAACAAGGCTATCTCCGTCACATGCAAGTGTAATACTTCCTACGGGTGATAAATATGTTGTTGAATAATACATTTTGTACCTCCTTATAGCGTGTTCCAAAGATTGACGGTAGCATAACTGCGCCAGGGCCGCCACGCTTCTGCCATTTGCAATAGTTCTTTTGATGTATAGGGCTGCAATGTTTTTTTTACACCGGCGTCTGTTTCCAGAAAAGCGTCAGGCCATTCCATAGCACGCATGGCAATATATTGTGCGGTCCAGTTTCCAATGCCGCGAATCAGCATCAGCTTTTTCATCTCTTCTTCCGGCTGGGCCGGGAGGTCGAAATCAATTTCACCCTGCACGAACACCCGTGACAGCTCATAAATCGTTTTTGCCCGCGCTGCAATCACTCCTAATGGGCAGAGATAATTTTCAATTGGCTCTTCCAAAGCAAGAATGTCCTCTGGTGAAGGGAAAATATGAGTCAGTCCCTCAATCCCGGTTTGTATAGGTTTACCATAAGTTTGAGCAAGTCTCGCCGCTAATGTGCTTGCTGCTTTCACAGTGATTTGCTGTCCAAGAACCGCCCGAACAGCCATTTCAAAATCATTGAAGCACCCTGGCACGCGGGTTCCCAAAACACAAAGGCCGGGGCAAATATCGTTCATTACCCGTAGAGTTTCATACACCGCGTCCGGGTCACAAGACAGATCAAACAAATGCCGTACTCGTGCTAATACTTGCGGTAATACAGACAGTAAAGTTTCGCTCACAGTAATACTCAGTGCATTCTTTTTAGGCATATGACCTACCCGTACCCAGCCATACACATTTTTCCCTTCAGCATTTTCCAAATGTACGGTGCGCATGTATTCACCATTTTTTACAACCTCAACACCTACTATTGCACGTCCGGCAAGGAAGTTCAACATTTCTTCCCAATGATAAGGCGGGCGGTAGCCCAGTGCTAACGTAATGTTATCATTTCGCTTTTTCCCCTCTGAATTACTCTTCCGCAAAGCCGTAGGTGAAAGTTTATACTGCTTTTTAAAAAGATCATTAAAGCGGCGCAGACTGCCAAAGCCTGCCGCCATTGCAACTTCCAAAACCGGTAAATCTGTGTCCGTAAGTAAGTTTTTGGCAAGGAGCAGTCTGCATGTTTGCATATATTGAACTGGTGACACATTGAATTCTGCTGTAAACACACGCCGTAAATGCCGGCTGGTGCATCCCAGACAGCCGGCTATCTCCTCTAAACCCTGCCCGCTTGCGCAGTTCTTTTCTAGCATCCTTGCCGCACGGTAAACTAAATCAGCGGCAGAGTCCGTGATTGAATTACCTGGGGCAAGCTCCGGCCTGCATAAAAGGCAGGGGCGGTATCCAGCCTGCTCTGCTTCCGCTGCTGAATGATAAAAAGTACAATTTTCCGGCTTGGGTTTCCTTGCCCGGCACACCGGACGGCAGTAAATTCCAGTAGACGATATACCAACGAAGAAGCGTCCGTCAAAACGTGCATCTTTCGCCGTGAATGCTGCATATAAAGCATCTTTGTTATCTGTCACCCTCTTGCCCCCCCTTTCCAATTTGATTTTATTATATCACATCTCTCCAAAATGTCCGGCCATTTTCGGACATGGTTTTTTAGTCTGGAAAGTAGCTGCCAATCTCTAAATTGGGGTTGAAATTTGAGTTGATTTTGGTTGTAAGACTTGCATTTTTACCAAACTCACATTTTGACAAGATTTCCATACAATATAATAAAACTACTGGTGGTAATATTTATATGAATAATGATCCCCGCGGAACCATGGTTCAACAAGGTAACATTATGCGAATAGATAATGCTTTTGTAGAAGATGTTACTTGTTTTAATAATTCTAATGGACATATGCTGGTTTCCTACTCTGTACCCGGAAGAAATAATACTAATTCTATACAAACTATTAGATTAAACCTCAGCAGAGGTACTACTGTATTAAATTCTTTTGGACAAAACATATGCTCATGCTGCATACAAGCGGGTATGTGGGTAAATGTCATATTCTCAGCACGTATGACAAGGAGCATACCGCCTCAATCCAACGCTCTTTTGGTTATGATTCGAAGAAGTCCCCGCCCCTCCTCTTCAGTCACTACAGGCCGGATTGTCTTGATTGATTTTGACAATAATTTTCTTATTACAGAAGATCCAAACAATAGACGCAATCAAACTAAATTCATAATTACTAATACTACCTCTATCAGAAACCGTTTTGGCGCTCCAATTAGATTTAGTGCCCTTCATCCTGGTCAAATGGTTAGAATCACTCATGCAAATTTCCAAACGGCTAGTATTCCGCCGCAAACAACAGCATTTCATATTCAACTGATATAATATTGGCTCTGGGGCTTCTGCCCCAGTATATCTTACTCCTATACCATCATTTCTGGTTTTACTTTATCGTCATATTCTTCCCCCGTCATGTAGCCCAGTGCAATCACAGAATCTCTTAATGTTGCGCTTTCTTTAAATGCTTTTTTTGCAGCAGCTGCCGCCTTCTCATAACCGATTTCCGGTGCCAGGCAAGTAACTAACATTAATGAGCGATTCAAATTATCATTCATTTTTTCACGATTTGCTTCAAGACCATTCAGGCAATGTTTCTCAAAGGAATACATTCCATCTGACAGCAGCCGTATTGACTGAAGCATATTATATGCCAGTACAGGCATAAATACATTTAACTGAAAATTCCCTTGTGATGCAGCAAAACTTACTGCGGCATCATTCCCCATCACCTGCACAGCAATCATTGTAATTGCCTCACACTGAGTAGGATTCACTTTTCCAGGCATAATCGAGCTTCCAGGTTCATTTTCCGGAATACGGATCTCATTTATTCCACATCGCGGTCCACTTGCCAGCCACCGGATATCATTTGCAATTTTCATAAGATTTGCCGCAAGAGCCTTTAACGCACCATGCACAAAAACATATGCATCCTTGGAGGTCAGCGCATGGAACTTATTTTCTGCCGGAAAGAAAGATTCACCTGTAACTTCTGAGATTACACGGGCACAATCTTTATCAAACCCCTCCGGGCAATTCAAGCCTGTACCGACTGCCGTTCCACCTATTGCCAAATACCGCAGATGTTGCACTGCCTTCTGAATCATTATTCCATTCTCTTCCAACATGCCTCTCCAACCACTGATTTCCTGCGAAAAACGGATCGGTACTGCATCCTGAAGATGGGTCCGGCCAATCTTTATAACATCTTGATTTTCTTTTTCCAGCCGTCTCAGCGTATCAATCATGTTGTTTGCTGCAGGAATCAACCGCTCTTGAATTTCCATTACTGCCGCAATATTCATCGCTGTAGGGAATGTATCATTAGAGCTCTGTGACATATTGATATGATCATTTGGATGCAGGTTCAGGTTCTGGTAATTCCGATTTGCTATATGCGCAACCACTTCGTTAACATTCATATTACTCTGAGTCCCGCTTCCTGTTTGCCAGACTTTCAACGGAAATTCCTCGGTATGCTTTCCTTCCGCAATCTCCTTGCAGACTTCCAAAATGGCAGTCTTTTGTTCCTCCGCCAGCTTTTTCCGATCATAATTCACTTCTGCTGCTGCACTTTTTAATATGGCAAGTGCTTTTATGATTTCTTCCGGCATACATTCATTTCCAATCGCAAAATTCAGACAACTACGTTGTGTCTGTGCTCCCCAACAACGATTTGCCGGGACCTTTATTTCTCCTATTGTGTCATGCTCTATCCGATACTCCATTTTCCTCTCTCCTGTCATATAAACTATCTTAATGTATAATTTAGGGAGTAGAAATTAATCTACTCCCTATTTTCCACTTTTTTAATGTGCAAGAGTTCCATCAACTGGCCAAAACACTTGAAGTCTGCTAAAATGACGGTGCCCCATATAAATCATAAGGGGTCATCTGATATACATAATAATTCAGCCAATTGGAATATAAATTATTCGCATGTGCACGCCAAATTAAATCTGGTTTACTCTCAGGATTATTATCCGGGTAATAATTAACCGGAATCTTTATATCCAGCCCTTTTCCTGTGTCTCTCTTATACTCTGAATCCAGCGTTACTCTGTCATATTCCGGATGGCCCATGACAAAAATTTGCCTTCCCTCTTTTGCCATACACAGAAAAACACCTGCCTCCGGAGAATCTGCCAGTATCGTGATTCTCTCATCCTTCTGCAGAAGTTCCCTGGACACTGTAGTATGTCTGGAATGGGGAGCATAAAAAACATCATCGAAACCTCTCACAAGTGGAATTTTGCGGTTTTCCACTTTGTGCCGGAATATGCCGAACATTTTTTCCGGGAGCTGCTCCTTGTTAATTCCATAATGATAATACAAACCTGCCTGTGCCCCCCAGCAGAGATGGAGGGTAGAAGTAACATTTGTTGTAGTCCACTCCATAATTTCTTTCAGCTCGTCCCAATAATCCACATCTTCAAAAGGCATCTGTTCGATTGGCGCGCCCGTAATAATAAAACCGTCAAACTTCTGGTTTTTGATGTTTTCAAATGCCTCATAAAATTTTAAGATATGGCTGGTAGATGTGTTTTTAGACACATGGCTGCTGACCCGCACAAAGGTCACGTCTACCTGCAAAGGTGTGTTGGACAGCGAACGAAGAATCTGAAGTTCTGTAACCTCCTTGAGAGGCATCAGATTCAAAAGTCCGATACTGATAGGACGGATATCCTGATGTGCGGCACGGTATTCATCCATCACAAATATATTTTCCTGCTCCAATATTTCTTTTACTGGTAAATCATTCTGTACTCTTATTGGCATTGTTCATTCCCCTTTTCTTTTATAAAATTTGTATAACGGACTGTTGCTAAGATTCCTCTTCATCCGAATGCACATATGTTCCGCCGGAATTCACGTAGCTTGTCACCCCGTAAGCTGTAGTATCGACGGGCAATTTTTTCTTCTCCAGCATATGGTTAATCAGCATGTTAATAATATAATAAA
Organism: Ruminococcus sp.; assembly: GCA_013911065.1. Lineage (GTDB taxonomy): Bacteria > Bacillota > Clostridia > Lachnospirales > Lachnospiraceae > Muricomes. Next base: position 34,963 of record JACERV010000035.1, on the reverse strand, counting down.
TGACTGCAAATGTAGGCACACCCAATATCATTCCAATAATCCCGAACAAGCCTCCTCCCAGCAAGATGGAGAATATTACCCAAAATGCTGAAAGTCCTGTGGTGTCTCCCAAAATTTTGGGTCCCAGTATATTCCCATCAAACTGCTGCAGTACAAGAATGAATATAATAAAATAAATCCCCATCTTTGGATCCGTCAGCAAAATTAGAATAGCACTTGGTATAGCACCAATATAGGGGCCAAAGAACGGAATCACATTCGTTACTCCTACTATCACGCTGACCAGCATAGTATACGGCATCTTCAGCAGTGAAAGACAGAGGAAGCACAGAACACCTATAATAGCGGAATCTATAATCTTCCCAATAATAAATCCCCCGAACATCTCATTGCTCTTGACTGTCAAATGGAGAATCATATTTGCCTGAGACGGACGGAAAATTGCATATACCATCTTTTTACATTGGCTTGCAAACTTTTCTTTACTAAACAATACATAGATGGATATGATAATACCAATAACAGCATTCAGCAGTTCACTGACAATGTTAATGACCCCGACTGTGAGATTAGACATCACAATATTAATCTGGCCGAGCAAATCGCTGCGCATCCATGTTTGTAAATAGTCTGTACCTTCTTTTAATATATTCGTTAAAAGCTGGCTCAAAGTAGTATTCTGAGAATTCATTTCCATAAACTCGTCAACCAGTTGATTCAACTGGCTGGGCACCGTAATAACCATGCTCCTGATACTTCTATACAGCTCCGGAATCATCATGTTAAACAAAGCAACTATCACAAAGAGAAGTATTAAAATGGCTGTGAAAATCCCCGTGCCCCTGGCTATCCCATGTACTTTCCTTTGGCTGGAAATTTTCTTTTCTAAAACAGGCCTGAAACGCGACTCTACGAACTTAACAATCGGATTCAGAAGATATGCAATAGCCAGCCCGTAAACAACTGGTTTTAAGACCCGAAACAATTCTTTTATGATATCTGAAATAACCGGAAGCTTAAGCAGCGCAAAATAAAAAAGAATACAGGCGGCAATTACCACAAAAATAGTCATTCCCCTGCTAAATTTCTGCCTCAACTTTGACGGTCCTTTATTTCCAAAAGAAGGTCTGTTGGTATAATATCCTGTATTTTCTTCCTTTTTCACTTTATCCTGTATCTTATCATTCATTCACTATGCAGTTCCTTCCCTATTTTTATGCAGATACATTGATTATAACCCGTTCTATGTATGCCCGTCAACCAAAAATAAAGTAGGGAATGTTGCAACATTCCCTACTTTCTGCACTTACTTTATCATGCAGCTTCTGCCTGCATGACCACCCTGAGGGTATGCATTATGATATACCCCCGGATATACTTAATCGCTTCAGCTTTTGTATTTAAATGTAGCGCATTCTGTTCCTTCAGTCTGTTTGGCATTGCTGCCTTCCACACTAATTTTTCCAGCATGACAGGCATAATTATTGTTATACATACATTCTACTGCCTTACAGTCAATGCCGCTGCGGTCAGATGCTCTTCCTGTTATATCACCGTGACTATTAGAATAACTGTTTGCAGAACTATTCATGGCGCTTCCTGAATAGCTGTTTGATGAACTATTCATGGTACTTCCTGAATAGCTGTTTGAATAGCCATTAGTTGTTCTTTCGCTGAAACTGTCACAGCATGTTTCTCTTGCTGTCTTTGCATCGCTACCGCCCACCTGAATTTTATCAAGCTCACATAAAAACTGCTTATTGTGCACACAAGTCTGCACTGTGCATTTTAATTCTGGCATGATCATACCTCCTTCTTATAATGAAATCAGTATCATTATGCCCCGGCGGAAGCCAGATTATTCTTGTGCTTCTGCTTCGCGGACAGACTTTTCCGCAATTTCCTTTTTAATAAACGCAATGAATTCTTCCAAATTTTTCTGTCCTTCATCTCCGGCAACTCTGCTTCTGACAGATACAAGTCCATCCTCCTCTTCCTTTGCACCAACTACAAGCATGTAAGGAATCTTATGCATCTGGGCTTCACGGATTTTATATCCTATTTTTTCCGCGCGAATATCAATTTCTGCACGGATACCGGCTTCTTTTAATTCCTCCAGGATTTTTTTCCCATATTCCATATATTTATCCGAAATAGGTAAAATTTTCACCTGAACCGGTGCCAGCCAAGTTGGAAATGCCCCCGCAAAATGTTCAATCAAAATACCGATAAATCGCTCAATGGAGCCAAATGCCACACGGTGAATCATAATCGGTCTGTGTTTTTCCCCGTCTGCTCCCGTATATTCCAGCCCAAAACGAAGAGGAAGCTGGAAATCAAGCTGAATTGTACCGCACTGCCATGTTCTTCCAATAGAATCTTCCAAATGAAAATCGATTTTCGGTCCGTAAAATGCGCCATCACCTTCGTTTACAACGTAAGGCAGACCCAAATCATCCAATGCACTGCGCAGTGCATCTATAGCCATATTCCAGTCCTCGTCACTTCCCATACTGTTTTCCGGTCTGGTAGAAAGCTCTACATGGTACTTAAATCCAAAAAGACTGTACACTTCATCAATCAATTTTGCAACGCCTTTAATTTCTTCGCGAATCTGCTCCGGTGTCAGGAAGATATGAGCATCATCCTGAGTAAAACAGCGCACACGCATGAGACCATGGAGCTGCCCGGATTTTTCGTGGCGGTGAACCAAACCAAGCTCTCCCATACGCAGCGGCAGGTCACGGTAAGAACGAGGCTCTGACTGATACACCAGAATACCTCCCGGACAGTTCATCGGCTTAACCGCAAAATCCTCTTCATCAATAACCGTTGTATACATATTATCCTGGTAATGTCCCCAATGCCCCGATGTCTCCCAGAGATGGCGGCTCAGCATAACCGGAGTGGAAATCTCCACATATCCGTTTTTATTGTGTATGTCACGCCAGTAATCCAAAAGTTCATTTTTCAGAACCATTCCTTTTGGAAGGAAAAATGGGAATCCAGGCCCTTCATCACGCATCATAAAAAGTCCCAGCTCTTTGCCCAGTTTTCTGTGGTCACGCTTTTTCGCCTCTTCCAGCATTGTCAGATAGTCATCCAGTTCTGCCTTCTTAGGAAATGCCGTACCGTAAATTCTCTGCAGCATTTTGTTTTTCTCACTGCCCCGCCAGTAAGCACCGGCCAGACTTGTAAGTTTCAAGGCTTTTACAGGCTTTGTAGTCATCAGATGAGGGCCCGCACACAAATCTGTAAATTCGCCCTGGGAATAAAAACTGATGACAGAATCCTCAGGCAGATCCTCAATCAATTCTACTTTATATGGTTCACCTTTTTCCTCAAAATATGCGATTGCTTCTGCTCTCGGTTTTGTAAATTGCTCAATAGGAAGTGCTTCCTTCACAATTTTTTTCATTTCTGCTTCAATTTTTTCCAAATCTTCAGCCGTAAGCGGTATGTCTCTGTCTACATCATAGTAAAAACCGTCTGCTACGGAAGGTCCGATTGCCAGTTTTGTTTCCGGATACAGTCTCTTAACAGCCTGTGCCAGAATGTGGGATGCTGTATGGCGGAATGCACCTTTTCCTTTTTCATTCTGAAAAGTTAAAATATTTAAATCGCAGTCTTTATCTACAACTGTCCTTAAGTCTACGACCTCTCCATTGACTTCTCCGGCCGTTGCCATTCTGGCAAGCCCTTCGCTGATATCTTCTGCAATTTCAATCACTGATTTACTTTCTGCATATTCTTTACTTGATCCATCTTTTAAAGTAATCTTCATTTTCTTTCCCTCTCTCTTCTATTTTTTATCTGCTCCGCTGTTGTCGAAATAAACTCTTTCTCTATCAGGATGTTCTCCGGACCACCCAATCTGAGGCAGCGTCTCCAACCTGTACATATCCTCTTTGGTAATTTTAAAATTAAACAAATCCTGATTTTGTCTCATCCGCTCCGGCGAAGATGACTTCGGCAGGGGAATCACATCTCTCTCAATAGCATACCTGAGACATATTTGTGATGCGGACACCTGGTATTTCTCAGCAAGTTCTAAAATCAGGGGCTCTTCTGATATTCTCATTCTGCCCAGAGGGCTCCATGCCTGCACCTGTATTCCCTGCTCCTGACAGTACCTGACAGCGGCTTCCTGAGAATACCCCGGGTGGAATTCAATCTGATTCACCATGGGTCTCACTTTACAATGCTCAAGAACATTTTCTATATGATGAGGCAGAAAATTGCTCAATCCAATCGCTCTGACTCTGCCTTCCTCATAAAGTTCCTCCAGTGCACGCCAGGTCTCCAGGTCAAGCTGCTTCCATTCCTGAAAATCAGGAGAAGGAAGAGGCCAGTGTATCAGATACAGATCCAAGTAATCCGTTCCCAGGTTTTCTAAAGATAGTTCAAACGCTCTTTTCGTATTTTCATATCCCATTTCATCCTTCCACATTTTAGAAGTCAGAAAGAATTCCTCCCTGGAAATACCACTGTCCCTTATTGCTTCACCAAGGTAAGTCTCTGTACCATAATAGGAAGCCGTATCAAAGTACCGGTATCCTGTTTCAATCGCAGTACCTATTACTTTTTTATTATTCTCCTGTGCTGCTTTAAAAGTTCCAAATGCTACACACGGAATCTTTACACCATTATTCAACGTATAACAATCATAAATACTTTTCATCTTCCGGCTCCTCTCTATTTATACAATTATAGAACAAAGAGTTTGCTTCGCAAACTCTTGCGCCTGCGGCGGTCGCCTCGCGACATTCACATTGTACGCCGCAGTGCGATCCCCCGGAGGGTTTTTGTATAATAGGAAACGCAGTTTCCTATTATACAAAAAAATCCCTTCCCGCAGAAAACTGCAGAAAGGGACGAGTTCACAATAATCTCGCGGTTCCACCCTAATTGAGCTGGTAAAATGATACCAGAACCACTTCATCTTGATTATAACGGAATCACCGGACTGTTTTCAGCCACTCAGAGGTAGTCTTCAAATGTTTCCGCAATCGGAAGCTTCCAGCCTTTGGCTTCCTTCTCTGTATTCTTCCACATTCTACTCGTCTCGTCATTGTGTTATTTGTTCTGAATCTAGACCTATTATAACATTGCTGATTTTTTTGTCAACTGATTTTCATCCAAATTACAGCAAAAAATTCCCGAAACAAGTAATTCACCTGCAGGACAGGATTCGAGGCAGCTGTAATTCCCTGGATTTCCGTAAAACCAACTCTTCTGCTAATCCGCAATGCCCGGTACATATGAAAACTATTCGTTACAATTCCTACCGGATGCTCTAGATCTCCTATTATTTTACTACTGTTTCTTAAATTCTCCCATGTGGACGTGGACGTATCTTCTAAAATAATCCGTCTTCCGTCAATCCCATGTTTGCACAGATATTCCCACATAGCAGCTGCCTCACTGATATCCTCTCCCTTCCCCTGTCCGCCTGAGACAATTACACGGGTATCTGGATTTTTGTTCAGGTAGAGAAGGGCGGCATCCAGCCTCCTCTTCAAAGAGTTTGTTATTTTCGTTTTCCGTACTTGTGCACCAAGGACTATAATGTACTGCAAATTATGATCGGCCTGTTTCAGCATCCCAGCACAAATTTGCATTTCTACCACAAAAAAAACAACCCAGAAAATGAAAACCGCTGCCAGCAGCAACACATTCCATTTTCCTTTGATTGGCAGGATTCTCAATAAGATATGTATCCCTCCGAATGCCGGCCAGAACAATGCAAAAGTGGAATTCCATTTTCTCGTGTAAAAACTAATTATAAAATAATATAACAAACATACTATTCCCGTAACTTCAAAATATATTCTCATTACTTCCTCTCAGTCCGCAGGGCTAAAATCTAAAAATCCTCCGGATAGAAGACCGGAGGATCTTTTTTTAATTATGCATTTCTTCCGCAGCACTTTTTGTATTTTTTACCGCTTCCGCATGGACAGGAATCATTTCTTCCCACTTTCTTTTCTTTGCGTACGGTTCCTGATTGCTTTTGTTCGAGGTAAAGATGCTTCTTTGTCTCCTCATCAAAAATCTTGTCCCACTGGGGCAGTTCATAAAGCCAGTCTGCCTTTGCATCCACCATATTTTTATATAAATTCTCTTTATCAAATGCCAGGCTCACTTCTGTTTCCTCTGTCATTGTCTCGATCGGATTAGGCACTTTTAAACTGTCATTAATACCATCCAGGAATCCTACCATTGTCAGAACATCCTGCCCGTATTTCTCAGCCAGTTCTTTCACAGTCCCCTTTACTTCCGTATCTGGTGCATCCAGAAGCTGCTCGTAAATCTCTTTCTCAATATTAAAATACGCTCCCCAGAACTTTTCCAGTTGTTCTCTTGTCAGTTCTTTGTCATAGGCCACGTCTCTCCACTGGTCTAATAAACATTTTTCACTCATGGTATATAACTCCTTTTTCTAAATTTCACTCATATCCCCATTATATAACAAAATTTCAAGATAGTAAATACGAATTTCATGATATACGGCTTGCAGAGGCTGGATAAAAGAGGGCGCGTTTTCTCTTTAAATTCGAAGTTGAAATACTTCCTTGTTTCAATTATAATGAAGTTGTCTTTCACTATGTTATGATAGAAAGGATTTAGATTATTATGAGGAAATCTAAACGTGTCTTTGCTTTGGCTGGTGCCATACTGCTTATTTGCTTATATGGCAGCACATTGTTTTTTGCTTTTTTTGACCGCTCTGCTTCTGCTGATTTGCTGAAGATTTCTGTGGCGGCCACAATTTTATTGCCTGTACTGCTGTATGCTTATGGATTAATCTATCGTTTATCTCAAAATAAAAAACCAGATGATTCGGATGAGGATATTTAAGTACAATGCTTCATGCTTATTGAACAACTAATGTTCAACAAGGTATTCCTTATACATATAATTGTACAAGTTCCATAGCAGCGCTCCACTCTGCCGCTCTCATTTTTCTTGCCGGTTCTTTCAGTATTTCTGTTCTTCTTTTCTGTTGTCTTCTCTCCAGGTATTCTTCCATTGACATTATTTCTTGAGTTGTTCCATTGTTGTTCTGACGCATCAAAGTACCTCCTTTTTAATTAGCCTCAGCCTTATTATTATATGAGTAATCATCCTTATATATGACAGCTTTTTAAATGGAACAGGGGAAAACCTTTTTAAGGCTTTCCCCATTCTTAATACTCAATCAATATTTCCCGAACTCCGTCTCGGAGGACGGATAAAATTCTGTTTCTTCGTTCTCGTCTTCCTTGCCATAACGGATAATCTCAGAGGAGGATTCATCCTCCCTCAGTTGAAACTGCCCCACCAGATCCTTGAGCATCTGTGCCTGTCCGCTCAGCTCCTCGCTGGCTGCTGCACTTTCCTCCGCAGTAGCAGAGTTAGTTGGTCTGCACCACTGCAGAGATTTGCTCAACACCGGCTGTAAGCTGCGTAATTGCAAGGGACTGCTCCTCAGATGCCTGGGCAATCTGCCGGATAGTTGCATCCACTGTTTCCGTTTTTGTCACAACCGACCTCAGAGACTCCGCAGTTTCTTCCGTATGCTTCGTACCGCTTTCAACTGCGCGGATAGCACCTTCAATCAGCGCTGTAGTATTCTTTGCCGCCTCAGCACACTTGCTGGCAAGGTTTCGCACCTCATCCGCCACCACAGCAAAGCCCTTTCCGGAAATTTCATGCATGGCTGACATCAACTCATCCATATGCGCATTACTTTCTTTTATACCTGCACCAGGTTCATCGGAAAGCCGGCTCGCCCCTGAGGATACTTTCCGCTGCGGCTACAACACCGTTGATGGGTTTTAACATCCTCCTCAAAAGGAAAATCACTGCAACGATAATCAGCCCAAGAATGAAAAGCGCAATGCCAATCATCAGAATGCTGAGGCTGACAACAGTCTTATTCAAATCTGATTTTTCCAGTGAGGTAGAGGACCACCATATTTCCTCTCCCGCTTTGATTGGATAATAATATTCTGTCAAAGATCCCCCTTCAAACTCTGCATCAAGCTGAAATACAGAGCCCGCTTCTGCCTTTTTGCTAAATTTCCCGAAGGCTTCACTTCCTAATATTGCCTCAAGGCTCTGACCAACATACTCAGAGGAATTACTGTCATAGACAATAATACCGTCCTGAGTGAGGATGTCTGTAAACATGGTGGGATATTTTTCATCGCTGGATTTTACTTTCGCAAAATTATCTACATTAATATCAACCATAACAACACCTTGGTTTTTTCCGCCGGATATAATAGGAAAAGCTGCTGTTATCATTGTAATGCCATTGTCCACAAACGGCTTAGTAAAGTAGCTCTTTTGTGTTGTCGCCGCCACGGAGTAGTACTCGTTCTTGCTGTACTCCTCGTATGTACCATAGGACTGTACTGTTTTGTTGTCTGCATCCTCATCATTTACATAAATCGTGTAATCTTTAATAGAATCGTCATAAGCATATGGTTCAAAAAATACCCCTACACCTATAATATCCTGATTATTTTTGACAGTGGACCATGCATTGTGCAGAATATAGTTTTCCACTTTATAGTTAAGTTCTATGATATCCTCATTGTAAACTGCACTCTTTTTTGTGGGAAAAGGTACCTTTTTAACACGCAGAACGGCGTGGTAATCGTTCTATATTCTTTTACAAAAGGAGGATACAAAAAAATGCTGCACACCTCCTTATTTAAGAGACTGTGCAGCATACATGCGGCCTGACAGGCCACACTTTATTCTATTTACTTATTCCGGTAAACGATATCTTCTCTACCGGGACCATTACTAATCAGAGTAATTGGATATCCAATTTCCTGTTCTACAAACTCAATATATTTTCTGCAATTTTCCGGCAAGTCATCATATTTCTTGATTCCGCGGATATCACATTTCCAGCCTGGAAGTGTCTTTAATACTGGTTTTGCCTTCTCAAGCAGATGTGTAACCGGGAATTCAGTTGTCACTTCTCCGTTAATTTCATATCCAACACATACCGGAATCTCATCCAGATACCCCAGTACATCAAGGACTGTAAAGGCTACATCTGTTGTTCCCTGCATTCTGCATCCATATTTGGATGCAACACAGTCGAACCAGCCCATACGCCTCGGACGTCCGGTTGTTGCACCGTACTCTCCGCCGTCACCGCCGCGGCGTCTTAGCTCGTCTGCTTCCTCACCAAAAATCTCACTTACAAATGCGCCCGCTCCGACTGCGCTGGAATACGCTTTACATACTGTAATAATCTCTTTGATTTCATAAGGAGGAATTCCCGCTCCGATTGCTCCATAAGCAGCCAATGTAGAGGAAGATGTAACCATGGGATAAATACCATGGTCCGGATCCTTAAGAGATCCAAGCTGTCCCTCCAGCAAAACATTCTTGCCTTCCTTCAGTGCATTATGCAAATACAGAGAAACATCACACACATAAGGCGCTACCATCTCTTTATATTCTTTCAGCTCTTTATATAAATCGTCAGGGTTAATCAATGGCTTGTGATATAAATATTGCAGCATTACATTTTTCTGCTCTGCTATGCGTACTACTTTTTCCTTCAGCAGCTCATCGTCAAACAATTCGCTGACCTGAAAACCTATTTTTGCATATTTATCAGAATAAAATGGCGCGATTCCGGACTTTGTAGAACCAAAGGATTTTCCGGCCAATCTCTCTTCTTCATATGCATCAAAATTTTTGTGATACGACATTACTATCTGTGCCCTGTCAGATACCAAAATTTTCGGTTCCGGAACACCCTGATCAACAATTGACTGGATTTCTTTAAATAAAACAGGAATATCCAATGCTACACCATTACCAATGATACTGGTTGTATGGTCATAAAACACTCCAGATGGCAGTGTATGCAGTGCAAATTTCCCGTAATCATTAATGATTGTATGGCCTGCATTTGCTCCCCCCTGAAAACGAACGATGATATCAGCTTCTTTTCCAAGCATATCTGTAATCTTACCTTTTCCCTCATCGCCCCAGTTAGCACCTACTACTGCTTTTACCATTTCGAACCCTCCTGCGTATATTGTCACTTTTAAAAATGCATTAGCGTTTCTTATAAATGAACCGCCTTATGAATTATACTATACTTTTCTCATTATGTAAAATATTATTTCGATTTTCTTAGTATACTTCTTGAACATTAACAGTTCAAAAAGTATGGTTTAATAAATATCACATAATTTTTTTAGATTGTAATTATGTCCAAAAAGTATTACAATAGAAGCTAGGTTCAACTACTATCCCACAGAAAGGAGACTTATACATTGAAAAAGTATTTAAAATGGTTCATAAGTCTTGCAGCCATTGGTTCTGCAATTGGCCTTATCATAGCTTATTTCTGTAAAGGCAGATGCTGCAGCAATTGCTGTGATGACAGCCAGGACCTTACAGAAGATGAGGATTTTGACTTGGACAGCGATTTACAGCCTGTTCCTGACAGGGAGTATGTCCCGCTGAACAAAACATCTGATGCCGCTTCGGATAGCAGCACAGAAGAGGCTTCGGCTAAAGAAGAGCCTTCTAGTGAAAGCAAATAGTAACTTGATTATTCTCACAGGACCAGGCGGCAGCCTTTGGTCCTGTTTGTCTATCTCCACGCCTCTTCCAGAATTGTCACTGCTTCCTTTATCTTCTCTTCATTCATATTGGCATATCCAAGCAGTATAGTTGCCTGTCTTTTTTTCTGAGGCTCTACAAAATATTCCGTCAGTCCATAAACCTTTACCCCCCTCGCTTCCGCTCTATCCGTCAGCTCATCTTCTGACATTCCATTTTGGAAACGAAGCAGCAGATGCACCCCTGCATTCTCCCCCGACACCTGGCAGAGGTCCTGCATATTCTTCAGGCAGTTAAGCAGCACATCGTGCCTGCTTTTGTACAAAGCTCTTGTTTTATTCAGGTGACGCTCATAATATCCTTCTTCTATGAACTTCTTCAAGATCATCTGATCCACTTTTGAGACAGTAGAATTCAAAAAACTACTTCTTTCCTGATATAAAGAAAGCAGCGGCTTTGGAAGCACCATGTAGCTCATTCTGATTGCCGGTGCAATGGATTTCGAAAATGTTCCCATATAAATTACTTTATCATGATTGTCGTAGCCCTGAAGTGCCGGGATTGGCTTTCCTTTGTAGCGGAATTCACTATCGTAATCATCCTCTATAATATAACGGAACTCTTCCTCATTTGCCCACTTCAAAAGTGCCAGACGTCTCTTAATCGGCATGACAATCCCCAGCGGATACTGGTGGGAAGGCATCACAAATGCAATGTCGGCCTGGGACTCCGTAAGCTTATTGATTTCCATTCCTTTGGAATCCATGTCCACAGTACAAACCTCATAAGAAAGGTTTTTAAAAAGCCTGTACGCCTGTTTATATGTGGGATTTTCCAGGGCAACCTTATGGTTGCGGCCGATAACTGTCGTCAGCAGCATCAGCAGATAGTCATTTCCCGCACCTACAATAATCTGCTCAGGCGCGCAATTGACACCTCTGGCCTGATGCAGATAATGACAGATAGCATTTCGAAGCCCGTACTCTCCCTGCGGCTCTCCCAGGCGGAACATCTCGGCCTTATCGTCCAAAAGGCAGTCTTTTGAAAGTCTGCGCCATACATTATAAGGAAAACTTTTCAAATCCACCCCATTAGGTGTAAAATCATATTCATACTGCTTCTCAGCTTTAACAGGCTGTTCCTGGACCGGTTTAAAAATCTGGTTTAACTGATAGAGTTCTTCTATCTGTGCCACAAAATACCCCCGGTATGGTTCTGCCTCCACATACCCTTCGGACAAAAGCTGCTCATATGCCAGCTCCACCGTACTTCTGCTGACTTCTAAATACCTGCTCAATGCACGGGTGGAGGGCAGCTTCTCCCCGCTTTGAAGCCTTTTGTTTTGAATATCCTTTTTAATATAATTATAAATCTGTTCATACAAAGGGATTTTTGAGCCCGGTTGAAGGTTTATCGTTAATTCATTCATTTTATGCACTCCATGCTTATACACCTAACTTACACCTTTTGAATTACTAATGTTCAAGAAGGTACAGATGTTTCCTTTTACACAAAAGGCAGGCTTCTTGACAAGGCCTGCCTATTGTTTGTTTACTTAGGTAATTTAAAAGAACTCTTGAGAGAAACAATCCGATTAAATACAAGTGCATCCGGACTGGAATCCTTTGCATCAATACAGAAGTACCCATTTCTCACAAACTGGAAGCTGTCAGTAGGTCCAGCCCCATCAAAACTTGGCTCCACATAGCAATCCTCCAGAACTGTCAGAGAGTTCGGATTTAAATTCAGGGAGCCGTCTTCTTTATTGTATACGCCCTTCTCCTCATCCACTAAATTCTCATAAAGGCGTACCTCCGCCTTCACTGCATAGGGAGCCGGTACCCAGTGAATAGTTCCCTTCACTTTTCTTCCCGTAAAACCTCCGCCACATTTTGTCTCCGGATCATAGGTACAGTGAACTTCCGTTACGTTCCCGTTTTCATCCTTTACGAAGCTTTCGCACTTCACAAAATATGCATGCATCAGCCGCACTTCATTTCCCGTGAAAAGACGAAAATATTTTTTAGGGGGCTCCTCCATAAAATCTTCTCTTTCTATATAAAGCTCCCTGCAAAACGGTACTTTCCTGCTGCCCAGCTCTTCATTTTCCAGGTTATTCGCTACATCAAGATATTCAACCTGCCCTTCCGGATAATTATCAATTACCAGTTTAATAGGGTCTAGTACCGCCATCATACGGGCTTTCTTCATCTTCAGGTCCTCACGGATGCAGTATTCCAGCATTGCATAATCCACGGAACTCTGACTCTTAGATACACCACACAAATCAATAAACATCTTAATAGATTCGGGAGTAAATCCTCTCCTCCGCAGTGCTGCAATAGATACAAGGCGAGGGTCATCCCAGCCGTCCACAATGTTATCTTCCACTAACTTTTTAATGTAACGCTTTCCAGTCACCACATTTGTCAGATACAGCTTTGCAAATTCAATCTGTCTCGGCGGCTGTTCAAATTCACACTCTTTTACAACCCAGTCATACAAAGGCCTGTGGTCTTCAAATTCCAGGGTACAGATAGAATGGGTGATTCCTTCAATTGCATCTTCCAATGGATGAGCATAATCATACATTGGATAAATGCACCACTTGTCCCCTGTGTTATGATGTGATATATGGGCAACACGGTAAATAATCGGATCCCTCATATTAATATTAGGGGATGCCATATCAATCTTTGCCCGCAGAACTTTTTCTCCATCCTTATATTTTCCGTCTTTCATAGCCTGAAACAGCTCCATGTTTTCTTCAACAGAACGGTTCCTGTATGGGCTGTCTTTTCCCACCTCGGTCAGGGTTCCCCTGTACTCACGGATTTCTTCCGGTGAAAGGTCACACACATAAGCCTTCCCTTTTTTTATTAATTTCAATGCAAACTCATACATCTGCTCAAAATAATCAGATGCAAAATACAAATGGTCCTTCCAGTCGGCTCCCAGCCACTGAATGTCATCTTTGATAGAATCTACAAACTCCACCTTTTCTTTTGTGGGGTTCGTATCATCAAAACGCATATGGAACGTCCCGTTATATTTCTGCGCCAGACCATAATTCAAAAGAATCGACTTGGCATGTCCAATATGAAGATATCCATTCGGCTCGGGAGGGAACCTCGTGCTCACATGATCGTACACTCCCTCTGCCAGGTCTTTATCTATTTCCTGTTCAATAAAATTCTTTGAAACTGTTTCGTTTTCCATAGTTTCCTCCTCAAATACTAGCATTCTGCCCATTATCTTACCACAAAACACATACTACGACAAGAACTGTGTATGCAATATTTTCAGACCTCTAACCACCGGGCACAAAACTCAAGGGGACGTCTTAAACACTTATGCGTTTAAGACGTCCCCTTGTTTTCTTCGACAAGAAACTATACTTCTTGAACATTAATAGTCCAGGAAGGCATACTTATTGAACTACACCGTCTGTTCCAGTCTCAGATAATCTTCTATATTAGCAATCAGTTGGAGGAACCTGCAGTCCAATTCCGCCTTCTCTTTGGGGCTGCCAGCCTGAATATTAAACCCTGGAATTCCCAACAGCATATGATTTGCACATCTCCAATCTCTTTTCAAAATCTGTTCCATCTGCTCCCATCCCTCATACTTGACAAGAAGGCAGATTTCCAGGTTGTGCTTCATATTTTCGACAGATTTGTAAAAATACGGAATTTCCTCTACCTGCAATCCTTGTATAAATTCCAGTAATTCCTCTAAACATTTTCTGAGTGGAACAAGTTCTTCTCTTTCCAGGCTTTTCATGATAACCCCCTCAGCCTGTACCGGAAAACCACCTTAATATTTCTGTATTATACCACAAGCTTATATAAATCACATTATTTTGCATTATCTTATTACAAAATTCGACAAATTGTTGCCAGTCCTCAATTTTTTTAATTTCTTCAAAATATTTGTGAATATCTTAGAATATACTGTGCATACTAGGATATATTTGAAAATTTTATGATAAAGTATTCCTTTGGAGGCTGCTATAATGAAACCTTTTTCCCGAAAATTTAAAAAGCTATACATCAGTACACTAATTGGTGTTCTTTTTGTCTGTGCTTTTGGGACATTGCTCCACTTTGTTTATGATTGGAGTCATAATCACTTTATTGCAGGGTTAATTGCTCCTGTAAATGAGTCTGTTTGGGAGCACATGAAGATGGTATACTTTCCCATACTGCTTTTTTTCATAATAGAATACTTCTTCCTCTTTAAGCCTTATCCTCATCTCCTCCGTGCCGATTTGGCAGGTATATTGGCAGGTACTTTACTAATCCCGGTTCTATTTTACACTTATACTGGCTTTCTTGGGAAAAATATTTTACTGCTGGACATCCTGACTTTCATTATCAGTTCGATTTTTGCCTTTTATGTCCGATACCGTTCTTTATTATCCTCAAAACGTAAACGATATACTTTCGTTTATTTCATCTGTGTACTGGTCCTGGGCGTATGCTTTTTGATTTTCACCTATTATCCGCCGGATATCGCCCTGTTTACTCCTTTTTAACTGCTAAAACTGCGTTTCACCTAGACATAAATAATCGTAACACCCGCAAAGCTTACTGTTCCAGTTAAAATGAGAGTTACTGATCCTCCCTGTTCATACCGTCCCTTTTCATCCACTCCGCCAAAAGAAGCATTCAGCTGGTTTATCACTTTCCAGTTTCTTGGGACATATAATTCTACGCCTCCAAAAGAATTTTCCAGATGAACCACTGCCTCGCCTCCCGGTACAATTGCATGGTCGAAGTATACCTTCATAGCGCCAAAAGAACATTTCAAACTGGCAGCTTTAAAATCCTCAGAGTCAATATACTTAATACTAGAACCAAAACTGGTTTCCATTTTCAACTCGTTCCCATCCATCGTCTCAATCTCCTCAAATCTGTCATTAAAATGCGACGAATACCATTTATGTTTAGGATGGTATATAAATGAAATCCCTATACTTCCCAACAAAGCTGCACACAAAACTGTCCACGGAGTCAGTGCTGTAATCCCAAGAGGCTCTGCATAAATAATACATAAAAATGCTGCTGAGAACAAAACCCCCGGAATATTTTTGTGTAAGACACTCTTAATCAGTGTTGCTGCAAATATTACAGATAAAAGCAGCATCCCTATGCTGATTTCCGTATTTAAAAACCCCATCTTGCTGATAACCAGCAGTACCGCCCCAAAGATAAAAAATATTCCCCAAAACAATCTTTCCTTTTTCATCGTCATTACCTCTTTTCTTCCAGCCGGTTGCGAAGCGGCTTATAATAATATCTGGAAACATATACCTGCTTATGTGTATCCTTAAACTGTACAACACAGGAAGTGGATACGGAACGGTTAATCGCATAAATGCACCGGACATTCAGTATGGTAGATTTAGATACTCTCATGAAATACCCCGGAAGGATTTCCTCCAGCTCATACAAACGGTGCTTAATCAAGTAGATATCATCTGCAGTGTGTGCATGGATAGCCTTTCCGTCAGTTTCAAAGAACAGAATTTCCGCAAGAGGCAGGTAATATTCTGTCTCATCTTTATGAAATACAATTCTCTGCTCCTGCTTGGAAATCTCACTCAATGCTCTTTGAATCTGCTGCACCTGTTCATTTAGGCTGCTGCCTCTTACAATGACCTCTTCCTCTATTAAGTTCTCATCAATCTCAATTCGTATTTTCATGTCACTTCCCTCTCCACGCCTTTATCTAATCACATATTCCCCGCCTTGTAAATATAGAAGGCGTATGTGGTAAAAAAAGCAAATCAAGTGGTTATTTTTTTCCCCTTAAAAGGATACTGGACTTTATTTCAACAACAGTATAAAATAAACAATGTATAAACTGCAACATATAAGGAGGGCAACATGAAATTTGTTATACAGAGGGTGACAGAAGCATCTGTAACCACAGAAGGAGAGACTATTGGTAAAATAGAAAAGGGATTCCTGGTTCTGATTGGAATTTCGGACAGCGATACAACAGAAACTGCAGACAAGCTCATCCGAAAAATGACCGGTCTTAGAATCTTTGAGGATGAGAATGGAAAGACGAATCTTTCCCTGTCTGATGTAGACGGCAGCCTTCTTCTTATCTCCCAATTCACGCTTTATGCGAACTGTAAGAAGGGCAACCGCCCCAGCTTCATTGAGGCAGGACAGCCGGATATGGCAAATTCCCTTTACGAATATATCATTGAAAAGAGTAAAGAAGCCGTCCCCGTTGTTCAGACCGGAAGCTTTGGAGCCGAGATGAAGGTCAGCCTGGTCAACGACGGACCATTTACAATAATACTGGATTCCGCACAACTGTAGACGATTTTACCTTCAATGCTTACACCTATTACAGTTCAGCCATAAATTGGACTCTATTTCTCTCCATCCTGATTTAGCATAATCTGCATAGTTGAACTGTAACAAAGTTTTTAATAAATCCTATTGACAATGCTAGTGATTTTAGTGTATATTAACAATGTTGCGTATGATTTATGCACAGCGTTATGCTGTTGTGGCTCAGTCGGTAGAGCGTCGCCTTGGTAAGGCGGAGGTCGGCGGTTCAAATCCGCTCAACAGCTGATTTTAGGGACTTTCAAAGGTTTTATTCTTTGAAAGTCTCACTTTTTGTTTAAAATGTTTTTTATAAACGGACAAAACCAGAATAATTATCTTTCAAGGTTTTCTAAAATTTCATGATATCGTTTTGTCGCTAATATACTTGGCGCACCCTTTCTACAAAAAGATAAGCATGGACCGATAGGTTTTCGGATAACCCAATGTTCAAGCAAAAAATCTACAGCCCTGTCAAGTGCAGGTTCTTTATTTAAGAAATCGCTAAAACGGAAAGCGTTTAGAGCATTGAGCGTCGGATGGGGATTTGAGTATTCTGTTTCTTCTCCATGACCAAACGAAAATTTATTACAGCGCCAGCCTCCGTCTGAATACTGGGTATCCAGAAAGTGCTGGAAATTCTTTTGCAGCCTGATGTCTGAAGCATATCCCAAAAGTTGAAAACGGGGAGCCTTTTAATAGGCGTTTATCTGGCGTAGCCCAGAAATCTGCACCGTTATCATATCTGTGAGATAATATCGCCTCAACGTCTGATAAATATTGTTCTTCCACCGCCATTTTGCCATCCTCCATTATAGAAATGTTGCTGATTCCCATGACACTCACCTTTTTACCCCGGCAGAAGCTTTTCTGCTTTCGTCCTTATTCTCTGAAGGGCATTGTCTATTGCTTTAGGGCTTTTGCCAAGCAGTTCTGCGATTGTCTTATAATCTGTTCCCAGAAGATGGAGATATAGCACCCGATTCTCCAGGGCACTCAGGCTTTGTTTCAATTCCTCTACAAAAGCTTCTGTAAATTCTTTTCCAAAATACAATGCTTCCGGGTTATTTTCTACGGCAGGTTCAATGGTATCTATTAAAGGAAGGGTCTTTTCCTCATCTGCATTGCCCCCCTCCTCGTATAAAGATATATAGGAATTAAGCGGGATGTGTTTTTTTCTTTTTGAAGCTTCAATTGCAGTATACATCTGCCTGGATACACAGAGTTCCGCAAAACCGGCAAAAGCGGTTCCCTGGGAAGGATTATAATCCCGGACAGCCTTGATAAGCCCTATCATGCCCTCCTGTATCAGATCTTCATTTTCTCCTCCTATCAAATACATCGCCCTTGCTTTTTTGCGGACCATTGACTTGTATTTTACCATGATATAATCCATTATTTCTGAATTGCCATTCCGAAAATCCGAAATCAACTGCTCGTCCGTTATTGCATCATACTTCCTCATCAGCCCAGCCCTTTCTTGTCCTGCATACCTTTATATATCCCGGATTATTTCATTCTTTGGCGGACAATTTCATATGCCAGCACCCCCGCTGCAACAGATGCATTCAGGGAGTCAATTTCTCCCTTCATGGGAATGCTTGCAATAAAATCACACTTCTCTTTTACCAGGCGCCCTACTCCTTCACCTTCATTTCCAATAACCATGCCGATAGGCCCTGTCAGATTCAAACGGTACATCGATTCTCCGCCCATGTCTGCACAAACAAACCAGACACCTCTTTCTTTAAGTCCCTCTATCGTTTTTGCGATGTTTGTCACTTTTGCAACAGGGGTATAGTTCAGCGCTCCTGCTGAGGTCTTTGCAACCGTGGCAGTAAGGCCCACTGCTCTTCGTTTTGGTATAATAACACCATGTGCCCCTGCCAGATTAGCAGTCCGGATGATGGCTCCTAAATTATGCGGGTCCTCAATATTATCCAGCAAAATAAGGAAGGGTGCCTCTCCCCTCTCTTCTGCCAGCCGGAACATGTCCTCTATATCAGAATAATCATAAGCTGCCGAGTACGCAATTACACCCTGATGTTTTCCAGTCTCAGAAAGCTGTGAAAGTCTTTCTTTTGCCACAAAATTCAAAATAGTATCATGTTTTTTAGCCTCTCTCACAATTGTTCTGACAGGGCCATCCTGACAGCCGTCTAAAATAAATATTTTATCAATGGTCTTTCCTGAACGGAAAGCCTCTAACACTGCATTTCTGCCTTCAATTATCAGCGTATTCTCTTTATTTTCCACTTCATTTTTTTCTTTTTCCTGCATCTTATTCCTCGTTTTCTTATTCATGTAAAACGGATAGCTTCAGTCCGCTGTGCCGTTTAATTCTATGCCCATGCTATTCTGCTGCCTGCTCCGGGTTCAGGCTGTCCAGTCCGATTTTGACTAAATCCATCAGCCTTTTGTAGTCCTCTTTCAGGTAAAGATATCCCAAAAGAGCCTCGAATCCCGTGGCTCTTCTGTAGTCTGTGATTGACTGGTTCTTGGCAGGCGAAACGGACTTCGCATTCCTTCCCCGCCTGTAAATCGCATGTTCTTCCTCTGTCAGATATTGCTGCATCGTCCGCATCATCAAAGACTGAGTTGAAGCCTGTACAAACCCGCTTGTCTCATCATGCAGCTTATGCACCTGCTTATTTCCTTTATTGATAACCATAGTCTTGATAATTAAATCATAAATACTGTCACCGATATATGCCAGAACAAGAGGTGAATAGCTTGCGATATCCACCTCTTGAAGACTCAATACTTCGTGTATATAATCATGAAACTCAAATCTTATGCCTTTTTCCATTTTACTCCTTCTCGAGTATCTTCTAGAATAATTCCTTTTGCCAGCAGTTCATCGCGGATTTCATCGGCTCTTGCAAAGTTTTTACTCTTTCTGGCCTCCTGACGCTGTTCAATCAGGGTCTCAATATCCTCCGCCAGAATCTCTTCATCCTTTTCAACAATAATCCCCAGGACATCTGTCAGCTTCACCAGCAAATCCAACAGGCTCTGCAGATATTCTGCGGAACTTTCTCCATTTGCTGTAGTATTGATATATTTTACCAGCTCAAAAACGGAGGAAATTGCATCTGCAGTATTGAAATCATCGTCCATTGCCTTTTCAAATCCATCTACATATTCCTGCGTTTTTCCAAATGCCTCTTTCTCCGCATCGGTCATATTCTGTACCTTTGCGTTATTTTTCAGGAATTTCAGATTTTCTGCTGCGGTTACAATTCTATCCAATCCAGTCTTTGCAGCATCCATCAGTTCCGCACTGAAATTCAGCGGACTCCTGTAATGTGCACTGAGCATAAAGAAACGCAGAACCTGTAAGTCATATTTCTCCCCAACTTCTCTGACCGTAAAGAAGTTTCCAAGAGATTTTGACATTTTTCTGTTGTCAATATTCAAAAATGCATTATGCATCCAATATTTTGCGAATTCCTTGCCATTTGCAGACTCACTCTGGGCGATTTCATTCTCGTGGTGAGGGAACACCAGGTCTTCGCCGCCTGCATGAATATCAATCTGCTCTCCCAAATATTTCTTAGACATCTCCGAACATTCGATATGCCATCCCGGACGTCCGTCACTCCATGGAGACTCCCATGCGGGCTCTCCTTCTTTTTTCGGCTTCCATAAAACGAAATCCAAAGAATCCTCTTTCTCATCTTCCCCTGATACTAAAAGGGAACGTCCGCCGGACTGTAAGTCATCCAGATTCTTGTGAGACAATTTACCATAATCCTTAAATTTTCTTGTACGGTAATAGACAGTTCCATTTTTCTCATACGCATAGCCTTTATCTATCAGTGTTCCGATCATGTCTACCATACCGCAGATTTCTTCTGTAGCCAGGGGATGTTTCGTGGCCGGCTTTACATTCATGTCTTTCATGTCTTTTTTGCACTCTTCGATATAACGCTGGGAAATCTCCGATGCCGTCACGCCTTCCTCAATAGCCTTTTTAATAATCTTGTCATCCACATCTGTAAAGTTAGATACAAAGTTAACCTCGTATCCTTTATATTCGAAATACCTCCTTACCGTATCAAACACGATCATAGGTCTGGCATTTCCAATATGGATATAGTTATAAACGGTAGGTCCGCAGACATACATTTTTACCTTTCCCTCTTCCAAAGGTAAAAATTCCTCTTTTCTTTTTGATAATGTATTATATAATTTCATCCTTCTTCTCCTCTTGCACTTCTTTCTTTTCTGTCTCTTCTTTCTCTATTTTTTCTTTTTCATCCTGCTGCCCGCAATCCCCGTCAAGTATACACTTCATATGTTTTTCCATTTCCTTGAGCTGATTGTAAAGGCGGATGTTGGCATTCTGCAATTCTTTGATGTCGTTGAGAACCGGGTCCGGCAGATGAATCTGATCCATGTCTGACCTGGGTACTTTCTGGTCACCCATACGCACTATACGTCCCGGAACACCAACTACTGTACAGTTAGGCGGAACCTCCTCCAAAACAACAGAGCCTGCCCCGATTTTCGAATTTTCGCCAATTGTAAAGGAGCCCAAAATCTTTGCTCCCGCACTGACCATTACATTATCCTCCAATGTAGGATGTCTCTTTCCCTGCTCTTTTCCTGTACCACCCAGAGTAACGCCCTGGTAAAGTGTCACATTATCTCCGATTACAGTTGTCTCCCCGATAATTACACCGCTTCCATGGTCAATAAACAATCCTTTTCCGATTACTGCACCAGGATGTATCTCAATGCCCGTCTTTCTTGCTGCCCTCTGGGAAATCCAGCGGGCCAGAAAATAATGCTGTCTCAGATACAATTTGTGAGCAACCCTATACCTAAGTATAACTTTAAAACTTGGGTAAAGCAATACCTCCATATTTGATTTTATCGCAGGGTCACGCTCTCTGATTACTTGAATTTCATTTTTGATATAAGATATAATTCCCATAAAATTTCCTACCATCCCTTCTCATAAGAACATAGAGTCTGACAGGCCAGACTCTCGCGCCGAAGCGCGGTCGCTTTAACGGCCATTTTCCTTATGCGCGTGGTGCGCATCCCCAGATGGGTTTTATGTAAATAGGAAAAGCTACGTTCCTATTACATAAAAAATGACCCCGTCTCTTGTTAGAGACGAAGTCATGTCCGCGGTTCCACTCTATTAAAAGAATTGCTTCTTTCACTTATCACATGTAACGTATGTTCCCCGTATCCTGCTACTCATTCCTGTCCCTTTCGCAGAATCAGCTCCCGGATGCACTTCACAAATTTATCCCTTAAGACTGCTCGCAGCCGGTGACAGTCTCTCTCTGAAAGTTCAAAATCAGTTACTCTTTCCGTTCATCGCTTTTCAATCTATATTTATATAGGTATATATTATGCAAATTTAAGGAATTTGTCAACCAATTTTGTAAATAGACTGCAAAAGAAACGCAAGGGGGACAGTCCCTTTTCAAAAGGGACTGTCCCCTTTGCAGTTCATTTTCAGACTATTCAGACTATTTCGTTTAGGTATACTCGCTCCAGCGGCTGGGTTTTCCGCAATTCACATGCCAGTTCCTCTGAAACAATTACATCCTCTTCCTCACAAATTTCTTCCAGGGTCTTATAACCAAACAATAAACTTGCCAGCGCACTGATTGTCAGTACCCCCTGGGAATCTTCTGTTTCCTGTACTTGTATTGCCGGATTGTCTCCACCGCCCTGGAGTTTCCATACCCGGCTGTTTGCTGTTATGATTGTATCTAATACTGCAAAGGAACAATCCAGTTTCTCTCCTGCCTTTACATGTATGGATTCCAGCAGGGTTTGTAAATGCAGTATCCTTACCATAATCACGGGAACCTTCGTTGCTTCTTCCTTCCCGCATGCTGCAAGTATTTTTACCGGACTGTCTTCTCCTGCCCGAAGTACATAAACTGCCTTTTGAAATTCCTCTTCATATTCCGGCAGATACAGGGGCTCTCTGATTTCAACACGCTTCTCTCTGGCGTAAGCAAACATCCCGACGATGCGTCCGCCCTGCTTCATCAGTTTTACTCCGCCATTTTCGCTCATCTGTTCAAATATCATAGTCTGATAATAATTTTCATCCCGGATGGCATAAACCTGATATGCAGGGGCATAATATTTCCGGAAAAATTCTGCCATTTCAGCAGCATCTCCTAGCTCTGCATCTTTTAATTCCACACCGGGACTTCCCTCTTTCCCGAGTATCTCCTCCTGATTCTGCTTATAAATGAACCGGAAATCATAAGGAGTATAAATTGCTTCTGCCGCAGGCATCAGGAATGTAAAAGGTTCTTTCCGGGCATACATATCCATCATAGATGCTCTTAACAGTTCTCCCATATATCCGCGCTTCCGGTATTCTGCCTCCGTAGCCACAGCAATAATATAATGACACCGGAACTGCTCTTCTTCTACCTGAAGCACATAGGGATTCAAGTGAAGCATGGAACGGATTGCTCCATCCTCCTCTATCATATAAATCTGGTTATCTCTGGTTTTAATAAAATAATAGTAATCCAGAAACTTTTTACTATCGTCTGAAAACACTTTTTCCCACAATCCTCTTGTCAGGCCGTGTTCACTGCTGTCAAGTTTTCGGAGCCGCATCCTTTTGCCTCCTTTCCTGCTATTGTCTATGGCAGCCTCTACACCCCTCACATCCTCCCGGATTTTGAACGACATCATAGCTGCTGTAATTTGTAATTTTCTCCAATGCACAAATTGCCTGGGAAGAAATCCCTTCCCCGTTTCCGGTAAATCCCAGTCCCTCTTCCGTTGTCGCTTTAATATTCACCTGGTCAATAAGTAACCCAAGAGTATCTGCCACATTGCTTCTCATCTGCTCAATATAGGGAAGCATCTTAGGCTTCTGGGCTATAATTGTAGCATCGATATTCTCTACAATATACCCGCCTTCATCAAGAAGCCCCGCTACACATTTCAACAGCTCAATGCTTGAAACTCCTTTATATTGAGGATCTGTATCCGGAAAATGTTTTCCAATATCCCCGAGGGCGGCTGCCCCCAACAAAGCATCCATAATCGCATGTACCAGTACATCCGCATCCGAATGTCCCAGCAGTCCTTTTTCATAAGGTATCTCCACGCCGCCAATAATCAGCTTTCTTCCTTCTGTAAGTTTATGGACATCATATCCCATTCCTACACGCATAATCTATTACTCCTTATATCTCTTCTATCTGTCTTCCTCATCTAAATCTACGTCCACATCGGATGTTTCCTTACCTGCCGCTTCCAAATCCGCTTCACCGCCGGATTCATCCTCACCTGCCTCCGGCACTTCATCTGCTTTATCTTCTGCAGTTTCTGCAACCTTATTCTCCAGCTCCGGGGTATCCTCAATATAATCCGCATTTGTTTCTTCCTGCGGGGTTTCTGCATTTTTGGATGACCTCATGTTTTTTACTGAAGATATAATAAATAGAACACCTACAATGACAAAAATTACTGCCATCGCAAACATAAACATCATATTCTCGGGTTTGTCTACTATTAATCCCTGAATCATTTTGACTCCTAAATAAGCAAGGTACAGCCCCGCTACAATTCTCAATACAAAACTGGATCTCTCGTTCATCTTCTTATCCTCCATTTAGTTCTCATTTTTTGATTCTACCATAATTAGATAAGTATTGCCACAATCAGACATGAAAAACTCACAAATAAGTTCTATTGAAACCGGACAGTTCAATCCTACTGCCAAACTGGCACTCATTCTTTGCATCGCACTAGATAAAAAATTTGAAGATTTATTTTATTTTGAATAATTTATTTGTCTGAAGCGCAAATAAGAAATGCGAATAACAAAGCCGATAACAGGTGAGATTGCTCACAGTTATCGGCTCATTTTCTTTTATTAATCAACCCTTCCAGAAACAGCCTATTTATCTCCTCTGCCAATTTGGGGTTAAACTCCAGTCTATCACGAATCTCCCTTTTGTTCATATTTTGGAGAAAGTATGTTTGAAATATATCGATATACATTTCAATTGCAATATTGGATATATCCGGTAAAAAAACTCCTGACTGTTTACCTTTGTCTATGAATTCTATTAATAGCTGTCTATGGGTGGTGGTGAAATCATCAAAGTACTGCCGGAGTTCAGAATCACTTTCAACCGTGTCAAAAAAGAATTTCAAGCTATGCTTACCATAATACCATGTGCGGATTATGATATACTTCTTAATTTTCTCAATAAAGTTACCCTCTTCTTGAAGCAGTTTTTCAACTTTTTCAACACTATCATCTAAGATGTCTTTTATGATGATACGCCGGAGATTGTCTTTACTATCAAAAAAATTATATATGGATGCTCTTGAAACATGTGCTTTTTCCGCAATATCAGTCATTGATACTTTTTCATAACCATATTGATCAAATAAGTCCAAAGCTGTCTGGATGATGGCTTTTTTCTTATCGTCTCTTCTTTTTTCAAATCCGTCCAAGAAAAATCACCTCTCTAAATTATGGATTTTATAGATGTAATATGTAAATAATATATCATTCGAGATAAAAGACAGTGAGCTTTGTATTGTTCTCGGTCCATCCGGTGCCGGCAAAACCACTGTGCTGAACTTGCTGGGAGGTATGGAAACTGCCACATCCGGAAAAATCCTTTTCGCAGGTGAAGATATTACATCTATGAATGACTTAAAACTTACCGACTATCGGCGCTACAAAATTGGATTTGTCTTTCAGTTCTACAACCTGATTCCCAACCTGACCGCCCTTGAGAATGTGGAGTTAGCAAAACAAGTGTGCAAATCACCACTGGAGCCTGAGGAAGCCCTTCGAATAGTAGGATTAAAAGACAGGATTCATAACTTTCCGGCGCAGCTTTCCGGAGGTGAGCAGCAGCGTGTTGCTATCGCAAGAGCCATTTGTAAAAACCCGGATTTGCTGCTTTGTGACGAGCCTACCGGGGCACTGGACACAGAAACCGGAAAAGCTGTCATCCGGGTTTTATCAGATATTAGCCATAAGATGGGCAAAACAGTGATTATTGTCACGCACAATTCCCTTTTGGCTCCTATTGCAGACCGTGTAATCGAAATGAAAAACGGCAGGGTGATTGCGAATATTGTGCAGAATAAGCCTGTGGATTTGGAGGGAATCAAATGGTAAATATGCTTCAAAAAAAGATTTTCCGGGATATTTTAGAGAGCCGATGGTCTTTTGCAGCCGTTGTATGTATCTGTACACTTGGAATTGCCTTGTTCAGCGGATTAAACCTGTATGTCAGCACAATGGAAAACAATGTGGAAGGTGATTATCAAAGCGCAAATCTGGCTGATTACTGGGTCTACAAAACCGATGTTTCAGCATCGGATGTGGAGAAGATACAGACTTTAGAGGATGTGGAATTTTCCCAGAGGCGCAAATTGCTGGAAGTTGGCTTGTCCGGTGGCATTAACGCCACTTTGCGGCTGCACGCCATTGAGGGACAGCCCAAAATCAATATTCCGGAGTTGCTGGAAGGACAATTGCTTGACGGAACCGAATCCAAATCTCTTTTGCTGGACAGCCGTTTTGCCAAGGCTAACGGACTGAAATCCGGTGATACGATTCGATTTTCCATAGGAGAACAGCAAGAAGACTGGCTGATAAAGGGGATTATCCGTGACGCAGAATATATTTATTATGCGCCGGATGGTTTGACTGTGCCTGACTACCAAAAATACGGCTTTGCCTATGTGAATGCTTCCGCACTGCCGGAGACTCCTTATAATGAGCTAATTCTCTCTTTAATTGAGGATACCAGACATACTAATAGGGAAATAGCGGCGGATTTGCGGGAAACTCTCGGAAACGTGAATATCATAGACCGCCAGAATCAGCCAAGCAGCAGCTATATTGCGGACGATCTTGAAGGGATTAAGCAGATAGGCGCTCTTTTCCCTATAGCGTTCTTTTTGATAGCGGCACTTGTTACATGGATTACTGTAGGAAGAATGATGGAAAACCAGCGGCAGCATTTGGGTACGCTGCGCTCTTTGGGCTTTTCCAAAAGCGAGATAATGGGCAGGTATTCGTTTTATGGAATCTTGATTACCATTCCAAGCATGCTTTTAGGATGGATTATTTCCCGTTATCTTGCCAAATTTTTATATGGGCTTGGAACCATTCGCTACACAATAGAGGAAAATGGGGCCGACACTTTCTCTGTACATTTTTTTATTGGGGCTATTGCAGTTGCCTTTGTGACCTGCGGCGCAGCTTTTTTTTCGTGTAAAAAATCATTGAAAAGTACACCGTCAGCTCTTATGCGGCCTAAGCCTCCGGCACGGGGGCGCCGCATCTTATTGGAAAGAATACCCTTATTTTGGAAAAACCTAAGTTTCAGCGGAAAAATTGTTACAAGAAATCTTTTCCGCAATAAGGCTCGAATGTTAATGGGACTTATGGGCATTATCGGGTCGGCCGCCCTTATTTTAGGCGGCTTTGGGATGAAAGATTCTATGGATGCCATGATTGATAGGGCGTTTAAAGAAACCATGCGCTACGATGTGGAAATCAAGCTGAAAACACCCATGGCTCCCGAGGACGCCGCCTATATTTATGAAGCGCTGGACGAAGCACAGTCCATTGAAGCTGCGATGGGATTTGGCGTTTATATTTACGGTGGGGATGGCGGTGTACAGAATCCTTATTTGGTAGTAATGGATGACAATCAGAGCAGCTTACACTTTACAGACAGTGCCGGATTAGAAGTGGCTTTACCGGACAATGGAGTGCTGATCACTCCGCGGATGGCAAAAGCACTTAATGCAGGGATTGGAAGCGTGGTAATGGCAGAACGCTCCGATGGAACGGTCATTCCCCTTGAAGTTGCGAATATTATAGATTTTCCCGTAGGAAACGAAATCTATATCAGCCGGACTGCATTTTCAAAGGTATCATCTCTCCCATTTACAATCAGCGTACTTTTCATTAACGGTCATGGATTGGATTTTAGCCTTTTGGATAATGACCCTCGTATTGCCCTAATCGAAACCAAGTCCGAAATGGAAGCAAACATGATAACGATTCTGAAGATGTTGGAAAGTCTTCAAATGGTTCTGATTATCTTTTCGGGACTCCTGGCCTTTGCTGTTATGATGGTGCTTGGCATCATGAATTATCATGAGCGGATTCGTGAGCTTGCCACCTTAAAAGTTTTAGGCTTCCATCAAAAAGAAATGAAAAGACTGGTACTCCGCGAAAATATCTGGATAACAATATTTGGATTGCCTTTTGGGGTAATTGCCGGATTCGGCTTGATTTATATGATGGGGGCACAGACGACAAATCCCGATATGGAAATCTCTCCTTCTATTTCTGCCTCCAGCATTGTTTTAGGTTGTGTTCTGATAATTGTGTTTACAGTGTTCGTGAATCATATTATGGGCAGAAAATTTAAGAGCATTGATATGATATCTTCCCTAAAAAGCGTGGAGTGACAGCTGTATTGCTATCCTTTATGGGAATAACTTCGGGCCAGGCCGGCCCGAAGCATCAAAGATAAATGTAATCTGCTCATACAGTCATCTTATTGCTCTGTTTCTTTATTCTGCTCAACTAAATTGTATATATCCTGGGCAGACATATTATTATCTTTCATAAATCTGAAAAGCTCGCCTATCTCCTCTTCCTGCTTTTTGCTGATAAGCTCCTTCTTCTGCTGCAGCAGTATATCTAATTTGCTTTGCTGCTTGTCTATCTGCCCGTCCAAACTATGAATCTGTTCATCCAATGATTTCCTTCGTCTCGCCATAATACCTCTCTCCTATCATCAAATTTTTGCATAGTAAAACAATCTATTGAAGTATATGCGGGCTTCTGGGGACATATTCCTAAAATTTTATATTTTTGTTGAGATACAAAGATACAATAAGTATTGTCACAATCAGACACCAAAAACTCACAGCTTATTTTGTGATAAATTTATTATAAAGTTATCAATAATGATTAACAAATAACCACATTACGTGTATAATTGTAAATACTATATAATGGAGTGAATACAAATGAGTTTAAAAAGTAATGCAATTTTAAATATATATTCTATTATGGTAATAATTATTATTTATTTTCAGGTACTAAGGTGCTTAGAAAAAAAATCTTTACGGGACAAGCTTTATATGTCGATGCTGAACATTACCATTTTGATGTTGGTAATAGATATACTAAGCAGATTCGACGGTAATGCCCTGCCAATTTATCCCGTTCTGAATAATATAGGAAATTTTCTGATTTTTCTTATAAATCCAATTTTACCATCCCTTTGGGTGGTTTACGTTTATTTGCAGATCTTTCATAAAGAGAGAAAAATCAGACAGCTGGTTTACCTTTTATGTGCCATTAATATAATCAACTTTACTCTTCTCATATTCTCTCAATTTTTCGACTGGTTTTATTATATCGACTCAAATAATATATACCACAGAGGGCCATACTTTGCCCTCCCTGTTTTTATTGACTTCATATTACTATCCGTAGCTTTCGCAACCATTTTATTGAACCGCAGAAGATTGGATAAAAAGAGTTTTTTATCACTTATGTTTTTTGCACTTCCCCCAATAGTCAGCATCTTTCTGCAGATAAGATTTTATGGGATGTCGCTAATGCTCAACAGTATTGTTCTTTCCCTGCTTGTGCTATTTTTAAATTTCCAGAATCATGATATATATACAGACCATCTCACAAAAATAAATAACCGAAAAAAGCTTGATGTGTATTTAAAGAAGAAAATTAACGCAACCACTGCCGGAAAGGCATTTTCAGCTATTTTAGTGGATATAAATAACTTTAAACAAATTAATGATACATATGGGCACAGCATGGGCGACCAGGCATTGGAAACTACGGCAAAGCTGCTGAAAGGCTGCCTTGAAGTGAATGACTTTATAGCCAGATTTGGCGGAGATGAATTCTGTCTCATTTTAGATATATCAGACAGAAACGAGCTGGAGTCCCTGGTCTGTAGAATTAACAAACGTCTTGATAACTATAATCAGTCTGACTCCCATCCTTACTCTCTTGGACTTAGTATGGGCTATGCTGTGTATAACTCCCGGTTACATAAGAATGCAGAAAACTTTCTAAAACAGATTGACATTCTGATGTACCAGGAAAAAAAGTCCTCTAAAAGCTAAGACACAAAACGTTTTGAAGGCACACATATGCAGCAGCATAGTAACTACTCCCCCAATTTATACATACAGAATCATTGCCTTATATAGGTTAAAAATTCAAAAAGAGCATTAATATTTAAGCTTCCATATCCCCATATGTTATTCGGATAAACATATGTAGGATCTCTATCAGCACTTTGTATAATCAAACTTCTGATATCGTTTCCTGTAATGGAAGTATAGTTGCCCCGCACAACTGCCCATTCCAATACCATGGCAATGACACCTGCAGCATGAGCCGCTGCAGCACCGGTTCCTGTCAAAATTGAGTATTCATCTTGAGGAACCGCACAAGGAATACGGCTTCCCGGTGCTGCTACATCTG
Organism: Ruminococcus sp.; assembly: GCA_013911065.1. Classification (GTDB taxonomy): domain Bacteria; phylum Bacillota; class Clostridia; order Lachnospirales; family Lachnospiraceae; genus Muricomes. Next base: position 4,498 of record JACERV010000035.1, on the reverse strand, counting down.
GCTTCACTCTGCCGATTCTGGTATATCCTCGGCTGGCTTCAGTTATGATGCTGTTGCCCGCCTGGTCATAAGCAGTTGTTGTGAGGGCAGGGACTGTATTACCGGGACATGTTATGGTCGTATTGGGGTCAGAAGGCATAAAAAAAGTTTCATTCGAAATCAATTCTCCACTGGGCAGCCAACAGTCAAAAGAAAAAGGAGCCTTACTAATATTTCCAACGTATATACGCCAAACTCCTTCCGTTGCATTACTAATACGCACCAATATCAATTGAGTGGCATTTTCCTTTTCAATCAGGATGTTATTAATCCAAATATTTTCTTTTCCAAAAATAAATTGATAGTGATTGCAATCTTTAATGGAAGGGTATATAACGGGGGATTTTTCACCGCTTGGCGCAACAATTTGTATGGATAGCCTAGCTAAAAAGTCAGACCACAATTCAAACGAAAAACAAGAATCTTTTTCAGAAACCTTTAATTCAAATTCATCTACAAATGGAGGTGACAGGACATTTCCATAATAATGTCTATGTTTATCTCCCTCATTTCCAGCAGCAACGGAAACAGCAATATGTGAAAGTTGAGTGAGATAATCAATATAAACACTTGCTGCACCAAGAGCCTCGTGCCCCCCATGACTGGAACCAATGGCAATGCATACGATAAGAGGCCGATTCAGTTTTGTAGCTGTTTCAAGCGCATACCTCATGCCGAATATAACATCTGTTTCCTGATAGCAGATAGCATCTTCAGGAACACAGAACATTTTGCGCAGATTTTGCTTTGCCCCCTTTAGTTTCACTATCACAAATTCAGATTGGGGAGCAACACCGGAGAAAAAGCTTTCTCTATCATAGCTGCCAGCAGCAATACTGGCAATAGCTGTGCCGTGTCCATTTGTATCGATAGTGGGAACTATAGACATAGGTTCTTCCGTTTGTAATGCAATGTCTATTATTTCTTTACCATATTCAGTACCAAATTCAAAGCTTTCCGGGGGGATACCTTCCTGTATTGTCTGATCCCAAATAGATAGAATACGGGAAGTCCCGTCATTATACCGAAAAGCAGGGTGCCGGTAATCAATTCCAGTATCAATGACAGCCACGATAACACCAAATCCAAATAAAGCCAGCGCGGAGTTTTGCTGTATTTGAGGTATCCCAGAACTTTCAAGGCTCAGTTGAGAGGATAACGTATATAGTGTAGGAAATTCATGATACGGCTGCCGCCCCAGATCACACATATTGACATCATCTGATATTGTGTGGAGTATAGAATACCTTTGAGTGAACCGTGTAAAGTAATTAGGATTATCCAAAATCGCTGAGTTGCTATCAACAATAAAATCATAATAATTTTCATCAATAATTTTCTTCATAATTATTCCTTGCATAACAAAATCTATTTTCCATAAAATAATTATGTTTTAAATTATAATATATACATATAATTATTAATTCTATTTTAAATGTTATTCTTCACATCAAAAACACTTCTGATTCCTGCATATAAAAAGAAGGAGCTTCTGCAGGCTCCTTCTAATATATATCACAGCTTTACTCTTCTATCATCTATTTTCACATTAAAACTATCACTTGGAGTCAGCATTGTTGATTGCCGCTTTCAAACCACGATTTGCACTCTTAGCTCTCCTCTTCCGTAGATTCAATAATCACCTTTTCAGGATTTCCCTCCATAGCCTGCAAAATTACAGCTTCAGCCAAAAAACGGAACTGGCCGCCTGAAGAGGTAGCACCGCTGATTATATCTATATCTCCGGCACTCTGATCCGCTATAAGCTGGCTCACATATCTTCTTGTATAGTCATTTGGATACGTTCCGGTGACCGAATTCATATTTTTCATATACTCATTGTCCCATGCTTTTATAAAACCACTTTCATTTTTTGCATTGTATTCCGCAGAAATGATTTGATTATCCTTTACCATAATGCAGACGTATTCTTTCCAGCCATGGGAATAAGTACCCATTTCGGCTGTATAATAGCCATCTTTCATCTTATTGCCAGCCCCACAGGCTGTGGTTTGCAGTACGAACACTGTGAAAAAAAACAATACCCCAATTTTCCTTATTATTTTCATCAATCGTCCTCCTTTAGAATAACCCTGGATACAAATTCTTTTAATTGGTTGGCCTGGCTCAAGAACTGCTCGGTTTTTTTGTTGGTCTGATCCGCTATATAGCTGTTTTCTGATGCAATTTTATGAACTGCGGTGATTTCATCATTTACCTGCACCATGATTTGCTTTTGCTGGGCCACCAGCTGGGTCAATCCTTCCGATATGCCCGTAAATTGGAGGGCTGCCTGATTAACCTCCTCTAATATCGAGGCTGTTTCTGTTGCGTCACTCAATCCTTTTCGGATTGCAATTTCGGACTGGTTTATGATCTCCCCCGTCTGGCTTAAAGCTTCTGCTGTCTGGTCGGACAGGCTGCCGATTTCACCCGCCACTATAGAAAATCCCTTTCCATGGACTCCGGCCCTAGCCGCCTCAATTGCGGCATTCAAAGCTAAAAGGCTTGTCTGTGACGCTATCTCCTCAATCATTTTGCTGATCTTTCTGATCTCCATCATATTGCCGTCAATATCACGCATCGTATCCAGCATGGATTCCATCCGGCAGTTTCCTAACTCTGTCTTTTCACTGGCTCTTCCGGCCTGCTCTGCTACCTGCTTTGAATCACCGTCTATCTGATCAGACTTTTTCGTGATGGCATCCACACTCTCCCTGAGCCTGTCAAGGGCCGCCATCTGCTCTGCGGATCCTGCGGAAAGTTCTCCCGCCAATTCAGAGATTTCGTTGGAATTGCCATTTATTTTGACTGCTGCAATATTAACCTGCTTCATCATCTCGTTCAGCGAAGTGGAGATTTTCATTAAGGCCCACTGAAGGGTTTGGAAATCTCCCCGGAAACGGTCAGGCACCTCATATGCATAATTGCCTTCCGAAAATGCTGCCAGGGAAGCTTTTATATCTGTTATGTAATGATCCAGACTTTCTACCATATCATGTAAAGCATTTGTCAGTCCTTCAACCTCGTCTCCGGTTTTTGTTATGACAACCTCTCCCTTCATATCTCCCTGGGCCAGTTCCTCAAGACGCTTCATTGCTGTGTTCAAGGGTGAAGAAATTCTCTCGGACAGCTTTGAAATAATAATCTGACTCAACAGCATCAGGAACAAAAAAATGAACAAAGAAATCATTAATGCAACGTAAACCACTCCTGTGAAATCACTCTTTGGCGCGTCAATTACCAGCGACCAATTCGTTCCCGGAATGGGTGAATACGCCATATAATATTTTGCACTTTTTCCATCTTTTTGAAGTACGGTAGATGTAGACCCAGTCTGTCCATCGACAATCTGATTAAAAATTTTGGCATTGCCTCCACTTCCATACAATTCATAGGCATTTTGTCCGGCCCCTATATTTTCGACCGTTCTGTCGGCAACCACCAATCCTTCTTCATTTATGACATATGCACCTCCGTGGGTGCCTAAATTAATATTGCTTAGAACATCATTTAACATATCATATTTGTAACTTCCTACCAAATATCCATACATTCCGTCCTGATTATTAAGTACGGTACTAACCGTCAGCTGATATACGTCATCCTCTTGTTATGGCTCTCCTATTACCGTACTGTTTGTTGCTGTAAGATAGGAATAATATTTCTCGCCTGCTATTGACTCAGGAGCTTTGTTGTCTCCATATAATTTGTTCCCATCCTCCCCATAAACAGCCAGCCAGACAAATTCTATCGTCTCTTTCTTCCCGGCAAGGATCTCTTCCTTCTCTTTCAGAGGCCCGCTTCCACTAAGTTTCTCTTCTGTCAGGGAGATTGTGATAATCCGATCCACCAGCAGATGAAGATTCGAAGCCACATTCTGGGAAGAAGCTTTCACCATTTGTTTGCTTGTATCCAATATTACGTGATCAGTAAGCACAAAACTACTTATGGCCATAACTGCGGTAATTAATGCACCTATGACAGCCGCAACCCCAAATACATAACCCTGGATTTTTCTCTTAATATTCCTCTTTTTCATTTGTTCACCCTTTTTATAATTGTTTTTTAATTATATCAATTCGCTGACACGATGGCTAGCCAAGAATATGTAAAATATGTAAAATAAGTTACATTGGCTTCAAGTTTTTATTCTAAAAATGTCAAAATATCATTCATTATGCTTCCCCTTTCTCGTACGTCTGCTATCTCAATAACTTATATTATATCATTTTTTCTTTTACCGTTACCATAAGTGTAATATATACCTATGTATATGTCACCAATAAAATCTTTTCGTATTGCCAAAATAAAAAGACCACACCGGAGTATTGAACCGACCCCCAAAAGTTAGACCTAAACATCTAACGATTGGGAGGTCGGTTTTTCTATGGCTAAATATAATTATGAGTTTAAGAAAAAAGTTGTAGATGCATATAACAACGAGGAGGGAGGATAT